>NZ_QRDZ01000001.1 GCF_003386235.1 Cohnella phaseoli
TCGCCCCGGCACGGGCACGGGACGTGGCAGGGGGGGGGTGGAAGAGGGCCCCCCCCGGGGGGGGGTTTTTCGGCTCTCTCTTCCCGGGGGAGCCCCGGGGGGGGGGGGGGGGGGGGGGGAGGTTCGGGAGGCTGCCCGGGTCAAGAAAGCTGTGATTAAGGTTAAGCTGGATTAACGAAACTAAAATCTTACCAAACATAAGCTCCGGAATATGTCCTTGCGACGGTTCAGGAGCTTTTTGGCGTTTGCCAAGGCTCAAAAACGGTCATTTTGCCAGGTTAGTTATCAATTTGGGTATTTAATATGAGTCATAAATAACGAAATTAGAACAATAATATGAGTATTATATATTGATTAAATTCGATTGGTGACTTATATTGAAAATACATTAAATTCAACGAGGTGGTATTAATGTCGGGAATGGTCAATTATGATGACACAATATCTTCAAGTGTAACTTCTAATGAACTTGGAATCGTACTGTGTAAATATTGTTCGTCGATGATCGGCACGTTGCCGACGAACGGATTCAAGAAGCTCTACGGCGTATGCGATAGCGAGGAATGTCAAGGCGAGAATCGGAAGGGGAACGGGTATGAGCGTTAAGCAAGTGTTTGATTTTCATGAAGGCAATGCAAGCATGAAAAGCGTTCTGGGGGGCAAAGGGGCCCATCTCGCCGAGATGACGCGCGCGGGGCTTCAGGTGCCTCCCGGCTTTACAATTTCAACGGCCGCATGTCTGTCTTATTTTCAAGGGAATGAAGGATTGTCGGAGGAACTGTGGCAGGAGACGCAGTCCGCACTGAGGAGACTGGAGGAACGCAAAGGACAGAAACTGGGCAACGCGGACAATCCGCTGCTCGTCTCTGTCCGCTCGGGTTCCGTCACTTCGATGCCGGGAATGATGGATACGCTGCTTAACTTGGGGCTCAACGACGAGACGGTGCAAGGATTGGCTCGGCAGACCGGCAATGCTAGATTCGCCTACGATTGCTACCGCAGGCTGCTGCAGATGTTTGGCGAGGTTGTGCTGGGGATCGAGGGGTTCCGTTTCGAGAAAATACTAAGCCGGGTTAAGTCGGCGCGCGGAGCGGAGACGGACCAGCAGTTGTCGGCGGATGGGCTGTGCGAATTAATCGAGGAATACAAGGGATGCATTGTTGCCCGGGCCGGCCGGCCGTTCCCCGAGGATGTTCACGAACAGCTTCGCCTGGCGATTCAGGCTGTTTTCAGCTCGTGGCATAATCCCCGCGCGAAGTTTTACCGCCAATTAAACCGGATTCCCGACGATCAGGGAACGGCCGTTAACATTCAGAGCATGGTGTTCGGCAACCTGGGAAGCGACTGCGGTACCGGGGTCGTGTTTACGAGAAATCCGTCCACCGGAGAGAAAGACTTGTATGGGGAATATCTAATCGACGCCCAAGGCGAGGACGTAGTCGCGGGTTCGAGAACGCCTCAGCCTGTCGCTTCGCTGCGCAACGACATGCCGGATACATACGAAGAGCTGCTGCGGGTGGCGAAGCGGCTGGAGAATCACTATAGAGACATGCAGGATATCGAATTCACGGTCGAGAAAGGCAAACTCTATATTCTTCAGACGAGAAACGGCAAGAGGAACGCGCAGGCGGCTGTCAAAATCGCGGTGGATTTGGTCAAGGAGGGCGTCATCGCGAAGGAAGAGGCTCTCCAAAGAATCGAGGCGTCCCACCTCGACCAGCTCCTGCACCGCGGCATCGACGAGAGCGCGGTCGCTGACGTGCTGGCTACGGGACTGCCCGCTTCTCCCGGAGCCGCATCGGGGCGGGCGGCTTTCGATGCGGACACCGCGGCGCGGTGGAGCAGAGACGGGATCAAGGTACTGCTCGTTCGTCCCGAGACGACGCCGGAAGACATACATGGCGTACTGGTATCTGAAGGTGTGGTTACAAGCAGGGGAGGCATGACCAGCCATGCCGCCGTAGTCGCCAGAGGCATGGGCAAGCCGTGCGTATGCGGATGCGAAAGTCTCGATATCGATGAGGAGCGTGGACAGATGACCGTAGGTTCTCGAACGGTCAAGGAAGGAGATCTGCTAACGATCGACGGCGCCAGCGGCCGCGTAATCGTCGGAGAGGTCCCGCTTCGCGAACCGAAGATGACCGAGCAGCTGTCGGAGCTATTGGGCTGGGCGGATGCGATACGCACGTTGGAAGTGCGCGCGAATGCCGACAACCCTGACGATGCCCGGACGGGCAGGCAGTTCGGAGCGCAAGGCATCGGACTGTGCCGGACGGAGCATATGTTTTTTGCGCCGGACCGTCTTCCGGTCGTGCAACGGATGATCGTGGCGGACGACGACGCGGAGCGCAATAAGGCGTTGGCTCAGCTTCTTCCTATGCAGCAATCGGACTTCGAGGGAATGTTCGAGCAGATGAACGGACTGCCGGTAACGATTCGGCTGCTTGATCCTCCGCTTCACGAGTTTCTTCCGCAGGAGAAGGAGCTGCTGAAACGGCTGGAGGAACTGGCGGATACGGTCGAGCCCGGCGAAGCCGAGAAAGCCGAGAAAAAGGCGATTGAAGCAACGCTTCGTAAAGTCAGGTCATTGGCCGAAGTGAATCCGATGCTCGGTTTGCGGGGGTGCCGGCTCGGTCTCGTTCATCCGGAAATATACGATATGCAGGCGGAGGCGATCTTCAGAGCCGCTTCCCGCTGCAGGGAGCGCGGAATTTCGGTCGAATTGGAAATCATGGTGCCGTTGGTCGGCCATGTGAACGAACTGGAGATTCTTCGCAATCGTATCGATCATGCGGCTAGACGCGTGAAGGAAGAAGAGGGCGGAATAGACGCCGCGTACAAGGTAGGAACGATGATCGAAGTTCCGCGGGCGGCGCTGACCGCCGGTCAAATCGCCCGGCATGCGGATTTCTTCTCCTTCGGCACGAACGATCTCACTCAGATGACCTATGGCTACAGTCGCGACGATGCGGAAGGAAAGTTCCTTACGCATTACCTGGATCACAAGCTGCTGCAGGTCAATCCGTTCCAATCGCTGGATACCGACGGCGTAGGAAAGCTGATCGAATGGGGCGTCTCCTCCGGCAGAGCGGAGAAGCCCGAGCTCAAAACGGGAATATGCGGAGAGCACGGCGGAGACAAGGAGTCGATTTTCTTCTGCCACCGCGTCGGACTGAACTACGTGAGCTGTTCGCCGTTCCGCTTGCCGATGGCGCGTATTGCGGCGGCTCAGGCGGCGATCGCGTATGGCCGTCCGCAAGGAGACGCGGCGAAATCCTCGAGCTCGGTTTCATCGTTGCCCGCGGTTTGATAGAATATAGGGATGAAGGTTAGACGAGGGGGCAATCGCCATCGAACTGACATCCCGCCAACAGCAAATATTGAAGATCGTCGAGGAAGATCAGCCGATTTCCGGCGAGCAAATCGCCGAGCGGCTCAACTTGACAAGGCCCATGATCCGTTCGGATTTGGCTATGCTGGTCATGCTCGAATATTTAGAAGCCAAGCCCAAGGTGGGTTACACCTTGGGCAGCGGTTTTGTACATAAGAAAGGGGCGTCGTTGGAACGCCTGTTTGAGATGCGGGTAGGAGACTATCAGTCCGCGCCCGTTGTTATCCCCGAGACCGCGACGGTCGGAGACGCGGTCGTCTCGCTGTTCCTGGAGGATGTCGGCACCCTGTTCGTGATCGATGCGGCGGGTTGCCTAGCCGGCGTCGTATCCCGCAAGGACTTGCTGCGGATCACGATCGGCAACGCTGCCGCGGCTTCGATGCCGATCAGCCTTGTTATGACCCGCCAGCCGAATATTCACACGATCATGCCCGACGAGCGGCTGCTCGCCGCCGCCAGCAAAATGATTTCCTACGAGGTGGACAGCCTGCCTGTCGTGAACGCTGCAAGCGTTCCGGGCGATCCGCACAAGTTGGAAGTGATCGGGAGAATCACGAAGACGACGATTACGAAAGTGTTGCTGGAGCTTGCGCTCGACTAATTCGTTTTACGTATTCGCTTGGATTGCAGCCATATTGTTTGCGAAAGGTCGTTGTGAAATTGCTGGCGTTGCTATAACCGACAGAAGCTGCGATTTCGCCAATGTTCAATCGTTCTGCTTCTATATACGCAAGGGCCTTCTCCATCCTTTTTTGACGCACAAGCTCGAAGATCGTCATCCCAAACAATTCGCGAAACCCTTTTTTTAGCTTGAATTCATTCATTCCAACCCGCCTGGACAACTCCCTGATCGATAACGGTTGTTCGAAATGATGCTGCACTAATTCGCGGGTTTGCTGCAATTTGGCCCTATCGTCATGGCGAAGCGTCATGCTTCCGCCAACAGTCCCGTATTCGTCCGATTCGCCAAACAATGCAATAAATTCAAGCGCTTTGCTTTCCAGATATAGCCGTTTCATCGTTCCCAGATGCGTGCAATTCATCATGTCCGAAACGCATCTTTGGATGGCTGGAGTGTCCGGATAACGATCGATATTTCCGCGATAATGGCTAAGCCAGGTTTCCATTTTCCGTTTCTCCGTCAAATCCCCTGCATAATACAACAGCTCGTCCGGGGTCAGCCTGATTTCCACCATTTGATTCCGGATGCCTGCTTTCTTCTCCTCATAAACCCGAACATCTTCCAGAAAAGTAACATTGCCTGTTTTTGAGCTTGTAAGACTCCTCTTGCCGTTCCATTCGTAATTCATTTCTCCGCTTACGCAATAACTCAATTCAAACAGCTGGCAGGATTCTTGAAGCTGAAGCTTCATATCTTCTTCGAACGTAATATCCGTAATCATGATTTCCATACCCGGACGAATTCGCGTCCTGGTCATGAATCCTTTGCCTATATGAGCGGGAATGGTAAGCCGCTGTTCCTGATTGCTTTGCTGAACGTGTCCCTCGACCATTCTCGTAAATTGATCAAATAATTCATGAATCGTAGTGATATTTAATAACATCGCAAAATCACCTCCTTGGCATTTACATAATTGAATTCTACTGTATCCCGCAATTTACATTCAAGCAAGCTCCATCAATAGGGAATTGAAGTTTTCTCCCTTAGCAGGGAATCGGTCTCCCTCGGCAGGTAGAGAAAAAAATCAAGGTGAATGATAATGATAGTTGCCGGATTTAATAAACCGGTGGGCATTTGAGGAGGGAATACAATTTGGCAAATCATCCATCAATTACATTGCAAGCAGACGATAAACTTCAGCTGCAGGTTGATCCGCGGCGTTGGTACGCGCTGGCGGTTATTCTTCTGCCCGTACTGCTTAATTCCTTGAACACCTATATGATTCAGGTCGCACTCCCGTCTATACAAGATAGCTTGAATGCCAGTTTTTCCGATGCACAGCTAATCGTCGCCGGCTTTTCTCTCAGTTTGGCTGTAGCGCTTATTGTCGGCGGGAAACTTGGCGATATCTACGGGAGAAAACGGCTGCTGCTTATCGGAGTGAGCGGATTTACGATTATGGCCATGCTCGCTGGATTGACCTCGAACCCAACTTTGCTGATTGTCTTTCGGATTGTACAAGGGCTCGCCGCGGCACTTATCCAACCCCAGGTGTTATCCATGATGCAGGTTAATTTTCTGCCGCGGGAAAAGGGGCTTGTATTCAGTATTTACGGCGCTTTGATGGGATTCGGGTTCGCATTCGGTCTCATCCTGGGAGGAATTCTCGTCAATTGGAACGTGTACGATCTTGGTTGGCGGACCGTTTTTTTCTTCAATGTCCCCTTCGGCATCCTTGTCCTTCTGTGTTTGCCGCTTCTGTCGGAGTCGAGCGGCGGAAGGCCGCAAAAAATCGATTGGATCGGCACCTTATTAATTATAGGAGGATTGTTTCTGCTCGTTTATCCATTGTCCGAAGGGCAAAAACAGGGCTGGCCGTTTTGGATATGGGGCTGTCTGATCCTATCGCTTTTATTGTTGTCCGCCTTTATCGCATTTGAGATTCGCAAACAAAAAGGGGAGGGGACCGCGCTTGTTGATTTAACCATTTTCAAACGGCGTTTATTCGGGATAGGGATGATTTCGGCCGTTTTGACCTATTTCAGCATGTTCTCCTTCTTTTTTCTCTTAACCTATTATTTGCAGTTCGGCCTGCACTTTGATGCACAAGGGACGAGTCTCGTTTTTCTGCCTCTGGGCGGCGGCTTTTTCCTGACTTCTCTGCTGTCATCGCGAATGATAAACAGGTGGGGAATGATTGTGCTGAAAATAGGGGCCTTGGTATCGGGGATATGTTTTTTCTTATTTATTTGGTTGCTTCATATTGATTCGGTACATCTATTGAGTATTCAATACCTTGTGCTTCTGCTTGTGTACGGCTTGGGGCTTGGTCTTGTCACAACTCCTCTTACTCGAGTCGTACTGGGCACGGTTCCGTCCAAGGATGCAGGAACAGGCTCGGGTTTGTTTAATACGTTTATGTATTTGTCCAATTCGCTCGGAGTGGCGTTGATCGGTATTTTGTTTTCCGCTTCATTGGGACAGCCTTTGGGAAGTGCTGATTTGTCGGACTATGCAAGAGCGTTTGCCGTCTCTTTAGCTGTATGCGGAGTACTTGCAGTGGCTGCGTTTGTTTGCCTTTGTTTCCTGCGTGAGCGGAATTAAATTTTTGACGGCCCGTAAATCTTAACCCAGTTCATTTTTAATCCTTCCAAAAGCTGATAGGATAAAAACATGATCAACTTCAAACAACAATTTTGGGAGGTACAGCCTTGCAGACAAACCCAGTAGAGCAATCTAACGAAACTCGGATCCCGCAAAAAATATGTACGTTTAACGATGCATGGACGGAATGGTTGCAGGGAAGCAAGTTCCCGATTGCTTTTTTCGGAGACAGTACGGTCGACGGCGCGAATACGACGGGATGGGTGGCCAATACGATTGGAGTAGACGGCGCTTCGCCGAACGCCTTCTCGAAGAAGCTGGAGGAATTGCTTCGTCAAGCTGCGAACAACGAGGTATTGCGCATCTATAACTCGGGTTTTACCGGAACGAATGCTAGCTGGGCAGTAACGATATTGGAGGAACAGTATGGCGTAACGTCCGCTTATCATGACACGCGGATGATCGGAATTGGTTTTGGCATCAACGACCGGCTTCTCTATCCGAACGAAAAAGCCTATCGAGACGGGTTCAAAGGATCTATCGAACAAATCATTAACTGGTGCTACTCGAAGAACATCCAACCTTTTCTGCTGACAACTCAAGCGATACTCGAACCCGGGGTGAAAACGGAATATGCGGACGACTATCCGATGAGAACGAGCGAACATGTCGCGAGCATAGCCAACGAAGTGAAGAGGGAGCTAGCGGAGAAGTACGGACTCCAGCTCGTCGATATGAACAAATATACGGAATCCTTCCTACTGTACTCCTCTATCAGCGTGCAGAAGATCATTTCGGACCGGCTGCACTTCGGAGACATGGGTCATCGGTATGAAGCGGAAGTTCTGTTCTCCTGTCTGTCCCCTCGTACGATCGTCGCGGACGGGTACACCAAAATCGATTATTCCAGTCAGAAAATCAAAGACAGCGTACCCGACGACTGGTTGACAATACCCGAGGCGCCGACGGATAGTTTTAAAGTTTACGTGGAACATACGAAGGCGGACACAACCGATAGGAACATCATGTCCGCATGGGTTTTCGTTAACGCCAGACGGAAGCTGACGCTAAGGGCCTATAAAGGAAGTTCGCCGGATACTTATGTCAAAATAAACGGCAACAACCGAAGCTTGGACGGTGAGGAGACGATCATCGATCAATTGGATTTAGGCTTATATTATTTGGAAGTGTTCACGGGATCGTCATCAAAAGTGGACTTTAAAGGCTTTATTCTCGATTAGTGAAACTTGCAACGAACAGCTCCTATCTAAATTAGATTAGGAGCTGTTGTTTTTGTTGAGGACGAATTAGTCGCATATAAGACGGTTTGATAGTTTGCGCGATATTGCGATGGCGATAAACCTTCCAGCTTTTTGAATGTTTTGCTGAAGTACAGAGGGTTCTCGAAGCTTAATTCAAAGGCGATATCCTGCACGGACTTCTCGGTTTCCCGAAGCAAATACTTCGCTCGCTGTATGCGAAGCTGTTGCAGATACAGGTTAATCGTGATGCCGGAATATTTCTTGAAGATGTTGCAGAGATACTCGTATTTCCGGTCGAGCATTCTCTCGATCGACGCGGCGGTGCATTCCAGCATGTAGCTTTCGTTCAAAATTTCCACGAGCCGTTGGAAAGTCACGATGGATGCGGGCAGGTTAATGTCGGACATGACTTTCTCCAGCAAGTCTTCAGCGGATATTTCGATTAATTTAGCCAAGCAGCGATTTAAACGATAATGGTAATATCCTTTCGGTTTGGTGAATTCGTTGGTCATGATTTCGAACGTATGCATGCATTCATACCGACGAAACGGCGTATAAAGACGGGGAATGATCAGTTTCCCTGCCTGTTCGTTCGTGGAGGTGCGTAAAAAATTTGAACTCGTATGGCAAATCTTAAGCAGCGAGGTTAAATTATCGCCGGCATCTATTAATTCAAGAGGCGGATCGGACGTGAATTGAACCCAGAAGAAGCTTCCGCCTCCGGGCTTCCAGGCAAAATGCTCCTCCCAAGGCAATAAGAGCAGGCAGTCCCCGCCGTTCAAAGTATATTTCTCTTGTCCGACCTGAATGAATACAGGACCATCCGCAACCATGATCAATTCATAGTGCGGATTTGCTCGCGGGATCAAGAAGTTTGGGTCAATATTGTACATTCGCGACCATTTCACGTCTAGTCTGGAAAGTCCATTTAAGGAAAAGTAATCCATTCGCGACCCCTCCCTCTTTACACATTCTTCACCAAGGAAACATTAATCCAGACAATGTTGTTCTGAACTTGAAAGTCCTATAATGAAAACACTTACAATTCTACAGAAGAGTCGCCTGTTGAGTCAATCCATTCGACGAGATGGTGATGATGAGTTGTAAATAGTGAACATATAGGGAGGTGAGCGGATTGAAAAAAAGCGTATTAAATGAACAAGATTATTATCGCAAAGTATTCGGTGGATGGCTCGGCAAAAATGTCGGCGGTACTTTGGGAGGCTATGACGAGGGAAAGCCTGAATTGTTGAATTTGACTTTCTATCCTGAAATTCCGGATAAGCCCACTGCAAACGACGATCTCGATTTGCAACTCGTCTGGCTGCATGCGCTGGAGCAGTATGGCGCAAGAATCACTTCAAAGGAACTGGGACAGGAATGGGTCGAACACGTTTTCTTCCCCTTTGACGAATACGGTTATAGCCTCACGAACTTGCGCTATGGTTTGCAAGCGCCGGTAAGCGGATGGTTCAACAATCCGTTTACCGATTGCATGGGATCGCCCATTCGCTCGGAAATATGGGCAATGGTGGCGCCCGGGGCGCCGGGAGTGGCGGCGTATTACGCTTATCAGGACGCGATTGTCGATCATGCCGGAGGTGAGGGCGTATACGGCGAAATGTTCTTTGCGGCAATCGAGAGCGCTGCGTTTCTCGAATCCGACAGAGACCGACTGATTCAAATCGGCTTATCTTTTATTCCGGAACAATGCCGGATTGCGAATGCGGTTAAGGATATCCTTCATTGCAAGGAAATAGGGAAATCGTGGATCGAAGCACGGGAAATGATCGTGGGCAAATATGGGAATTACAATTTCACGGATGCCCCCCAGAATGTCGCCTTTACGATTCTTGGCTGGATCTACGGCACGGATTTCGGGGATTGTATCCTTAAGGCCGCCAACTGCGGCTATGATACGGATTGCACCGCCGCAACGTTAGGCGCGATTCTAGGAATCATTGGCGGAGCTGAAAGCATACCGGAACGATGGGTCAAACCGATCGGGCATAGTGTTGTCGTTAGCCCGCAGATTAAAGGGTTCGCCGTTCCCGCCGATCTCGATGAGCTTACTAGACGCACGCTTCAAGTCAGTAAAGAGGTCATCGCCATATGGAATATTCCGGTTACGATTGATAGTCGCAGTGCTACTTATGTTGAGGAGGATATCATACGCATCCCTGGCGAATGGATCGGCGACTATAATCCGCGCGGACTTCTGGAGCAGAGTGTGAGCGTTAATCGTTACCTGCTTCCGGAAGGAGCCGCGTTAAATCAAGGCTTGGAAGTTTCGATAGATTATGGGCACGGCGGGCCAACCGTCGGAATGACGGAGCGGAAAAAACTGATCCTCACACTAAGCAACCAATCGAAGGAAATGTGGGAGGGGAAGCTGGGGTTAGAAGCTCCGTCCTCATGGAGTACGGAAAAAGCCCCCCATTATCAGCTCCAGCCAGGTGAAAAGCTGGAATGGGAAACGGTCATCGAGACGGGCGGCGATAGACAGCCGTTCTACGAACTTTCGTTCCATATTCATCGTTGGCACGACAATTCTCTATGGAATAGTCATACCGTCCGCTTTATTTTACTATCGGCCGGCTATTGGAAGCTATGGGGGCCAAGCAGCACGCAAGCTATCGAAGCTGTCGTGCCCGGCAATCTGCTTTCTTTCTCCAAGCTGCTGGGAACGGAAGAGCCTGGAATTTATAAAGCGCAGACTCTGTTGATCAACCCGCGCAAGCGCAATGTCAGGTTAATCGTGGGTACCCCGTTCCCTGTTAAAGTGCATTTGAATGGTGAAAACGTGCTGGAAGATCATGAAATGAGAGATTTTGTCCCAGGCTATCATCGAAGCTATATGCACAGATTATTCGAGATTGAGCTTGCCGAGGGTAAACACGTACTGGACATTCAAGTCCAGAAGGGGGAAGAACTCTTGGAACTGTTCGTGCTCCCAGTAGCCTTCACCAAGACGAAGACACCCGGAGGCAATTATTATTTCACGGATATCCTCTTTGGATCAGCCGATGAGCAGTGGGATATATCCAACGTATATCAATAAAGGATAGGACGAATCTCGGTTATTTGGTAAGATCAATTCAAACGAAAAGGGGAGAGTAGACTATGACGAAGTACGGGTTATTCAATGTTATGAAAGTGCTTACAATTTGCTTGCTAACCGTGGTTATGGTGGCTTGCAACAGCAACAATGAACCGCAGCAAAGCACGGGTACGACGGAACCGACCAAGCCATCCGAGCCAAGTCCGGTAGAATCGCAAGCAACGTCTGAATCACATGAGCCCATTACGCTAAGAGTGGGTTGGGTCATTCCGCCGGAAAATCAGGATTGGCCTAAAATGTTCGAAGCGTTCACCAAGAAATTTCCTTGGATAACGGTAGAGGGCGTTTATGCCGAGAATGGCGAAGACGAGCTTATTAAAAGCATTGCGGCGGGACAACCGCTCGATGTGATCTGGAATACTTCACTGGATCGGGCAATTGAAGAGGAGCTAATCGAAGATTTAACGCCTTACGCCGAGAAGGATGCGGAATTCCAAAGCTATCCGTATCGCGAAGGGTATTTGGACAACTTCAAGAGAGACGGCAAGCTGTACGCGCTGAGCCGCGGCAATGACGGGTTCTTCATCCTTTACAACAAAGATTTATTGAAGCAGTACGGCCTGGAGAAGCCGAAGCTGGATTGGACGTGGGAAGACTTCAGAACGATGGCTAAAGCCGCTACCAATCCGGGGGCAGGCCACTTCGGCGTAGCGAACAGCGTATGGTGGTATAACTTCGTATCGATGGCAATGCCGATGGCAAATGGGCATGCGCCTAACATGGCGGCGATGAATGAGGATTTCTCGAAAAATCTGGCCGACGGTTCCGTACCCGAAGTATTGGATGATTTGAACTTCTTTCATGATTTGATGGTTAACGACGGATCCCTCTTAAATACGAAACGCGCAGCCGAAGTCAAAATCGAGATGAATTCGTTCCATATTGGCCAGTCGTTATTTTTCACAGCCATCGGCCCTGTTCTCCCAGGCTTCAAAGCACAATTCCCATTCGAATGGGATATTGCGACTATGCCTAAAGGGACAGCCAAGCAAGTTAATTTCGGCTGGTTGAGCCCGATGTCGATATCGAAAGCCAGTAAGCATAAAGAAGCGGCTTGGGAATTGATCAAATTCTGGGATGCGACCAAGGAAGGGCAGAAAACGTTGTTTGAATTCGGCGGCTCCTTCCCGAACTCCGATGACCCGGAATTGGTTGAAGCGTTCGCGAATGCGAAGGTATATGAAGGCTTCGATAAAGAGGTATTGAAGTATACGCCGGGAATTACCCGTTTCGATCCGGCAAGGTTCATCCCCGCGAGTCAAGAACTCTCGCAAACTTTCACAGATTTCGGAGCAAAAGCCTATGAGGAAGAGATCAGCGCGCACGACTTCTTCCCGTCCAGAATGCAGAAGGTAAACGAAATCCTGCAGCAAAAGCTGGCCAAATAAAGAAAAGCTTAGCAGCGGCGAAGATGACGTTAAGCTCCGGGTAAATCCGGAGCTTGGCGAAGCATAAGGGGGTAGCAACGGTGGCAAAAGTATTGTTTCAACACATTCATAAACAATACGCCGGGGAGAAGCGGGTAGCTGTTAAAGACTTTCACCTGGAAATTGAAGACGGCGAGTTTCTGGTGCTTGTCGGTCCTTCGGGCTGCGGCAAGTCCACCTTGCTCCGGATGTTGGCCGGCTTGGAGGATATAACGGAAGGAAATATTTATATCGGCGACAGGATCGTCAATTATATCTCTTCCAAGGAACGCAATATCGCCATGGTCTTCCAGAACTACGCGCTTTATCCGCATATGACTGTATACGAGAACATAGCTTTCAGCCTCAGACTGAGCAAGCTGCCGAAAGCCGAAATTCACGAGCGCGTGAACCGCGCCGCCAAAGTATTGGATATCGAATCGCAGCTGCATAAGCTGCCCAAGCAAATGTCGGGCGGACAACGACAGCGCGTTGCCTTGGGGCGGGCCATTGTCCGCGAACCCGAAGTATTCCTCATGGACGAACCCTTGTCGAATTTGGATGCGAAGCTTCGTATTCAAATGCGTGAAGAAATCGGGAAGTTATATCGCAGGCTGCGTACGACGACGGTATACGTTACACATGATCAAGTAGAGGCGATGACGATGGGAACGCGAATCGTCGCGATGAAGGACGGGGTTATTCAGCAGGTAGCCAAGCCGGAGGAAATTTACAAACGGCCTGCGAATCTGTTCGTGGCCGGTTTTATCGGATCGCCGCAAATGAATTTCATAGAAGGAACGGTACGGATTCGCGATGGGCTTTGTTTCTTTGAAACTCGCAAACACAGGCTGAGCGTACCGGAGGATAAAAGCGAATTCCTCCGCGACAACGGATTTATCGGCAAGCCGATCGTTCTTGGCATTCGGGCGGAAAACCTGCTCTATCGGAATGAAGATTTGGCGAAGCCCGAACTGCAGTTGAACGTATTCGAAGCCATTATTGAAATCAAGGAATTGTTAGGCTCGGATACTTATTTATATACAAACAACAAAGAGCAGAGAATCGTCGTGCGCGTCGATCCGAATTCCCGATTTGAAGAGGGAGAAAAGATTGACGTTGGCCTTGATATGAATCGGGCGCTTTTCTTCGATAAACACTCGGAGGCTTTAATATGCTGAAGCGTTGGAAATACCAGAAAGCCGCGTTATTGTCTATCATTCTCCTATTCTCGTTTACTAGTCCAACACCTATGCAGACCGTGAGGGGGGACCCTCACAAGGAACCCAAATCGCTGCCGATTGAGCAAGCCGACGGAATGCCTACCTATTTGCAATGGCTAGCGTTTCCGCCGTCGGGTGCAAAGAATTCAAGCTTGCTGAATCAGCCTCTCTTTCTGCATGCCGACGACAATTCGGCCATGTCCGATTCGCAGAAATACGAACCTTTGGCGGATGACGCAGGCTGGTTATCAAAGGGAGGAGAAGGTTGGATCGAATGGAAGGTGGATCTGCCGGAGAATGGCTATTACAACATAGGGTTGATCTACGATAGCGCCGATGATCATAAGACCGATTTAGGGCTTGGAATTCAGGTCGACGGAGTATCTCCTTATGTCGAGGCCCAACGTATCGTACTTAAACGGCATTATTCGGACAGCGTTTATCCACCGGTAAGAGATGAATTCGATAACGATCGGAGACCCACTTCCGTTGAGGAGAAAGGCTGGAAAAACGTTTTGCTCACCGACTATTCGGTTGACCCGAGACCCTTGAAATGGTATTTCACTCAGGGAACGCACACGATTCGGGTTGTATCCGGTCGGGATGCCATAAAACTGCAGGCACTCTATGTCGTATCGCCTCAGGATCCAGTAAGTTCAAATTCTCCAACTCAGGAAAAGGATCAATCCGAAGCAGTAACGCCAGCGTCAGGCGAATGGATGCAGAAAATTGAAGCCGAGCAAGTTTCGCTGAAATCGAATACGTCGATTCAATTGCAATCGACGGATAGCGCACTGATCTCTCCGGCAACGGATGGTCATATTCGTTACAACACGATCGGAGGCGACCAGTTCCGCAGAAGCGGGGAATGGATAGAGTGGGAATTCAATGTGCCTAAAGACGGCATTTACCATATCGGCTTTAAATATTTACAGGCATACTCCAATAATGCTTATGCTTACAGGACCATTACGATCGATGGCAAGTCCCCGTTCAAGGAGCTGCAGCAGGTCGGCTTCCCTTACAATTCATCATGGAGCTGGGACGGATTGACGCTGTCGGATGAAGAGGATCAGCCCTTGCCGATTCGTCTGACGCAAGGGAAGCACACGATCAGAATGACGGTTAGTTCCTCTCCGGTTATGCCGGTTTACGAAGGGCTGCTGCGCAACTTGCAGAAGATTGGCAAGTTGGAACAGACGATACGCAAGATTACGGGCAACTTCGAGAAATCTTATCGTACAGGGGGAAATACGGACCTTAATCGGGATTGGGATTTGGAGAAATACATTCCCGGTCTCCACGAGCAAATGGCGGTCATTATTGAGGATTTATCCGAATTGTCGGGCATGCTTGCCGATGTAACCGTGGGGCGATCGGATATCGAGAATGCGTTTAACGCGGCTGCCAGGGATTTGGCTGATTTGCGGGATCATCCGCGAACGATTCCGAATCGCTTGAATCTATTCGCGACGATACAGAACAATTTGGGGACGTGGACGTTTCGTATGCTCGATCAGCCGCTGTTGCTGGATTATCTCTGGATTGCCGAGCCCGGCGCGCAGCTTCCCAAGATCAAATCCAATTGGTCGCAACGTACAGGGCATTTGCTGGGGGGGTTCTTTCGATCCTTTACGAACGATTCCGATAATGTACGCGACAAGCCCGATGCGATTGACGTCTGGGTCAATCGAAATCGGGATTACGTTAACGTGATTCAACAATTGACGGATGAAGAGTTCACGGCCAAAACCGGCATCCCGGTTAATATCAATATCGTGCCTGATCCGCAGCTGTTTATTCTGGGCAATCTATCGGGCAGACAGCCCGATGTGGCGTTGGGCGTCGATGCGGCCATGCCGATCGACTTTGCCACGCGCGGAGCATTGACGGACTTATCCCAATTTTCCGATTATGACGAGGTCGCCAAGCGTTTCCAACCCGGCGCGTTATCGGTGTTTCATTACGACAAGAAAGATTATGCATTGCCCGAAATACAAGGCTTCAATGTTCTGCTTTATCGCACGGATATCATGGATCAATTGGGCTTAACTCCCCCGGATACATGGGAAGATGTCCTGCGGATGCTGCCGACGCTTCAGCAGAACGGATTCGATTTCTACATTCCGCCTAAGGACGGATTGCCGTTCCTGTATCAGCATGGCGCATCCTACTACACAGCCGACGGATTGAGCTCCGCGCTGGACAGCGAAGAAGCTCTGGAAGGCTTCGAGCAATGGACGGATATGTTCAATTTGTACCAAATGCCGAAGGAGGTGCCTAGTTTCTATAGTCACTTCCGAATTGGCGATATCCCGATTGGCGTCGTTGACTTCAATGCCTATCTGCAAGTTCAGTTCGCCGCCCCCGAGCTTGCGGGACGATGGAAGATCGCTCCGATTCCCGGCGTTAAACAGGCAGACGGGACGATTGTTCGATGGTCGGGCGGGGTTCTGCAGTCCGGCGTTATCTTTCAGAAGTCCAAGAAGCAGCAGGACGCATGGGAGTTTCTGAAATGGTGGACTTCCACGGACACCCAGCTGCGCTTTGGGAATGACATCGAAGCGTTGTACGGACCGGAGTATCGTTGGAATACGGCGAATAGGGAAGCCTTCCAGCTCCTGCCTTGGCCGGAGCAAGACCTAAAGACGATAAGCGAGCAGCTCCAATGGTATAAGGAAATTCCTCAGCTTCCAGGCGGGTATTTTACGGGCAGGCATCTGGAGATCGCTTGGAACAAAGTCGTGCTAGAGCGGCAAAATCCGCGCGTCGTCATGGAACAAGCGGTTATCGATATCAATCGGGAAATGATGCGGAAGCAGGTCGAGTTCGGGCTGAGGAACAGAGAGGGCGAAGTGCTGCGTACGCTTGATATTCCGCAGATTACTCAACCGTGGAGAGGAGGAACCCCATGAATTCCGGATCATCAATCAAACGAGGGCGGCAGGCGATACTGGCTACGCTATGGAAGCAGCGGGTTTCCTATCTTTTCATCGCTCCCTTTATGATCTGTTTCACGGTCTTTATCGTTATTCCCATCGTATTGGCGAACGGATTGGCGTTCTTCTCGTTCGATGCCATTTCTAGGCCGACGTTCCTTGGATGGGATAACTTTTTGGCCATTTTGACGCAGGACCGCATCTTTCTGCAAAATGCGATTCCGAACACGTTCAAGTTTGCGATTATCGTCGGTCCTTTAGGGTATGCGCTTTCTTTTTTACTGGCATGGTTGATTCATCAGCTTCCCAAGCGGATTCGCGATCTATTCACCATAGCGATTTACACGCCTTCCTTATCCGCAGGCGTTGCCATGTCGGTCGTATGGCTGGTCATCTTCAACGGCGACCGAATCGGCTACTTGAATAACTTCCTGCTGTCGGCCGGTATCGTGAGAGAGCCGCAATTATGGCTTCAGGATCCGCAATATTTCATGAACATTATGATCGTCGTTTCCTTGTGGGCAAGCATGGGCGTAGGATTCCTGGCTATGCTGGCCGGCCTGCAGACTGTAAATACCGAATTGTACGAGGCAGGCGCAATCGACGGAATTTCGAACAGGCTCCAGGAAATTTATTATATTACGATTCCGTCCATCAAACCGCAGATGTTGTTCGGAGCGATCATGTCGGTTGTCGGGACGCTGAAGGCGGGATCGATCGGAGCCTTGTTGGCCGGTTCGCCGATAACGCCGCAATACTCCGGTCATCTCATAACCAACCATATCGAAGACTATGCGTTTATCCGTTACGAGCTTGGATACGCTTCGGCGTTGTCCGTCGTGCTGCTTCTTCTCGTCTACGGAACCTCCAGGCTGTCTTTCCGGTTATTCGCCGCGAAGGGAGATGAATAAGGTGGAGCTGAGAAAGCTCGATCCGTTTCAAGCATTTACCATGCTGGGGCTCACTGTGCTGGCGCTGTTCATGCTGCTGCCGATCGTGTTTATTATCAATCATGCGTTTAAACCGATTAGCGAATTATTTCTGTATCCGCCCAGATTTTGGTCCAATCAACCGACGTTGTTCAATTTTCAACAGCTGATCCTGAAATCGCAGACGACGGTTATTCCGTTTTCCCGTTACTTGTTCAACAGCGTGCTGACGACCGTACTTACGGTAGCGGGAACGATTTTCGTCAGCTCGATGGCGGCTTACGCGTTTGCCAAGCAACGGTTCATAGGCCGTGAACTCTTTTTTTCCTTTACGATTATTGCCCTTATGTTTGCTCCGGAGACGGTAGCTATTCCGCGGTATTTGGTCATCGCTAATCTGGGGATTATGGATACCTACTTGGTTCATGTGCTGCCGCTTCTTGCCGCGCCCGTTGGCGTTTTCTTGATGAAGCAGTTTATGGATCAAATCCCTAACGAGCTGATCGAAGCCGCGAAAATCGACGGGGCGAAGGAATTCGTCGTATTTTTCCGAATTGCGCTGCCGATCTGCATGCCGGCGGTTGCCACCATCGGGATACTCGCGTTCCAAGGGTCATGGTCGCAGACGGAAACTTCGGCGCTATTCACCTTCACCGAATCCATGAAAACCCTCCCTTATTACACGTTGACGTTAACGAACGGGTTGGCCAACAACGTGGTCGGCCAAGGGGTTGCCGCTGCAGCGGGATTGATAATGTTCGTTCCGAATTTGGTCGTCTTCCTGCTATTCCAACGCAGAGTGCTGAATACGATGGCTCATTCGGGCATCAAATAGAGGAGTGGAACGATGCTTATAAGCAGCAAGACGCTCAGGCAAATGATAAGAATTGGGATAGCGGCAGTCTTGGGAGTCGTTCTTCTCCAGGGAGCGGATCGCCCGGTTTATGCCGAACTGCCCTATACGACCTATTCAAGCGATATGAACAAGTGGATAAGAACGCCCAATGCCTTCGTTCCGAAAGGGGTGTGGGGGGGCCTTAACCATCCGGAGGATTTATTCATAACTTCGAGGGACGAATTGTATGTCGCAGACACGGGAAACAACCGCATCGTGCAGCTTGACCTGGAAGGCCATACGGTTAGAACAATTCCTGATCCGACTGACCAGGATCCAAAGGCAAAGCTGCGGAAACCGGAGGGTGTATTCGTAACGGAAGATGGCGTCATTTATGTGGCGGATACCGGAAGCCGCAGAATCGCCATCTTCGACCGCGACGGGAGGTACATGCAAGAGCTGCTTGCCCCGTCTTCCGAGCTGCTGCCGGCAACGTTCGTGTATGCTCCGCTGAAAGTGGTCGTCGATCAGCGCGGTTATATTTACATGGTTACGAAAGGCGGATATCAGGGGCTGCTGCAGTTGGCTCCCGATGGATCCTTCGCGGGTTTCTACGGGGCTAATAAAGTTCCGACCAGTTGGTTGGACAGCTTGAAGAGAAAATTTTTCACCGAGGAGCAGCTGAAGGAAGAGCTATCGCGCTTGCCGGGTGCGGTTACGAATGTCACTCTTGACGCCCAAGGCTTTATGTTCACGGTTAACAAAGACTTGAAGAGCGGTCAGTTGAAGCGCCTTAATTTCGGCGGAGTCGATCTTCTGATGAATCGTAATTTCGCGCCTTGGGTGAAGCCTCTGGACAAGTTTTCATTTCAAGATGTACACGTGGATTCCCATGGGGTTATGTCGGCGGCGGAAACGACCGAGGGAAAAATATATCAGTATGATAAATACGGCGAGCTACTGTTCGTATTCGGAACGGCTTCCGTCGGCTCGGAGCAGCGGCTGGGGATGTTCAAACGGGTGACGAGCATCGTTGCGGACTCGCACGGCAGCTTATATATCGCCGACGGGGAACAGAATCGCATCCAAATCATGAAACGCACGCATTTTGGAGAACTGGTCCATCAGGCCTCTTATATGGATAACCAGGGAAAGTACGAAGAGGCTCGGGAGCTGTGGGAAGAAATTCATCGCCTGAACGGGATGTACGACAGGGCCTACTTGGGCATAGCCAAAGCCAAGTTCAAAACCGGGGATTACGAACAGGCTATGACGTATTTCGAACAAGCGAAGGATAAGGACGGCTATTCGGAATCGTTCTGGCAGGTGCGAATGAATTTCCTGCTGCGGTATTTCGGTACAGGAATGACGGTGCTGGCTATTGCTCTTATCGGCTTTTTCCTTTATCGGAGAATCATCCGAAGCCGCAAGAAACGTAGGCTTATTCGTGATCAGAGCGAGGACTCGTCGCAAATCCTTCCGCAGGAAAATAGGCGATGGGCGCATCGGGCGCGAAATTTGGCAGAGCCGTGGAAGATGATGCTCGGCATGCTGAGGCATCCGATGAACGGGATGTACGACATAGCCGTTTCGACGCAGGTAAGATGGCGATTCGCACTGTTCTTCGTCGTACTCGGGTTTATTCTCCTCATTGCCGGAAAAGCGGTCGTAAGTATGCTGTTCGCCGCCCAGCGGTTTGAGACCTTGAATTTGACTATGGAGGCAATGAAATACTTCCTGCCCTGGCTATCCTGGATCATTGCCAATTATTTGACGGGATCGGTCATGCGCGGCGAAGGCTCGTTCGGCAAAGTATTTGTCGTGAACAGCTATGCGTTGGCGCCGTATATTCTATTTATTTTACCGATTCAATGGTTGTCTAACGTGCTGACTTTGCAAGAGGGGATTTTTTACGCTGCGGCTAATTACGTGATTGTATTATGGGTGTTGATCCTGATCTTTGTCGGCACCCAGAATGTGCATAATTACAATTTGAAAGAAGCAATCGGCATGATGTCGGTTTCCATTGTCACGTTTCTCTGCCTGTGGGTATTCGGTTTCGTCCTGATCGGATTGATCTACCAGGCGACCGATTTTGTAGCTGGTTTTGGGCGGGAGGTGTGGTTGCGTGTTCGATAAAGCGAAGAAGATATTTGATCGGAAATATTGGAAAAAAGGGGTTGCGGCGGCCGTCATTCTGATTCTCATCGTTGTTGGAACGGTCTGGTGGATGAACCGTCCTCAATCCGTAAACGTGAATTCGGACATTCAATCCAAGGCGGATGCCGCGGCCTTTTTCTCAGGCTTGGACGTGACAGCGGACTTGCCTAAAGGAGAGTCGCGTAACTTCGATGGCGTGCCATGGTTCAAAGCATATGAGCAGAAGAAAACAGCCCTTTGGTTCGATCCGAAGAGCGGGCAAGTAGCCGTCGAGGATAAGAGCAACGGAAAGATTTGGCGCAGCAATCCGGATTCGGCAGCTTTGGCGAAGGATACAACCAAAGGATTATGGCGCTCCCATCTGGAGTCTCCCCTCGTTCTGAGTTACTTCAACGCCGAGCGGACATTAATCAAAGATACCAATCTGAAGGAATTTCCGACTACCGTAAAATGGCAAAGCATCGACGAAGGTGTAGCCTTGATGTACGTTGTCGAGGAACTCGGCTTCCAGTTTTACGTCGAATACCGTCTGGAGGACGATCAATTGGTTGCCCGTATCCCGGAACTAGGGATATTAGAAACGAAAGAGAGCTTGTTGATGGAGCTTCATCTCCTTCCGTTTATGGGGGCATCCCTGAATGGGACCGAAGGCTATTTGCTGGTGCCGGACGGTCCGGGAGGTTTGATCCGATTCAACAAAGCAGATCTCGATTTAATAAATGCCTATAATTACCCGGTATACGGATATGACTGGTCGATTCCCGCCAGTACTCCTTCAACGAGAAGAACGTCCGTTTCCTATCCGGTATTCGGTCTCAATTCGGGGCAGGGGGGATATGTTGCCGTTATCGAGGAAGGGGCCGCCAGGGCGAATATCATAGCAACACCGGCCGGTATCTCAACGCAATTCAACGAAACGCATGCGAAATTCGTGTACCGGCGAATGTACAATCAGCCGACAGGTCTAACATCGAGCATCCTATCCTATGAAAAAACGAAGCCGTACGAAGCTGTTTCGGTGCGCTATATTTTCCTCGATCAGATGGATGCCGACTATGTGGGAATGGCACAAGCCTACCGGGACTACTTGATGTCGCATCGAAAAATAGAGAGGCTCAATCCGAATGTCAAGCAGTCGCCATTGCAGCTTCAGTTCATTATCGGCGCAGGCGAAGCTAATCCACTGGGCGAGAAGCTGAGGATCGCAACGTCGTTCAAGCAGGTGGAGGAAATCGTTCGAAGCCTTGCTAGTCAAGGCGTCACCAACGTCGAAGTCGGATTGGCAGGCTGGCAGAGCGGCGGAGATCCCGGGAACTTGCCGAAGCGATTCCCGATGGAGGAGAAGGCGGGAGGAGAAGAGGGGCTTCGGAATCTAATAGCCGATTTGCGTGAGCAAGGCATTCAAGTAAATCTTAACGATCGTCTGGATTCGGCCTCCAACTCGCGTAATAATGGGTTTTCTCCCGACGAGGATGGGATTCAATCCATTGTAGGCACGCCGCTAATCTATTCTAATGCCGCAGACGAAATCATTTACAAGATCAGTCCGGTAAGAAATGTGCAGAAATACTTGCCCGACCTGATCGAGAATTGGAAGGGACTCGGGGTTGAGAGCGTCAATCTGGTTAACATGGGGACCGATCTGAATAGCGACTTTCATCCGAAGCGTAAGATCAGCAGGGAGCAATCCCTCTCTTACTCCCTTCAAATGACGGATACCGTACGCCAAGCGTTAGGAAATGTCAAAGTATCTGGAGGGTTCGATTATTTATTGGGTCACGTGGATCATATGTTCGACTTTCCCCTTGAATATAATTACGATCTGATCGTGGATGAGCAGGTCCCGTTTTATCCAATAGCCGTACATGGTCTAGTGCCTTATTCTTCAGGCCCTGCCAATCTGAGAGAAGATCAAGCCGTACAATTTTTGCGGGATATCGAATATGGGGCGGTTCCACGGTTTACACTGACTTCCGAGGATCCGCGGTTGCTCAAGAGGACATCGTACGAGAACCTGTTCAGTTCCCAGTATGAAGTGCTTGAACAACGAATTGTGGCCGAATACGAGGCGTTATCGAAGACGGGAGCCAGGAATAGCTTCATTACCGGACACGATAAGCTGGCCGAGGGCGTATTTGAGACCACCTACGAGAATGGGCGCAAAGTTCGGGTGAATTACAATGAAGTCCCCTATCGGGGGGAAGGATTTACGATTGAGCCTATGTTCTACCAAGTTGCGGGGGAGGGGGGGAGATGAGCCGAATGAACATGGGTTCCGTAATGACCAAAGAAGATCATGCGCGACAAAAAAGACTGCAGTCGTTTAAGGACGCCTTGCGCGGATATCTATTCCTCCTGCCCTGGATGTTGGGGATCGTTATGTTCGTCGCCTACCCGCTCATTTATTCCTTCTTTATCAGCTTTCAAAAAGTAGGCGTCAAAAATGACGGATCAGGCTTGAAATACGATTTCGTAGGGATGGACAATTATAAACATGCTTTTGTCGTCGATAACGTCTTTCCGGTCGAAATGTTTCTCTTTATGCGAGAAGTAATGCTGGTCGTGCCTATTACCGTCCTATTCGCTCTTCTGATCTCCATCCTGCTGAACCAGAAGTTCAAGGGGAGAATGCTGTTCCGAGCCGTTTTTTTCTTGCCCGTTATTTTCGCTTCCGGGCAGGTGCTGCTTGAACTGTTCAATCAAGGGCAGGGCACATTGCCTCTTGTGGAGAGATACAACCTGGCGGATGTGATCTACGATGTACTGCCGATAACCGCTGCAGGAACCGTTATGGACTTATTGGGCAAGTTCGTCATTATTCTCTGGTTCTCCGGCGTGCAGATCATTTTGTTTTTGGCGGCATTCCAGACCGTCCCCAGAACGACTTACGAAGCAGCGCAGATCGACGGGGCGACGCCATGGGAATCCTTTTGGAAAATTACGTTTCCCGCCATTTCTCCGTTTATTATTTTGAATCTCATTTATACGTTGGTGGAGCAGTCTTCCAACCCGTTTAATCCCGTTTTAAGCCATATTCTGAAAAATACGACGGATGCCAATACGGGATACGGTTATGCGAGCGCTTTAGGGTGGATTTACTTTGCGTTCATGATGTTGCCCATATTAGTACTTGTGTTTATTGCAAGACGCCAAAGCAAGAGAACGGGGGTGACGAGATGAATGCCGGACAGATACCGACTAGCGAAAAAAGAAGAATGGGGCATTCAACCGTAAAGCGTATGGCTGATTGGCGCGTTAGGCTAAGGTCAAGCGCGAGAATGCAGAAAGGCCGCATGCTGATATTCGGAAGGCATTTTAATGACGGATGGCTATTCAAGCTGGCGATCTACATCATCCTATCCGCAGCCGCGTTGCTGTATCTGAACCCCGTCGTCTATATGCTGACGACTTCCTTGAAGCAAGGAACCGATCTCGTGAATCCGATGATTCAGTGGATTCCGAGCAAGCTGGAGTGGTCCAATTATGCCTCGGCTATCATCGGCTTGCATTACTGGAAGTCCATCGTGCAGACGGGATGGATTTCGATAGCTGCTTCGCTCTTGCAAATGGGGTCTTGCGCGATCGCGGGATATGCCTTTGCCAGAATGAAGATTCCGGGAAAGTCTATCTTCTTCTTCATCGTATTGATGACCTTTCTGATCCCGCCGCAGACGTTGTCGATTCCGTTATATGTGCTTTATTCCAAGCTGGGATGGCTGAATACGCCGCTGCCCCTGCTCATTCCCGGTCTGTTTGCACAAGGGTTGAAGGGCGCGATATTTATTGTGATTTTTCGCCAGTTTTTCGCGACTTTGCCGAAGGAACTGGAAGAATCCGCCCGTATGGACGGAGCGGGTCCGCTAAAGACGTTCTGGAGAATTATGCTGCCTTTGGCCAGACCCGCTCTGCTGATCGTCTTCCTGTTTTCCTTCGTATGGCATTGGAACGATTATTACGAGCCGGCCCTGTATTTGAAAAACGGAGATTTCACTTTGTTGGCCCAAAGCATGCAGTTCCTGCAGGGAAACTTGAATGCGGCTGCCGCTACGGGTTCTTCGATGGGCGGAAGTTATTTCAGCTTGAACGAGTCGATTACGATGGCGGCAGCTTTCTTGATTGTTGCTCCGCCTCTAATCCTATACATGTTCGCGCAAAGATACTTTGTCGAAGGCATTGAACGTACGGGTATTGTGGAATGAGGGAAGAGGATGATTGGAAGAACGAGGAGGAGATGCGGGAATGAAGTCGGGTGTGAGCACTTACAGTTTGGTAGATAAAATTGCATCCAGACAGATGAGCGTGCTGGACGTTATCCAATGGATAGCCCATCAAGGCGGCGAGCATGTCGAGATTGTTCCTGCGGGGTACGACTTGGAAAACAACATGGAGCTTGTCGATGCCATTCGCGGCAAGGCGGAGGAATTGAAGCTGGACATCTCCAACTATGCGATCACAGCCAACTTCGTCGCGGGGGATGAACGGGCTTGCGAAGCTGAAATCGCGCGCGTCATGAAGCATGTCGATATCGCCGATCGGCTCGGCGCGAAGCTGATGCGCCATGATGTAGCGTTCCGCCCCGTTGGGGAAATGACCGAGGCTTACTTCGCTGCCGATCTGGATCGAATGGCGGATGCGTGTCGCCGGATTGCCGATTATGCCGTGCAATACGGTATAACAACAAGCGTTGAAAATCACGGCCACTACGTTCAGGCAAGCGAACGGGTGGAACGGCTGCTTCGCCATGTCGATCGGACTAATTTCAGAACGACCGTGGATATCGCCAATTTTATGTGTGTGGACGAAGATCCGGTCGAAGCTTGCAAGCGAAACGCGCCGTATGCATCGATGGTTCATGTCAAAGATTTCTACGTGCGTCCGTCAGGCTTCGATTATGGAGAAGGGTGGGGCCAATCCGTGGGAGGCAACGCTCTTCGGGGCGCTATTTTGGGCAATGGAGACGTTAACGTAAGGGAAATCTTGCGCATAATCAAGTCTTCCGGTTATGACGGCTACTTGTCATTGGAATTCGAAGGCATGGAGGATAGCCTGACTGGCACTAGAGTGGGGCTGGACAATCTGAAGCGGATTTGGGCGGAAGTATAAACTTAGTGGATTAAGAGAGGGATGGAGCTAGAGATGAGGATCAGAATCGGATTTATCGGCGTGGGCGGCATTGCCCAAGACCATATTCGCGTGCTTAAGAAAATGGAAGATACAGAGATTGTGAGCCTATTTGATCCGAATGCGGACAACGCAAGGCGGGCAGCCGAAGCGACCGGAGCCCAGATCATGGACAGTGCGGATCACGTGCTGGATAAGCAGCGCATCGATCTTGTCTTCATTTGTACGCCGCAGTTTGCCAGGGGAGACTTGGAGATCGTTGCGGCCCGCCGGGGAATTCCGTTCTTCGTCGAGAAGCCGCTTGGCGTTGACGCGGAGGTGGTCCGGCAGAAAGAAAAGCTCATCCGCGAGACGGGAATTATCCATACGGTTGGTTATGTGCTGCGCTATTACGATACGGTTCAGCAAGCGAAGCGCTATTTGCAGGGAAGACGCCCTCATCTCATTCAAGGCGTCCGGATAGGCGGCTCACATCCAGCCAAGTGGTGGAAGCAGCTCGATAGGTCAGGCGGACATTTGGTAGATACCGCCACCCATCAGGTCGATATGATTCGTTATGTCGGCGGCGAAATTCGCGAGGTGCAGGCTGTGTTCGGACGCGTGTCGTTCGAACAAATCGAGCCGGATAGCACGATTCCCGATGCCGGAGCGATGAACTTCGTGATGGACAGCGGGGCCGTAGGTTCGCTCACGGAATCCTGTTTGTCGCCGTTCCATGCCGGGTCGGACATTAAGTTTTTCGGGGCCGATTTCTTTGTCCATTTGAGTCAGAACGGCAGCCAGTTAACGCTGATCGACAATGAGCAGAGCCTGACGGTAACGGCTGAGCGGGATCCCGGCTATGAGCAGTGCAGAACGTTGGTCGACGCCGTGAAGTCCGGCAATCCGAGCTTGATCTTATGCGACTATGCCGATGCGCTTCGGACGTTGGAGGTTACGCTGGCCGCAAACAAATCCGAACAAAATCGGATTAAACCTTAACGAGGAGGAATTACGATGTCTATTTTGCGATTTGCGGTAGTGGGAACCGGTTGGGTGGCGGGTGAATATTTGAAAGCGATACATGCCCGCCAAGATGCGGAGGTGTATGCCGTCGTCAGCGCCCATCAGGCGCATGCTCAGCAGCGGCTTGCTGAGCTAGGCATAATTGCGCGAATCTTCGAACGTTACGAGGATGCGGTAGCGGATCCGCAGGTAGATGCCGTCGTTCTCTGTTCCACGCCCGGCATTCGTCCGGAGCAAGCGGTGCTGGCCGCGCGCCAGGGCAAACACATCGTCTTCGAGAAGCCGTTGGCCATGAATCGGGAAGGCTTATGGGCAATAGCGGAGGCGCTTGAAGCAAATCCGGTGCATACGGTCGCCGGATTTGTCTTGAGGTGGAACCCCTCCTTCAACAACACGAAAGCGTTGATCGAAGACGATGCGATCGGCCGGGTGTTCATGGCGCAGATTGATTACTGGCACAACATCGGTCCGCATTATCCGCAGTATCGATGGAGCAAGACGAGGGCGCTCGGCGGCAGCAGCATGCTGTCCGCCGGCTGCCATGCAGTGGATGCCGTCCGTTACTTCGCTGGAGAAATCGAAGAGGTGACCGCGTACGGCTGCCGGACCTGGGCGGATTCGGAATACGAATTCGATTCGAACGCGATTGCCATATTCAAGCTTAGAAACGGCGGTATCGGCAAAGTGTCGTCGTCGCTGGAATGCAAGACGACGTACAAGTTCAACATTCATCTGCTCGGCGAGAAAGGCGCCATTATGAACAACCAATTGTATAGCCACAAGCTGCCGGGGCAGACAGAATACGCGACAATCCCGACGATTCTGCCGGACAGCGGGGACGTTTCGCATCACCCTTTCGCTGAAGAGATCGACGATTTCATGCAATCGCTTCGAGGGAAAACCCGGTCGCGCTGCGATTTTTTCGATGCGATGCAAACGATGGAGGCGTGTTTCGCCATTGACGAATCCCTAGCGAGCGGACGGAAGGTTTCCTTGCCGCTGGTTAGATCGTAGAAGGAGCTGCATAAAGAAATGATAGAATCCCGTCAAACCGAACCCAATTGGAACCGCATTTCAGGCTTGTTTCCGCGAACTCGATCCAAACGCATCTATATTCATCCTCCCCTGTCGGACACTTTGGTTGAAGTTCGGCCGGATTTCACCTTGTTGATCAAGGATGCACTTGGTCGCAGAGGAGATTTACGACGAGGGCACGGCTTCTTTATCGGCGAGGAGCAGGGAGCAAAGCCGCGGTTTTTCGATTATCGGAACGTCGAGCAAGCGCTATTGGCACCCCAGGAGCCGATTCTGCATTCATCGATCAAGCAAGCGGATTTTGACCACAACCTGACCAGCTTAACGTTAAAAGCTTCGGATGGAGGCCTGCGCATCTATCAATTTTTGACGGTAACGAACCTGCATCCGACACAAGCGAGAACAGGCGAGTGGTACTTCCTGAACGTCGAGGCTAGCCATCGCGATTTCTATCGCCATGTAAACGAGGACTACGTGCCCTACGAAAGTAGGGCTGAGGCTTGGTTTAGCGGAATGCCTTTAGCGCAGCGTGCGATCAACGAAACGTCCGGTTGCTTGATCGGTGGGGAGGGCGAAACGATCCTTCGTTACAAAGCCGATCCGACCTCCCACGTGGAGTATGCAGCGGAAGCCGGCGATTACCGGAACGTCCTCCAATTCCAAATGCATCTCGCTCCAGGCGAGACCAAGCAAATCCAGATCGAGATTTTCGACACGTTTGTTCATAAGAGGGGCAGTCCGGAAGCAAGCGGGAATGACCGCTTCCTTGATGAGCCATCTGCGATTCGGCAAAGCCAGGAAATCTGGAGAAATGCCTTATCGGGAATGGCAGGCATTCAAGTTCCTGAACAGGTAATTCAGTCGATATTCGATACGGCCAAGACGAATACACTGCAGCTGATCGCCCAGCAGAACGACGGATCGGCTCTTCCGGGGCAAGGGGGCTTTAATGATTATACGGTTGTATACACGTGGGAAGTGTCCAACTATTTACGGATACTTAGTCGGTTAGGCGCCACGGATACCGTCAAGAAAACGATGCAATACTTCTTAAGCACGCAAGCCGGCAGTATCGGCCCGGAGGGGGACATCCTGTCGCCGGAAGGTTCGTTCCGCGCGCATATATTCTGGATGTGCGAGACGGGCTCGGTGCTAGGATTGCTGGCGGATTATTATTCGATGACCAAAGATCGGGAATGGTTGGAAGCCAATCTGTCCATCATTCTTAAAGCCTGCGACTGGGTCAGTCAAGAGCGCAATGCCACAAAAAAGTACGAAGCAGACGGCACGAAAGTGGCCCACTACGGTTTGCTGCCCAAAGGGCGCGTTCATGATTGGCCGGATAGCGGCTATTTCTTCTTATCTAATGCGGCGACGTGGCAGGGCTTGGACCTCATGGCTGCGGCTTTGGCCGATATCGACCATCCGGCTGCCGCCCGGTATATCGCCGAGGCTAACGATTACAAGCAATGCATTCTAGCTTCCGTGCAGCAAGCAACCTACGAGCTGCCCGAGGAGGGGCACGTTAGGTGGATATCCAACGAAGTGTACACGAAGCCCGATATCCGGGCAGCGGTCTATGCGATCGACGGTCCGACTTATTTAATGGATACGGGACTTATCGATCCTTCGGATGAGATCGTTCCAGAGATCGAATATGTGATGCGCAAGCGCTATGCCATGAGCGATTTGTTTGCCGTTAAGCTGCCGGAGATGGAGGATGCGGAGCTGGGGGAGCTGCAGAAGACATGGGCCGGGGCGCCAATTGATCTTTATTACGTGAACAATACGGAAAAGATATGGCACCGCGTCTGGAGCTTACGGGGCGAGAGGGAAAAAGCGCTGCGCTATTTCTATGCGACGATGGCTTTTTCTACGACGCTGGATACGATGCACGTGCATGAACGATTTAGCCCGCAATTGCAATGGCTGTCTCCGTGGCAGCCGAACGGCAGCGGGAATGGCCGGATTATGGAGATGATATTGAACTCCCTCTATGTATTGGAGGGAAATAAGCTTCAGCTTCTGCCCTGTATTCCTGCGGATTGGTTGGATGTGGGTAAAGCCGTGCAAGTCAGAGGAATGGCTACATTTTACGGAGAACTTTCGTTCCGCGTGGAAAGAAGTTCGCAGCTTTCAATTGACGTGGAGCTTCACCTGCCTGCCGGAATCAAGGAAATGATCATAAATCTATTTACGAAAGACGAGTACGTCATACAAGCGGTAGAAGCGTTAAGCATGGATGGTCAGGCAGCGGAGTGGAGCGGAAGCCTGAGCGCGAATGCGCTGAGTTTGACCGCTCCCTGTCGAGAACTGAATTTTAAGGTGGCGCTGTCGGGAAAGGCGGTGATGCCCCAATGATCGCGTTTGATCGCTGAAAACCGGATATTCAATGGGAAAGGAGGAAGCTTCATGGCGGGAATTGGGACGACAGGTTTGATCATCATCATCTTCGTGGCCTTGCTTTTGTTCGGTCCAAGTAAATTGCCCGAATTGGGAAAGGCATTCGGCCGAACGCTGAAGGAGTTTAAGAACGGTGCCAAGGATCTTGCATCGGACAATGAACTTAAGTCTGAGAGCAAAGAAATACCGCAAATCGAGAAATAGCAGGTTCCTTTTCGTACGATGGGGAGGGGAGCGAGTTCATCAAGATGCCGGGTATTGAGAAAAAAACCTTAACTTTGTTGGCGCATATGAATGAATTGCGCAGGCGTTTGATCTGGATATGCGCTTGCTTTACCCTAACTGTGATCGGGGGAATGTTTTTAGCCAAACCTATGTTTCAATTTCTGCTGGCTCAACCCCCGGCCAACGGGATGAAGATGAACGCATTTTCACCTTGGGACGCGATCGGGATATGGATGAAATTCGCCCTGCTCATTGGGCTGATCGTATCCTTGCCAATCATTATGTATCACGTATGGGCATTCGTGAAGCCCGGCCTGCACCGCTCGGAGCAGAAAGCAACCATGAAATACATTCCCTTCGGAGTGATTTTCTTTGTGCTGGGATTGGCTTTTGCCTATTATATCGTGTTTCCGATGGCGTTTTACTTCGCATCCCGTTTATCAAAAGAGATGGGGCTGCAAGAAACCTACGGGATAGGCCAATATTTGAGCTTCATGTTTAATCTTTTGCTGCCTATCTCCCTGTTGTTTGAATTGCCGATTATGGTTATGTTCTTGACGCGAATAAAGTTGTTGAATCCCAAGACGCTAAAGAAATTCAGGCGAATCGCCTATTTGGTCTTGGTCGTGATTGCAACGATTATTACGCCTCCGGATATCGTTTCGGATTTTCTCGTTATTATTCCGTTAATCGTTTTGTTCGAATTCAGCGTGCTGCTCTCCATTATGGTGCATCGCAAGCAGCACTCGGTTATTGGAGAGATTAATGCAGCGCCCATGAATGCAAATTGAAAAATGAACAATAAGGAGGATGTTAGATGAGAGAAGACAATCAGGATCAACGGTTATTCGAACAAGAGGGGAGTCAAGGTACAGGAGGGGAATTAATTAGCAGAAGGAAATTGCTAGGCGGGATTGGGGCGGTAGGCGCGGTCACGGCAGGCGCATGGCTCTTGGGATCGTTAGGGGGAAATCTGCCGACCGTACGTGCAATGGAGGACAAGAGCGGCGAGGAATTAGCAGATTGCTGCAAGATGGTTACGATCGCGCAGTTGAGAGCGCTAACATCGCCGGAAACCGATCATGTTTATTATGTGAAAGATCGCGACCAGGAAGGTCCTTTTTATTACGATAATACCGATACGACTTCTGCAGACAATACAGGGATCATCCTCGTATCGACTTCGGGCGCCAGATTCAGGCGGATTTTTGACGGACCTGCCCATGTCAAATGGTTCGGGGCGAAAGGAGACGGTACGACGGACGACACGGCGGCCATTCAATTGGCGATTGATTCGTATTCTCACCTTTATTTCTCCCCTTCCTCCTACAGAATAACGGATTATGTATTTTTGCAGGATAATTCCCGCATCGAAGGCACCCGAGCCTCCAAAATATTTATGTCGACGAACCCGGACGGCGTAAACCTAATATCCGCGAAGGACAAAGTGAATGTTACAATCGATAACCTCTGGATTGAGGGTGTATACGGCGTTGGCAATCCTTTTCCGGTTCGCGGGGTCATGGAAGGTCAGGGCGTTACGCTCGCAGTCTACGGATGCAGGAACGTGGTCATAACCAATTGCTATTTTACTTATAACGGATTAGGTTCAGGCAATGTTTACGTATCCAAATGCAAAGATGTCGTGGTTACGAATAACTATTTAGAGAAGTCGATGAATGGGATTTGTTTCGATAATTGGTACGGCGAGGATGACACGCCTGGCGGAACGCATGTGGAAAATGTGACTGTCGCGAACAACGTATTAAGCGATATGGGCGGCAGAGCTATCGCATGCGACTTGGATGAGGCTCCGGCCAGAAATTCTAACATCGTGATCGTTGGCAATACGATTAGGGGCGCTGCGTATGCGGCAATTGCCGTTAATGCCAGGGGCGTTTCGGTCGTAGGCAATATTGTCGATGGCAAGAGAGATGGCGGAATCACTACCGTGGGCGGTCAGCAGTCTTTGCCAACCTATTACGGAATTTTATCGAATTTCGATTGCGAGTATATTCATATAGCGGATAACGTATTTAAGGAAATGTTTATGAACGGCGTTAAAATTCTAAACGGATCCAATGTATCGATCATGAACAACACCTTTGATTTTGCGGTGAACTATTTGAATCAGAATAATAACCAGGTACTAGACTTAAATGAGCCTAATAATCAAATGATTTGCTTGGAATGGGATACGAATGCGTACATCGCGCCTTATACGATTCGAATCGAGGGCAATACGATCGTTAATGACAGAAATCCGACGGGCGTAGAGCCAATCGCTGAACTGATCTACTTAAAGGATACAACAAATAGCGAGGAAAAGGCAGCCGCTTCATTTATCCATGTGACCAATAATCAAATTCGGTCGAAGAAAATTTCTACCGCCATACAATATACCAAATCGTTGGCTCAAGACTGGGGAACAGGGAAGTTGTATATTACCGGCAATACCATCTATTCTCCCGTCAAGTCGGGAACCGCCATCACGGCTATGAGATTGGACGAGCTTCACATCGAAGGAAACAAAATCAACGGTATCGCCATCGCGATCGAGACGGGAATGGGGGGCCTTACGAACTTTAACGGCAACGTGATTCGTAATTACAACACGGCTTATTTCTTCTACGTTGCAAATCTATTAAACGAGATCGACCAGCTCATCGTTCAAGATACGATAATAGGCAATCCCGGGGAAGGATCGTACGTCTTTACCGGAACGGTGAATAATCCTTACATCGTAGCTTCATCGAATGGCGCCGGTATGAAATTTATCGATGTAAACGTGGATCAAATCAAGGGAACTTATTATCCGGCCAACCTTGTGGTCGAAGGCTCCGATTCGCCTCCTACGGCGGGGAGATGGGCCGTCGGCGATCGCATAACGATCCAAAACGTCACCGCGGGCGGCTATTCGGGATATATCTGCACGACGTTAGGTACGCCAGGTACGTGGAAACAGTACGGCGCGATACTAGCTTGAAAGAATGATTGTAGATAAAAGGATGGGAAAACATCTTTGGATTGAAAAAAGATGTTTTCCCGTACTCTAAATGAACGGTTAGAATTCGGATACCTCCTCCAAACCCCATTTTCTCCTGAAAGTTATATCATACCCGCTCAAAGACTTCTCTCCAGCAACGCGCCAGCTTGTTCGGCGATGACTTGGGGAGGATACGGCATGCCGTTTTTAATCCACCATTCAATAATCCCTACATAAGCGTTGCCGGCAAACTGCAAAATGACCTCTTCGTTTAAGCTCGTATTCCGGCCGCTGTCTCTGTCGATTTCGCCTCTGAAGCCGTCCATGAAGGAAGCGAGAAGCTGGGATCTAAACGAAGACGGAGCTTCTTTGCTGGCCAGCATCGTGGAAAAGAATAAATAATTTTTTTGAAAATATTCAAAATAAGGCACAAGAGCTTCTTTCCAATCCAACTCGCATGCCCATTTATCCATTTCCCCCAATTCGTTAAAATGCACTTCTATGAGTTTGTCCAGCAGATCGAATTTGTCTTGATAATGAAGGTAGATGGTGCCGCGATTTAAGTTTGCGCGATCCGCAATGTCCTGGATGGTGATTTCGTCGAATTTTTTTTCGCTCATCAATCCGATCACGGCCTGCTTCAAAGCTTCTTGCGTTTTAAGCACTCGCCGATCCGTTTTAGCCATAGTAAGCCCCCAATCTTCTGAAGATAATGAACATTTTCTGCTCATATGTTGATATCTCAACACAATCCGTGTTTTTAACTATTGCATACAACTTCTACAGCCCTATAATAATAAACACCCGTTGATTAAGCAATCATGTTTGATTATTTCATCTTGGAAGAGGTGTTGCATTGCCAAAGCAAAATCGTTTACTAATAGGGATACTAACGTTAGGAGTCTTCGGGATCTTAAATACTGAGATGGGGATTATCGGTTTATTGCCGTCCATTGCGGAGCGCTTCGAGGTGAGCGTGTCTCAAGCCGGATGGCTGGTGAGCGCGTTTGCTCTTGCGGTGGCTCTTTCTGGCCCGATCTTGCCCTTACTGCTTTCAGGGATCGACCGGAAGAAGGTCATGCTGCTTGTGCTGGGCGTTTTCGTGCTGGGAAATATGGTGGCCGTATTCACCTCCAGCTTTTGGGTGGCATTAGCCGCTCGCGTAATTCCCGCCTTTTTTCATCCGGTATACTGTTCATTGGCATTAACAGTTGCGGCGGCTTCTGTTCGGAAGGAGGAAGCTCCAAGAGCAGTTGCCAAAGTCTTTATAGGCGTATCGGCCGGGATGGTCGTCGGGGTGCCAATTGCCAGTTTTATTGCGAGCGCCGTTTCCTTACAAATGGCATTGGCCTTCTTTGCCGCTGTAAATATCCTGGTTTTCATAGCTACAGCGTTATTCGTTCCCTCCTTGCCCGTCGTGGAGAGAGTCGCATACGGAGAGCAATTATCCATCTTGAGGAAGTCGTTAACCTGGCTTTCCGTTGCGGCTATTATTTTTATCAATTCTGCTATATTCGGAGTATATAGTTACCTTGCAGAGTATCTCAAGACGGTTACTCATATGCCAGCCAACTGGATTAGTATACTGTTGTTCGTCTTCGGCGCGGCCAATATGATTGGCAACGTAATTGCCGGGAAGCTGCTTGCCAAGCAGGCGATGAAGTTTGTCTTTCTGTTCCCTTTTGCATTGGGGGCTGTGTATATTCTATTATTTTTTACAGGACAGCTTAGCTGGCCGATGGCGATTATTACTTTGGTCTGGGGGATATTGGCGGGGATCGGGGCGAATATGAATCAATATTTAATGATGTCCGCCGCTCCTAAGGCGCCTGATTTCGCTAACGGATTATTTTTGACGTCTGCTAATTTAGGGGTAACCGTTGGCGCGCCCGTAGGCGGATTGTTCATAGCGCAAATGGGTACGCCATACGTCGTGTTAGTAGGGATATTATCTTTAGTTTTCGGTTTTGTAACTATAGTTGCAAGAAATTCCCGGATTTTAGCTGGCAGACAGCTTTCAAGGTAAGTCCAATAAAACTCAACTTTCAGGAGGTAAAAGGATGATCGCTGTAAATGCACGCGCTGTTTTTAGTCCGGAAGGTCCGTTTAAGCTGACGACAATCGAGCGCAGAGACCTTAAGCCGCATGATGTCCTTATTGAGATCAAGTATGCGGGAATTTGCCACTCCGATATTCATACGGCTCGCGGCGATTGGGGACCGGTCGACTACCCGCTCGTACCGGGACACGAAATCGCGGGGATCGTCGCCCAAGTGGGGGCGGACGTTACCCGATATGCGGCCGGCGATCGAGTCGGGGTAGGCTGTATGGTGGATTCCTGCAGACAATGCGAGCCCTGTCAAAATGGAGAAGAACAGTACTGCGAAAGCGGAAATACGGGAACCTATGCAGCGATCGACAGGTATGGCCAATATACGCAAGGCGGTTATTCTACGCATATTGTGGTGACGGAGGACTTCGTTGTTAAAATACCCGACGGCATTGCGCTTGATGCCGCTGCCCCGTTGCTGTGCGCCGGTATCACAACCTATTCGCCGCTCCGCCATTGGGGAGCCGCTCCCGGCAAGAAAGTGGCTGTTATTGGGCTAGGCGGACTTGGGCATATGGCGGTGAAGCTTGCGCATGCGATGGGAGCGGAAGTTACCGTTTTATCGCAAACGTTGAAGAAAAAAGAAGACGGCTTAAAGCTGGGAGCAAGTCATTATTATGCCACTAGCGATGCGGAGACGTTTAAGAAGCTGGCGAATTCGTTCGACCTTATCATCAATACCGTAAGCGCCAAAATCGATATTAACGCCTATCTGTCGCTGCTTGCGCTAGACGGTACTTTGGTTAACGTCGGCGCGCCGTCGGAGCCTCTTCCAGTTCAAGTTTTCTCGCTAATTCCTTATCGTCGCTCTTTCGCAGGGTCGACGATCGGCGGAATTCGCGAAACGCAGGAGATGCTGGATTTTTGCGCTGAACACCGCATTGTTCCGGAAATCGAGATCATCTCCGCCTCGCAGATTGATGAAGCCTGGGAGCGCATACTGGCCTCGGATGTTCGGTATAGGTTCGTCATCGACATCGGCACGATGGAGAATGAATAATCCTTAATTGCAGAGGCTGTCCCATAAGCGTTTCAGGTTACCCTCAAAATTAATCGGTGAGTAAGATGCAAGATTTGAAGGACCGTCAGGGCGAATTTCCTGACGGTTTCTCGAAAGTCGAAGAAATGCTTGACCTAATCAGAGATATTGTGGTAAGATATTGAACGTTGACGCCAAACAACAAGCAACACATGCGGTCATGGCGGAATTGGCAGACGCGCTGGCTTCAGGTGCCAGTGGTAGCAATACCGTGGAGGTTCGAGTCCTCTTGACCGCACCACCTTACGAATGTACGAGCTCTTGAACTTGTCCTTGTGACGGTTCAGGAGCTTTTTGTTTGATTGGGATTTGCAACGTGCTGCTCATGACTTGCGCTGACGAAACCTTGGAGCTGTAATCCAGGTGAGCATAAATGTTAGCCGTCGTGGAGTAATGACTATGCCCGAGCCATTCCTGAATTTCTTTCAGGCTTACACCATTTGCAAGCAACAAACTCGCACAACTGTGGCGAAGATCGTGGAAACGAATATGCCTAAGCTCGTGGTTTTTAAGAACAATCGGAAAATGTTGCGTGATATATCCCGGCTTGATTCGATCTCCCAGTTTGTTCACGTAGATGTAATCGCTTTCCTTCATAGGATACGGGAATGACGGTATGGCGTATGGAAATCGTTTGATGCTGAAAGTCGATAGCGCTCCACTTCAATCCGACAATTTCGCTTCGTCTGATGCCGTAAAACGCGGCTAAATACACGCCCAATTCCACAGGATCATCTTTTACGACTTAAAATGGCTGATTAAGTTCCTCACAATTTTGCCCTTCATATTAAAGGAATAAGCCGCATGAGTAGTCACTTCAACCTGATACTTCATCACTTCAAGCCACTCCAACATGAAATCTGCGAACAGAATGCCGGCTGGACGTTGTTCATCAGTTGCTGCTTCTTCTACAACAGGTGGCGCTACTTCCTCCTCAACGGACTCAGAAGGAATTTCAAAGTTCTTTCGTGCATCTTGCAGCATCCCCTCTGCTCTCTTCTTATTGCCCTTTATAGGCAACCCTGTTGCTATCCACTTGGTTTTCCGTTTACCCTTTTCAACCTTGTAGTTTAGAACAATATAGTAATTGCCTTTTTTTTCTTGAAGGTGGCCTGCTACCATTTTGTTTCCCTCCCAGGATAGCAACCCTGGCTTACTACCATCGACACTTAGATTATAGCAACGGAATCAATAATGGTTCAAAGCTGCAAAGTGTCATGATCTCGCGGTGTGCCAAGGGCCATGATTTCCCGCAAATAATAGATGATGTTTAGCTTCGGGATTCTGTAAAAGCGACCGATGCGAAAGTGAGCGATACGCCCTGATGGAAGTAATTTGCGGCCTGTTTTGGTACTGATGCCGCCTAACATAGTACACATTTGTTCGACCGTTACGACATGGGGCATGGCCTGAAAGAGGAGCTGGTAAGCGTCAGTTTCAATAACATGTTGCTTTTCATCATTCGACATGGGCGATCTCCTTATTAAATGGCAAGGTACATAGAGGTTCTGAAATATTCCTCTATTACCGTTTCATTTTTTTGATGAAATCGGACGTCTCCAAGAAAGACTTTTTTCTGGATACACTGAAAACACTTTGTATTATGAATGAAAAACGATGGGGGGCTTGTAGTATGTGAATTGAAGAAATGAAAGCTTTTGGAGGAGAGAAGCACACAGGGAGAATTGGCTCTACGTATTTTAAGAAATCAACAAAAAGAAAGCTGGCTCAGCTATGGAATATATTCAGTTACACAGGGAGTGTTTCAATTTTATAATAATACTAAACAACCGTGCATGATGAAAAAAAGATTACAGAAACCTACATAGCGGTAATTGCTTTATAAGAAAAGGAAGTATAAACACTTTAGCTGTTATATAGCCGATTAAATAAAAAAAAGCGATGCCTACTCGAAAATTCGGAGTAAGTGTCGCTTTTTTCATATCCATAGCAGGAACCTACCGAAAAAAAGTTAGTTCTTCAGCGGCCTCGAAATTCCAGCGGGTGTCGTACTAACTTACGACAGATTAAACGCTACTATTTTCTCGGCCGACTCGATCAGTTTACCTTTTCCAGATAGGAGGAACACCTCGAGCTTCATCATCTGGCCGTTCATGCCTTCCGGTTTGATTAACGGAATCGAGAAGGAACCATTCTGGGCAATGCGGTCAAGATAGGCTGTCCCCGCTTCGAACAAATCCCCGTTTGCTTTGTAAATGCGATACCCGATCCAGATCGTCTGATCTTTCCATTTCTTCATAGCCTTCGAATTTACCGCTCCATACAACAGAAATTCGTTCGTGTTCAAGTTTTCTGTCAGCTTGGCAACCGAGAAATGCTTGCCCTTAAAGCCGTCTAGCGCTTTCTCGAGCACGGCATCGCCATCGGTCAGCTTGCCGACGATCCGCCAGATGTCGTAAGTAAACTCCGCTCTTCCGGTCAAATTCGGAGCAGCTTCGCTATCCGTAAAATACGCCCCGATCGAGTTCGGATCCGGAAGCGTGCCATGTACAGTGCGCAGCAATCCTCCGTTATGATTCCTCGGGAAACCCGTTGTCGAAGGGCTAATTGTCCCCTCGATTTTCCACTGTCCTCCCCCGCCCCATACCGATCCGCCGTCGATACTGACGATCTGCTGGCCATCGGTGATATAATTCGGATTCCCGGAAGGATAAGGATGCAGTTCTCTTATCGCGTAGAAGCGATCGCGGGTCGGATCATACGCGATATCGAAGTTGTTAAGAAAGTCGGGTTGATCGCTTGCGTTCCTTAACCCGTCATTAGTCAGCCGGATTGGGGGTCCGATAGACGGACTAGCCATTTGAATTAAGTTCATATCGATTCGATACGCCTCGGTAGCCGTCGGACCTCCTTTCGTGAAGAAGAGTAAGACCCTTCCTTGCCCGTCTACGCTTGTCGCCGAAGGCTGGCCAACTCCCCAGAAGCCGTCGTTCGGGTACTCCACGAGCGGATTCGGATATTTCACCCACTCGCCTGCCAGATCATCGGAGAAGGCGACGCCGATCTGATTGTGGGCACTTCCGTTCACGTCGTTGCCCAGATAGAACAACGCATAATCGTACTCCGCCCCGTTATAATTGAATTTCCCCGCTACGACGCTCGGATCGCATACGTGATTGCTGTCCCAGGAACCCGTGGGACCCGCCTGAAGTACGGACTTGGACTCGGTGACGACTCCATTCTCCGTTCTGGTATAGTAAATATGGTCTTTGATGACGCCATCGGCATCATTATGGCATGTCCACATATGCTCGACATCGCCCTCGCGAATGATGGAAGGAGCGTACGCATACCGGTCGCCTGCCGGATCGTATACCTTCGTTAACGTATGCTTATTCCATTCAACGGCAGCGCTTGCGCCCGTTAAAGGAATGGTGGCAACCAGGATCGTTAATAGTATAAGCAATAGCGGTTTTCTTTTTTCCACTATAAACATCCTCCTGACAGGACAACGAGATAGCGGCCCCGGGAACCGCTTGCTTATATCTTAGGTGCCGAATTTCGGAGCGGTCTACTTTGATCTTTTGACTGTCTTTTGTTTACCTCGGATATTAAATAAGATGTAAACAAAAGATAGAGGAAATAGCCGGCGACCGTGCAATATTGAAGTAGAGAGATAAGAAAGTAGGGACAACTATGAGATGGCTGCCTTTCAAGCGCCTGCCGACGTCAGGATTCAACATTTTCCAGAAACTTCTTGTCGCCTTCCTGCTCGCCATCATTCCGATTTTGCTCATCAGCATGCTTATCAATCGATCAGGGGAATCCTCTGTGTCTAAGGAGATCACGAACTCGCTGAAATCCAACGCCCGCTTCTACTTAAGCTCGTTCGAGCTGGAGATGGAACGGGTTATTCGAATGAAGCAGCAATACATTCTGGACAACGATGTCCAGGATTTGATGATGTTTCACATGATCTACTCCGATGCAGATATCGTGTACGCGATTCAAGATATTAAACGCAGGCTTCAGCAATTTCAAGACTCGAGCCTGTTCGTTCATGAACTGAAGCTATATATGCCCGAGCTTAATACAACGATTCACAACCGTCTCATCGATAAGGAGTTGCCCGAACTGGATTTGCAAGCGCTCGAGAAGCTATACGAATCGGACAAACGCATCTACCCGCTAGGAGATCACCTGATCCTGGGGGAGAGATATCCCCAGAGAGGTCCGAACGAGTTGCCGGCCAAGCTCTGGCTTGAGGTCGTGCTTTCGAAAGCAAACATGGAAAGTTCCTTAAGGGAAATTTCTACCTATAACGGAGGTGAGTCTTTGATCGTCGACCATGACGGAACATGGTCGCTCGGATCGCTTCCGCAGAAGGACATGCCGCTCGGCGAGCTTCTCCATCTGATTCCGGTGGGCGGGGAAAGGAAGGATCCGCAGAGGGGCTTCGGGAGATTTACGATCGGAGATAAACCGTATATTTACGCTTATGAATCCTCCAAGCTCCTCGATGCGTCGCTAGTCGTTTACGTACCTGAAAACAGCTTCCTAGGTCCGATCAAATGGTATAAGCAGCTATATTGGCTGCTCGCCGTCACTTCGCTCTTGGTCATGATCTTTTTCTCCACTTGGATTTACAAGCTTGTGCATCAACCGATGTATAGGCTGACCGGCGCATTCAGGCGACTTGAGAAAGGCGATTTCGACTCTCAACTGACTGACGATCGCAAGGATGAGTTCAATTATTTATATCAACAGTTCAATAAAATGTCGGGCAGACTGCAGCAACTGATCAAAGACGTCTTCGAGCACGAGCTACGTCTCAATCGGGCGGAGCTGAAGCAACTGCAAGCACAGATTAATCCGCACTTCTTGTACAACATTTTCTTCTTGTTGAATCGGATCATTCAATTGGACGACATGGACAATGCGAAGAAGCTTACGCAGCATTTGGGTCAGTTTTTCCGATTTATTACGCGCAATAAAGAGGACGAGATTCAGCTCGGCGAGGAAATGGCGCATATCGAAGCTTATACCGGCATCCAGAAATTAAGGTTCGGCAGTAAATTATCGGTCGAGATAGAGACGCTTCCCGACGGAGCCGGGAACCTGGAAGTGCCTAGGCTTATTTTACAGCCGATCGTGGAGAATGCGTTCGAATATGGCTTGGAAGACCATCTGGACAAAGGCGTTTTGCACATATGGCCGGAGCTGGAAGAACTCCATCTTACAATCCACGTCGAAGATAACGGCGAAAACCTATCGAACGAGAAGCTTGCGGAGCTGGATTTGCTGATCAAGGATACGAAACGGGATATCGAGACGACAGGCGTTGTCAATATCCATCGAAGGCTGCAGCTCAAATTCGGAGATTCTTCAGGGTTAACGGTGAAAAGAAGCTCGCTCGGAGGACTTCACGTCGCAATTCGATTGCCGCTCGGGACAACGTTAGAAACTTTAGGGGGAAACCTTCATGTACCGACTATTGATCGTTGACAACGAAGAATACGTCGTTAACGGACTCGTGGAATTGTTCAATTCGGACGAACATCAGGAACTGGAAGCAGCCGGAGCGTATTCTGCGGCGCAAGCATTAAACGTTCTAATGACGACCAAGATGGATATCGTCATCACTGACATTCGGATGCCGGGGATGAACGGTCTCGAGCTTCAGAAAATCATTGCCGCCAGATGGCCTTATTGCAAGGTCATTTTTCTGTCCGGCTATGACGACTTTAGCTATGCACAAGAAGCGATCCGAAACGGCTCAATAAATTATATTCTCAAGACGGAGCCTGACAACGTCATTATCGACGCCGTCTATCGCTCGATCGACGTCATCCGGGGCGAAAAAGAAACGCAGAATGTCATCGAGAAAGCCCAAAACCAATTGAAACAAGCATTGCCCGCTCTCCAGCGGGAATATCTCCAAAGCCTTCTGATCGGGGATAAGCAAGCCTACCAATCGTTGGATAGCCAGCTTGAACAGCTAAATATTCCTCTATCGCCGGACAAGCCGGTCTACGTCGTCGTCGGCAAAGTCGACGAGTGGCCTCAGGATTTCTCCCACTACTCGCGTTCGCTGCTACTGTATGCCGTTCAGAACATTTCGAATGAATACTTGTCGCTTTCCACAATACATTATTCTTTCATCCACGAAAGGTTTAGAATCGTTTGGCTCATTCAATCGAAAGCCGAGCCTTGGATGGAGAAGCTGCAAAGCGAAAATAAATTGACGATGACCGCTCATTTCGTATACGGCACTTTCGAGTGCGTCCAATCCTCGTGCTTAGACGTTCTTCATCTGCCGCTTTCCTTCGCGATCGGCAATCAAGCCGTGCCATGGCAAGAGCTCGGAGAAGAACTTGAGTCGCTCCTTGATCGGATCAAATCGACGGTCAAGAAGCAGCAACTGTTCATGGAGCAAGAGAATAAGCGGGAGGCTGAGACGAACAAGGTCTATTCCCTTCAGCACGAGGTATTCAAGCATTACGAGCATCTCAGTTATTGTTTGGAGCACAAGAACAAGGAAGATTTTTTCCGTAAACTCGACTTCCTGATCCAAGCCGGCGAGAAAGCCCGGAACTCGAATCAGCCGATGGTTTGCGTTCAGATCGCCAGCTCCGTGCTCTCCATCCTGTTCGGCTATTTGGAGAAGCTACGCATCGAAGACATCCCCGCGCCGATCGCGGATATTAAAGCAAGCTACGAATCGGGCAAGCTTGATCAATGGGAAGGACAGCGCGAGCAGCTGCGGACGATGGCGGAATACGTGTTCATGGAGCACGTACACGCGGAGGAGAGCGAAGAAAACCGGATCGTGCAGAACATTCACGCGTATCTGGCAACTAACTTGGGCGGCGATCTTTCGTTAAAGACGATGGCTTTCTCCATCGGACACAATCCTTCCTATTTGTCGCGCTTGTACAAGCAGAAAGCAGGCAAAGGACTATCCGAAACGATCATGGAGCTGAAGCTGTCGAAAGCGAAACAACTACTCGCGGAGCCGCAATACCGAATTCAGGATATTTCCAAAGCGGTCGGGTTCCTTTCCGATCATTACTTTTACCGCTTCTTCAAGAAAGCGATGAAGCTTACTCCTCAGGAATACCGGGAGCAGTTGAATGTAAACGGAAGATAGCCTTGGTAGTAAAAAGATCAAAGTAGATCGCCTTATAAAAAAGGACTTACAATTGAGGTACGGTTATAGGCCTAGCCGACAGCATCGAATACACAAGGGAGGCTCATGAATGAAAGCAATGAAATCCAAAAAAATATCGATAACGCTTCTATCTCTCGTAATGGCGATTTCCATCGTCCTTGCCGGATGCTCGGTCAATAAAGGCAACTCGAACAATGCCAAAGAATCGCAAGCCAATCCGTCTTCAAGCGCTTCTGTCGAAACCGCAGGCGCAAGTGGGGAACCGGCTAAGCAAGGTTATGACGACGTACTCAATATCGATTGGTACGTCAATCTGTCCTGGTGGAAATATCCCGGGGACTACGGGAAAGACAAGTTCTCGCAATACATTCGCGATCGGTTCGGGTTGAACATCAACTTCATCACGCCGGCCGGAGACGGTTCCGACCAAATGTCGGCGATGATCGCGACGGGAGAAATTCCCGATCTGGTCACGGTCGAATCTTGGCTGGACTACAAAACCAAACTCGCCAAAGGCGGATATTTGGTTTCGATCAACGAACTCATCGAGAAATACGTCCCCGACTTCAAGCCTTACCAGGACATCTTCAATTGGTACAAGGAATCCGACGGCAAGACGTACGCGCTGCCGAATTACGCTTACTCGAGTCAAGCCTTGAAGCCGGGCGAACAGCTAGAACCGAATAGCGCGTTCACGCTCCGCAAAGATATTTACGATAAGCTCGGCCGTCCGGATATTTCAACCGCCGACAAGTTCTTGGACGTTCTTGAACGCGTGAAGAATGAAGTGAAGACCTATGACGGCAAATCGCTCATTCCGCTGCAATTGTACGAGTTCACGGCAAACGGTAACGGCTCGGCGAGTTGGTTGAACGAGTATTTCGCCGTCCCTTACGAAGACGAGAACGGTAAACTGATTAACCGCACCTACAATCCGAAATATTGGGAAGTCATCAAATTCCTGAACGAAGCGTACCGCAGAGGTCTGATCTCCAAAGACAACTTTACGGACAAGCGGGATCAAATCAACGAAAAAATAGCGAGCGGACGCGTTTTTGCGAGTTTAACCGCGCCGCAGGATTTCTCCGATCCGATACGAACGCTATATACTGCCGACAACAATGCGCAGTATGAAGCGTTCGCACTGCGCAACTACGAAGGGGAAAATCCTGTTCTGACCGATATTCGCGGATTTGGATGGCTTGTCACTTTGGTCGGCAAAGACTCCAAAGCGCAAGAACGCATCGCGAAGCTGCTTTCTTTCCTTAACAGCAAGGAAGGTCAGCATATGGTCCATTTCGGCTGGGAAAACGAAACTTACACGTACAATGCGGATGGTACCATCCAATGGACCCAGGAGTATAAGGATGCGATCGCCAAAGGCGACAGCTCCGAGAAGAAGTGGGGAATGGGCTTCAATCTGCAGATGGATTGGTATTCTGTCAAGGACTTATTCCCGCAGCCCGAAAAGCCGGTAGACATTTATCTGGCCGAGAAAAACATGAAGAAACCGCTCGTTCAGTACAGTTTTGATACGAGCGCAGTAGGAGGCAAGCCGAACCCGGATCATCCGGATCGCGACAAAATGCTCGAAACGAGCAACCGTCTATCGTTGTACTGGGGCAAAGAGCTTCCGAGAATCATCTTGGCCGATTCGGAAGAGAAAGCTCGCGCCATCTTCGAAGATACGCTTAAGAAGATGGACGATATGGGCCGCGTTAAGCTCGATAAATACAATGACGAATTGTTCCAGGGAGCGAAGCAAGCGCTTGGCATCGAACGTTCTTGGCCGCCGTTCCGGAAGTAACATCCTAGTTCTCGTTCATGCCGGCGTCGTCTGAAGTCGGCATGAACTTTCATGAATCGGAAAGGGGAGCTTCTCCGTTGCATCCTGAAATGCACCCATCGGCGGCGCTTAAGAAACCTCGCCAAAATTTGATCTTTCGTCTGCTGAAGCAATGGCAAATTCAAGCGATGGCTTTATTCGGAATTATGTTCGTTCTCGTGTTCAACTACGCTCCCATGTTCGGAATCATCATTGCTTTCAAGAAGGCGGACTACTCCGTCAACCTGATGAGGAGCATAACCGAAGCACCTTGGGTCGGTTGGGATTATTTCAAAGAATTCATCCTCGATTATCAATTCCGGGATATTCTGCTGAACACCGTCGGCCTGAATTTGCTTCAGCTTCTGATCAACTTTCCCGCGCCGATTATTTTCGCGATCTTAATTAGCGAGATTGCTCATAAACGGTTCAAGAAGCTCGTACAATCGATCAGCTATTTCCCGCACTTCATTTCCTGGATCGTCTTCGGGGGCATTATCATCAACATGCTGTCCGTCGAGACCGGCGTCGTCGTATCGGCCCTGCTAAAGCTCGGGATCATCAGCGAGCCGGTATCGTTGCTTGGCGAACCGAATGCTTTCTGGCCGCTGATTATCATTACGTCGATTATTAAGGGACTCGGCTGGGGATCCATCATCTATTTGGCGGCGATTACCTCCATAGACCCTACCTTATACGAAGCGGCAACCATTGACGGAGCAGGTCGGTTCAGACGTATCTGGCACATTACTTTGCCCTCGATCTCTGGCACGATTATCGTCTTTTTCCTGTTATCCGTCAGCAATCTACTCAACTCGTCCTTTGATCAGTTATGGGTTTTCCAAACTCCGTTAAACCTGGAACGAAGCGAAGTGATCGATACGTTCGTCTACAAGATCGGAATCACGCAGATGCGTTATTCGTACACGACGGCAGTCGGCTTGTTCAAATCGGCTGTTGCGTTGATCTTGCTCGCGGGCGGCCATTTGATCAGCAAAAAAGTCGCCGGGCGCGGTATTTTCTAGGAGGGAACGCGTATGGCAACCAAGCGATTCGATTTATTTACGATTTGCAATTACGCCTTTTTGGCCATCTTCTGTCTGATTACGATTTATCCGGTGTATTTCGTCCTGATCGGCTCCTTCAATGATGGAAACGACTATATGCGAGGCGGCATTTTCCTGTTCCCGAGAGAATTCAGCCTTGCTAACTACCAAGTTGTTATTCAAGACGAAAGGCTATACACCGGGTTCAAGATCAGCATTCTGCGAACCGTAATCGGGACGATAACCAGCGTATTCTTCACAGCCATGGTGAGCTATGCCATGTCCCGCAAAAATTTGATCGCCCGTGGTCCTTACTATTGGATTCACTTGGTTACACTTTTTTTCGGGGGAGGACTTATTCCCTATTTCTTGGTGTTAAAGAACTTGCACCTCGTCAATTCCTTTTGGGTATTCGTCATTCCAACTATGTTCTCCGTCTTCAACATGATTATCTTCAGCTCCTTCTTCCGGGAAATTCCTGAGGAAATCCATGAATCGGCAACGGTGGACGGTGCGGGCGATTTTCGAATTTTCATCTCCCTGTTCATTCCGCTGTCGGCTCCGGTACTGGCAACCGTTGCGTTATGGAACGCGGTCGGGCACTGGAACTCGTTCTTCGACGCGATGATCTTCACGACCAAGGGGGATTTAATGCCACTGCAACTGTTCTTGATGAAAATGATTCGGGAAGCGGACGTGATCTCTAACAGTCAATACGTGCCTCCCCAAGTGCAGAAAAAAATCAGCGTACAGACGATTCGCATGGCCGCAATCATGATCAGCACGGTGCCCATTCTACTCGTGTATCCGTTCTTGCAGCGGTTTTTCGTGACGGGATTCATGGTTGGTTCTCTTAAAGGATAAGGCAATTAGGATTCGTTGAGGGGAGCTTGGAACATGCAGGCACAATTGGCCTACCGATTATTCGACGACGCGGATGGAATCTACAATTACTGCCCTTCTCCGGTGCTCATGGATGAAACGACAATGTATATTTTTTATTGCGCCAATGCGTGGCCGGGCCTCGTCATCGACGATATTTACGCGCGCAGGGGTAAGCTGGAGAACGGACGTTGGACGTTCGGAGACAGGTTTCGGGTGCTCCAGCCCGACCGGCTTGGCTGGGATTGCATCCATGTGTGCGATCCCGATGTGATCAAGGGAGAATTCCGCTATCGGGGCGAGACTTACTCCTGGATGATGGTTTACTTGGGGTGCGATATTCACCATTGTTATCACAATCAGGTCGGCATCGCCTTCGCGAAGGAAATAGACGGACCTTATATCAAATACGATCGCAATCCGATCGTTCGGTACGACGAATTGTTTCATTGGGGAGCCGGGCAAGCCAGCGTCGTATCGCTGGACGGCAAAGGTAAGTTCCGTATGCTGTATTCGCAGACGGTTCACGAATATGAGCGACGTCTGCAAGGGTGCCGTACGTTCTGGAAGGACTTCGATCTATCCGATGCCGAACGTCCGATCGTAGGCGAAGAAGTCGCCATGCATGTAGGCGGCATGGACAATCGGGACGGCGAAGGGGAAGTCGCCGCGTTTAACCCGACGATCGTGTGGGACAGGAACAACGATCTGTACTATTTAACCCGGGAAGGCACGCCTTTCGATAAGACCCGATCGCCGGACTTCATCGCTCCTTATACGCAAGTGTCGGTCATTTCCCGTTCCGATTTCGAGAAAAACGAAGGCGGCTGGCAAACGGTCTACAACGTCGACGGAAAGGATACCGGTTACGAACGCAACCATAATGCCGGCCTCGTGAAAGATGCCTATGGTTGGTTGGCCCGGCAAGGCGTATTGCCCGTGGCGACCACGATATCGGAGCTGACGGATCGAGATTTTCTGTGGACGTACCGGATTTACTATCAAGAATTGGCACTACCTACTTTATGAGCTTGGAGGCGAATCGCGATGTCTAGGATTTATGTTCTGCAATCGCCTAGAATGGCCGTGGCAGCCGCAAGGATGAAGGCTGACGTTAATTTCTTGGGAGCCGTTGACGATCAAACGGCAAATTGGCTCTCGGATAATCATGTTTTCCTTCGCGATTCATGGGCGCAAGGAGGTGTGACGGTAAAACGGCTGCAAAGGCTGTACCATCGTTTGTTTCCGGGAGATTTGCTTATAGTGGACGGCTCGTTACCGGACGAACTCATGATGAAAGCAGCCTTATATGCCCGGGAGTTGGGAGCTCGGGTGGTCATCGGGCTCAAGGGCGCGGGGATATCGTCCGAATCGAATGACGCGAAGGATGTCGGAGATCTAGCCGATATTCTGGTGCACGCCCCGAATGCAATGTGGAACGGTGATCCCAGAGCGATCGTATCACTCGAAGCCCCGGACAATCTCGAAGCGTGGGTCGGCGCCATGTCTCTGTGTTTGATGAACGGTCTGGGCTTAGAACAGTCGTGGTCTTTCTGCAAACGGGCCGCGGCTTCCGAAGAACTTCCTTGGTACGACGAGGTTGCTTACGGCTGATGTTTTATGATCACGTATCACGCAACAGACAGAAAGAATATCACATTTATTGGAGGGTATAATTTCATATGATCTCATTTCCGACTATTCCCGCGGACCAATTAGTCCGACGGCTGGAGCATCCCGGCCGCAAAATCCGTATGGTGCTCGATACCGACACCTTTAATGAAATCGACGACCAGTTTGCGATCGTGTATGCCTTGAAATCCCCCGAGAACATGACCCTCGAAGCCTTGTATGCCGCGCCTTTCTATAATGAGCTGTCGACGGGTCCAGCTGATGGAATGGAGAAAAGCTACCAGGAAATTCTCAAGATCCGAGGGATCATGAATAGAGAGGACATTCCCGTATACCGCGGCTCGACTGCTTACTTGCATGCTGCCGATCGCCCCGTAGAGAGCGAAGCTGCGCGCGATTTGGTCGAACGCGCGATGGCCAGCGATCCATCCGATCCGCTCTATGTCGTATCCATAGGCGCGATTACGAACGTTGCGTCCGCGCTGTTGATGGAACCCCGGATCATTGAGCGCATCGTACTCGTATGGCTCGGGGGCAATGCGCTGCACTGGGCGGATACTAAAGAATTTAATCTCATGCAAGATTTGCATGCCTCGCGTCTCGTATTCGATTGCGGCGCACCTCTTGTTCTCGTTCCTTGTCTCGGAGTCGCGACTCATCTTCAAACCTCGCTTTCCGAATTGCGGGATTATGTTAAAGGCAAAAGCGATATCGGGGACTATTTATATGAAACCTATCAGAACTGCTCGAAGGATCATTTCGGGTATTCCAGGGTCATTTGGGATATTTCAGTTATCGCTTGGCTTAATAACCCGGAGTGGTGTTGGAGCTCCCTCGCGCACAGTCCGCACATTTCGGAAGATCTCAGATGGAGCGCGGATTCATACCGGCATCTGATTCGTTGCGTGAATTTCATTCGCCGGGACGAAGTGTTCCGGGATCTGTTCCGCAAAATCGCGGATTAGTCGGTTGTCCGAGTAAAGAATAAGAGGTGTTCGTTATGAATCGACCCCGGATAGCGGTCGTAGGAAGCTTGAATATGGATCTGGTCGTTTCGACCGAAAGGATGCCGAGAGTCGGCGAGACGATATCCGGGAAGACGATTCATTATATCCCGGGAGGCAAAGGGGCCAACCAAGCCGTTGGATGCGCTAGACTCGGCGCAGAGGTGCATATGATCGGCGCGGTCGGAGACGATATGTTCGGATCGGTTCTGATGACCAACATGAAAGATAATGGCGTATGTACCGACGGAATCGGGATCATCGAACATACGCCTACCGGAATCGCCTCTATCCTGCACACGAGCGAAGATAATTGCATCGTCATTATTCCGGGAGCGAACGGCGCGATGACCCCGGCGAGGGTAGAGCAATCCGCTAGATTCATTGCACAGGCCGATCTTGTGCTCATCCAATTGGAGATTCCGTTGGAATCGGTTTATGCGGCTTTGCGAATTGCCAGGTCAGCCGGAGTACGAACGGTATTGAATCCAGCACCGGCACGGGATTTATCGGCGGATCTGCTTCAGCTAGCCGATTGTATTACTCCGAATGAGACCGAGTTCGCCAGTCTAGGCGGTTTCATGGAAACGGATGGGCAGGACGCTTGGCAGGACGGGTTATCGAATTGGGAGAAACGCCATGACCATAAGGTTATCTTGACTCGGGGGAAACATGGCGCATCGTATCGAAACAATGGACAGCCGGTGACGATCCCCGCGCCCGTCGTGGCGGCCGTGGACAGCACAGGGGCTGGAGATTGCCTGAATGCAGCGTTCGGGTTCGGTCTCGCTTCCGGTTGGAGCATTGAACAATCGCTTAAATTCGCCGTGAAAGCTGCCTCTTTGTCGGTAACCAAATTCGGAGCTCAGGCGGGTATGCCTACAATCGAGGAAATCGAGCGAATGGATATCTGACGCGGTCACCACTTTGCGCGAATGGTTGGTCAAGGAATCGGACCAAGGGGTAGTATTGATTGCTATCGGTCCGCAGCCTAACCTACGGAAATTGCTGCAATCAGTAGCGGAAGAGCATTCCGCTCTTAGCGGCATTGATCTCGTGAAGGAAAAAGTATCGCAAATTGTCATAATGGGTGGAGCCTTTCCAGAAGGGAAGGAGTGGAATTTCGAAATGTGCCCACAATCGGCTCAATATGTCGTGGCACATTCGCCGATCCCAATTATGTTTACTGGGTTTGAAATTGGATACGACATTATGACCGGTGCCCGCTTGTGCATGGAAGCGCCGGAGGACCATCCAGTGCGTAAAGCGTATGAACGTTTTTTAGGACAGGCGGGAAACAGACACAGTTGGGATCTGACCGCCATCTTATACGGCGTGCGCGGCTTGGCTAATTACTGGGAAACTACAGTAGCAGGAGGCTGTATTGAGGTTGATTCGAACGGCACGAATCGCTGGTTGAGTAATCCTGATAAAGGCCATCGCTATTTGCAGTGCAAGATGGCTCCACAAGCAATTAGTACAGTGTTGGATGAGTTGCTTGCGGGATATCTTCGTACATAGGCAGTGAGGTTTATGCTCCCAAGAGCGCGGAAAAGAGCAGTTTACGACTTGGGAGTATAGATTTTATTCTATTTTAAGGATGGAGCGAGATGACTTGAGCCGGTTTGCAGCTATGTGACTACCAAAAATAATTGTCATATTTATTGCACTCCTTATGCCGATCTACTTGATTAATTTAATGACGAATATGTCCAGCATGTTTCCCTTGAAAGAGCAGACGACGCACGCCGCGACATCGAATCCGCAGTTTTAAGCTAAGCAATCGGAGGATCAAATTGCCTTTATCCGCATTCAGCAGCACCAGCTGCTGAACGACTCCAGCCTACAAAAGCTTAACTTTATGGCGAATACGCAGATTTTGTCGATGGCAGTGGAGCAGGGGGGCTTGGTCATGTTCTCTCCGAATTCTCTCAAACATCCAATTTTGCTCACTTTTTAATGAATTCCCGAGACGCTTTGCGGTACTAGGGAATGGCGATGAAAAACCCAATACCCCTTGTTTTATCCACTGAGTTCCCTTTAGCACGCAAGTTTCAGGTCCGTGTGGGCTAATACCCCGTGGAGGTTCGAGTCCTCTCGACCGCACCATACCTAAAAAATCAGGCTCATAAATTGCGAAGACGCGAATTATGAGCTTTTTTTGTATGCCCGGAATTTTGTGGAGCAGGCAGGGCCAATGCATTTATTCAATTGGGGGATTGCCAGTCTTCACGAGAATACGTACGGCACGAACTTCTCGGATATTTACGGTAAATTAAAAATGGCGCCCTATAGCGACAAACAGTTCCTGGCCAAGCAGTTCACGGAGTCCCGCACTTTGTTTACCTTCGCTTCCAAGAACAAATTGCAGCTGATGGAGATGCATTTCCTGCCGGAGTAAGCAGCGTTCGAACGGGAAGAATGGCAATAGACGGAGAGCTGCGATGGGTAAGAGGAGGAGGGGGGCTAAGGCTAGCCGCCCCCGCCCCCGGTCTGCTCGCATATTTCCTCTTGGCTGAACAGCCTCTCGGCCCTCACCGAGCGTTGCCTCCCAAGCAATCGAATCACTCTTTTACGAACACTTGAACGATATGATACTTTTGAAGCAATGCCACCTTCGCCTCCGTTAACACCGTCCCCGATCTCATTAGGAGCACGCCTTTTTTGTCGGTAATGTCTTGTGCGACTTGTTTTCCGATTAACGCTTTTCCTAAAAACTTTTTTTCCATTGCCCTATGACCTCCACATCGCTCTATCGCTTCTCGGCATGCGCCGAGGTTTGCGGACAAGGATTTCCTTATACCGCCAAACTCGCCTTCCTCCTACTTGCGCTCAATTTCGAAAGACTACTTGAGCGTGATGGAAGAGAGGCTTCCATTTTTCGCGAAGTCTTCGGAGTAGGAAACCGTCGCCTTTGCCGTTATCGTGCCGTTCGGACTTTTAATCGTTATCGTGGGCGCCGAAGAATAGCCGGAGCCGGGGTTCGTGATGGAGATTCCCGTAACGACGCCGTTGTCCACGATTGCGGCGGCGGTTGCCGGAACGATCTTCCAGGTTTGCGATTGCTGTCCGTTATACCGATAGTAGTCGGATACTTCGTCCAATCTGTCGTTGGTGATGCCGTAAGGAGCCAGTACTTTTAGCAGCGCCGCCTTATTGCTTTGCGCCTCCTCGGCGGTCGGACCGCCGCTGCTCAGTTCGGCTGGCGTTACGCCGCTGAACGCTTCGCGGAATACTTCGGTCGGAACCCCGAGGGCGGCAGCGATGAGAACGACGGGGCGACCATGATCTTGCGGGTCGGTCTCATAACCCCCCGACACAGTGACGGAAACGGTGCCGTCCTTGGTAGTAGTGACCGTAGTCAAGTTGCCGGAGGCCGGGGCGGCAGCTTGTCCGCCTGCGCTGGCTCCGGATTGTTTAGGCGGGCGAGGGTGATCTGGATTGCGCTGCCCGTCGTGTCCGCTAGGCGGCGGTGGCGCTTTACCGGTGCCCCCCGAAACGCACTCGTTCTGTCCAGAAGGAGCGGCCATCGTGTGATTGGAACGATCAAGCGCCGTCCCCCCACCGATAATTACCGCTGCCGCCAACGTTGCCGCCATCCATTTTGCCGTCTTCTTCATGTTCATCCTCTTCCTTTCATCGTGGGTTTGTTGTTGCTTGATCCCGATGTTACCCGGAGTTGGTGAAAATATAGTGAAAGCGCGAGCTCTATCGAATATACTTTTTTTAGTAGAGTGATTCGGAAAGAGGGGAACCGCCTTGAAAATATTGCTGGCGGAAGACGATGTCCGGTTAGGCGAGTTGACCGCGCACCTGATCAGGAGGAAAGCCGGCTGCACGGTCGACTGGGTGACGACGGGCCGCGACGCTTACGAGTATGCGACCGCTTCCAGCTACGATGTAGTCGTCCTCGATTGGATGATGCCGGATGGGAATGGCCGCGACGCCTGCGCGAAGCTGCGCAAGCTCGGGTACGCCGGGGCGATTCTGATGCTGACGGCAAAGGATGCGCTGCAGGATCGCGTTGAAGGTCTCGATGCGGGGGCGGACGATTACTTAGTTAAGCCGTTTGAGATCGAGGAGTTGCTCGCGAGGCTGCGGGCATTGTCGCGCAGAACGTTCGTCCCCCTTCAAGAGGACGTTATCCGGATCGGCGATTTGGAGCTGCACAGAAACAACCAGATTGCCAAGATTGGCGGCGAAGAAATGAAATTGTCTCCCCGCGAGTTTCAAATCTTGGATTTGCTCGTACAGAATAAGGGGCTTACGTTGTCGCGGGAAGTGATATTGGACAAAGTATGGGGGCTCGACGCCGAGGTGAATTTGAAGACGATCGATGCCACCGTCAAATTAATTCGCAAGAAGCTCGGGTCGTCCTTTGCGCAGGAGCTCATCAGGAGCGTGAGAGGCGTGGGGTATCGAATTGAAGCCTAAATGGACAATCCAAAGGCGGACGGCGAACGGCGACCTGTTCGCCATGACGCGTAACAAGCTGACGCTTCAATACAGCGGCATGCTCATTTTATTTCTGAGCCTGTTCATTATCGGCGTGTATGCCCTGCTGTACGGGGTGATTTGGAGCGAGCAGCGATCCGCTCTGGGCGCAATCGCCGATAGCGAATTTCAAGCGCTGAAGCAATGGAGCGATCAAGGAGGCGATTCGACCCGTCCGCCCCCTCGCGACGTAGAGGATGCTTTCTCGATTAGCAACGATCAGTCGTTCTATTATTTGATCGGCGATGGCGGGCATGTCCAACTGGGCGGCGAAATTCAGTTTCAATTGCGCGAGCAAGTAATGCAGGCGATCTCGCAAGGACAATTCGTACGGGACGATTATACTCGAATGGCGATGCAGATCTTCAGCGGCTCGTCGGCCCGCGATGCGAAATTTTTGGTTACGGCCCGCGAATTGGCGTTTAACGGGGATCGGAGCAGCATGTTATACATCGGGAAAGAGGTTACGTTCCAACACAACTTGTTCCGCTGGCTGCTCATTCTGCTGGTCGGCATGGCGCTTTTGTTCTTTTTACTGGCTTTAGGGTTCAGTTATTGGATGTCTCGCAAAGCAATGGTCCCGATCGCTCGTTCTTACGCGAGACAGAAGGAGTTTGCAGCGGACGCTTCACATGAGCTAAGAACGCCGCTTAGCGTGCTTTTAACCTCGATTGAAGCGCTCCAACTGGAGCTGGAAGAAAGCGCCGCAGACCTTCCTCTCGCTCACAATCTCTTATCGGGAATGAAACAGGAAGTCGGATCGATTGCGAAACTAACGGGAGATTTACTGCAGCTTGCACGTTCCGATTCCGGAGAGCTTGCTCTTAACCGATCGCCATTTCATGCCGGCTTGGCGGCAGCGAAGGCCGTCGATCGCCTTCGGCCGTTGGGGGATAGCAAGCGCATCGCCATCGAGCTGGATGCTCCGACTGACCTCGTTGTGGAGTGGGACGAAGAGAGATTCGCGCAGCTGCTTATTCTGCTTGTCGATAACGCCGTGAAATATTCGCCGGAGAATAGGACCGTGCAAGTCAAGCTCGCCGAAAGGACGGTAAAAGGGGAACGGATGTTGACCGTCGAGGTCAAGGACAACGGGATCGGCATCGCAGCCGAAGCGCTGCCCCGCATCTTCGACCGCTTCTACCGGGAGGATCGATCGAGGACGCGGCAATCCGGCGGACACGGCCTGGGGCTCGCGATCGCTCATAATATTGTGAACGCCGGCCGTGGTACGATCCATGCGGAAAGCGTCGTCGGCAAGGGCACTACATTTACAGTGCGCCTGCCGCTGTAAGGGCGGCTGCCTATATCGGTCAGCGTTGCAAAAGCGTTGTCCCGCAAGCCGACTGATGCCTAAATTGATAGTTGTTTTTTCCTCGTTTTTTGGCAATGTACATCGCTTCATCGGCGAGTTTGATCAAATCTTGCACATCCTGGCCTTGATCGGGATACAGACTGATTCCTATGCTGCATGAGATTTCGATGCTGCAATCGTTGATTCGGTAGGGTTTAGATATCGTTGTAAGGAGTGCTTCCGCCAGACTCGCCGCCTCCCGTTCGGTATGGATTTCAGTAAATAGTATAAATTCGTCGCCGCCAAATCGGGCAATGTTATCGCTGCTGTCGGCTTGAGTGAATTTGATTCTTCCGGCAAACTCCTGCAGCAGTTGATCGCCGACAAGATGCCCGTAAGAATCGTTCACCCCTTTAAATCCATCCACATCCAAAAACATAACGGCAATTCTGGACTGGTTTTGCTTTGCTTCTTCGAAAGCCTGGATCAATCGGTTATGAAAGAATTCGCGGTTCGGCAAAGCCGTAAGCGAATCGTAATAAGCGCGATAACGCATTTTTTCTTCATTTAATTTCCGCTCGGTAATATCCTCCATGATTGCGGCGTAGCATTCCAGCTGTCCGTTGTCACTATAAATGGAATAAACCCGCATATTGAGCACATGAATGAGTCCGCTCCTATGCTTGTTTCGTATTTCTCCTTGCCAATATCCGCAGTCTATTAATTTTTCCCAGACTTCATTAAGGAAACCGGGGCTGAACTGTTCCGACAGGAGCAGCGACAAATTTCTACCCTGGGCTTCCTCTTCTCTATATCCGGTTAAACGAGTAAATGCCAAATTCGTGGTCATAATATTGCCGTTTAAATCGGTTACAATAACCCCTTCGTTCATGCACTTAATAATTTTAGCGGAAAGCTGCAGCCTCTTGTCCGATTCTTTTGGCGTTATTTCCAGAATTGTCGCTAGCCTCGTATGAACTGCCGCTTTGAAGACCAGAACTTGCGTCAAGACTTTCCATTTGTAAAAGAAAACGGCGAATAACGAAACAGAGACGAGCAAACTTGCGGCTAGCCAGAAAATGACGATCATATACGGTGAATGGTACGAAACAAGATGGGGCATCATTTTGTAAATAATCTTGGGATTAGAAGTTTCAATCATGATTATGTGAACCACATCGTTTCTTCATTTTTGAATAGCTCAAAAAAATACTCCGGAATTACTAGTTAATGGTTCTATTTGCCTACTCGATTGCTTGGTTGTTCTGGATTGTTGGGGTTTATTCTGCTGTTCGAGTCGTATTCCAGCTTCTCAATCCCAGTCGAATAGGAAGAAAGACTTAGTCAGACTGTCACAATATGTAGTCTTGTGGAAGATTATACCCCAAAGTATTTAAAGCTACAATTAGATAAACTGATTGTAGTTTAAAGACTCTCCAACCTTCAAAGTGGGTAAACTACACTTTATTTGGAGAGAGGTTGTGAGGTTTGAGAATGGGGACGTTAGCGGCGTTAATCGGAGCAAAAATACGTTTGCATCGTTTGGCACGTAACATGACGCTGGATCAGCTTGGGGAAACCATTGGGATGGCTGGCACATACCTCGCTCAAATCGAGCGCGGCGAGAAAAATGTCAAGTTAAGCACAATCGAAAAAGTGGCCACCGGTTTGCATATGACTGTTTACGATTTATTTGATGAGAAGGAGGGGAGCTTGCAAGAAAAGAAATGGGTATGGGCAAGCGTCCTTCTCCTGTTGCAGCATGATGAAGTCAAGCATCGTCAAGCTTATCGCATATTAAAGGCTTTGCTTATTGAGGATGAAGCCTAATAATGAGGTAATTTCAGGGAGCGGCCGGTTCACGGTTGCTCCTTTTTGCTTGCTCAGCCCGGTCCTGCGATCGTTGGGCACATCGTTCGGATAATATTCCAACTACATTTTTCGACAAATGAATTGACAAACGATCGTATCATGATAATATAATGTTATAACAGGTTAGAGGTTGACCTTTTCGCGAAAGGGGAGCTTATCGTGATCGATAAGAGCAATCCGCTGTCATTATACCATCAACTTAAGCAAATTATCTCCAACAAAATTCAGGAAGGCGAATGGAAGGTTGGGGACAAGCTGCCTTCCGAAGCCGAGCTATGCGATCTCTATCAGGTTAGCCGCATAACGGCAAGACGTGCGTTATCCGAGCTTGAACACGAGGGCATGATCGAGAAGAAGACAGGCAAGGGCACTTTCGTCCGCTTTTCCGGCATTAACCAGGAACTGAACCGGTTCTACAGCTTTACGAACGAAGTTAAGCTGCGGGGGTATACGCCTTCCTCCAAGCAATTATCTCTTGAAAGGGTTTTCCCCGACAACGAAGTTCGGCATGCCTTGACCTTGCCCGAGGGCGAGCAGGTTTACTTGATCAAGCGGCTTCGGATGGCCGACAACGAAGCGATCGTCATCGACCGCTCTTACTTGCCGTGCCGGCTGTTTCCCGGATTGGATCAATACGATTTCGGGCAGCGTTCCTTGTACGAGACGCTGAGCGAAGTCTATAACGTAGCCGCCAACATGGCCGAAGAGACGATCGACGCCGTATTGATCAGCAAGGAAGAGGCGGATTTACTCGATATTAAGAAAAGCTCTCCGTGTCTGTTAATTAAGCGGATTGCTTATTTCGGCACGCTTCCGGTGGAGTTCAACTATCGGATCGTCAACCGCGATAAGTATAAATATAAAATCCAGTTGAAGTAACGCATGTAGATTCGAACTAGGGGGGATGTACGCTCTACAAGCTCTGTTTTCAAAGGGGCGGAGCACGGTTTTAAAAGTTTGAAAAATCAGAATATTATGAAAATTGGAGGCAAAAAGTATGCGTAAAATGGTCTTTTTACTGCTTATCGTGGCAATGACGGCATTGACAGCTTGTTCAAGCACAAATGAAAGCGGAAACAATACGGGGGCCAAAGGAAGTCCGTCTGCCGAAACCGGCGGCGAAGCCGCAAACAAGAAGCTGAAAATCGGTTTTACGGTCGCCAATCTGGCGAATACGTATTTCGTCGACTTGTCGGAAGGCGTGAAGGCAAGGGCGCAAGAGCTAGGCTACGACGTCACCGTTCATGACGGCAAAGGCGACGCGGTGCAGCAAGTCAACGCGATCGAGAACTTCATTACCCAGAAGCTGGACGTCATCGTGATCAGCCCGGTTGACGACAAGGCTTTGGAGCCGGTAGTCAAGAAAGCCAAAGAAGCCGGCATCACCGTCGTCAGCTCTAACCAGAACGTAGCCGGCTCCGACGCTTTCCTTACTGTGCCGGAATACGAATACGGGATGGCGATCGGCGAACAGGCGGGACAATGGATTGCCGACAAGCTGGGCGGTACGGCGGAAGTTGCCATTATCGATTACCCCGAACTGAAAGTCATCATCGAACGGGCCAACGGAATCAAGGACGGCATTCTGAAGCATGCGCCGGATGCCAAAATCGTGGCCAATCAGTCGGCGAACACGGTTGAGAAAGGAATGCGGGCGATGGAAACGATTCTCCAGGCTCACCCGAACGTCAAAGTCGTCGCGGCCGTTAACGATGCCGGCGCGCTCGGCGTCTACGAAGTCGTGAAAGCGGCTAAGAAGGATACGCCGGACTTCTTTATCGGCGGATTGGACGCAACGCAGGAAGCGCTGAAGAAGATCAAGGAAGACGGCATTTACCGCGCGACTATCGACATCGCTCCGGTCGGAATGGGGCGGCAAATTGTAGATACGGCAGTGAAAGTCATCGCAGAAGGCCCGATTGCCGAACCGATCGCGGTGAATATGATTCCCGTAACGCTTAGCAACGTGGACGAATTTATCCAGTAACAGATGCGATTCCATCCGCAGACCTTCCTCCATAGGTACACCGCAGCAATTACGGGAGAGGGTCTGTGGAAGATAAAGGAGGCCGGCCGCGATGGGCGAACCCCTATTGGCTCTTCGGGACATCAGCAAATATTACCCTGGCGTTAAGGCGCTGGACGGCGTTTCAATCGATTTTCGGCCAGGAGAGGTGCATTCGATCGTAGGCGAGAACGGCGCGGGCAAATCGACGCTGATCAAGACGATCACCGGCGCCATCGAGCCGACGTCGGGCAGCATTAGGTACAATGGCGTTGAGATGAGCGGCATGAACCCGATCTATGCGTTAAAGGAAGGGATCAGCGCGATCTATCAGGAGTTCAACCTGATTCCGAGTCTGACGGTAGCTGAAAATATTTTTTACGGCAGGGAGCTTGGCGGCAGATTCATGATCGATAGACGCGAGATGAATGCCCGGTCGTCGCAAATTTTAAGTCAGCTCGGCGTGAACGTGCGGCCCCAGAGCTTGGTTAAAGATTTGAGCGTCGGTTTCCAGCAAATCGTAGAAATTGCCAAAGCGATATCCGGCAATGCCAAAGTGTTGATTATGGATGAGCCTACGGCCCCGCTGACGAGCAGCGAAGTCGAGAAGCTGTACGAAATCGTCGACAAGCTGAAGCGGCAGGGGATGACGATTATTTATATCTCTCACAAATTCGAGGAAATCTTCCGTCTCTCCGACCGGATTACAGTCATGAGAGACGGCAAATATATTCGAACGCTGCAGCGCGAAGACACGAACAGATCCGAATTGGTCAGCCTGATGGTCGGACGGGCGTTGGGACAGCATTATCCGCCCAAAGCTTCCCGGACGGGAGCTGCGGTGCTGGAGGTCAAAGGTCTCTCCAATCCCCAGGTCAACGACATCTCTTTCACCCTGAAGGAAGGAGAGATATTGGGAATCGCCGGCCTGGTCGGCGCCGGGAGGACGGAGCTGGTACGCGCCATATTCGGCGTCGATCCGATATCTGCAGGCGAGCTGCTGATCAGGGGGAAACGCGTCAAGATTCGTCATCCGATGGACGCCATCGGCTATAAGATGGGACTCATTCCGGAGGACAGAAAGCAGCATGGCGCGCTGTTGAACATGGACGTGAAATTTAACATCTCGTACGCTTCGCTTGATAAAATCGCTTCCTTCGGTTTTCTGCACAAGAAGAAAGAGAAAAATCTGGCCACGGATTATATCGCGGCTCTGGCCATCAAGACGCCCGGGGAGCTGCAGGCGGTCAAAAACCTGAGCGGCGGCAACCAGCAGAAGGTCGTTCTGGCCAAATGGCTGGCGACCCAGTGCGATATTCTGATCTTCGACGAGCCTACGCGCGGCATTGACGTTGGGGCGAAGCAGGAAATCTACGCCTTGATGCGAAATCTGGTCGGTGAGAATAAGTCGATTATTATGATTTCGTCCGAAATGCCGGAGCTGATCGGCATGTCCGACCGGGTGCTGGTCATGAAGGAAGGATCGCTAACGGGCGAAGTTGCAGGCGATGAAATGACGCAGGAACGCATTCTGACGATGGCTACGGAATAACGGCCGTCGTTCTTATCCCAAATGTAGAGCGGAGGTCAACCCGTGCCGATCAGAGCCATACTCGTAAAATACGGAATTTACATTGTGCTGCTGCTTCTCGTCTTCTTTTTCTCGGTCGCCTCGGATGCTTTTTTGTCCGTAGATAACCTGCTGAACATTTTAAGACAAGTATCGATAGTCGGAATCGTGGCCGTAGGCATGACGTTCGTGATTTTGACAGCGGGCATCGACTTGTCCATCGGTTCGATCATCGGCGTTTCCGCGGTATTGGCCGCGAAGCTGATGCTGTTCGGCGTCCATCCGGCGCTGGCGTTCGTACTGACGCTCGTTGCCGGTATCGTGATCGGTCTCGTCAACACGTATTTTATTCATGAGATTCAAATTCCGGCGCTAATCGTGACGCTGGCGACTTTAACGGCGCTAAGAGGGATCGCCTACATCATTACCGGAGGGTTGCCCGTATACGGCTTGCCCGAAGGCTACTCTTTCATCGGACAAGGTTACGTGATGGGGATTCCCGTTCCCGTCATCCTGATGCTTGCCTGCTTTGCGGTCGGTTACTTCGTGCTGGAGAAGACGCGGTTCGGCAGGTACGTCTACGGAGTCGGCAGCAATGAGGAGGCTTCCCGCCTGTCCGGGGTTAACGTTCGCAAAATCAAATATATCGCCTATTGTCTGAGCGGCTTCCTAAGCGCGCTTGCCGGACTGGTGCTGCTCTCCCGGGTAAACAGCGGCCAGCCTACGGCGGGAACCGGTTATGAGCTTGACGTAATTATCGGCGTCGTATTGGGCGGCGTCAGCATGAACGGGGGCGAAGGCCGGATTAGCGGCGTCATTACCGGCATTCTGATTATGGGCGTGCTCACGAACGGCATGATTCTGCTTAACATCAGCGAATATTACCAGCTTGTCGTCAAAGGAGCCGTGCTGCTGTTGGCTGTGAGTCTGGATTACGTATCGAAAAAACGGAGGGTTAAAGTTGCGCATACATGAACTTAAACGAGGATTATTCGTATCTTGTCAGGCACAGCCGGACGAGCCGCTGTTCGGATCGGAATATATGGCCAGAATGGCGGTGGCGGCGGAGATGGGCGGAGCGGTAGGCGTACGCGTCAACACGATTCCGGACATCGTAGCAGTCAAGCAAGCGGTCGCGATTCCGGTCATCGGCATCATCAAGCAGGAGTACCCGGATTGCTATCCCTACATTACGCCGACAATGAAGGAAGTCAGAGAGGTTGCCGCAACGGGAGCCGAGATCGTGGCGATCGACGCGAGCAAGCTGACCAAGCCGGACGGCAAAACGACGGAGCAGTTCATTCACGATATCAAAAGCGAGCTGGACATTCTGGTTATGGCGGACGTGTCGACGCTTGAAGAAGGCATCGCGGCCTGGAAAGCCGGCGCGGATCTGATTTCCTCGACGCTGTGCGGGTATACGCCCTACACGCGCAAGGAATCGAACGTGCCGATCGAGCTGCAGGAGCCCAATCTGGAAATTATCGCGGCGCTGGCCGATAAGATCGCAGCTCCAATTGTCGCGGAAGGCCGTTTCTGGGACTATCGCAATGCGGTTAAAGCGCTCGAGAATGGCGCCCATTCCGTAGTTATCGGGGCCGGCATTACGAGACCGCAGATCATTACTTTGAAAAACGTGACGCAGATCAACGCGTATTTGCAGACGGTATAAGCGATTGAAGACGAGGTGAGGACAATGATCGCGCTTGGCATAGACATCGGCGGAACGAAAATCGCCGGCGGAATCGTCGACGATAACGGATCGCTGCTTGACGTCGAGTATCGGGCGACGGATGCTTCCAAAGGGAAAGATTATGTTTTGGAAGGAATAGACGAGCTGATTACCGAGCTGTGCAGCCGCTGTAAGCCGGATGCGATCGGTATCGGCAGCGCGGGGCGGATCGACGTGGATTCGGGCAGCGTCTATTACGCCACATCGAATCTTCCGAATTGGACCGGGCTGAATCTGAAGCGGCATATCGAGGACAGGCACGGCATTCCGACGATCGTCGATAACGACGTCAACACGGCCGGCATCGGAGAGATGTGGCTGGGAGCGGGGAAAAACGAACAATCGACGGTGTGCGTGACGCTGGGCACCGGAATTGCGGCAGCGGTATTCGTCGACGGAAAAATCGTCAGGGGCGGCCGCTGGAGCGCCGGAGAGATCGGCCATATGATTCTATACCCCGGCGGCAGGCCGTGCAATTGCGGACAGCGGGGCTGCTTCGAGCAATACGGCTCGGGAACCGCTCTCTATAGAAGCTACAACGAGCGCCGCGGCGAGGAAGCGATCGCTTCGGGCAGACAGTTCTTCGAATTGCTGGCAACCGGCGACATTGCCGCACGCGATACGCTCGACGCCTTCATATCCGATTTGGCTGTAGCGTTTATCAGCTTGGCGAACGTGTACGACCCGGATCTGTTCATCGTTGGCGGCGGGCTGATCGACACCAAAGAATGGTGGTGGGAGAGACTAGAGCGGCACATTCGCGAACAGGCCAACCCGGCCGTGGCAAGCATGAAGCTCGTTCCCGCCGCCTTCAAAAATCAAGCGGGGATGCTTGGCGCGGCGAAGCTGGGCTTCGAGTATGTAGCAGAGCTGAACGCATCGAAGTAGACAGCGCAGCAGAAGGACGAAAAAGGGGCTGTCTCATAGGCTCTTCGAGTTGCTCTAAAAGATAATCGATAATAAAGGTGCAAGGTGTATATACCTCCCTCCGATGCTATACGCTCCTGAAATTTGAATGGGTAAACCCGTCACAATGTGATTTCAGGAGCGTATGAGGCAGTCTACGGGAGGTATATACACCTTACTTTACATATCGATCATCTTAAGCAGTTCTACCTATGAGACAGCCCCTTTTTGCCGATAGGTGCGGTTCCGCTAGTCAAAATTGCATTCGGCACAGCGCTCAATTCAGAGAATGCCATTTTTTGCGGAAGGCTAATGGCGTCGTTTCGACCCTGCTTTTAAATAAATTAATGAAATGCGTGACATTGTCAATCCCGATTCGAGCCGCGATTTCTTCCACCGGAACGTTGGAATACTTCAGCCATTCTTTCGCTTTGTTGATCCGCAGGTTGATGACGTATTCGTTCGGAGTATCCCCCATATATTTCTTAAACGTCTTGGCGAGATGGAATTTGTTAAGCGCAAACTGCTCGGCAAGCTGCTCCAGGCGAATTTTCTCCGTGTAATGCTTGTCCAGAAAGTCGACGATGGGCGCGATAAAATGAGGCAACATGTCCATATCCCCTTGAGGCTGGCTCGCCGACAACAGCAATTCCGTCAATAGAGAGACCAGCAGCCGCGAACTAAGCAGCTCGGTTCCGTAATCTTTCTGCTGATGAAGCCGGATCAGTTGCCCCAGCATGTCGGGAATCGGCGACGCCGCGTCCAGCGAGAGGATCGGGTTCGAGCTTTTGGCGAATTGTTCGTAATACCCCCGGCTCGTGCCCCCGTAGAAATGAACCCAGACCAGCTCCCACAGGTTTTGCCGATCCGTTGTATAGTAGTGGTGCTCCATACAGTCAATGAAAAACAGTTGGCCGGGCCCAAGCGTATAGGAACGATTCCGGTATTTCAAGGTTCCGGTTCCCGCAGCCGTATATACAATTAAATAAGAATTCAAATGCTCCCGTTCCGTAAAATATCCGGGCAGCGTCTGGAAATGGCCGACCTCCTGCACGTAGAAAAACGAGGATCTGGCGGTTTTGCTCGGCGTCGCAATAAGGCGCACGGACGATTCCGTCCAGAGGGAAGCGAAATTTTCGCTGAATGAGGTCATCTTATAACATCTCCGTCAAGATACTAGGATTTTCTCTCAACTTCCTGTGATGCGTTTTGGAATTAAACCGGATACACTTGAGTTGTCAAACTATTATTTCACAATCGCCGAATGGGTGCAAAGGAATTCAAAAGAGATTACGCGAGACGGAGGATGACGGAGATGAGCGAACGGAAAGAGATGGATTGGCGCGGCAAGTTTGTCGAGCCGACTTCGGAATATCGCCCGGCCCCTTTGTGGGTATGGAACGATGAGATGGAGCCCGAGTCTATTCGCCTTCAATTGCAGAAAATGGCGGACAAAGGCTACGGCGGCGCGTTCGTGCACCCGAGGCCGGGCTTGATTACGCCGTACTTGTCCGAGGAGTGGTTCTCCTTGTGGGGGATTGCTTTGGAAGAGGCGGAGCGTCTCGGTCTGAAGCTGTACATTTACGACGAGAACTCGTATCCTTCCGGCTTTGCCGGCGGACATGTGCCTTCGGAGCTGCCGGATTGTCTGGCCAATTGCGTTCTGTTCAAGGAATACAAGCTCGAAGAGCTGGATCGGCTCACGCGAGTGCCTTCCGCCATGCTGAACCGGCCCGGCAAGCCGATCCGCGCTTTCGCGATGCGTCGCAATGCGGAGACCTGGGAAATCGCCGAGGACGTCACGCTGCTGCCCGCCGCAGAGTGGGCGAGCCGCGGGGAAAGCTTCTGGGTGTTCGAGCTGGGCACGCCGGAGACGAACAACTGGCTCGGCGGCTTTGCCTATACGGACCTGCTGCGTCCGGAAGTGACCGAGCATTTCTTGCGGACGACGCACGAACAGTATCGAAGCCGGTTCGGCGACCGGTTCGGAACGTCGATTCCCGCTCTGTTCACGGACGAGCCGGAAATATCGCCGGGCAACCTGTTCCAAGAGGGAGCGGATTTCCTTCCGTTCAGCTACTGGTTTGCCTCCGAATTCGCCAAGCGGAACGGCTACGATCTGCTTGATTATTTGCCGTTCCTGTTCCGCGATGCCGTAAGCGCGAACCCGGAGAGGGACGCGGCCCCGGTGCGGTACGATTTCTACGCCACGATTCATCAGCTGTGGACGGACAATTCGGTGCGTCCGATTTCCGAGTGGTGCGAGCGGAACGGGATCGCCTACACCGGCCACTATCTGGAGCACAACTGGCCTCATCCGTTCCATCGGAGCTCTCCGGCCGTCATGTCCATGTACGAGTACATGCATTGGCCGGCGATCGATATGCTCCTGACTCATATGTTTCGCGATAATGCTCCGGCTGACGATCTCATGGCCGAGACGAGCCATCTGGCGATCGGGATCCGGGAGGTCCACAGCGCGGCCAACCAATTCGACCGTCCTCGCGTGCTGTGCGAAGCGTTCGGCGCGGGAGGCTGGGACGCTTCGTTCGAGGATTTCAAGCGAATCGGAGATTGGCTGTACGCCAACGGGATCAATTTTCTGAATCCGCATTTGACGTATTCGACGATTGTCGGCGCGCGCAAGCGGGACCACCCGCAATCGTTCGATTGGCGGCAGCCTTGGTGGGACGAGCTGCGCGGCCTGAACGATTATTTCTCGCGGCTATCCTTCGCGCTGTCGGAAGGCAAGACGTACAACCGGATTCTCGTGCTTAACCCGACGACGTCGTCTTTCCTGTTCACTCCGGGCGATCTGGAGAATAACGAAAGCTATAAGCTCGGCATCGTTCAAACCCGGGAGCTGGCCCAGCGCTTAATCGACGCGGGCTGGGATTACGACTGGTGCGACGAGTATATAATGGCGCGTCATGGCGCGGTTTCGGGAGCGCAAATCCAAGTCGCGAACCGGACATACGACGTCGTGATCGTGCCGCCCGGCATGCTGAATGCGAAGGGCGAGACGGTGGAGCTGCTGCGCGGATTTATGGCCGGCGGCGGCAGGGTGATCGCCTGGAACGACGGGCTGAGCCGGAAGGAAGGACGAAGCTGGCAGGCGTCCGAGCTAACGGGCATGCAGGGCTGGATCGCCGTCGACGGCTTCGCGCAGACGGATTCCGCTTTGCGGGAGACGCTTCGTCCACGGTCCATATGGCAGTCCGGTGTCCGGGAGCGAGCCGGGGTTACGCAGCTGCGGCGCGAGATGGACGACGGGAGCACGTTTCATTTTATCGTTAATAGCTTTGCGCAAGGGTTCGAGGACACCTTTGTCGTTCCGGGACGTTACGGAGAAATCTGGGACCCTCTTACCGGCTCGGTGACTTCGCTTTCGGAGGGGCTCGATATCCCCGCGGCTCAGGCAGATTACAGCCCGGTGGCTTCGTTAGCGGGGGCGGAGCAGGGACAGCTTGCGATCCCGGTTTCGCTGGCCGGTTCCGGTTCGCTGCTCATCCGCGTGTATCCTGAGAAAATTAACAATGCTTCAGCAGCCGTTGACGGCATGCATGCGTCGGGAGACGCAAACGCGGCGAGCAGCCGTCTTTCGACGGAACCATCGGTCGTCACGCCCGAGCAGCCGAACATTTTCCCCATCTCCTACTGCGATCTTACTTTGGGGGAAAAAACCTATTCGGGGCTGTACACGACGCAAGCGAACCGCTTCGCCTTTGAGTATCACGGCTTTTCAATGAATCCTTGGGACAACGGGGTACAGTTCAAGCGCCGGCTGCTCGACCGGGAAGCGTCGTTCGACGAGCGGACGGGGCTTGCGGTACAGTACCGTTTTCGCATAGCGGGGGAAGGAATTCCCGAGAAAATCGAGCTGATGGTCGAGCGTCCGGAGCTGTACGACATTCGCGTCAACGATGTTGCTATCGAAATGAGTCCGGGCACCTGCTGGCTGGACCACCATATGGGGCAAGCCTCGATTCGCGAAGCCGTCCGGGGTGGAGAGAATGTGATTCGGCTTGAGGCGAAGCCGTTCTCGATCTTTATGGAAATCGAGGCCGTGTATGTGACGGGCGACTTCGGTGTAACGGAGAATGAAGGGGAATGGGTCATCGGCAAACCTGAACGCGCGCCTGCAGCCGGTACATGGAAGGAGCAGGGATACCCGTTTTACGGTTCGGCGTTTACCTATACCAAGCAAGTACCCGTTCCGGACGCCGCCCGCGAGATCAAAGTCTCGTTGCCCGATTGGAGAGGAACGATTGCCAGCGTTCAAGTGAACGGCGAGAATGCCGGAATGATCGGTTTTGACCGCGAGAACAGCCTGGACATCACGCCATACGCGCAGCCCGGTTCAATCGCCGAGGTGACTGTCCGCGTCTGCGGATCGTTCAAAAACTTGATGGGGCCGCATTTCGATCCGATGAAGCCCCGCAATACCGCCTGGCCCGGCAACTGGAAGAAATCCCCGATGTTCGGCCCTCCACCGGCAGAGGAGTTTGATCTGATCGACTACGGATTGTTCGCCGACTTCGTTGTCGAGGTAATAGAGTAAACAGTGCGAAAGAAAGCATACGCAGGGGATGTTCTGTACAGTCATGTGAGACGGCTGGGGACATCCCTTGTTTGTTGGTTCAGCCGAAATGCTGTTCCAGCAACGAAATAAATTGTTTGGCAGCGGGGGAAAGGTGCTTGCTGCGATGATAAATATAGCTGATTCCGCGATGAAAACGAATGTCCGCCAACGGAATTTGGACTAATAATCCGCTTTTTAGCTCCTGCTGAACGGCAAAGTTCGAGACAAGCGATACGCCAAGCTCGTGGATCACCGCTTGCTTGATGCCCTCCGTATTGCTAATTTCCATATATTTCGGAGGGTTGAAGCCATACTCTTGGAACTTCATTTCCAAATAGGTGCGAGTGGCGGATTTGTCCGGTTTCATAATAAACGTGTCGTTGGCGAAATCCGTTAAGGTACACTCTCGTTCCCCGGCTAGCGGGTGGGACGGCGGCACGATCAGCACAAGCTCGTCCTCATAGAAAACCTTCTTTTCGAAGCTCGCTTCGTCCATGGCGATCCGGTCGGAGATGACGAGAAGCTCCACTTTGTTTGTTTCCATCATGCGAATCAGATGACGGGAAGAAGTGATGTTCATATTAATGTTGATGTTCGGGAAGGCTTTGGAGAAGCTTCGCAAAACTTGCGGGAGCAGATAGACTCCGACGAAGTTGCTCGCTCCGAAGGACAGCGTTCCGTAGCTCAAATCCTCCAATTGCCGGATATGGTCCTTCGCCGAATGGAGCAGGTTGACGATTTGCTCCGCATAGGTCTTAAAGTGCTCGCCCTGCTTGGTCAAGTACAGCTTTTTACCGATTCGGTCGAAGAGCGGAACGCCCAGTTCGTCCTCGATGCTCTGGATCTGCATGCTGACGGACGGCTGGGAGCAGTAAAGCAGCTCGGCCGCTTCGGTGAAGTTTAAGCACTCGGACAACGTAATGAAGGTTTGCAGCTTGTTGATATTCATTCCATTCGTCCCTTCTAACCATAACGTTTTGTTATGGTTATTAAAATTAAATCAAATTGTATTATACTACTCTGTCGGCTAAGATGAAAGCGATAACATCAGCGATATGAGGAGGATATTAGATGTCGGAAGTGCATGCGTCTGCGGATAAGAACGGGAAAGAGCCGTCTTCCGAGAAAAAAAGCAAGGTAGAGGAGACGATGAAGAAGATCGGAATTCCGCTCGCGATCCTCGTGGCGCTGCTGCTCTTCTTCATGCCGACACCTGAAGGACTTGGCGTGGAGGCGCAGCGCGCGCTGGCTATTTTTACCGGAGCGTTGATCCTATGGATTACGACGCCCATTCCGATTTATTTGACGTCGATTATTGCGATTTTGCTATTGCCTTTGGTTGGGGCGGTCAAAGATCAGGGAGTTGCATTCGGAACTTTAGGGTTCGACGTGATCTGGCTGATGGTAGCCGCATTTATTTTGACGTCGGCGATGGTGAAGTCCAATATGGGCAGAAGATTGTCCCTGTGGATGATAACGAAGTTCGGCAAAACGCCCAAAAGAACCTTGTTCCTGCTTGTAGTCATTAACTTTATTCTGGCCTTCTTCGTTCCGTCCACGACGGCAAGAGCAACGCTAATGGTGCCGATCTGCTTGATCCTGCTTGAGGTTTACAAAGCGATTCCGGGCAAAAGCCGTCTGGGCAAAACTATGATGCTTCAAGGCGTACAGGCGGATGCGCTGGCGACCTCGGGCGTTATGACGGCGACGTCCGGCAACATTATCGCGGTCGGGTTCATCAACGAACAAGCCGGAGGCCATATCGGATATATGGATTGGCTGCTGGCCTCCATGCCTACCGCGATCATTACGATGACCATTACGTTTTTTATTGGATTAAAGCTGTTCTCCGTGAACAGCGAGACCGGCATTAATAACGTCAGGGACACGCTGAAGGAGGAGCTGGACAAATTAGGCCGCTTCTCTCTGGCGGAGAAGAAAGCGCTGGCCATCTTCATCTTTACCGTCCTGCTGTGGGCTACCGGAGATTATCATCAAGGCTGGTTCGGATTCGAGATCAGCACCGAACAGACGGCCGTGCTTGGAGCGCTCCTGTGCTTGCTGCCCAGAGTCGGGATGATGACCTGGAAGGAAGCGAATATCAAGTGGGAGCTGATGATTTTTGCCGCAGGCGCGTATGCGGTCGGGAACGCGCTGGACAAATCGGGAGGCGCGGAATGGATCATCGGTAAAGTGGTCGACGCGCTGGGCCTGGAGCATATGAATCATGCGCTCGTCTATATTTGCGTCATTTTCCTAAGTATGTACAGCCATCTTATTTTCACGAGCAAAACGGTTCGCGTAACGATCCTGATTCCGGCGTTTATTGCGCTGGCCAAAACGTTGGGCATCGATCCGGTGCCGCTCGCCTTGGCGGCCGCCATGACGATGACTTACACGATTACGCTTCCGCCGCACTCGAAGGTGAACACGATTTATTTCGGAACCGGCTATTTCTCCGTATGGGATCAGGTAAAGTATGCCATCGTCACTTGCTTTATCGGCGCCAGCGTCATCAGCTTGGCCGTGTTTACCTGGTTCAAGGTGATCGGAATATAGAAGCATTCAGGAGGAGACCATGCTGCATAGAAAAGTCATTATAGCTATTGCCGACGGAATCGGAGACAGGCCGATTGCTGAGTTGGACGATAAAACGCCGCTGGAATACGCCGATACGCCCAACCTGGACCGAGTGGCATCCGCAGGGATTAACGGCATGATGGACCCGATCGCTCCCGGCATTCCGGTAGGCACGGATATGGGCCATCTGATTTTATTCGGTTACGAGCCGCAGGATTATCCCGGCCGCGGACCGATTGAGGCGCTGGGAGTCGGGATGGAGGTGCAGCCCGGAGATATCGTACTCCGCTGCAATTACGCCACTGTCGATTCCAGCGGAATCGTACTCGACCGCAGAGCCGGCAGAATTCGCGAAGGCACGGACCGGATCGCCGAGACCATAAGCGGGATAGAGATCGACGGCGTGACCTTTTATTTGAAATCGGCTACAGAACACCGGGCGGTGCTCGTGCTTCGCGGAACGGGGCTAAGCGATCGGATTGGCGATTCCGACCCGAAGGCTCCGAATGACGGGAGTCCGTACCATAAGGTCAAACCGCTGGACGACTCGGACGAGGCGAAACGGACGGCCGCGGTGCTGAATCGTTTTTTGCAGGAGGCTCATCGGCTGCTGTCCCGCCACCCGGTCAACGAAGCGCGGGTGCAGCGCGGAGAGAAGCCGGCTAATTTCATCCTAACGAGAGGAGTCGGACGGATGACGGAGCTGACGCCGATTAGCGAGCGGCTGAACATCCGCGGCAGCTGCATCGCAGGCGAAAGCACGGTGCTGGGCGTCGCTAAGCTGGCCGGCTTTAAGCCCGTCACGGATTCCCGCATGACCGCCAACATGGATACCGACATCGAATTAAAGGCCGAGCTGGCGCTCCGCGAGTTGGCCGACTGCGATCTGGTGCTCGTTCATATGAAGGCGCCCGATCTGAAAGGTCACGATAACGAACCGCTGGAGAAGGCCAAAGCCGTCGAGCTGTTCGACCGGCTGGTCGGCCTTCTGCTTCGGGATATGCCCGAGGACGCTTACTTGGCGCTGGCGGCCGATCACTCGACCCCTTGCGAAGTCGGAGAGCATTCGGGCGAGCCTGTTCCGATTGCGATCTGCGGGCCCGGAATTCGCAAGGACCGCGTTCTTCATTACAATGAATGCGATGGCGGTTACGGAGGGCTGGGACGCCTGTCCGGAATGGATTTTGTCCGAACGCTGCACGATTTGATGGGCAGGGTGAAAAAAAAGGGGAATTAACCAGAAGCGGACCAGAACGTCATCAAGGCAGGTTCGAACGGCGTCGGTCGGATTTTTGAATTTTGTACTAAACGTCATACAAATCAGCCGGAGTTGACCGTCAGAGGTTGATTTTATACGATTTATCGTCCAAAGCGCCGTAATCGGCGGCTCGAAACGGGATTTTTATACGGAAAATCATACAAAAAAGGTTTGGCGGCCAACCGAAGCCGGCACGCCCCGATGATCCTGCACTACGCGGGATTGTCGGGGCTATTTTATTTTAGTATGCCGACAAATTGTCCAAGGGGCTGCAAGGGATTTTGATCGGGTCGCGTCGAATTATGTTGAAAAGAGCTTATAGGGGGAGGCGGAACAGGCGATGATCAAGGGACAGAAGAGCGATGTGACGAAGGGGAGGAATGTTCGCGAGCTGGACGTTATTTTCGGCTGGCAGTGCGACAATCCCGGAATCGGCATCGATGCCGCCGGATTTGTGCTGTCGGAGCGGGGGCGGTGCGAGCGGGACGAGCATTTCGTTTTTTACGGCAATCCGCATGCGCTTGGCGGAGCGGTAACTCATTCCGCCTCGGGCGGAGAAGGTCGGGAGACGCTGCGAGTGTCGCTTCCCGATCTGCCGGAGGATGCCGATAAAATCGCGATGACGGTCACGATCTACGAAGGCGAGCAGCAAGGGCACACAATGAGCAATGTATCCAGCTTGTATATTCGGCTTGTCGATACGGCCGCCGGAGAGGAAATCTGCCGCTTCGACTTCGGCGCGGAGTTGGACAAGGAGACTGCGGTCGTGGCAGGCGAACTGTACAGACATCAGGGAGAGTGGAAGTTTCGCGCGGTCGGGAGCGGCTTCTTCGGCGGTCTGCGCGCACTGTGCGAAAGCTTCGGACTTGAGGTGCGCGAGGAGGAGAACGCAGTTTCCGAGGCTGCGGCTGCGGCCGAACCGTTAATGCTGTCGACCATCGATCTACGCAAAAAAACAGTCGGACTGCTGCTGGAAAAGAAGAAGCTGTCGGGTATCGTCGCCAGAGTCGGCCTGGTGCTGGATATCACGGGATCGATGAGAAAGTTGTACAACAACGGAACCGTGCAAGAGGTTGTAGAGCGAATACTGGCGATCGCCTGCAAGTTCGACGACAATGGCGAGCTGGACGTCTGGGTGTACGACCATGAGTTCAGCCGGCTGCCATCCGTTACTGAACGCGATTTCGCGGGTTACGTGCAGTCCCGCATACTTGGCGATCCGTCGATTCACAAGTTCGGGAGAAATAACGAGCCTCTCGTGATGGAGGACATCGTTCGCAAGTATACGAAGGAGGAGCCGGATTCCACGCCTGTCTTCATTATTTTCATTAATGACGGCGGCGTGGTGAACCCGACGAAAAAGACGCTGACGGAAGCGGCCGTTCATCCGATCTTCTGGCAGTTCGTCGGCATCGGCGACTCGGATTTCGAGGTGTTGAGTCAACTGGATACGCTGCCGGGAAGGGTTGTCGATAACGCGAATTTCTTCCCTATTGCCGACATTACTACGATTACGGATGAAGAACTGTACGGCAAGCTATTGAACGAGTTTCCGTTGTGGCTAAAGGAAGCGAAAGCGATAGGCATTCTCCGCTGAGACATGGGGTTCTCGGGAGTGACGGCAGGGTACGAATATGATACGACGGGATGAGGTTGACGGGATGGGGCGTAAGTCAGGGGAATGGAAAAAAGCAAACGGACTGATCAAATGGGCTCGCCTGTTGCTTTTGCTAGCTGCGACAGCGCTCTCGGGCTGCAGTCTTGAGGATGCAGAACCCGCGTTTTCGAGCGGAGCGGGGAGCGCTGTCGCGGGAACGTCTGTGGCGGCAGCAGAGGAACAGGATGCGGTTGAGCCGGAAGCGATAGGAACGGCAGGCTGCGAGGCTTACGAGGAGGAAGCGGAGCCCGGCGTCTGCAGCTATATCGTCGATTGCGGCGATGCCGACGAGTGCGAGCTTTGGTCCGAGCGTATGATCGGAGAAATGGAGGAGTGGTTAGGCGATCTGACGTATTCCGAGGAATGGGACGTGGACGAGTTGGATAGTCAGAAGGAGGCCGATGTGCTGGCTTCCTATGAAGTTGAGGGCAACGAGCTGGATTTGACGCCGTCTGATGAGGAAGAGGAATATTACGCCTGGCTGTGGGATCGCTTCGCCTGGATAATTCCTTCCGATCATAGACAGATGGTGAAGAACTTCGAGCTGTACGATCATGCCGATCTGCTCGCTTACGTCATTCAAGACGATGAGGATTACGAGAATTGGACCTATGCCGCCAATCAAATCCAATCGACCTACGAGACGGAACGCGTCATGACCGACATTCACGAATTCGGCCATCTGCTGTCGCTGAACGCGGAGCAGGTCGATCCGTACGCGGACGAAAGCGAATGCGATACGTACATGCTGGACGAGGGCTGCCCGTATCAAGACTCGTACATTTACCAGTTTTATAAGCAGTTCTGGAAAAAGGCCGTCAGCGAGGATGAGGAAGATTACGTGACGGGTTATGCCATGACCAGCGTATATGAGGATTTTGCCGAGTCGTGGTCCTACTTCGTGATGACCGTGCGCCCGGAAGGGGACTCGCTTGCGGATCGCAAAGTTCGTTTCTTCTATAATTATGACGAGCTGGTGCTGCTAAAGGCGAGCATCCTCGGACGAGCCGCCTCCTGGATCGACCGCAATGCCGTTTGGGAGTAACGGTTGAGCGTAGCTTCGCGGCCACGGCCTGTCTGCGGACGAGCCGTCGCCGAAGATTTCGATAATTGTCCATTGCGGATTTACGATTAGTGTATTGCTTATAGAGCACCGCTTGTTAAACTAGTAATCGAGAATGATTATCGTTATTACTATGTTTAGGAAGAAGGTAGCAGCAAGCGATGGCAAATAAGCAACTATGTATCGGATTTCATTTATCGGCAACCTGGATGAAAGGACACGGCTGGAGACATCCGGACAGCGGCGTGGAGCGAATGGACTCCATCGACTACTATATCGAGCTGGCCAAGCTGGCGGAGAACGCCAAGCTGGACTTCTTGTTCAGGGCGGATTATCTCTATATCAGTCCGCAGATGCTGGGGGATTCCGCCAACTACGGAAGTCCCGACCCTACGCTTATGTTTGCGGCGATTGCCCGCGAGACGAAGCGAATCGGACTGGTAACGACGGTGTCCACCACGTTTAATCCGCCGTATGTCGTAGCCCGGCAGCTTCAATCCCTGCATTGGCTCAGCAACGGACGCGCCGGCTGGAACATTGTCACTTCGATCGAAGGAGCGGAAAATTTCGGCGATTCGCCCATGCCGTCTCCGCAAGCGAGGTATGCGCGGGCCAAGGAATTTACCGATGTCGTGCGCAGGCTTTGGGCAAGCTTTCCGCGCGAAGCGATCGTGGTCGACCGCGAGTCGGGCCAATTCACCGATCCCGACAAAGTATCCGCGATTCATCATTCGGGCGAGTTTTACAATGTCAAAGGACCGCTCACGATGCCTGCCCATCAAGCGGGCGCCATTCCGTTGTTCCAAGCGGGCGCTTCGGATATCGGCCGCGATTTCGCCTCTTCCATAGCGGATGCCATCTTTGCGGCAATGCCGGATCTGGAGTCCGGGGTGGAGCTGCGCGGGGATCTGAGAAGAAGAGCGGAGGGGCACGGACGCAGTCCGGATGCGGTCAAGGTTTTGCCCGGACTGTACTTTTTCTTGGCCGATACCCGCGAGGAAGCGCAAGCCTTGTTCGCAACCGCCAACGCGCATTTAAGCACGGAGCGCAGGCATGCAGCGCTTAAATCCGTGCTGGGTCTCGATTTGACCGCTTGCGAGTTGAACGATCGCGTGACCGCCGAGATGCTTCCCGACCCGAATCTGCCGGTCCGCAGCCGAACGCATGCCGAGCTGCTGCGCAGATTTATCGCCAATAACGAGCCGACGGTGGCGGAGGTTCTAGCGAGGCCCGAGGTTGTCGGCTCGGCGCACTGGGTATCGGTCGGGACGGTCGAGGACGTTCTAGGCGATATTTTGCAGCGGTTCGAAGCCGGCGCTATCGACGGGTTTATCGCTCTGCCGGGCGGCTCGGAAAGGTCGATGGAGCTGTTTTTCGAGAAGTTGCTGCCGCAGCTGACGGAGCGAGGCTTGTTCAGAAGCGAATACGCCGGATCGACGCTGAAGGAGCATTTGGGTATTTAATATTCCGCGGTCGGAACCCGCGAAAGCTTCGGAATCCGCCAAGCTTTCGCGGGTTTTTCGTGCCGATATTCGCGGCTGCCGGATGTTGATAACAATTCTCATTGGTGTTACGATACAAACAACCGCTTTGAGTCGCCATTATTAACGGCATGTGAATGAGGTGTCACGGATGAAACAAATCATACAGTCGCGCAATGTACACGGCTATTTCGACGGGCTGGCCGATCTTTACGGAAGCAATACGGTAACGAGGGACGAGCAGCGGATCGTGCTGCCGCCTCTCGTAGGCGAAGGCGCGATAGCCCGAATGAAGATTAGGCCCGGGGTCGAAGTGGTCGCTTCCGATATGACCTTGGAGGAGGACTGGCAGCTGTGCATCGAAGAGGACAAGCTTTTTGAAATCACATACTGCTTCAGCGGACGCTCCGAAGGCTATTTGAAGGGCTGCCATTTCATCACTCGGGAGCAGGCCGGAAGCGCGTATTCGGTGGAGGATAGCGAGGTTAGAGTATCGATCGATTCGAAGACAAGGCATCAATGTCTGGAAATTCGCATGACGCCCGAGCAGGTGCTGGACTATTTAGCGGACGATTGCGCAAGACTGGAGAGCTGGTTCGCGCAAGAGGCGGGGAAGATCCGCCCGATTGGCGATTCCCTTGCGCTGAAGCGGGCCGTTCACGACTTGGCAGCTTCCCCCTATCGCGGCGCGTTAAAAAGGCTGTATATGGAGAGCAAAATCATGGAGATCATCGTGCTGGCTTTCGAAGAGCCTATGCGCGGTAGCGAGCCGGTTCGCGGCACTTGGCTAAAAAAGCGCGACATCGAAAGGCTCCATGCGACCAAACAACTCATCGTCGACTGCATCGAAAATCCGCTGTCGCTAAAGGAGCTGGCCAGAGCGGCGGAATTAAACGAATCCAAGCTGAAAAAGGGCTTTAAGGAACTGTTCGGGATGACGGTGTTCGAGTACGTTCGCGACCGGCGTCTGGAGAAGGGCGCAACCTTCATGCTGACCGGACAGATGAACGTGGGCGAGGCGGCCGTCGCCGTCGGGTACAGCAATCCCAGCAACTTTTCGGCCGCATTCCGCAAGAAGTACGGCTGCAAGCCGATTCAATATGTTAAAGATCGCCGCTGACCTTCCGCAATGAAGGCGGCGGCGTTTTTTTGTCCATTAGGGGCGATCGTACAAAAAAACCGTCCGCAGGTTAAAAAAAACCGCCTGCAGGTAGAGAAATAAGAGGTCGTAAATGATAATCGTTATCAGAGGGACAACACAACAGGAGGAGGAATCAAGGCATGGGAGAGAACGCCAATACGTGTTTCGATGTGACGATTATCGGCGGAGGTCCGACAGGGATGTTTGCCGCCTTTTACGCAGGGATGCGGGATATGAAGACGAAAGTGATCGAGGCCGCCTCTTTTCTCGGAGGGAAGCTGCCATATTATGCCGAGAAATTTCTGTACGACGTCGGCGGTATCGAAGCGATTACGGCTTGGAACTTAACGAAGCAGTTGGAGGCGCAGGCGCGCACGTTCGAGCCGGTCATCGTTTTATCCCAGTTGATCGACCGGATGGAACGGCTTGCCGACGGTACTTTTCGCTTGACGAGCCGGACCGGTGAAGTGCATCTCACCCGAACGATCGTCGTGGCGATCGGAGGCGGAACGCTTGTAAATCAGACGCTGGAGGCGGAAAACGCCGAGCGGTACGAAGGACGTCACGTTCATTACTCGGCCGATAGTGTGGAAAGGTTTCGCGGCAGGAGAGTGCTTATTTCCGGAGGAGGAGATTCGGCGGTGGACTGGGCGCTTACGCTGACTAACGTTGCGGAATTCGTCGGCATCGTTCATCGGAGGGAGACGTTTCGAGCTCATGAAGGAAGTGTGGCCCAAATGCGCAAATCTCCCGTTCACGTGATGACTTCATCCCGGATAAAGGAGATTCAAGGGGATGGCGACCGCGTCGAAGGCGTTACGGTCGAGCGGCTCGAAACTGGAGAGAACGTCTTGCTCCGCACGGACGAGATTATCGTATGCCATGGGGTAAGGCCAGACTTGGGAGGAATTAAAAACTGGGGGCTCGAAATCCAGCGCGATCGAATCGTCGTCGATAGCTGGATGCAGACGTCTATCCCGGGTATTTTCGCGGCGGGGGACGTCGCGGAATACCCCGGCAAATTGCCGGGCCTGATCGCGGGAGGCTTCATGGAGGGGCCTGCCGCGATTAACCGCGTCAAAGCGTATATCGAGCCGGGGAAAGAAGTATTGCCGATCTGGTCCACGGAGCATGACAAGTTTCGCGCGCGGTGACCTGCCGATTCGAGAAGCATCGGGCGCTAACGTTTGCTCGTATAGTTAAAGCCGCCGAATTTTGGCTCAATCGGAGAAGAAGGAGACGATTCGGTCCATGAACGCTTTGGCCGCCAGGCCGAGATAACGGTCGGAGCGGTACAGAATTTCCAGGCTTCGGTACGGCGTCTCCTCCACAATTGGAACGCAGATCAGCTGGGGATCGTTGATCTGCTGAATGAGCGGGTAAGGCTGGACGGTCGCTCCCGTATTCGCTTTAACCAGATTTAGCACCGAGGTGGCCGACGTCGTCTCCATCGTCGTATTCAGCGTAAAGCCGCGCTTTCGCGTGAAGCTCTCGACGATGTCCCGCCCGATGTAGCCTTCCGGGTACATGATCATCGGAATCGTCCTCAGCTCGTCGAGACGGAGCGGCTCTTTCCTGCTCTGGAGCGGGTGGCCGCCGGACACGACGATCGCATATTCCTCTCGGCATAGCGGAATTCTCACCAGCCGGTCGTCCGGCGGCCCTTCGAGACTGATGCCGATATCGACCTCGTTGTCCAGCACAAGCTGCAAAATGTCGACCGAGGCGAATACCTGCAGCTTGATTCCCGGAAATTGGCGGTGGAATTCCGTCAGCAGTCCGGTAATGCGGTAATCGAGATCCGACGGAAGCACGCCGATGCGCAGAGCGCCCCGCTGCGCTTTGCGCAGATCGGCAATCGCATCTTTGGCGTTCTGCAGATCGCGAGCGATCTGGGAGCTGTACTGAAGCAGCAGCGAACCCGCCTCGGTCAGCGCGATTTTTTTGCCCAGCCGATCGAACAGAGGCGTATTCAGCTCGTCCTCCAGCGCGCGAATCTGCTGGCTGAGCGTCGGCTGGGAAATTCCGATCCTCTCCGCCGCCTTGGTAAAGTGCATTTCCTCGCACACGGCCATAAAATACTGAAGCTGCCGGATTTCCAACAGGAATCGCCTCTTTATCATTGGTTTTACCAATGATAATAATAGAAATAATAGTATTGATCAATCGTATACTCCGCTATACACTGTTAACACCAACCTTAAGGCATTTGGCAACAAGATCGGATGGAGATGAGTATACGATGCGTTTCGTTTTTTTGCTTGCCGCCCTATTTCTTGCTTCTCTGAATTTGCGTCCCGCTATTTCCTCCGTATCCCCGCTGCTCGGAACGATCCGGGATTCGCTCGACATGAGCGGATCCGCAGCCAGTCTGCTTACTTCCCTTCCCGTGCTCTGCATGGGTTTATTTGCGCCTGCGGCCGTCAAGCTCAGCTCGCGCTGGGGCATCGAACGAACGGTCGCCTACAGTCTGCTGCTGATCGGCGCGGCGACGGCGGCGAGATACGCCGCTTCCACCGAATGGCTGCTGCTGGCGACCGCGCTCTTGGCCGGAGTCGGCATCGCCGTGACCGGGCCGCTGCTGTCCGGCTTCATCAAACGGCATTTCGCCAACCCGTCGGCGATCGTAGGCGTATATTCGATGTCGCTTGTCATCGGTGCCGCGCTTGGCGCATGGCTGGCCGTTCCGCTGCAGACGGCATTCGACTCCTGGCAGGCGTCGACCGCCTCTTGGGCGGTACTGGCATTCCTCGCTCTGTTCTTCTGGTGGAGGCCGGCAAAGTCGGCTCTGCCTGCGGGCGAAGCGGCCAACACCCGGAGCAAAGCCGGCGCCGGCAGCGACGCAAAGTCGCACGGACGGGCGTTGCTCCGCAGCAAACGGGCTTGGCTCCTGACCGCCTTCTTCGGCATCATGGCGATCATGTTCTATTCGATGACGGCTTGGCTGGCTCCGATCGTAGAGGAGATGGGCTTCGACAGGCAGACGGCGGCATCGGTGCTGACCTTGTTCACCCTGATTCAGATTCCGGTAAGTCTGCTTATTCCGTTGCTGATCGGCCGTTACGGGAGGAAGGCGGTATGGCTGGTCGCTTGCTCCGCCTTGGAGCTGATTGGCTTGCTTCTATTGTTGGCCCATGCTTCTCCATGGCTAATCGCGATTCTGCTCGGCATCGGCGCGGGCGGTCTGTTTCCGATCGCGCTAATGCTGCCCATCGACGAATCGGGAAGCGCGGAGGAGGCGAGCGCTTTGTCCGCCATGACGCAATCCGGCGGCTACACGATCGCCTCGCTGGGACCTTTGTTCGTCGGCGTTGTCCATGACGTCGCGGACAGCTACGTTCCAGCCATTGCGGGCTTGGCGGCGCTCGTCGTCATGATGATCATTCAACTGAGCATCGGACGAAAGTCGGATGTCCGCCCCCTAACGGCGAAGAGAGCCATTTGAGCGAACAAGCCGCGTCATAAGGAAGTCTGAGCGACATTGTAAATGCTCCCCATACGGTGAACAAGCGAAATCAGAAAACCCGTTCGGGCGAAGGGGGGAGATTAGCCGCGAATTTTCACAGGCTGTCCGGTCTTGACGGATTCGTATCCCGCAAGCGCCACTTCAGCGGACCGCATGCCGTCAACGCCGGAGATCGGAGCGGGACGGCATGCGATGAGCGCGTCGACAAAAGCTTGTATCATATAGAAATCCATCGAATCTCCCCAAGACAAATACAGGCCTTTGCCCGACTGCTCGCTGTAAAAGTCGTTCTTCGAATTGAAGCTGTCGACGGATATGGAGCCTTTAGTGCCTATGATTTCCAGCGTTACGTCGCCCCATGCCGGGAATGCTTTCGGCCGCGACCAGCTCGTATCGATGACTCCAAATACCCCGTTATCGAATTTGACGTGGATCATCCCGGTATCGTCAACTTCTAAATCCTCATGGAAAAGCGTCGCCGCATAGGCGTATACTTCATTGACCTGTGCTCCCGTGAACCAGTTCATAAGATCCATGACATGGACCGTATGGTCGAGCAGCGCTCCGCCGCCGGACAGCTCCGGCTTAACGAACCAACCTCCCGGCATAGAACCGCGGTTCGTTCCTTTGATGGACAGGATCTCGCCGATATCGCCGCGATCGATGGCCGCCTTTGCATCGATCACCGGAGCGATATAACGGCAAGGGAACGCGGTAAACAACGTCACATTGTTATCGTTACAGACGGAGATCATCCGCTCCATCTCGTCAATGGAGATACCCAGCGGTTTTTCGCAGATCACATGTTTGCCCGCTTGAGCGGCGTCGATTGTAAGCTTGGCGTGATGGATATTTTCCGAGCAGATAATAACTGCATCCATCTCACCGTCGGCAAGCAAATCTTTGTAATCCTCGTAATAGCGTAATCCGTTTGCTGTCGCGACTTCATCAACACGGCTCTTGATTTCATCGGCAATTCCGACCACCTCGACCTGCGGCAGCTTAAGCAGGACGTCTAGATAGGAGAAGGCGTGGCCGTGGGCGAAGCTGATCATTCCGACCTTTAGTTTATTCATTTCGAACCCTCCCGAACACCGTGATTCAATAAAATGGCTTGCCCGCTTTGCGAGGATTCCATGACGGCAAGGCCGATTTCCATCGCTTTATAGGCGTCGTGCGCCGTAACGACGGGCTTGCTGTTATTTTGAATGCAATCGAGGAAATGGCGGATTTCCAGCTCATACGGACTGTTAAACACCGGGCTATTAGGAACTTCAACGAACGGACCTGTGGAACCGGGGGAAGCGGCTTTGCGAATATGGAGCGAGACGGATTTGGAGCTGTCGCTGCGAATGACGCCGCCGCTGCCGGCAATATCCGCCGCTGTCGTGAACGGGCCGGGGTAGCCCCAATACGCCTCAACATTGGCAACCGCACCGCTTTCAAAAATAAGGGTTGCCAGCGCATGATCTACGTCTTCCTTGCGTTTGCGTACGCCATATACCGAGCGGACTTCGCCCAAGGACCAGCGCAGGAAGTCAAGGTCATGGACCATTAAATCCAGTACAACGCCGCCGCTCAAGCTGTCGTACGTATACCAGCTGCGAGCGTGGCCGGGATGACCGCCGATCCGTTTCAGGTGGGCGACGCCGATTCGGCCTAGAGCCTGACTCGCCACCTGCTCCTTCATTTGTACATACTCCGGGAAAAAGCGAACGACATGGCCGATGTATAAATGTACGCTATTTTGTTCACATACTCGCAGCATCTCCGCCGCATCCTCCAGATTTAAGGCCATCGGCTTTTCGCAGATGACATGCTTCCCCGCCTGTGCGGCTTTGCAGGTCATCTCTTTGTGCAGGTAGCTGGGCACGGTCACGCTAACCGCCTCGCAGCCGGATTGTTCCAGCATCTCTTCATAAGATGAATACGGCTTCGCACCGATTCGTTCGGCCATCTGCAGCATATTTGCCGTCTCGGTGTCGTAGACGCCGACAACAGTTACGCCCGCTATTTTCGCATAGGCGCTTGCATGAACGTTGCCGAGTCCTCCGCAGCCTACAATCGCGACTTTCATGGCAATCCCTCTTTTCGTAATCGTTATGAGATAGATATAATGAAAACGTGTTACCGTTACGATACAATTATTAAGATGGCAGGTATACGTCGGGTTTTGTCCGATTTATATCCAATTTCGCCATGCCGGTTAACGGAGGATGCTTTCGCCGATGGAAATCTTCAAAGAACCGATTCACTACCAGGATCCCGTATTGTGCCTCAAAGTATGGCAATTCGAGGAAAGGGATGGAACGGCTCGGCAGGAGGAGTCGATGCTGCCGGCTACCTGGCATTATCATAAAGAGGTTGAATTCCTCTTGGTAAAGCAAGGCGCCCACAACATGTTTACGCCAAACCGTTCCTATACGCTGAATGAAGGGGACGTGATGGTCATCGGCTCGTCCCAGCTTCACAGAGGACGGCCGATAAGTAAGGAACTCGTGTATATCGTACTTCACTTCGATTTGGAAACGTATTTCGATCCCTCTATGATGCGCTACTACCGTCATTTCTCGGAGGTTTCCTGCCCGCTGGAAGAACTGAACTACATCTTTCGGGAAAATGCCGCCTTGCGCGCCGAGGCAGGATCTATCATCGAACGCATTCATTCGGAAATCATGGAGAAACCGGTAGGTTACGAGATTGTGGCCAGTATGCAAATCAAGCATTTGCTGCTCACTTTGCTGAGAGGGGATTCACGCGGACTGCTTCAAGCCCAAGGCGGCTCGAATTCCGACGCCATGAAGCCGGTATTGGAATACATTGAGCAGAATTTCTCAGACAGGATCGAGCTGGAGGAAGTCAGCAGGCTTGCGGGAATGAGCTACTCGTATTTCTCGAAGGCGTTTAAGAAAACGATGGGATTGTCCTTCACCAGCTTCGTCAACCGCAAGAAAATCGCCAAAGCGGAGCGTTTGCTCGCTACCAGCGGCCGAAATATCGACGATATCGCCAGAAGCGTCGGCTTTGAGAACATGGCGCACTTTTTCAAGCTGTTCAAGCGATTTAACGGATGCACCCCGAAGGAATTTAAACAAAAGATCAATGCCATTGTGCCTGTCAGGGAATAGCGAATGAGATCATAAGCTTCATCCCCTAGCAACAAGATGCGGCGCCTTATCCGAGATTCGGAGCAGGTGCCGCATTTTTCATACGAGTGAGCCTCTTTCATTTGCCAACAAGAAAAGAGAGTGCCAAGTAGAAACTTTAGAGTCGATTTTCCGGTTCGTTCATTTTACGATTTGGACAGGCGCAATGTCTGATAGAGTCGCCTTAAACAAATCAATCAAGGAGGAGTAATCGTGACAAGGTTGAAGTTGTCGTTTGTGCTCGGACTTATTGTCGCATTAACGCTGGGGGGTCTCCCTTATTATGAAAGCGCAAACAAAGTTTATGCCAGCTCGACGGTCGACATTGAACTAAGGAACAATAGCCCGGCCTACGGCGGTACGACGCTCGGAATGGGCGGGACGATCATGCCTTTCGGCTATCATGCTTCTTGGCAGGTGAAGGATTTTAACGACGACGATCTGGCGGCGATCATGACGCAGTTTAAGAAGACGGGCACGACGGTCGCTCGCCTATGGCTTGACGGTTCATGGTGGGAGCCCGCGAACGACAACAACGATCCGGACGTGATGCTGGATTCCGGCTTTACGTGGGACAGCATCGAGATGCGTTCCCTGTACAAATATCTGGAGGCCTTCAAGGCTATGGGCGTCGACGTATTCGTCGATGTTATGGTGGACGACCCGAGAGTCATGTATCCGTGGCTGATCGCCGAAAATAAAGTCAATACCGGCCCTAACGTCGGTCGGATTCCCGAATATGCCGAACACATTGCGGCCATGGTGAAGCACTTGGTCGTGACGAAGGGGTTCACGAACGTAAAATACGTATCATTCTCCGGGGAGCCGAACAACTTCTTCCTTGCTCCTCCCGGCGTGAGCAAGCTGGACAATTACAAGGCTTCCATGACGGCGGTCCATGACCGGCTGCAGCTTGAAGGCATGTTGGCTTACGTCAAGCTGATCGGTCCGGAAATCGGCTACAGCGATCACGATACCGCCGCCTGGCTGGACGACTTGTCGCTGAATATTCCTTCCAGCCTCGACGCCTACACGATTCACTCCGGACAGACGAAAGCCGAAGCGACGGACGGCTCGTATGTCGCTCTGCTCCAAAGCTTTATCGATATCGTCAAGAGCAACGATCCGGACGGCGCCGACAAGCCGATCATGATTACGGATTATACGCCTACCGGCACGATTCGCAGGCCGGAGGACGGCCTGAATGCGGTGGCGCTAATCGCCAACGGCTTAAGGACCGGGGTGAGCGAGTTCGGCAGATGGTCGTTCGCGGACGATATTTGGACGTGGCCCCCCGGCTCCAACCAAACCTCGACCAGCTTCGGCGATTATGGATTCGGCATGATCGGCAGCAAACAGGAGAACTTCACGCCAAGGCCGAATTACAAGGCGACGGCGCTCGCCTACAAGTTTGTACCCAGAAGTTCGACGACGTATGAGGCCGTCACGAGCGACGAAGCAGTCATCCCCGCCATGATCCGTACGGCGGAAGGCAAGCATACGATTATCGCGGTGAACTGGTCGGACAACGATGCGAACGTCAGCTTCGCGCTGGACAGCGCATTGAATACAACCTTCAAGAAGTATCGTTTTTCTTCCGCCTCGCTGGACCTGGTGGACAAATTCGGCGAAATTCCGTCCAGCTTCGGGACGAAGACCGTTAACGGCGTTTCGTTCACCGATACGGTACCGGCCAATACGATTTATTTTTATACGGATATTCCCGACGATTCGGCTCCCGGACAAGTGACCGGACTCAGCGCCGCCTCCGCAGATTTCAAGAAGGCGACGCTGTCGTGGACGGCGGGAACCGAAGCGGATCTGTCCTACTACAGAATCTATCGGGGCAATACGAGCGGCTTCGCCCCGTCGAGGGACAACAAGGTCGGGGAGATCTGGATTCCGGCCGGAGACGCGCCTGCCTTCAACGATCGTAACGTCGAGCAAGGGCAGACGTATTATTACAAGGTTTCCGCCGTGGATACTTCGGAGAACGAGGGGGGCTATTCGTCGGAAGCTTCCGTAACGATTGGCTCTGAAACATACTCTAATACTTTGTCTATGACCGATTCGACGGACTACGATTATTACGAGATCGACTCCGATTACGAGAACGGATACAAAGTCAGAGTGTACAAGAATGCGGGAGTTATCGGTTATGTACAAGACAAGCTCGGTTACAATAGGCAAAACCTAGGCCTGGATATTTTCAGTGCTCCGATGGTTTTCAAATACGACGCCAACGCGTACTCCGATAAAATCGTGAACGGGGGTGCGGAGAACGGCACGACAGCTCCAAGCGATTGGCATTCATGGAACAATGCGAACGGCACGTTTACGTGGGACTCCTCCGTGAAACACAGCGGCAGCCGATCGCTTAAAATTCACAATTCGGCGCAGACAGCCAACTCTACTTGGTACCAGCAGACGACGAATTTCGTTCCGGGCAAGCACTATGAGGCTTCTTATTGGATCAAGACGGACAATCTTATCGGACCCAACAGCGCCGGACGAGGCGCCTATCTGAACATTCAATTTTTGGATTCCTCCGGCAACACGATCAGAGCGACTGGCGGCGCAGACGCTTATTCCAACGTGGGAACTCAAGATTGGACGTATTTCACCTCGGACGTGACCGTGCCGCTCGGTACGGCGACGATCCAAATCGGGGCGAACCTGTACGAGAACAGCGGCACGGTCTGGTTTGACGATATCCGGTTCGAGGAACAGCCGGAGGTGGCTCTGGCCGGCCAGCATGGCGGTTATTATGCCGCGGATTCGGTGACCGCCCAATCGATATCCGCAACGCATAAGCAAATCGTAACGGTAGCGGGCGACGAGACGATGGTCTACGATTTTTACCCGGATCGGATCGAGATGAAGGTCCAAGGTCCCAATCCGGGCGGTTATTTCGTCGAGGACGGGGGCATCGTGCCGCGGAATGTTACGACTGCTTACTGGTCGGACGGCAGCGCGAATACGTTGAGCGATACTTATGCCGGGACGTTAATCGAGAAAACGACGACAAGCCTTGCTTTCTATCAGCCGCCTTCGCCTCAGACGATTCGCTACGAATTTGGCTCGCCCAAGCCGTTAACTGTCAAGAACGGCGCTCGATTCAGAGGCTATTACCCGAGATTTCAGATCGACAGCAACGAAGCTTTTACATTGAAGTTTCCCAAGAAGATAGACAATCCGAACGGAGGCGCCGAGAACGGCTCTGGAGCTCCGGCGGATTGGACCATGTGGAACCAGTCGGGGCACGGCGCGTTGACATGGGATGCAGGTACCTTCCATTGGGGCGGCAAATCGCTGAAAATCAGTCATGCGGCAACCGATAATTCCGCTTGGTACGCACAAGTGGAGGTGTCTGCCCCGACGCCGTCGATTCAACTGTCGGCATGGATCAAAACGTCGGCGATCTCGGGCAGCCAAGGCGCTTTCATCTCGGTGGAAGCCAAAGATGCGGCGATGAACGTGCTCGCTACCTATCGGACGCCGTTCGTGACGGGAACGACCGATTGGAAGAGATATGCATTAAGCTTAAACCCGCCGGCCGGCACGGCATATCTGTTCGTGGAAGGCAACTTGTTCGCCGCGACGGGTACGGCCTGGTTTGATGATTTCGAGCTGAATTCGGCCGATACCGGCATCGCCAACCCGGGCACGGAGGTCGGTTCGGGAAGTCCTGCGGATTGGTGGAGCTGGACGTCCTCCGGCACGCCTTTCGAATGGGACGGTACAACTTATTATAGCGGGAAGAAGTCGCTTAAGATTACGAATACGGCAAACCAGACTTCGACCTGGTATACGAAAAGAAGCAATCTGCAAATGAGCAAGGAATACGAATTCGGAGGCTGGGTGAAGACGTCGGGCGTAAGTCCGGGCAGCATGGGGGCCCAGTTCCAGGCCATCGCGCTCGATTCGAACGGAAAGTGGCTGCAGGCGAACATTGCTCCGAACGTGCTGCACGGAACGAACGACTGGACGTACGTCAGCGGTAAGATCACGCTTCCTCCGATGGCAAGCTCCTTGCAACTTGAGGCGCAGCTATGGGGGGTCAACGGGACGGCCTGGTTCGACGATCTGTTCATCAGACTAGTTGACAAATCCTGATCGCCATTATAATCAAGGCAGAGATAGTCGACTATCTCTGCCTTGATTTCTCTATTGCCGGGCTAACTTGGAGGTATTCGCTTATGAACGCAATCTGGAATCCGCAACGGCTGTCCATCTATCCGAAGATCGTCTTTACCTTTCTGATCGTTGTCATTCCGGTATTCGCGGTCAGCCTAATCATCAATCAGTCTGCGGCGGGCAACATGCGCGAGGAAATTCGGGGCGCGATGCAATCGAACGTTCATTTCTACTTGAGCTCGTTTCAAGCCGAAATGAACCGCATCGAAGCGCTGCAGAGAGAGTATTTGTTCGACGACGATTTCCAGAAGATAAGCAATATGGCCCATTTTATGCCCGTGCTCGATCGGACGAACGCTTTTCTGCGAATCGAGAAAAAGCTCGAGCTGCTGAAAAACTCCAATCTTTACGTTAACGAAGCGAGCGTTGACGTTCCCTTGATCGGAAAAATTATTCATTCCACCCGGTATGATGAAACGCCGATGCCCCTTGAGAAGGTGGACGCTTTGTCGCGTAAAACCAGATCCCCGCTTATCCGCTGGGACGATCGTCTCTACTTAAGCAGCGCATACCCTGAAAGCGATGACGACGAGGTTGCGCCGGTGTTTCTCATTGCCGTCGAGCTTTCGGAACGGCAGATCAACGATTCGCTAGACCAGATAGCCGGCATGGAAGGCAGCGGAGCCGCGCTTCTGGCCGATGACGGCTCTTGGATCGTGGATGGCGGGGCAAAATCCGGATTGGACGAGGCGCTGGCCGCGGAACTGCCCTCTTTCGCTTACGATTCCTCAGGACGCGGACAAGCGAAAATAAAGCTGGAAGGCACCTCCTACTTAATCACCTACGAGCGGTCTCAGGCGCTCGGAGCTATATTGCTGCTCTATTATCCCGAACGGCAAATTCTCAATCCGCTAAATGTCTATAAAGTTCTAATGTGGGTTCTGTCCGCATTTTCATTGGCGGTTATTGTCGGCTTCTCCTATTGGCTGTATCGAATTATCCATCGTCCGCTGCGGCAGTTGGTTCGCGCGTTCCGGAGAGTCGAGCACGGCGATTTGGGCGTTAACGTGCATTATCGCAAGTTCGACGAATTCCGCTACTTGTATAATCAGTTCAATACAATGGTCAACCGCCTCAGGGTGCTGATTCACGAGGTGTACGAACAGCAAATTCGCAATCAGCGAGCGGAATTAAAACAGCTGCAATCCCAGATCAATCCTCATTTTCTGTACAATAGCTTTTACGCCTTGTATCGCATGGCCAAAGCGGAGGATCTGGGCAATGTCGTAAAGATGACGCAGCATCTCAGCAAGTATTACCATTTTCTGACGAGAACGGGGATGGACGAGGTTTCCCTGGAGAAGGAGATCGACCACGCCAAATCCTATGTTGAAATTCAAATGATCCGCTTCCAGGGCCAGATCGAGGTGATCTGGCAAGCTGTTCCGGAGGATTGCAAGACGATTGCCGTCCCGCGAATGATTCTGCAGCCCCTTATCGAGAACGCGTTCCAATACGGTTTGGAGGAGCGGAAGGACAACGGCCGGCTCCATATCGTCTTCGAGCGGGAGAAAGACTGCTTAATTATCGACATCGAAGACAACGGCAACAATCTGACCGATCGAAAGCTATCGGAATTGAAAAGCTTGATGCTGACCGAGGATTTCACCGAGACGACAGGCATCATCAACGTGCACAAGCGCCTTCGGCTCAGATTCGGAGAATCGGGAGGATTGTGCCTCGCTCGGGGAGATAGCGGCGGCTTGCGGGTCACTCTACATATTCCTTACCGGAAAGAAGGATAAATCTACATGTACCGATTGCTTCTGGTAGATAACGAACGTCATGTCGTAGACGGGTTGTACGAGCTTTTTACTCAGGAATGCCAGCTCGACTTGGAGGCATACCGAGCGTATAACGGCGAAGAGGCCTTGAACTGGCTGGAACGGACAAAAATCGATATCGTCGTGTCGGATATCCGTATGCCGGAGATGAGCGGCTTGGAGCTGCAGAAGGAAATCGCGGAGCGATGGCCGCGGTGCAGGGTCGTTTTTCTGACGGGCTACAGCGAATTCGACTACATTCAGGACGCAATGAGAAACGGCGCATGCCAATATTTGCTTAAGACGGAGGGAGACGAAGCGCTGCTCGAAGCGGTGGAACGAATCATCGCCGACATTGAAGCGGAGCTTCGGCAGGACATTCTGGTCGAGCAGGCGAAGCGTCGTCTGAAGCTGGCTCTGCCGACGCTGCAAAGACAGCATCTGCTGGACCTGCTTCAGGAGAGCGCCTCGTCCGCACAGGACTTGGAGCAGTTTAAAGCACTGGAAATTCCGCTGGACTGCAATATGGACGTTCTTATCGCGATCGGGCGAGTGGACGATTGGAACGGATACCGGAGCAACTACGATCGTGCCCCGCTGTTATTCGCCATTCAGAATATCGTGGAAGAGTACTTCGCCGAGTCCGTCAATCTGGTGACGGTACCGTATGAAAGAACCCGGCTCATCTGGCTTATGCAGCCCAAGCCGCTGCCCGACGGAGCCCAACCCTCGGCAGGGGAGTGGAATCGCGCGATTCGGTTCGTGCACGGCATGATGGAGAGCGTTCAGCGAACGTGCAAAAGCCTGCTGAAATTGCCGCTATCGGTTACAGTGGCAGGCAAGGCGGCGGAGTGGCGCCGCGCAGGAGAGAAGTTCGACCGGCTTAAGCTGCTGTCAAGCCATGGTCTCGGCATGGGGCAGGAGCTTCTGCTGATTGAACCGGAACGCGAAGAGACGCACCGCGGGGATGCAGACAACTGGACATACAGAAGCCGTTTGCAAATCCGTCGAATCGAATTGCTTGCGGAATATTTGGAGAATGGACAGCGGTATCAATTTTTTCAAGAGTTTCCGCAAATCGTCGCAATCGTTTCCTCCCTGCCTGCCGCCGCAGAGTCGCTGACGCTGGAATTAAAATACGCATTCGGCCTGCTGTTCGTCCGCTTCCTGAACAAGTGGAGCCTGTGGGACGAGCTGGGGAAAACAGTGGACGTCGGACGACTGGCCTCGCTTGGAAACGCCGCGCCTTGGCCGGATACGGCGGAGTACTACGCGGAAGTCGCGGAACGGATTTTCCAATACAAGTCCGCCGGAAGGCAGCAGCAGGAAAATGATGTAGTGCAGCAAATCCACCATTACGTGCAGATGAATATTGCGGGAGATGTGTCGCTCACCAGAATCGGCGAAGTCGTAGGCCATAGCTCCGCCTATGTTTCCCGCTTATACAAGAACATCACTCAGACGAACCTTTCGGATTATATCCATGAGATCCGAATTGGCAAGGCGAAGGAAATGCTGGGCCAATCCCGCTTCAAAATCCAGGAGATCGCCAAGCTGCTCGGGTTTGAGAACGATCGTTATTTTTACCGGTATTTCAAGAAGGCGACAGGTCTGACTCCGCAAGAGTTCAGAGAGTCGCAGGAGCGTCGGCACGGTTACGACCGACAAGAAAAGTGAGTAAGAAGTAGAATCTTTAGAGTCGTTTCGCCGGCTCTTTTTCTTTTATGCTGAATACAGGAAGAGCAACGCGAACTTCCAGATCAATCTTTTGGGGGACATGACATGAAGACAAGCAAAATCGCATTGACAGCAAGCGCTGTAATCATGACGTTATCGCTCGTCATGACGGCCTGCAGCTCGAACAACCCGGCTTCGACAGGGACGCCCTCGGCCTCGAGTACGCCCTCCGCTTCCTCGACAGCGGCTGAGCCGGGGGCGACATCGGAGGCAAGCGAGTCGCCGAATCCGCTTGGCAAGTACGATACGCCGATCGAAATTACGTCCGTTCGCAATTATAACCAGGGGACGAAATTTATCGAAGGGGACAACGAAAACGTCAACACGTGGACGAGAGCTTACGAGGAAGAGCTCGGCATCAAGCTGAAATACGACTGGATTACGACGGGCACCTCCGACCAGTACTATCAGAAGCTTAACCTCTCGATCGCATCCGGCGACTTGCCGGATACGTTCGCGGTCGACGCGAAAACGCTGAAGCAGCTCGTTGAGGCGGATCAGCTCGAGGACTTGACGGAAGCGTACGAGAAGTACGCCTCGCCGCTGTTGAAGGAAGCGATCGCGGAATACGGCGATGTCGGCCTGGGCGCTTCTACGGTTAACGGCAAGCTAATGGCGCTCCCCGTGACGGGCAGCGGCGACTATTCCGGAAGCGAAGTGCTTTGGGTTCGCCAGGACTGGCTGGATAAGCTCGGCCTTCCCGAGCCGAAGACGTGGGACGACGTCCTGAACATCGCCCAAGCGTTCACGGAGCAAGACCCGGACGGGAACAGCAAGAAGGATACGTACGGTATTCCGATCAGCAAGGACATTAACGGATATCCCGATCTGCAAGGCTTCTTCAATGCCTATCAGGGGAATCCGTCCAACGTGGCCTGGAAACAGTACATGTGGATCAAGGACCCTTCCGGGGATGGATTGGCGTACGGAAGCATTCAGCCGGAAGTGAAGACGGCGCTGGCCAAGCTGCAAGAGCTGTACAAAGCGGGCATTGTCGATCCGGAATTCGGCGTCAAGGATACCGCCAAAGCGTTGGAGGGCATTACCGGAGGCAAGGCGGGGATGTATTTCGGCTACGGATGGGCGATGAACTGGCCGCTCGGCGAAGCCGTGCAGAAGGATCCGACGGCGAATTGGGTCGCTTATCCGATTCCGACGGCGGACGGTCAGCCGTTGAAGCTGTCTTATTACTTCCCGTTGAACCAGTGGTACGTTGTGAAGAAGGGCTCGGCGAATCCGGAAGCGATTATCAAGATGGCCAATCTCTATCTGGAGAAGCTTGCTCCGCAAACCGTCACGGTCGAGAGCAACCTGAAGTACGGCAAGTCGGAGGACGGCATTGAAATCATCAACATGGCGCTGATCAATTCCGCTTTCGTTACGGCTAACATGAACTCCGCGGCAACGATTCGCGCGGCCGTTGAGGCGAAGGATTCCTCCAAGCTGAAGTCGGATCAAGCCGCAACCTACGACGAAATCATGAAATATATCGAGACCACGGACCCGAAGTATTGGGTTCAATATTCCTTCATGAAAACGATGGAAGTCGTGGACGGCTATATTGCCGGCAATCATTATAAAGCGTCGCTCTACGGCGGGCCTCCGACCAAGACGATGGTGCAGAAGCAGGCGATTCTCGACAAGCTGGAGCTGGAGACGTTCACCAAGATTATTATGGGCGCCGCCTCGATCGACGAATTCGACAAATTCGTGGCACAGTGGAAGCAACTGGGCGGAGATCAAATTACGGCGGAAGTCAACGAGTGGTATGCGGCCTCTCAGTGACGCACGGGAGGAGGTTGGAGGATGATCTCGGGAAAGCTGCGACGGGAAGTGCCGCTGTATCTCATGCTCGTTCCGGGATTGGCGATTATTCTGATTTACTGCTACGTGCCGATGGCGGGCATCGGCATCGCTTTCCAGCATTTTATTCCGGCTAAAGGCTTCTTTAGCTCCGAGTGGGCGGGCATGGACAACTTCGAGTATATCGTGAAGCTGCCGGATACGTTCCGCGTGCTGTGGAATACGGTAATTATCGCGGTCATGAAAATGATTCTCGGACTTATCGTTCCGCTAGTCGTGGCGCTGCTGCTCAACGAAGTGACCAGAAGCGGCTTCAAGCGAAGCGTTCAGACGATGATCTATTTGCCCCATTTTTTGTCCTGGGTCATATTGGGCGGCATTCTCGTCGATATTTTGTCGCCGTCCGAGGGTATCGTGAACGGGATCGTTACAGCGTTCGGAGGAAAGCCGGTTTTTTTCCTCGCCGATAATTCCTGGTTCCGGTTCATTATTGTCGTAACCGATATTTGGAAGGAGTTCGGATTCGGAACGATCGTGTTTTTCGCCGCCTTGACGGGCATTAACCCGACCTTGTACGAAGCGGCCGCAATCGACGGAGCGTCCAGATGGAAGATGACGTGGAACGTGACGATTCCGGGCATCGTGCCGATCATTATTTTGCTCGCGACTTTAAGTCTGGGCAACGTGTTAAACGCGGGGTTCGATCAGATTTTTAATCTGTACAGCCCGATCGTCTATGAAACCGGAGATATTCTGGATACGATGATCTATCGGATCGGTCTTGTCGACGCGCAGTACAGCTTGGCTACGGCCATAGGCCTGTTCAAGTCGGTCGTTTCTTTCGTCCTGATCTCGGTGTCCTATTGGCTCGCTTATCGATTCGCCAATTACCGGATCTTCTAACGCAACGAGAGGAGAGCAAGAGGATGAAAGGTCAACGCACGCCGAGCCGCCAGGCGTTTATCGTTTCGAATTACTTCTTTTTGTCGGCGTTGTCGCTGCTGTGCATTTTGCCGCTCGTGCATGTATTAGCCGTTTCCTTAAGCTCGAGCGCCGCCGCGACGGCCGGGCAGGTCAACTTATGGCCGGTCGATTTCACTTTGAAGTCCTACCGATTCGTGGCGAGCAATCCGGCTTTTCTGGAGGCATTCTTCGTTACGCTTCAACGGGTGGGGCTGGGGATAGCGGTCAATATGCTGCTTGTGCTTCTAACCGCTTACCCGTTGTCCAAGGAGACGAAATCTTTCCGGGCACGAACCTGGATGGTGTGGCTTTTCGTATTCACGATGCTGTTTAACGGCGGACTTATTCCGACTTACATGACGATCAAATATACGCATTTGCTGGATAGCATCTGGGCATTGGTCATTCCGGGGGCCGTCCCCGTGTTTAGCGTTATTTTGCTCATCAATTTTTTTCGCGGACTGCCCAAGGAGCTCGAGGAAGCTTCGTTCATCGACGGAGCGGGCCACTGGAAGGCCCTATGGTCCATCTATGCCCCTCTGTCGCTGCCGGCCCTTGCGACTATCGCGCTGCTCACGATCGTCGGTCATTGGAATTCCTGGTTCGACGGTTTGATCTATATGAACAGCCGACACAATTACCCCCTGTCAAGCTATCTGCAGACGATCATCATTCAGCGGGACCTGAGCAACGTGACTTTGCAGGAGATGAAGGAGTTAAGCGACGTATCCGATCGAACGATGAAGGCCGCGCAAATTTTCCTGGGCGCTTTGCCGATTTTGGTGTTGTATCCGTTCCTGCAAAAGTATTTCGTGAAGGGTATCGTGCTGGGCAGCGTCAAAGAATGAACCGTGCCGTTGGGTGGCGCGGGGAATCGATTGTAAGGGGAAGATGACGGGGATGAATCCGATCGACTGGGAATGGTTTGACGGTCCTACGGCCTACCGCGTCTATCAACGGGATGAAACGGGATGCGCGGATATAGCGTTGAAGCTGAAGGCGAAGACCGGCCGCGGCGAGTCCGGGACGATTACGTGCGCGCTTCTCCCCGAACCGTCGCGGCCCGGTGATACCGAGCGAACGATGCAATTGCACCGTGACGGGGAAATTCATCAAGGGACATTCGAGAAGGTGCCCGCAGGCAATTACAAGCTGGTTGTCATTGCGGAAGGAGCAGCGGGCTTCAGTACGACAATTTCTCATGTCGCCGTAGGGGATCTGTACCTGCTGGCCGGACAATCGAATATGGAAGGCGTCGGCAAGCTGATCGACCCCGAGAGACCGTCTCGGGCGGTAAGATGCTTCTATTTGGACGATCGTTGGGGCGTGGCCAAAGATCCGCTGTGCTGGTTTAACGAAGCGGTGGATGCGGTCCATTGGCGAGCTCCGAGGGAGCGCCGGGCGGATGAGGCAAAAATGGATAGGTATTTTCGCCGCTTCGGCGCGGGACTCGGCATTCGCTTCGGCAAGGAAATGTACAAGTACAACGGCGTTCCCGTAGGCTTGATCATGTGTGCGCACGGCGGCACGAGCATGAAGCAGTGGGAGCCTCCGGCCGGCGCTAAGCGGGAGTTGCCGAGCGAGTCGTCCATGACTTCGGACTCCTTCTACGGCTCGATGATGCGAAGGCTTGCGGCGACCGGAGGCAGGGTGAAAGCCGTATTGTGGTACCAAGGCGAATCCGACGCCGCCGACCGAGCTCAAGCAGCGGCTTTCAAGAAGCGTTTTCTTCGCTTCGTCGCGGCGCTGCGAGCCGATATCGGGCAGCCTTCGTTACCGATCTTGTACGCGCAATTGAACACCTGGCTCGGAGACGCGGCAGCTTTTCCGCATTGGAACGACATCCAGCTCGATCAAGCTCTCGTAGAAGCCGAAATTCCCGGCTCCGCGCTCGTATCGACGAACGATCTGTCGTTGGCCGACGCGATTCACCTGGATACGTCGTCGCTGAAGCGGCTGGGCAGACGATTTGCCGTATTGGCGAGAGGCTTTTGCTTCGGGGATGAGACCTGTGCCCGAGGGCCGAGACCGATCGACTGCCGCTTCGCCGATGCCGACAGGACGAAGCTTTACGTCGCGTTCGAGCAGGTAAACGGAAGACTGATGCCAGGCAAGCAGATTCAAGGCTTTCAGGTCGCAAATGGCGACGAAAACGTACCGATTGCGGAGTGCCGGCGGGATAAGCGAGACGGAAGCGTCGTCGTATTGACCTTTGCCCGTCCCGTGCCCCGGAGGAGCGTGCTCGGCTACGGATTGGGGCTGAATCCCGTGTGCAATTTGCGGGACAGCGCCGATCTGGCGGCGCCGGTATTCCGTTATCCGCTCGATTGACCGAAACCGTCAAGGAAGGTGTATAACCGATGATTAAAGTAACGGTATGGAATGAATATTCGCATGAGAAAATCAACCCTCGAGTCCGCGAAATCTATCCGGAAGGCATCCACAAGGCGATCGCCGCCGGTATCGCGGGCAATGGGATACAAGCTGAGACGGCGACTCAGGACCAGGATGAGCACGGTTTAAGCGAAAGCGTACTCGCGGAAACGGACGTGCTTATCTGGTGGGGACACCTGCTGCACGAGCAAGTGGACGACGCAATCGTCGAACGCGTGCATCAAAGGGTGTTGGACGGAATGGGGCTGATCGTGCTTCACTCCGGGCACTTCTCCAAAATATTCCGCAAGCTGATGGGGACCGGCTGCGCCCTGTCATGGCGCATTGCCGACGAGAAGGAACGGCTGTGGGTGATCGACCCGTCGCACCCGATCGCGGAGGGACTGGGGGCCTCGATCGAGCTGGAACGGGAGGAGATGTACGGCGAGCATTTCGATATTCCCGCGCCGGACGAATTGATCTTCGTCAGCTGGTTCGAAGGCGGCGAGGTGTTCCGCAGCGGCTGTACCTACCGCAGAGGGCTCGGTAAAATCTTTTATTTCAGGCCGGGACACGAGACGTACCCGACCTATCATAACGCCGAAATTTTGAAGGTGATCGCGAATGCGGTCAGATGGGCGGCTCCGTCGGCGGGAACGAAGCCGATTTACCAAGAGATTCCGGTTTCTCTGGAGCCGATTAGAAGCCGACCTGTATCGGGCGGCCAAGATTAAGGAGATGCCGGGAAATATGCTTCCGATAAGAGGTTCGCTTTATTACGTAGATAAATCGTTCGACGCCAAGCGCATCGAGAAGGAACTGGATGCGCAAAAGGCTGCTGGATTCGACCTTCTTTGGATCAACGGACCGCTACTTCATCCGGATTATCCGCGGGAAGCGGCCGCATTCGATCCAATCGAGGTCATCATGCGGGAAGCCGCCTACAGAAAGATGACCGTCTATTTGGAAGTGATGGCCAGAGAGGATTGGCATGAGCATTGGGATTTATCGGTCGACTTGCCGGCAAGCCGTGCGATCTTGGAGCATTTGAGCGCTAAATACAACCGATACGCTTCTATGGCGGGGTACTATTTGGGCAACGAGATTTATGTCGTCGAAGGTCGGGAACGGGAATACTGCCTGGCGCTGTGGAAGGAGGTCGCGGAGTGGTGCCGGGAGCTTACTCCGGGGTGCAGAGTGGTGCTGTCTCCGTTTTTCGTGACCGACCGCAGGGAGGTGCTCGGCTATCCCTATGCGGAGCCTTCCGTCTATGAATCGTTCTGGAATGACATATTCCGGGAAGTTACTCTCGACTCGCTGCTCCTCCAGGATTCCGGCGCGGAGCACGGAGCCTTCTTCGACCTTGACGAACGCGAGCCCTATTTCGCCGCCGTAAGGCGAGCGTGCGTTGCTAATGGCGTTGAATTGTGGGGGAACGTCGAGCTTGCGGAAATCGCCGTAGCCAATTACGAAGAATTAAAGGCATTCCGAGGAGAACTCGGAGCGAACGGTCCGGGATTCCAAGATACCCGATGGATTCAGGTGCCGATCGCCAAGCTGGAAGCAAAGATGGCGCTAGCCAGCCGCTACTGCAGTGAACTCGTAAGCTGGGGCTACCAACAATTTGTCAGCCCTTGCTCAGGCAAGACGGGGGCGAGGCCGTACGAACGACAATTTCGCAAGTTGAATAAGATGGCGGCCGCTTCGCAGGCCGGCAAATAGCGGGAGGTTTCCAGATGTTCGATGCCCGATCGGCCGTCCGCGACCTAGCGGGAGCCCGATGGATCAGTCACGGCGGGGAGAGCGCGGAACGTCTCCGCAGCAATGCTTGGTTCTGTTTTCGCAAAACTTTCGTATGTCCGGAAAGGCGCGACGACAGTCTGCTGCATATTACTGCAGACTACCGGTACACCGTATGGGTGAACGGAGAGTGGATCGGACAAGGTCCTATTAGAGGTTGGCCGCAAGCTTACTTTTACGATACCTACGACGTATCTCCTTATCTTCGCCAAGGCGCCAACGTCATTGCCGTATTGCTGCAGACGCTGGATGTGGCAACCTTCCAGTACGTCCCGTCGGACAATCCGGGCTTTGCCGCGAGGCTGCATGGAGGGGGAGCGGACGGAGAATGGTCCGTCGCGAGCGATGCCTCGTGGGTGTGCGGGCTTCACTCTGCGCTGATGGAGCTGACGCCTCGCATCTCGATCCAGCAAGCCTTCGCGGAGCATTTCGACGCTTGCCTGGAGCCGGTCGGCTGGAAGCTTCCAAGCGATGAGAACGGCGATGAGACGCTGATTCGCGAAGCCGGCTCGCAATGGAGACATGCCGTGGAGTCGGATGAACTGCCTGCCGTCCGCCCCCGAGATATCCCGCATCTTACCGACGAGGAGATGTATCCGATAAGCCTCGCGGAAGCGTCGATTGTACGGCTTCCGCTTCCCGCTTGGAGCGTGGATCTCAGGAGCTTGCTGCTGTCGGGCGCGGAGGCGCGGGACGCCAATCTGCACTTCGCTCACGGTATGTTGGCTACTACGCTGAACGTCGCTCGTTTCGTCTCTGTCCGTTTCCATTTTCAGGATAGAACGTCGGGATTGAATACGCGCATGGCTGTTAACGGTCAGGTTCTACAGCCGGTCGACGATTCCGGAAGCCACTGGAGCGGCCTGTTTCATTATGACGTTCGGCTGCAGCCGGGCGAAAACCTGCTGCTCTTCTGGTTCGATGGCTTGGCGCACGAATTCACTTTCCAGGCGGCACCGGAGATTGTCGGACAATTCGATTCAGCTGAAGAGTTGGACAATACAGCGCGCAACGAGCTTATCCCTCGTCTTCCGGATATCCCCGATAGCGGGTTTGCTTTTTACCGGATCGAGGGGCATGCGGATGTGCGCGAGGCGATCTTCGAAGCTTTAACTGCGGCGGCGGACTGGACCCAGTGGCAGAAGGCTGCGGATGGCAGATGGTTGAATATTCCATCTGCCGCGATACATGCCGACAACGTCTTCCTGCGCTTGCGGCATTCCGCTGCTGTTGATATTGGCGGCTCGTCCGATCGGCACTATGGCGAATTGGCCTCATTCGGGCATAACTGCTGCACCCGTAACGGCGATTGTACCGTCATTGCGGCTCCGCCCGCAGGGGAAGCGGTTCGACTGGTGCTGGAATTCGAGAAAATGACGTCCGGCTTGATCGAGTTCGAAATTTACGGCCGGCACGGCGCGATTGTCGATTTCTACGGCTTCGAAGCCTATAGCGGCGAAGAACCGGTTCATATGGATTCGATGCACAACACGATGCGTTATCAATGCAGGGAAGGCTGGCAAACCTATCGGTCGTTGACTCAGCGCAGCTTCAGATATTTGGTCGTTCAGCTATCCGGGTTTCAAGAATATATCAAGCTGAAGTACGTTCGTTGTCTCCTCCGAACATACCCTGCCCCAGCAATCGGCAGATTCCGCTGCGACGACGAAAGATTGAATCGCATTTTCGAGATGAGCCGTTGGACGGCCCGTTTGTGCAGCGACGACGTATTCGTGGATTGTCCGACGTACGAGCAGGCGTTTTGGGTCGGGGATGCTTATGTCATGTCGTTGGCGACATCATCGTTGTTCGGCGCCGAGCGCCTTATCGAAAGGTGCCTGTTGCTTGCCGCGGAGTCATTGAACCGCTCCCCCGTGGTGGAGTCGCAAGTGCCGAGCGGATGGGAAAACGTATTGTCCACCTGGAGTCTCTTATGGGCGCTCGCCTGCGCGAATCATGCGCGAAGAGGCGGATACGGAGAGTTTGCCGAACGGATATATCCTTCTTTGCGCCAACAAGCGCTTTATTATCGCGAGCATCTGACGGACGAGTCGACGGGTCTGCTGCGCTCTCCATACTGGAACTTGCTGGATTGGGCGGCTATCGATGCTCCGTCATCTGCGATTGTCACGCATGTGAACGCCTGGTATGCCGAGAGCTGCCGCGAAACCGGACAGATGGCCGCCCGGCTTGGGAGGGAGAACGATGCGGAAATCTTCCTGGGCATCGCGGAAGCCATCTGTGAAAAAATCAACGCTCATCTGTGGGACGAATCCAAGCAAGCGTTCGCGGATTGTCTGCACGATAACGGAGAGCTTAGCGCTACGGCGAGCGAGCAGACGCAGATCGTATGCTATCTGAACGACGTTGCGCTCCCGCAGCGGCGTTCGGCCCTTCTGCCTTACTTCAAGGGAGAGGTGACCGATACGGTGCGCTCGGCTACGCCGTTCATGCGATTTTTTAAGCTCCAAGCGCTGCAAAAGGCGGGTCTCATCGCTCCTCTTCTGAACGAGGTCCGTACAACTTGGGGCTATATGGCGGACGCGGGCAGCACGACTTGCTGGGAGGATCTCCCCGGCAGATGGGCGCCGGGTTACCCTACGCGAAGCTATTGCCACGGCTGGAGCGTGGCTCCGGCTTACTTCCTGCCGCATGGCATCGTCGGGATCGGGGAGCTCGATACGTCTTCCCGTAGCCTTGAGATTTCTCCGAAGCTGGGAGATTTGCGTTGGGCCGATTGCCAAGTCATGACCGTCAAAGGCGCCGTTGCCGTGCGGATAGAAGTTTCGGAGCATTCGTTCCGAGCAAAGGTGCGACTGCCCGAAGGCATTACCGGATGGCTTCGGTTGCCCATGGAAGCTCACCGGGTGGGATCGATCGCGATCGACGGCCAGACCGCAATCGGCGCCTATGTTCGGAACGGCTGTTGGATGATTCCCCTGCAAGGGGGCCGAGCGACGCGAGTCTGCGCCGATTCATAGCTTAACTGTTGGTGACGCTGTGCCGAGACAATAGGAATATCCAGTAACATATGATAAGGAGCAAAACGCCGTTTTTCCTTGCGAACCGCAGGGAAACGGCGTTTTTTTGCCTGCAAATCCGCGAAAAGGAGTGTTGCCACAAAAAAAGAAGGGTCCTTCTCGGAAGGATGGCGTAGCCCCGCAAAAAGTGTCCGTTTCGCCGAGGGAGCGCCCCGTGATAGGCTCAGGCCAAGACAACGACAAACCCTCCCGGCATACCGGAGAGAAAGGAGAAGCTTATGACGACGAACACGATGCCGACGACGAAGCAGCCCGTTGGAAAGCTCGCAGGGCGAGCGCCCGGTTTTCGGAAGCATTTTTCCCGTAACCGCTTTCTATATGCGATGCTCGTTCCGGTCGCGATCTATTTGATTCTATTTAAATACGCGCCGATGGCGGGGGAAATTATCGCGTTCAAAAACTATCGACTGTCCGACGGCATATGGGGCAGCAGTTGGGTTGGCTTCGGGCAGTTCGAGAAGCTGTTCGCCAGCCGCGACTTCTACGTCGTGCTGAGGAACACGCTGCTGCTGAATTTGTACCATCTCGTATTTGCTTTTCCCGTTCCGATCATCCTGGCCATTCTGCTGAACGAGGTGCGGGCGGAATGGTACAAGCGCACGCTGCAGAATCTGCTCTACATTCCTCACTTCATCTCGTGGGTCGCACTGGGCAGCATCGTGATCGCGCTGTTGTCGCCCTCGACCGGCTTTGTGAATTCGCTGCTGAAGGCGTTCGGCATAGAGCCGATCTACTTTATGGCCGACAAGTTTTGGTGGCCGGTCAGCTTTATCGTCTCGGGCATTTGGAAGGAAGCGGGCTTCGGCACGATTTTGTACTTGGCGGCGATGTCCGCGATCGACCCGACGCTGTACGAGGCGGCCAAGATCGACGGAGCGAGCAAGCGGAGACAAATCTGGCACGTCACACTGCCGGGCATCCGCAGTACGATCGCGATTCTGCTCATTCTTCAGGTCGGCAAAATGATGGACGTCGGTTTCGAGCAGGTGTACACGCTGCGTAACGACGCCGTGACGAGCGTGGCGGAAGTGATCAGCACATTCGTCTACACGAGGGGACTCGTCAATCTGCAATATAGCTACACGACAGCGCTCGGCCTGTTCCAGTCGCTGATCGCCCTCATTCTGATCGTGTCGGTCAACCGCATCATTAAAGCGATGGGAGAGCGAGGCCTATGGTAACGATGGCAAAACACAAGGGCGGACCTTCCGCATCCGCAAGGCGAAGCCGTCGAGGCTCGCTCGCCAGATGGCTGAATAACCTGCTTCTCGCGCTGTGCGCCTATGCCACGCTGTTTCCTTTCGTGAACGTGATTGCCACGTCGCTGAGCAGCAGCCGGGCGATCAACGCCGGGGAAGTGTTCATGTGGCCGGTCGAACTCAACTTCGATGCATACCACAATCTGATTCGGGACGGCCAACTGATCGTCGCGATGCAGAACACGGTGCTGATTACCGTTGTCGGAACGGCGCTCAACATGCTGTTTACGATTATGGCGGCGTACCCGCTGTCCAAAGCTCGGCTCAAGGGCCGGGGCCTCATGCTGATGGCGATTCTGTTCACGATGCTGTTCAGCGGCGGGCTCATCCCGAATTTCCTGCTCGTGAACAGCCTCGGTCTTGTCAATACGTACTGGGCGCTCTGGCTGCCCGCTCTAATCAGCGCCTACAACATGTTCGTGATGAAGGCGTTTCTGGAAGGGCTTCCGGAGGAGCTTGAAGAGTCCGCATCCATCGACGGAGCCGGCGAGTTCACGATTTTGACGCGTATTATCCTGCCTTTATCCAAGCCGGTTATCGCCGCCTTAACGCTGTTTTACGCGGTCGGCTGGTGGAATTCCTATATGAACGTGCTCATCTACATTCGCAGCACGAACAAAATGTCGCTGATGGTAAAGCTGTACCAGATGATCGATCTGGTTAGCTCGGAGCTGCTGCGCGGCGAAGGGGTCACGCAGGCGGTCATCACGCCGGAAAGTATTCGTGCCGCGGCCGTCGTCTTCGCCATCCTGCCCATTCTGTGCGTCTATCCGTTTTTGCAGAAGCATTTCATCAAGGGCGTACTGCTTGGCTCCGTCAAGGGGTAGGACGAGAAAAAGTAACATGGATATCCGAATGCGTCAATCAAACGCATTTTGATATAATAAAAAAACTAGGAGGGCGAACATGCAACAGAACAGAAGCAGTAATAAGTTCAAGGGGAGTTTCGCGTTGATTATGGTTGTGCTGGCGACGCTGCTGGCATCCGCTTGTTCAAGCGGGAATAACGGTGAGGGAGGCGCAAGCGCCAAGCCGGAGCAGAGCAGCGGCAGTCCAACGGCTGCAGCGACGCAATCGGCATCCGACGATCCGTATGCGAACGCGCCCAGAAAGATCAGCATCTCGACGTTCGACCGCGGTCAAGTATCTAGCGACGAAGGCACGTACGAGGACAATCGCTGGGTGAAGTGGATTCGCGAACAATCCGGTATCGACGTGACGATCGTTCCTGTGCCGCGCAATCAGGCCCAGGACTCGCTGAACGTTCTGTTCGCGTCCGGCCAGGCGCCGGATATGGTATGGGAGTACGATCGCGCCTACATCGGAAAGCTGGTCACGCAGGGCGTCATCCAGCCGATCGGAGATTACATTGAGAAATACAGCACGTCCTACAAAAAATATTTACAGGAAAATCCCGACTTACTGCCTCACATGACGTTTAATGGCGAGATCTACGCCGTAACCGCGAAGCGTCCGATTACCGCCATCGCCAACCACGGAATGTGGATTCGGCAAGATTGGCTCGACGAGCTGAAGCTGGAGCGTCCGACGACGGTCGAGGAACTGGTCGAAGTCGCCAAGGCGTTTAAGCAGCGCTATCCCGACAGCACTCCGATCGTCGGCCACACGACCGCCGACATCTATGCGGCGATGTTCGGAGCGATGAATTTCCTCTGGTACCTGGAGGACGGCAAGATGCAGTACGGCGCGACGTTGGACCGTTTTGCAGATGTCATCGCACTGGAGAAGCAGGTGTACGATCTGGGGCTCGTGGATCGGGAATATTTTACCGATAATAACAATCAACGGGCGGCCCAGCTGTGGACGACGGGCAAAGCGGGCATCTATTTGGGCCAATGGGGCAACGGCGCCAACGACATTATGATTCAGGATATGCTGGCCAACGTGCCTAACGCCAAGCCTGAGCCGCTGGAGATGGTGGCATCGAAGTACGGTAAATACGGCGCTTATCAGGAATCTTCTCCGAACATTCTCGTCGCGTTTAACAAAGAGATGAAAAATCCGAAAGCGGCGATCGAATATTTGGATTGGCTCATCGACAAAGGCTGGTACACGCTGGCCTACGGGGAAGAGGGCGTGCACTACAAGCTGGTCGACGGCGTGCCAAAGCGGCTGGACGAGGATAAATTCAACAAAGAGGTACTGTACGCAGGCGAGTATGCCGTCGTGCGCGATCAGGTCGTCAAGGCGGAGGATTTGATGGTCATGGCCGCGGATGACGAGCTGTCCCAGCGCATTGCCGCGCTTAAGGTGGAATCGTTGAAGCTGACGCTTAAAAACGAATTCCGCCGGGACATTCCGTACCAGCCGAGCTTTGACGAAATCAACGAGATTCGCGCGACGCTGGATAAGTTTATCCGGGAGACGAGAGCGACGGCGGTGACGCAGGGCGCCAAGTATACGGGAGAATGGGCGATCGGCGAGATTCGCAAGGAATGGGATCGCCTCGGCGGCGCGAAAGCGCAAGAAATCGCCCAGCAATGGTACGAGGAGAACAAAGGCAGCTTCTAATCGAAGACTGGGAGCAGCCGCAATCGGACGAAGGGGGAACAGGCATGAACCTGGCGAAAAATCGGAGGCTTGTGAAAGCGATCGGCATTTTATCGATCGTCCTGTTCCTTCTCGTCTCTTCCTCGTTTTTTTTCACCTATTCGGTTTTCAACAAGCAATTGAAGCGTCAACTGGTGAATACCAACATGGAGCTGCTGGGGCAACTGGATCATAAGTTGAAGCTCGCGCTGAAGCATATCGACAAGTCGGCCATTCAACTGCTGAACGGCGACGAGATCGTGCGTTTTTACGATTACGAGCTTACCGAGCAGGAGGCCCGTAACAACGCGTTCCGCATCTCCAAACAGATCTCGAACGCGATCCAGAGCATGGACAACGTATTTTCGATCGATGTTTACTCCTACGACAAGCAGCGGCTCGTCTCGGGCAACATTTTGACCGAGCAGGACTTGTCGGGCGAATTCCAATGGATATCCGGCTTCCAGCAATTCGAAGGGTTCGCGGAATGGATCTCGACTCGCAAGGTGATGCTGAACCGTTCCTCGTATCCGATCTATCGGAATGTCGTTACGCTCGTCCGCACGTATCCGCTCATCCATTCGCCTGGTGCGCGCAAGGGAGCGATCGCCGTCAATATCAAGGAGGACGCGCTATTCGCTCTCATACGCAGCACCGCGGAGAACGACGGGGGGCAGACGTTCGTCGTCGACGACGAAGGCATTGTCGTGCTGCATGCCGATAAGAGCAAGCCGGGGAAGGACATCAGCGAATTTCCCTATATCGGCCGTATTCTGGAAAGCGGGGAGGAAAGCGGCCATTTCGTGGCCGAGGTGGAACAGACGGCCTCCTCCGTCTTCCACGTCCGAGACGATTATACCGGCTGGCATATCGTTCGCGTCGTGCCCGAAGCGCAGTTTACGCGGCAGCTTACGCTGTTTCGCAATGCGGTAGCCGTGCTCGCGGCGGTGCTGTTCGTCGTGGCGACTGTTGCCGCAGCCGTGATCGGTCGTTGGACGTTTAAGCCGGTTAACCGTTTCGTGCATTCGATGAGGAAGCATCTGACCGCGTCGCCCAAGCACGGTGTTCGCAAATACAACGACGAATTCCATTATTTCGAGTCGACGGTACAGGATATTCTGGAGGACAGAGAGCTGCTTCACAAGCAGGTCGTCGAGAGCAAGCCGTTGATCAAGTGGCGGTTGATGAGCGAGTTGCTGTCCGAACGGCGGATCAACCCTGCGGTGCTGCAGCCTTATATGGACATGTTGAACGTCAGGCTGGACGGCGACCGTTATGTGGCCATGAGCATCGAATTCGACAATCGGGACCAGATCGCCTCTCCGCGGGATTTAAAGTTGTACGCCTACGCCTTATGCAACGTGGCTGAGGAATTGATGAACGCCGAGAGCCGGGGCATCGCGGCCGAGCTGGATAACGGCAAGTGCGCGGTCGTGATGATCTTCGCCGACGGGGACGACGGCGAACGGCATTTCATGAGGGCGGTCGCGGTGGCGGATTTGTTGAAAAAATTTGTTCAAGAATATTTGGGCCGCACGATCACCATCGGGATCGGAGACCCGACGGAGAGCCTGGACGCCATCCATGTCTCCTACAGGCAGGCGCAGGAGGCGCTGCGCTATAAGCTGGTCATGGGCGGCAACTCTATCATTACCCGGGAGGATATTTCAACCGATCCGTCTCCGCAATTTTACAGGCTGTTCGCCATGATCGACGGTATCGTCGCCTCGGTGAAGCTGCCTGACGCCGATAAAATGCAGACGCAGGTGCGCAGATGGTTCGACTCGATCGCCGACAACGGCGTTCCGACGGAGATGATCATGCAACTTGTCGTGCAGTGTCTGATGAAGACCGCCACCGCCGCAGCGGAAATCGGGGTCGAGGCGGAGGGCGTTTTTCCCGAACAATATTTGGTCGAAATGCTGAACCAGTACGAGCAATTGGAGCAGTTGGAGCAGTTCACGGTCGGAGCGCTGGACAGCTTCATCGAGCGGATCAAGGATAAACGCAGCAGCAGGGAGCGCAACGACGTCATCGACAGGGCGATGCTGTACATTCAGGACAATTACATGCGCAGCGATCTGTCCCTCAACCTGTTAGCCAGCGAATTTCATATTAGCGTCTCTCATCTGAGCAAGCTGTTCAAGGAACAGAAGGAATGCAATTTCATCGACTGCCTGATGGAAATCCGGATGAACCACGCGAAGCAGCGGCTTGCCGGCACGGAGGACAAAATCCGCGACATCGCGGAGCAGGTCGGCTACTCCAACGTGAACAGCTTTGTGCGAATTTTCAAGAAGATGACCGGCTTTACGCCCACAGAATACCGGGAGCGGTTCAGACCGCAGCAGTAGGTCTGCCGCCCCCCGATTTCAATTATGAAATTGGAGGGATATTCATGTCCGTTCAGAAGAGGTTATCTGTGTTTCTTGTAATCGCTTTATTATCCAATTTATTCATTTTATACAATCCGGGAAAAATCGCTGCGGAGGAGCAGGGAGCGGAAGATTACGTAGAAGAGTTTGCGGCGGAGCCTTCAGTCGCTAGTGCGGTTTACGGGTACTCGCTGGGCAATTTTGAAACCCCCGAGGACAAATGGGATTACTCTTTCGGCGATCAGCCGTCGGTTGTCGGCAGCCTTGAGTTCAAGGAGACGGGGGACGCCTACGAGGGCAGCTTCGTCGGCCGACTAAGCGGAGATTTCCGCAACACGACCGCCGATAAGCCGGCGTTCGTGGCCATGCGCAAAAATCTGGACGAAATCGACGTGCGCGCCCTCTCCTTCCGGGTCAGAACGTCGGACGTCAGATCGCTGGCCGTCCGCAGCACGGATTCGACCGGCCAGACGTTCCAGCAGCGCATTACGCTGCAGGAGACGGCAGGCTGGCAGGAGGTCGTCGTTCCCGCGCTGACGGCGAGCCTGTATTGGGGCGGCGCCAACGACGGGGTATGGCACGAGCCGGCCAGAAGCGTCGCGATTTTGTTCGACAGGGCCAGCATTCCCGGCGCCGCGAAGCTAGGGAGCATAGACGTGGACCAGGTCGAAGCGCAGCTTGGGGATTGGCTGCCGGAGCTGAAAATCAGGCAGAACGCGCTTGGCAACGTATTTCTGGACAATGAGCCGGCGTCGTTCCGCATCGCGACGAAATATCCGCAATTCCAATGGAGCGTGTACGACCTCTATGGTCGGGCGGTCGACGAGGGCGTCGGGCAGTCCCCGGGAGGGGAGGGCACGGTTCAATTGAATGGCGCGGAGCCGGGCTACTACGTTCTGCACGTAACCGTACAGCGTCCGGGCAGCGACCCGGCGACTCTGCGGACGCCCTTCGCCGTGCTGACGGATTACGATTGGAGCCAGGTCGACGATTCTCCCTTCAGCATTGCCGCCCATCTTCATCGTACATCGCTCGGCTGGAGCGAGGATCTGCCGCGATTAATTCACCTTATGGGCGCTCAATCCGCGCGCGGCGGCATGGAATGGACGATCGAAAAGACGAAGGGCGTCTATACGTATACGCCTCAACCGGAAAGCTTCATGCAGCGTCTGGAAGCGGAGGGCCTTAAGGGGATGTTCGTTGCCGGGTACAACAATCCGTTGTACGACAACAACGCGACTCCTTATACGAACGAGGGGCGGGAAGGATTCGCCAATTACGTCAACGACTATGTGACGCGGTACAAGGATCGGTTAAACGCCGTGGAAGTGTACAACGAGTTTAACGGCGGCTTCGGTCAACGCGGCAACAGCCCGGCCAACTCGCAGCCTTCCTACTATTACGAGCTGTTGAAAAAGACGTACGAGACGGTCAAGGCGAACCATCCCGATTTTACGGTCAGCGGAATGGTGACCGCCGGCATCCCTATGAGCTGGATGGAGTCGGTATTCCAGCTTGGCGGATTGAACTACCTCGACGTCGTCTCGGTGCATCCTTACCGTTACGGCCGAACGCCGGTGGAAGCGAGAGCCCCGGAAGGCATGGAAGAGGAGCTGGATGCGCTTAAGACGCTTATTCGCTCGTACAACGGCGGCGAGCTCAAACCGATCTGGATTACCGAAATCGGGTGGCCGACCCATCAATCCGCGACAGGCACGGACGAGAAAACGCAGGCCGATTATTTGGTGCGCGCCTATACGGTCGCGCTGGCCAACGGCGTGGAGAAAATGGTTTGGTACGATCTGATGAACGACGGGCTGCAGACGGATTACAACGAACATAATTTCGGGTTGATCCGCTTCAAGGACGACCCCCTCGGCGCTTATACGCCCAAACCGGCCTACGCGGCTTATGCGGCGATGACGCGCGAGCTGACGGGAGCGGAGTTCGAGCAGCGGGAGGATTACGGTCCGGACATTCGCAGCTATCTGTTCCGGAACAACGGCGAGCCGACACGCGTGCTCTGGGCGCTAGCGAATACGATTGTTGCGGTTCGGACCGATGCGCCGATTACGGTGACCGATTTGACGGGACGCTCGGAGACGTACGAACCGTTGAACGGCAAGGTGTATCTTTCCTTGACGGGGGAACCGCAATACGTGAAGGGCGAGATCGTCGGCATCGCCGCGGACGACGCCTTCGAGCTGGAAGGGGAATCGGCCGTGGCCGGAGAGCCGGCATCCGTCAAGGTCAAGCTGCGCAACGATACGTCCGCCGCTCTGTCGCTGGCGTTGGAGGTAGACGGACAACAGCATTCGCTGGCCGCAAGTCCGGGAGCGACGTCTGAACTGATCCTGCTTGCCGAGACGTCCGGGGAGGGCGCGAGACCGGTGCTTATCGAAGTGCGGGAAGGCGGCCGGAAAGTCGGCAAGCTGCGTCTCGATGTTGTCGCCTCGGCCGCCAAAGCGGTTACGATCCGACCGCTTCTGGAGTCCGACGGCGCAGCATACGCCAAGTCGCTCGGAATTCGCATCGAAAATTACAATTCCGCGCGAACGCTTGAAGCCGGGCCGATTCAATGGGCGATCGGAAGCCAGTCCGGAACGTATTCGGAGCCGGTCTCCGTCCCGCCACTGGGCGAGAGGACGATTGAGATTCCGCTGCCCGGAACGTTGACGGAAGGAACGGAGTACGCGGCTTCTGTGCGCGTCCCGTTCGTCGGCTTGGATACGTTCGAATACTCGGGCAAGCTGAGCTTTATACCGATCGCTCCTTATTCCGTTGCCGTGAACGGACAGATCGAGCCGGAATTGGAGGCGATGTCGCCGACAATCGACTTGGCGAAAGGGACCGTCAAGGTGACCAATTACCGGGGAGCCGACGATTTGAGCGGCCGGGTCTGGCTGCACTACGATCGGGATCATCTGTACGTAACGGCGAAAATCAAAGACGACGTTCACTCCGCGGCGGCGAAGGGGGCGGACATCTGGAACAACGACAGTATCCAGTTCGCTTTCTCAGACGGCATTCCCGGAGAGAACCCGGGCTGGTACGAATACGGCATCTCCGCTACGCCGGACGGGGCGCAGGTGTATCGCTGGAGCGCTGCCGGAGGCAACGCAGTCGGCGCGGTAAACAATGCCCAAGCGGTCGTGTCGAGAGCGGAGGCGGAGAAGACGACGGTCTATAAGCTTGCGCTTCCGTGGACGGAGCTTGCTCCGGTGAAAGCGGGCAGGGGAGAGGCGATGAGTTTCTCGTTGCTCGTGAACGACAACGACGGCAGCGGAAGAAGGGGATGGATCGAATGGGCTTCCGGCATCGGCTCCGAGAAGCGGCCTAGTTTGTTCAGGTCGATGCAGTGGATCGTTCCGCCGGGAGAACCGGAGCTTTATATCGAAGGCGTCGCCGACGGAGAGAGCTATCTGGATTCCGTGACGCCGGTCGTTCGTCTTGAGGACGAATCGGGCGGTTGGCGCATTGCAAGCATGACGTTGGACGGGGAAACATGGCCGGAGGGAACGGCGGTGACAACGAAGGGAGAGCATACGCTGGCGGTACGCGCCGAGAGCGCGAACGGTGTACCGATCGAACGCAGCGTGTCGTTCACGCTCGTGCACGGCACTAGCGTCGAAACGGTCAGCGGGGCTGCGCGATACGGCGGAGTAGCGCTGTTGAAGGCCGTGCTGCGGGATTCCGGCGGACAGCCGCTTGCCGGGGCGAGCGTCGGGTTTACTGTGAACGGCGTTCAGGCGGGCGAAGCGAAGACGGATGCGCAGGGCAGAGCATCGCTGCGGTACGCCGTCGAGATTGGCGTTGACCCCGGGGAAGACAGCCGGACGTTGGAGGTGAAAGCTCTCTATGCCGGGAGCAGCGCGAGCTTCCTTCGCGGGAGCGAGGGAATTGGCGCATTAACCGTGACGAAGGCAGAAGCGGTCGTCCGGTATACGGGAACGATCAAGGCGCAAGCGAACAAGAACGCTTCGCTGTCGGTACAGGCGACGAGGAAGGAGAGCGGCGGAAAAGGCACGTTGGCAGGCTTGCCGATTGCATTCGAGTTGTCGGCCATTCAGCCGGACGGAACGTCGAAGCCGTATCGGCCTCAGGACGGGCCGATCGTCGTCATGACGGGCGCGAACGGGAAGGCGTCGGCAACCGTCAAGCTTCCGGCAGGACTGTACGAAGTGACGGCGAAACTTGCGGCCAACGGATATTACGAGGAAGCTGCGGCTTCCGCCCATCTTGCCGTATACGATCCCAGAGCGGGCTCGCTTAGACTGAACGGACATTTCGAGCTGAACGGGAGCTCTTCGTTCTGGGGAGACAAAGCGAAGAAGATTCATCTGAACGTCGGCTCGAACGGTGCGCGGATTCAAGCGACGCCGAAGGGCAAGGACTGGACGTTGAAGAAAACCGATTGGACGATTACGAAGCAAGGCAGCGCCTACTGGCAGGGCACGACAACGTCGGGCGGAACGAGCTACACAGTCCGCATCATGGTCCAGGAGGGCAGCCGTGGGAAAGCTTATGTCTCGCTGCTTGTCTGGAAAGGCAAGGATACGGTTCAGACTCCCGTATTTCAGAAGTTGAACGTTGAATTGAAAGGCAGCTTCAGAGTAGTCAGATAAGCCGCGTTCGCGCGCTGTCATCCGGGTCCGCTGGTTTACCTCCTGCGGATGCCGGATGATCGCGAGGCGAGGAGGCGATTTTATTTTCCGGGTGAAGGGACAGGGTTGCGGTGCTAACGATAAGGGAATTCAAGGACCCGCTCACGGGCGTTGTGATTCGTGCCTTGGGCGCGGGTGGAACGAACACGGGCCATAACTATTTTACGGCGATGACTTGGTTGTCCGATAGCCGGCATCTCGTGCTGTATACGGGGATCGACGAGGAGAAAAAAGGCACTTGCGTAAAAGCGAATGCGACTGACGGGACCTTCGAGATTATCGTGGACCGAATGGAGTGGGGACGGGGGCTCGTATCGGCCCAGGATCGTTTCTATTATTTCGACGGACCGGAAATCTATGAATATGATCTGCGAACGGGGGCAAGCCGGACCGTCTGCAGCTTGGAGTCCGGTGCGTCCGTCTACGGACCGCTCTCGATTACGAACGACGGAAGGACGATGGGGATCTATTGGCGCGCGGACGACGAGTGGATCGTCGGGACGGTCGATACGGCAACGGGGAGCGTGACCGAAGCGGTGCGTCCGTCGTTTGCCGAGCCGTATCCGATTGCCAATCATGCGATGGTCAATCCGGAGGATGGGCGGCTGCTGTTCTTCGCCCATGAAGGCAAAACCGAGCATATCCCGGACCGTATCTATATGGCGGATGCGGATACGGGCGAAATGCGCAACGGCTACCGTCAGGCTCGGCTCGACACAGGCGAGCATGTGGAATACGTGGGACACGAGATGTGGGCGCCCGACGGGGAGCATCTTTATTTTGTCAAATATCCGCAAAGCCCGCTGAAGCCGACCGGCATTTACCGTGTCCATAAACGGACGGGGGAAGCGGAATTCATCAACGGCGACTACGCCTATTGGCATGTGGCGCTAAGTCCCGACGGGAACTGGGCGGTCGCGGATACGATCGAGGATTGGGAGACGAGCAAAATCGTGCTGATCGATCTGCGGGACCGATCGTCGCGTCTGCTGTGCGAGCAGCCGATGTGGGCGCAGCACCCGGGCCATCCCCATCCGTCGTTCAGTCCGGACAGCCGCAGCATCAGCTTTACGTTGGCGGACGAGGAGCGGAATTTGTGGGTCGGCGTCATCGAGAGAGGGGATTGAGGTCTCATGCATAGCAATCATGATGGAAGCGCAGCCGAAGACATAACCAACAAACCGTCGTCCGGGACGTTCGCCGATCGGGACGGCCTGAAGGAGCTGGCGCGGCGGGTTTATCGATATATGACGGACAGTAAGTCGCGGGACTGGGGAATGGATATCGAACAGTGGGACTGGGTGCCCGGCGTCGGTATTATCGCGATTGCGGAATACGGCGCCGCGTTGGAGCAGGAATCCGCCATCGAATACGTGCGGCAATGGGTGGATCGGAATCGCGAGCGGATGGCTGCGGCCGGTACGGTGAATGCGATGGCTCCGTTCGCCGCATTCCCCGAATTGTACCGCAGGACGGGACAGGAAGAGCTGCTGAAGCAAGCCGGACGGATCGCGTCATGGATGCTTGAGGAAGCGCCGCGAACCCGGGAAGGGGCATTCGAGCATACGGTGACGGAGCCGGAAAGCTTCCCCGAGCAAGTATGGGCGGATACCGTGTTCATGGCGGTGCTGTTCCTGGCCCGTTATGCCGCCTTGACGGGAGACAAGGCGGCGGCGGAAGAGGCGATGCGTCAGACGGTGCTGCATTTGCGGCTGCTGCAGGACGAGCGGACGGGCGTGCTGTTTCACGGCTGGGACTGCGAGGCGTCGGGACATCTGTCGGCCGCTCGCTGGTGTCGGGCCAACGCCTGGATAACGTGTGCCGTTCCCGAGATCGTTGCAGAATTGCGGAAGCTGGTCCCGATGCCGGCCGAGCTTGGCGAGCGCTACGTCCGCATGACGGAAGGGCTCCGCAAGCTGCAAGCCGCAGACGGACTGTGGCATACGGTCATGGACCGGCCGGATTTCTATAAAGAAGCTTCGGGCAGCGCGGGCATTGCTTGCGGCTTCCTCAAGGCGGTTCGGACCGGGCTGCTGCCGGAGGATTATCTGCAATCCGCCGAGCTTGCGATCGCGGGCCTGCTGCCGCTGATTACGCCGGAGGGCGAAGTGAAAGGCGTATCCGGGGGAACGCCGGTCATGCCTTCCGTCGAGGCCTACAATGAAATTCCCCGGTATCCTACATTATACGGACAAGGACTGACGCTGATGCTGCTGTCCGAAGCGGCTTCGGCCGGGAGGGAGTTTAGAAAATGACATCGACAATCGACCAACGCGGAATGCTGCTGAGAGCTATTGAGGCGAAGGAAACGAGCTATAATCCGGAGGTCCGAATGCTTCGTTCTCCATTTAGCAGTCCGGGCTACCATACGACGATCAAGCAAGCCGATTCGATCCACTCGACCTACAAATCGCTCGTATACGCCCTCGGCTTGCTGGATACGGAGGAGGAGCGTTACGCGCAGCGCGCGTTCGATATTATCGGGCAGCTCGCGTCGATGCAGGACAAAGACCCGTCCAGCGCGACGTTCGGCATTTGGTCCTGGTTTTACGAGGAGTCGCTGGAGCAAATGTCTCCGCCGGACTGGAACTGGGCCGATTTCTGCGGAAAAGTGCTTGTGCTCTCCGTTCTGCGCCACGGCCATCGGTTCCCGTCGTCGTTGCGGGAAGAGGTAAGAGAGACGATCGGGAACGCCTGCGACGCCATCATCCGGCGCAATGTCGGGCCCGAATATACGAATATCGCCATTATGGGAACGCTCGTCACTTTGATTGCCGGAGAGCTGTACGATCGGGAGGACTACGGCAGCTACGGGATGCAGCGGCTGGAGCGGATCGTAGCTTTTACGCGGGATCGGCAAACCTTCCAGGAGTATAATAGTCCGACATACACGTATGTCGCCCTGCTGGAGCTTAGCAAGCTGTTTACGTCGACGCGCAATCCTGAGGCGAAAAAGCTGGCAAACGAGTTGATCGATATGGCGTGGGGCAGCGTGGCCCAGCACTTCCATGCATCGACAAGAAATTGGGCGGGGCCGCATAGCCGCAGCTATCGAACGATGCTGAGCGACGAACACAAGGCGTTCCTGCAGCTTGCAACGGAAGGCGCCCTGAGCTTTTTCTCTTGGGAGGAGCTGCCTTACGACGAAGGATGGTATAGAGTCGGCTTCAGCTGCCCGGAACGTTTCAGAGAGCAGTTTCTGAAGGCGGAGATCCGGAACATTCGCGAATGCTATGAGCCGGCGAGCGACGGAGAGCCAGACAAGTGGGCGGTCACCTACATGACGGAGACGTACGTGCTGGGCAGCTTCAGTCGGGAAATTCTGTGGAACCAGCGGCGGGCGCTGCTGCTGTATGCGGACAATGGAGGCGAACCGACTTACGCTCATTTTCGCTGTCTGCACGACGGATACGATTTCTGCTCCGCCGTGATCCACGCGGTCCAGGAGGCCGGCGAAGTGCTGTTCGGCGTAAGCTTCCTTACGAACGGCGGCGATACCCACCCCAATCTGGATTGGACGGAAGGCGTTATCGAAGCTTCCGACTTCAGACTGCGGCTGGAGCTAGGCGGTTGCCTGGATGGAGTTGAAGCCGATGTGCAGGGCGATCGGGCGACGGTGCGAATCGGTGGGCTGACGCTGCGGCTGGATTGCGGGCACGCGGTTTTCGGCGAAGGGCTGCCCCGTGAGTGGAGCCTAGAGTCCGACGAGGAGGACGGCAGGCTGTTCGTCGATCTTCCGATCTATGCCGGCCAACCGAAACGAATCGATCTGCGCGCGTTGGATCAAGCGGCGTTTCTGTTCACGCTCTCCGTGGATGGCGAGGACAGTGGCGAGGCGCCGCAAATCTCGGCCAGCGCCGACCGGCTCGAGGCCCGCGTTCGGCGCGGCGACCGCGAATTGGCTGTGACGCTTCCGCTGCGTCCAGTGGAGCGTTAAACCGGCGGGCCTGTCAAGAACCAAAGATACGTCGAAGAGATAACCCAATGGAATGGAGAAAGGGAATGGTTTTGCCGCGAGTTTTGGCTTTGGGCTGCTTACCGCTGAAGGTCTTATCGATCCTAGCAGCCCAAAACAACCTGTCTGAAGTCGGCAAAACCATCCCTTTTGAAATGCAATGGGCTTCCCCTTCATTGGTTCAACTTATAGGTGATTTTCAAGAAATGAAATAACCTGACCGAGCGCCTCTTGAACAATCGGATCATTGAAATTTTTATCAAAGACATGCTCGCCGTCAGGTATCGTAATCAATCTGGCGGGTACGTCCTTTTTAAGGAGGGCAGCTCTCATAAATACAGATTGTTCGTAAGGAACATCCGTATCCATTGTACCGTGTAAAAATAAAGTGGGCGGATAGTCCGGATTCACTTGATGAATAGGGCATAGCTGTAAAAGCTCTGCTTGCTTAAAGGCGGGATCAAGACCGGTAATCTCTTGAACCCAAACTCCGTGTTGTCTGGCATATAAATAATAAAGATAACGCGTCTCAATCGGACCTTCTGAAATGATTTCATTCGATAAAAGCTTTAAAGCAAGTTCACGCGGTATTAAATCGTTTTGACGGTAAAATGCGCTCGGCTCGGCAGCCCATTTTGTACTAATATCCCCATATCCATAAAAAGAAACAATGGCACGGGGTTTCTCTGCAAACAATCCCGTATTTAGCGCAAGAAAACCGCCGGCAGAGCCGCCGAGCACGGCAATCCGCTTGGGATCAATAGAGAATTGACGCGCACCCTCCGTCTTTAACCAGCCAAGAGCATCTTGAACGTCCTCAAGTATGTCCTTAAGCTTTGATTCAGGAGCCAGCCTGTAATCGATAGACCAAATCGCAAAACCATTGTCCATAAAAAGCTTGATGAATGCCTCGCTTAGATCTTCTCTAGAACCCCAAATTAAGCCCCCGCCATGAATATAGACCACACAAGGAGCACGATCTATGTTTACTCCATAAAAGTCCGCTTTCAGTTTAAAACGAGGGTGATCCTTATATATAATCGTTTGTTTCTTCATACAAATCCTTCCTGGGTCAGGGGCGTACCCTGATTTTTATTCAACAGTCTAAAGATTTTTAGAGCCAATTGAATTTGCAAAAGTTCATCCGAGTTTTTCAAATCGCTGTTCAGGATCTCTTTAATCTTTTCAATCCGGTAGATCAACGTATTTCGATGCAAAAACATCGCTTTTGCCGTTTCGCTTATGTTGAGATTATTGTGAAAAAAGTTTTCTAAAGTGACGATATAGCTTGTCTCGTGTAGTCGGTCATGTTCATAAATTGCGCCAAGGCTTTTAATGAAAAACGCTTCCAATTCAATACCTTTAATATTGGAATCTAAGAGATGATAAACCGAATGATCTTCAAAATGGGAGACGCCGCCTTTTTCATCAAACTTTTGCATAAGTCGGATGGATTCATTCGCTTCTGAGAAGCTTTTGTGAAGCAAATGAAGGGTATCGTATTGACTGCCAATTCCGATTAAGAACGTTGTTTGCTGGGCATATTTATTAAGGATTTCGAAAATGTCATTTCCGTATTTTTTCGCTTCCTGAACGGAAATAGAGGGTCTGCTTTCATTTTGACCGATTAAAATAATGATGCGATTATTTCGGTGAAAACAAGTAATCTCTCCCGTAATAAATTTGGAATGTTCATAGACTAACTCCACACATTTCCTTGCTTTATTCTCTAAATGCACTTTTCTGGCAATGAAATCCTGGCTGACGCTAGGCTCCTGCGACTCAATATTAACGACCATACAAAGATACTTGTATTGATAATTTAATCCATGTAATTCACTGAGGGTCTGAATGGATTCGCTTGAAGTGATTTTTCCTGTTAATAAATCATCGAAGAAGTCCTGCCTGATTTTTAACTTCACTTCCTCGATTTCCTTTGCTTTAATTCTTTCCAGCGCCATGATGGTAGACGCCTTTTCTAAAATAATATAATCAAATTCTGTGAGCTCCCGTACCGTTTGCCAAACGACGATATAGCCATAGATCTGGTTAGCAACCGCAACAGGAAGAATGCGGCACTTAATTTCCATGCCCTCTATGTGATAAATACGTTTTATCGATTTTTTCATCTCGCTAATATCGTTCGGAATTGAATTCAGAAATGACTTATTAAATACCGACCGATTTTTCACGATATCGATGCAATAAGCTAATGGAACCTTATTATCCTGGTGCTCTGTGAAGTGCAGCAGCTTCCAATCCCGATCGACCAAAACAATGGGATTCCCAATGGTTGCAGACAATAGGGAAGAAATTCTTTCAATTCCTCCGCCTTCAAGGGTTATTCTAAAAAAAAGATTGTGCATGTCCAGCGCTTTTCGATTTAATAAGTCGTATCTTCCGGAGGCTTTCTCATTAATAATCGAAATCACTCTAGAAAGCGTATATTCAAAGGGCAACTCAAGGAGAGGGAGTCCTAGCTTGTTCGCCTCATCAATCATATTTTGCGGAATCTTATCGAAGTAGCGTTTCATTTTAATGACTAACCCAGCACAATTAATTTCGGATAATTCTTTAATAATACGATTTTGCAATTGTTCGTTATCTTTAAATATATAGCCTGTCGATAAAAGCAATTCATTCGGTGAGAGCCAGTCAAATGCTTCAGGGTTTTCGATGATGTTCACAATGGAAATCTCGTTATTAATCCCCTTCTCACCCGCGACGATTTTAAGGCCATCAATGGCTTTGATTTCAAACAAATCTCTAATGGTAAGCATTTGTCCTCACTCCCTTGTCAAAATTATATCACATATCATTGTACAAGTTGCACAAATGAGAACGAAGCTTTTTGGTATTGTTAAACAATGATTTATTCCTGCATCGAGACTAAAATGACTAGTGTAAAGCAAATTGCAATTGGTCAACTATCCATTTAAAGAATTTATTCCGAAATGTACAACATTAACAAGGGAAACTTTAAACATTGGAGGTCGATCATTTAAGAAAATGACACTCGTGAGGAATGCACGTTCGGGCGATGTTGGATTTATCGAGCGGATTAAAGCTTCAAGCTTTAAGGGATATATACACAGCACCTTTACTCGAACGATCAATATTCATTGCCTTGAAGATGATGAGCTTTATACCCTTGCATGCGACCAAATAGACAATGGCCCAAATACGCTTGTGATAGACAAGGAAAGACTTGACGATATCGAATTAGCCGTAAATGTCCCGATCTATGCTGAAAATCAAAAGCTATATATCGGCAATCAACTGGTCATATCGATTGACAAGGCAAGCTTATGGGAAAGTAAATTACCTGAATATCCTTCCAGCCTTGAGGCGTTGCATAGAAATATGTCCAAAATGAAGGGGTATATTGACCTTCATGGGAAGGGCGGGGGGATTAAGAAGGCACTTGAGCCTCAAAGCCCTTTTGATGCCGAGATGTCCAAAATGATAGAAGAAAGAACGCTAACCCTTCTGGCTCACATTTTGAGAAAAGATATGCCCGAGGCTTTGACGAGCGCGAGCAGATTAATCGGTCTTGGCCCTGGTCTAACGCCTTCAGGAGATGATTTTCTAGTCGGGTTATTTACTGTTCTGAATATTCCCAATAGTCAGTTATTTAGATATCGAATGTTGGCCCATCTAGTGGTTCAGGAAGCTAAAACTTTAACCAATGAGATTAGCTTTATGGCTCTAAAGAAAGCATCGCGAGGCCAGGTCAGAGAATCAATTATTCATTTGGTCAAATCCATTTTCACAGGTAACGATGAGGAGTTTACTCTCTCCTTAAATAAAGTATTAACGATCGGTTCTACTTCCGGAACAGATATCGCATTAGGTATTTACCGCGGATTAGAAGCCAATAGGAAGGTAGGAGGTCAAGTATGACTATTCAAGTATTAATTAAACCAAACACATTTTTTGATTCGGTTTCGTTAATGTCCTTATCCACCAAGGCCAACCAAATTGAAGGCGTTGAACAAGCCATCATTGCGATGGGAACGGAAATGAACAAAGAGGTGATCCGTAACGTCGGGTTAATGACCTCAGAGGTTGAAGAAGCGAAAACAAGCGATCTGATGATTGTTGTAAAGGCTGAATCCGATGAATTATGCGAAAACGCTTTTGTTGGAATTAATGAATTATTAACGAAGAAAAATTCGGCAGCTGTTGGTAAAGGCGAAGTGAAATATTCAACGATCTCGTCCGCTGCAAGCGCTATTCCTGAAGCCAATTTTGCGGTGATTTCAGTAAACGGCGCTTATGCGGCAAGGGAAGCAAAAAAGGCGCTGGAAAACGACCTTCACGTTATGCTTTTTAGCGACAATGTCAGCCTTGAAGACGAAATCGAGCTTAAGAAGCTTGCTCATGAAAAAGGTCTTCTTATGATGGGGCCAGACTGCGGAACCGCGATCATCAACAATGTCGGTTTAGCATTTGCCAATGCGGTTAGAAAAGGAAGCATTGGGGTTGTGGGTGCATCTGGAACAGGCAGCCAGGAGATGAGCGTCCGGATTCATGAATTTGGCGGCGGAATTTCGCAACTGATCGGTACGGGCGGCCGCGACTTAAGCGAAAAAGTTGGCGGAATGATGATGCTTGATGGCTTAAGAGCTCTAGAAGCTGACGAAGCAACTAAAGTCATCGTTCTGGTATCTAAGCCGCCGGCACCAAGTGTAGAAGATAAGATTTGCGAACAAATTAAACAGTGCACAAAGCCGGTTGTCGTATGGTTTATTGGCGGCAACGAAGAGAAGGTCACGAAAGCGGGCGGCCATTTTGCCAAAATGTCCAAAGAGGCTGCGCTTAAGGCTGTGCTATTAACAGGTGCCGATGAAAGCAAGATCAATAAAAAAGCACTGAACATTCCGTTAGTGAATGAAGTTCGTGCAAAACTAACCTCCGATCAAAAATACATTCGCGGATTATTCTGTGGCGGAACTTTATGTGACGAGGCTATGTATACGGCGATGGAAAAATTCGATAACGTCTATAGCAACATTCAGAAGAACCCGGATTATCTGTTGAAGGATATTAATGTCAGCCAGGAGCATACATTCATTGATTTTGGCGATGATGAATTTACCCAAGGCAAACCCCATCCCATGATCGATCCTTCTACTCGCATAGCAAGATTTAAGCAAGAAGCGAAGGATCCGTCTGTAGGGGTTATCGTGATGGATTTCGTTTTAGGCTTTGGCTCACACGAAGATCCGGTTGGCGTGATGCTCCCGCATATCATCGAAGCCAAGCAACAAGCGGAACAAGAAGGAAGACATTTGGAAATACTCGGATACATTCTTGGAACGGAGCTGGACCCGCAAAACTACCAAGAGCAAATTGACAAGTTAGTCGCTTCGGGGGCCACGCATGCCTCAAGCAGCCAAAACGCCGGATTGTTAGCTCGTGAATTCGTTGTGAAGGGGGAATAGACTGTGAGTAAAATTAACGAACTCTTTAAATCTAACATTCATGTGATCAACGTCGGAATCGAATTTTTCAAAGAGGATATTCTAAAACAAAATGCCCATGCAACCCATCTGGAATGGAAGCCGCCAGGCGGCGGGAAGCCGGAAATCATTGCCGCTTTGGATAAGCTTGAAAACCCTGCCCTCGCTGAAAAAATTGAAGAAGCGAATAAGCTTGCCGTTGAGAGAATTGTTAATTCTCAACCCGTGTTAATTGGATTTGATAAAGCGATTAACTGTGTTCCAGGCATGACCAAAACAACCATTCTTCATGCAGGTCCTCCCATCGCATTTGAAAATATGAGCGGTCCAATGAAAGGGGCCGTTACAGGGGCGCTCGTTTTTGAAGGATTGGCTAAAGACATCGAGGACGCGTTCAAGGTTGCGGCATCGGGAGAAATTACGTTCGCACCTTGTCACGAGCATAACTGTGTCGGTTCGATGGCTGGTGTAACTTCAGCTTCGATGTATATGCACATCGTCGAAAACAAGACTTATGGTAATATCGCTTATACAAACTTAAGTGAGCAGTTATCCAAGATTTTGCGTATGGGCGCTAATGATGAAAGTGTCGTCAATCGTTTGATTTGGATGCGTGATGTACTTGGGCCCATTTTAAGAGAGGCCATGCAACTCCATCCAACCGGAATTGATTTACGGTTGATGCTTGCTCAAGCTCTTCATATGGGGGATGAGTGTCATAATCGTAACGTTGCAGGCACGACATTATTAATCCAAGCTTTAACTCCTTATATTTTACAAACGGACTATACGACAGAACAAAAGCGCGAAGTATTTGAATTCGTAGCAAGCAGCGACTATTTCTCGGGTCCTACTTGGATGGCGTTGGCCAAATGTGCGATGGATGCTGCTCATGGCATTGAGAATAGTACAGTTGTAACAACAATGGCGCGCAACGGTGTGGAATTTGGTATTCGCGTAAGCGGCATGGCAGGCAACACTTGGTTTACCGGCCCGGCTCAGAAGGTTGTCGGACCTATGTTTGCAGGCTATAAGCCGGAGGACTCGGGACTCGATATCGGAGATAGCGCCATCACTGAAACCTATGGGATAGGTGGATTTGCTATGGCTGCCGCCCCTGCGATTGTCGCGCTTGTGGGGGGTACGGTAGATGAAGCGATCGGCTTCTCCACGCAAATGAAAGAAATTACGACAACTGAAAATCCAAACGTAACGATTCCGTTATTAAACTTCATGGGCGTTCCGACAGGGATCGATGTACGAAAGGTCATGCAAACAGGCATCAAGCCAATTATCAACACGGCCATCGCGCACAAGGATCCAGGGATCGGAATGATTGGCGCCGGTATTACGTATCCGCCGGTTGAAGCGTTTGAAAAGGCGTTGCTTGCTTTAAGCAAAAACATGAATTAGGGCGTGTCTGTGTCCTCTAAATTTCCCAAAAAATTAAGCAAAAAATAATCCATTCTAAGGAGAATTTTATATGGGAAAAGTAGCTCTATGGAAAAAGGGAGACATCGCGGCTTCCTTTGGCTTATTCGTTAACGTTTTGACAGACTTTTTGGTTATGATCTCCTTATTAATTGGCGTAGTGGGCATGCCGACAGAGTTTGTTTTTAAACGAATTGTTCCCGGCTTTGGATTAGCGGTATTGATATCCGGTATTATTTTCGCCTATTTTGCCTATAAATTAGCTAAGAAAACAGGTCGAAAAGATATTACCGCATTACCTTCGGGTTCGAGTTCGCCTGGTATTTTTCTTATCGTATTTGTGATTATGCTTCCTCTGTATCATCAAACGCAGGATCCTGTTTTCACAACTTCCGTCGCTGTGCTTTGGGGCTTTATTGAGGCGTCGATTCTATTTTTAGGCGCATTCATCGGCGAAACGATTAGACGGATTGTTCCAAGAACGGTCTTGTTAGCAGCTCTGGCAGGCTTGGCATTTGTTTTCTTAGGCATGAACCCCATGCTGCAATCCTTTGAAATGCCTGTAGTGGCCTTTGTTGCCTTAATCATCATTTTCATGAACTGGTTAAGTAAACATCCTATATTGAAGAAAATACCTACGGGTCTATTATTGATCGTAGTTGGAACGGCAATTGCTTGGATCGCTGGATATCAAAACCCTTCTGATGTGACAGAAGCGCTAAAATCATTTGGCTTTAATCCTCCTATGTTGCATTTGAATGGGCTGTTCGACCATATTAACGCTGCATTGCCTTATTTATTAACGGCTATTCCTCTAGGGCTATCCAACTTCATCTTTAATCTCGAAAACGTTGAAGCAGCTGCAGTTGTTGGGGATGAATACAATACGAGAGACGTTATGCTTGCAAACGGTTTCTCTACGGCAGTAGGCGGACTTTGCGGTAACCCGTTCCCAGTAACCGTATATGTAGGACATGCAGGGTGGAAAGAAGTAGGCGCTGGCTTAGGCTATTCCATTGCTAGCTCTGCCGCCATATTCTTTTTATCGATTTTCAGTCTAATGGGTCTGTTACTCGCTGTTGTTCCTATTGCCGCTATTGTTCCGATGCTCGTGTTTATTGCGGTTGTAACAGGTCATCAAGTCGTTAAAGAAAGTCCGAAATTTGAAGCTCCGGCCATCTTTGTCGCTTTCTTCCCCTGGGTTGCGAATTGGGCGCTAGTTGCTGTGAATAATGCGCTTTCGGCTGCGGGTGTGTCGGTAGGGGAGGCTGCCGGCGAAGTTTCTTCGGCTGCCCTGCATAATGCCGGACTGTTCTATGACGGATTGGTTGCTTTAGGTAATGGTGCTCCTATTACGAGTGTACTTTGGGGTTGTATAGCCGTATTTACGATTCGCAACACGCCTATTGGAGGCATCATAGCTGCATTGCTGGGAGCTCTACTAACTTTTGTTGGCGCCATTCATACAAATACTCTTGGAATTGCACAAGAGATCGCTATGCCTTTCGTTATTGGTTATTTACTAATGGCCGCGTTCTTAGTGTATAAACTTTATGTCAATAAGAAAGAAAATATTGGTCCTGTTACGGAATAACGAATGGAGGAATCTGGATATGGATTATATGAAATTAGCTGCGGAAGCAACGACTGTGGGGATGGCCAATAAAGTAGGCGGACCCTTCGGTGCAACAATCGTACGCGGGAATGAAATTATCGCAGTCGTAAGCAATACAATGATGAGAGATACGGATCCGTCTGCCCATGCTGAAATGGTCGCCATTCGCGAAGCTTGTAAAAAGCTTGGAACGATGGATTTATCCGATTGTGTCATCTACGCGACTTGCGAGCCTTGTCCAATGTGTGTGTCCGCGATCATTTGGTCAGGCATTAAAGAAGTCTATTACTGTAATACGAGAGAGGATGCTCATCAGCATGGCTTCTCTGACATGCATCTGCGTAAGTATTTAACCGGGGAGGACACAACTGTTCTTAACATGGTGAAAGTAGCACCGCGAGAAGATTGCGACCATTTGTTTGAGTTTTTCCATCAATTAAATAAATAACGTTCGATAGCGATTCACCATTCGGGGCTGTCTTATAAGCGGTTGTTTGAGATGATCGATAGACAAAGTAAGGTGTATGTACCTCCCGGAGACTGCCTCATACGCTCCTGAAATGACCTTGTAACGGGTTTGCCTATTCAGATTTCAGGGGCGTATAGCATCGGAGGGAGGTACATACACCTTGTACTCTTCTCTTCGATTATCTTGCAGAGAACTTGGATGGCTTTATGAGACAGCACCCGTATTTTTTAACGGGAAATGAGGTGTCAACGATTATGATGACGAATAACTTAAATCAAGATCTGATTGAGGCGAGTGAACAAGGGAATAGAGATGCAGTCCGTCGACTATTGGTAGAAGGCGCGAATGTTGAATATAAGGATGCGAATGGTCGCACGGCACTCATGGCCGCAACCCAAAGGAATCAAATCGAGGTTACTCAGGTACTGTTAGAGGCCGGAAGCGATGTGAACGCAAGAGATATCACTTTGTTGACACCCTTTATTTGTTCGGGTGCAAACGGCTTTCACGAAATATTAAGCTTAATGTTGAATTACGGGGCCGATTTAAAGAGTGTCAATCGATTCGGCGGAACGGCTTTACTACCTTCCAGTGAAAAAGGCTACTTAAAAACGGTCCAAAGATGTTTAGATGCCGGAATTCCAGTGAACCATGCCAATGATTTAGGTTGGTCTGCACTCTTAGAGTCCGTTATTTTAGGAAATGGCGGGCGCTTGTATTCCGACGTAATTCAATTACTTGTTGAAGCAGGAGCGGATGTAAATTTGCCCGACCGGGACGGGAAATCTTCGCTGCAGCATGCAATTGAACTAAAGCAAGCTAAGGTCGTGGAAATTTTAAAGAAGGAATTTGTTGAAAGCAATGAAACGATCAGGCAAGCAAAAGCGTTAGCTCGCGCGGATCAATATGAAGAAGCTATTAAATTAATCGATATAGCATTGGAAAGCGATCCGGAAAACCTTGATCTAATCTACTATAAAGGCTATTTCCTACAAGAGTTGAAGAGATTTGAAGAAGCGCTGGAACAGTATCAAAAGGCATTGGCTATTCATCCAAATGACTTGGATTTCTATTTCTATACAGCTAATTGCTTGCGGTTAATGAAAAAGCCGGAGGAAGCATTGGCGGAATACGATAAAGCTGTCTCCTTAGCTCCTAATGAAACGTTTTATCTGTACCATAAATCAAACTATTTAAGAGAGCTTGGCCGACATGAAGATGCAGTTGCGGCGATGGATCAACTATTAGCCATGCAGCCGAATCGCTATGATTTCTCTTTTCATAAAGCCAATAGCTTAAGATCCCTAGGAAGACATGAAGAAGCGATTGAAGCCATCGAAAATGCCATTAACAATGATCCAACCAATCCCTTGTATCATACGCATAAGCAAAAATCGTTGGAATTACTAGCAAAAGAATAGATGCATACCACTAGGAGGCTTTAAAAATGGAAAAAGTGGTCATTGTTGCCATTGGGGGCAACTCTTTAGTTCGTGATAATGGACGCGACTCGATTCAAGATCAATATGAGGCTGTCGTCGAAACAGCTGTAAATATCGCAGGCATGGTGGAGCAAGGCTATAATGTTGTCGTTACCCATGGTAACGGACCGCAAGTCGGCTTTGAGCTTAGAAGAGCTGAAATTGCCAATGAAGTAGCGGGAATGCCGGAAGTTCCTCTCGTAAATTGCGGTGCGGATACGCAGGGAGGGATTGGTTATCTTATTCAACAGGCTTTAACGAATGAGTTCGCCAAAAGAGGCATTAACAAAAAAGTGGCGACTGTCATTACACAGGTTGAAGTAAGCAAGGATGATCCTAATTTTAAAAATCCATCCAAACCGGTGGGATCATTTTTTACTTTGGAGCAAGCGGAAGAAATGAAAAAAGAACATCCGGACTGGATTTTCATTGAGGATTCCGGCCGTGGGTACAGAAGAGTTGTGGCATCGCCAAAACCCATTGACATTGTTGAAAAGGATGCCATTAAAACACTAATAGATTCAGGGTTTGTCGTTATCGCGGTTGGCGGCGGTGGAATCCCGGTTATCAAATCGGATAACACCTACAAAGGTATTGATGCTGTTATTGACAAAGACTTCGCCACCAGTCTCTTGGCTGAGCAAATTAAAGCAGATGCCTTAATTATTACGACTGGGGTTCCAAGAGTTTTTATCAACTATGGTAAACCCAATCAAAAAGCACTGGAAAAAATAACAGTCGAAGAAACAAAACAATATGTTGCAGAAGGTCACTTCCCGCCGGGAAGTATGCTGCCCAAGATTGAAGCCAGCTTAAGCTTTCTGGAACACAATGGCTCAAGAGTCATTATTACAAACCCTGAAAGCCTAAAAGATGCGATTAATGAGGAGGCGGGCACTCATATCATTGCGTAATAAACGCTATTGGGGATGTAGTTGGCTTTGACGTTTTGTGCAAAAATTCCGCGGAGAAAGTTCATTGAGAGTTCGGCTTCCTTTCCGTAATATTGTCCCTGTGGTAATTGAGAATGAATATCAATTACAATGAGACTACGGAGAGGGGATTCATCATGTTGGCAAAAACAAACAAAGCGACGGCGCTCGTCCTCGCTATTCTGATGATTGGAGTACTCGCTGCGTGCGGCGGCAAGTCGAACTCGGAGGGTTCGTCTTCGCCGTCTGCGTCAGCAACTGCGTCGCCCGCCACGGCTTCCGCTTCTGCTTCGTCCGAGCCTTCGCAGGAAACGCAAGGGAGCGCAGAAACGAGAATCGTCAAGGACGAATTCGGCGATGTCGAAATTCCGGCTCATCCTCAGCGCGTCGTCGGAGTGTACGTCGAAGATTACTTGAAGGCGCTTGGCGTAACGCCGGTCGCGCAGTGGTACCATCCGCTGTGGGGCAAGCAGGATTATTTGAACCTGGACGTGCCGCTGTTCGATACGACGGGAAGCATCGAGGCGCTCGTCTCGTACAACCCCGACCTGATCATCGTCGACGGAGGGGTGGATAAGGAGAAATACGACGTATACTCCAAAGTTGCTCCGACTTATCGGTTGACCGAAGACGTGCTGCAAAGCTCAGCCGAGATGTTGCGGGCCGTGGCGGACGTACTGAACATTCCGGACAAGGCGGAAGAAGTCATTGCCGACTATGAAAGCAAGGTTGCGGACGGGAAGGCTAAGCTGCAGGCGTCGGTCGGCAAGGAGAAAGTCGCCTTCATTCGCGTCAACGTAGGGGAAAAGACGCTTGCCCTGTTCGGAGTAAAAAATCGCTACACCGGCGTCATCTACTCGGAATTCGGGCTTGAGCCGATTCAGATGGCCAAAGATATGACCGAATACCAGAGCATCCTCTCCGAAGAGGTGATTCCGGAGCTCGGTGCGGACCATATCATTTTCATTCCTTCCAACGGAAGCTGGGATACTCCGGAGTATCAGGAGGATTTCAAGCTGCTGGACAGTCCGCTGTGGCAATCGGTTCCCGCAGTTCAGAAGGGCAACATTTACAAATTCGAGCGGAGCCACTGGCAAAGCGGCGCGATTACGGCCAATGGGATGAAGCTGGACGATCTGCTCGGGGCGATGGCGAAATAAGGAAGCGATTCGGGAGAAGCTTTTCAATGACGATCATTGAAGAGCTTTTCTTTTTCTTATACACTGATAGCATCAGGGTTGAAAATCATTCTCATTATCGGTTGTCGGGAAAAAGGGGAAGGAATTATGCTGGATGAAACGGTACGACTTCGACCCGCGGCGCGGCATGAGCTCCTATCCGTCGCTTTTGTAAGAGAAGAGGCGTTCAAGGAGCGTACGGCTTATTTGGACGCGCGTTTCGCGCTCGTTGCAGTCACGGCGGGAAAAGGACGGCTGATCGTTGATGGCGAGGGCTATGAGCTGAGACAGGGCAGCGTGCAACTGCTCGAACGCGGCAAAGCGCTTCGATTCGAAGCTGCGGACGGCGGGGTGAGCTTTTATTTGCTTGGGTTCGAGCGGGAGGACGAAGGGGGAAGCGCCGAAGGGCTCCAGCTTCCGCCGGGAGCGCTGGCCTGCACGCCGTTCTCTCAGGCTTTGCTGTTGCTTGACGCTCTCTACAGACAAAGGGAGACGGAAGACGAGCTGGAAGCGTTCGAGAACCAGGTTCGGTTCGGAGAATTGCTGCTTCTGCTCGGCAAACAGAACCGGTCCGCTACTTATGAAGCCAGAGCAAGGCGGGATGTGCTGCATACCGTGGAGGAGATGCAGACCAATTACGCTCATCCGTATACGGTGGATCAATTGGCGTCGTCGGCGGACATGACGCGCGCGAAATATACGCAGCTGTTCAAGGAGCTGACAAACCAGCTTCCGCTGGAATTTCTCAACGGGCTGCGGATTGAGAAGGCTCAACAGCTGTTGCTGCTATCGCAGGACAAGCTGGTCGAGATTGCGAATACAGTCGGCTATAACGACGAGTACTATTTTAACCGGCGCTTTAAGCAGGAGGTCGGCGTCACTCCGGGGCAGTTCAGACGTCAGCGCCGCGATCCGAACCGAGCGTTCGCGCCGTTCTTGGAGGATTTTCTTGTGGCGCTGGAGATGAAGCCGATCGTGCAATTTTACGATCGGATCTGGGGCAGGCAGGAGTATCTTGGACTGCACGACGTGCCCGAATTCGAATTGTCCACCGGGGACTGGGACGAGCTTGCGGATTACCGACCGGAGCTGATCATTCTGGACGCAGGCTATCGCCGCTGGAGTTTGGAAAGGTGCCGGGAAATCGCTCCCGTGTTCAGGCTGCCGTCAACCGGCGAGGACTGGCGGGCGACGCTGCATGCGATCGCGGCCGTATTCGGGATTCAAGACCGGGCGGCGGAGGCGATCAAGCAGTACGAGAACAAGGCGGGAGAAGCAAGGCAATCGCTGCTGGACGCGCTGGGCGGAACAATGCCCTCCGTCGCCGTGCTGCGTATTTCCGATCTTGCGGTCTACCTGTACGGCGGCAGACAGCTTGGGTATACGGGACCGGTGCTCTACGGGGATTTGGGCTTGCGCGAACCCGAGCTGATCGGCAGTCTGATGCCGCAAGAAAGACGGGTGGCGATCGATCCGCAGACGCTAACGCGACTGGACGCCGACCATCTGTTCATTACTTTCGATAAGAGGGAGGGCGAAGGTCGGGAACTGCTCGACTCTCCAGAGTGGAAAGCCCTGCCCGCAGTTCGCAACGGCCATGTGCACGAAATGGATTTCTTCGCCTGGATGAATTACGGCGTCATGTCCCATCTTCGCAAAATCGAAGATGTTCTTCGTGTATTTAGGATAGGAGCAGCAAACAAAGTGTAGCATTGACGGCCCTCAGGCCGCATGCTACACTTTTTCTATCGATAAAATTATCGATAATCTTATCGATAACTTAAAATGAGGGATGCGCCATTTCGTTTCGATTGGACGAACGGGGAACTTCGCTGAGCGAGCAAGTGTATTTGGGCTTGTTCGAGGCGATCGTCAGAGGAGAGCTATATCCGGGCTACCGGATGCTTGTGCTTGAGATTGCGAACGCGCTTGGCATCAGTCAAGCTCCGGTCAGGGAAGCAATGGAGCGGCTGAAGCAGGAAGGGCTGCTCGTGGGTAAGGCGAACAAAGGCTCTATCGTCGCGGAGATTAAGCAGGAGGAGATCGAGGAGATCTACGCCCTGCGCGAGCTGATCGAATGGGACGCTGTGCACAGATCGATTCCGCAGTTGGACGAGGAGGATTTTCGGCGTCTGTACGCGATCTACGAGGACTTGGTACGAGCAGCGAGGGAGGACGACTTGTTCCGGTTTATCGATCTGGACATGGCGTTCCATGACTACTTTTTCGAGAAATCGGGCAACCGGACGATTCTCCACATTTGGCGGCAGAGCGCGGTTAAGCTGAAGCGGTTTTTGGCTGTTACGAACAAGCTTTATTTTCCGAATCTGCTGTCGATCGCCGTTGGTCACGCGCCGCTGATTGAGGTGCTGAAAACCGGAGACGAAGAGGAGATTAAACGGCTGTATGTGCTCCACATGAAGGAAGTCTGGTGGAGGATGGGGCACGGAAACCGGCAGAAGGAATAGCGCGCAAGGGGGCAGGAACAGTGAGCACACAGTCGACAACAAACGAGGCGGCGCTTCGTCCCGAAGTCGTGACTTTCGGCGAAACGATGGGGCTGCTGATAGGCGGAGCAAAGGGCATTGAGCATAGCGCAAGCTTGGACAAGTCGTTCGGAGGAGCGGAGAGCAACGTGGCGATCGGACTAGCTCGGCTCGGTCATCGAGTCGGTTGGTTTGGCTTGCTCGGAGACGATCCGGTAGGGCGTCACATTCTAAAGACGATTCGGGGAGAAGGCGTTGACGTATCCCGGGCAAGTCTGACGGATGAAGCGGCGACCGGCTTAATGCTGCGAGAGCAGTTAGCGGGCAAAAGCTCTGTTTATTATTACCGCAAGCTGTCTGCGGCGAGCCGCATGCGGCCGGAGGAGCTGGATGCCGATTACATCGGGCAGGCCAAGCTGCTTCATCTGACGGGTATTACGCCCGCGCTAAGCCCGAATTGCCGGGATACGGCCCGCGAAGCGATTCGCGTCGCCAAAGCCGCCGGAGTGAAGGTCGTATTCGATCCGAATTTGCGGCTTAAGCTGTGGGGACTGGACGAGGCCAGGACGACTTTGCTGGAGTTGGCCGAGGAAGCGGATTATTTTCTGCCGGGCTTGGATGAATTGAAGCTGCTGTACGACACGGACGATTTCGAGGAAATTGTCGGTCGGCTGCGACGCTTGAAAGCCCAAACGATCGTCAAAGGCGGCGATCGGGAGACATACGTGATCTACCCGGACGAGGTTGTCGCCGTACCGTACTTCAAGGCGGAACACTTCGTCGATCCGATCGGGGCCGGAGACGGCTTCTGCGCCGGATTTCTATCCGGGCTTTTGCGCGGCTTCGACCCGGTCGAGGCCGTGCGGCTGGGCAACCTGGTCGGCTCGCTCGTCGTTCAGATGGCCGGGGATTGGGAAGGGCTGCCGACTCGCAAGGAAACGGATGCCGTGCTGAACAATGTAGCTCATGTTGAGCGCTAATTGAAATCGATCGGATGACCGCCTCTAACGGTCTGGCAGACCGTTAAGCGAGCGAAATCGATCGGATGACTGCCTCTAACGGTCTGGCAGACCGTTACACGAGCGAAATTGATCGGATGACTGCCTCTAACGGTCTGGCAGACCGTTACACGAGCGAAATTGATCGGATGACTGCCTCTAACGGTCTGGCAGACCGTTAAGCGAGCGAAATCGATCGGATGACCGCCTCTAGCGGTCTGGCAGACCGTTAAGCGAGTAGCAAAATCGTACCTGTCTAAAGCCAGCAAAGCCATCCCTTTCGGAGATGTAATGGACTTTTATTTTCAAATCACTTTAATAAAAGAGAGGCGGACAAATTAGATGAACAAGATTCACACGATTCAGCGCATTGTCGATCACGGAGTCGTCGCCGTGCTGCGCGGCAAGGACGCCAACGAAGTGGCCGAAATGGCGGAGCAAGCAATTGCAGGCGGAATCAAGGCGATCGAGATTACGATGACGGTGCCCTCGGCACTCAAAGCGATCGAGAAGCTGGCCGCAAAATATTCCAGCACGGCGAACGATCCGAGCAAGTTCGCGATCATCGGCGTCGGCACGGTGCTCGACCCGGAGACGGCGCGAGCCGCCATTCTAAGCGGGTCCGAATTCGTCGTAGGGCCTTCGCTTAATCCGGCGACCGTCGCGCTATGCAATCGCTATCGGATTCCGGTAATGCCCGGCGTCATGACGATCAAGGAAATTCAGGAGGCGCTGGAGCTTGGAGTCGATATCGTCAAGCTGTTCCCAAGCACGACTCCGTCGGCGATCAAGGCGATCAAAGGACCGCTGCCGCAGGCAAACATTATGCCGACGGGGGGCGTTACGCTCGACAATATCGGCGAATGGATCGCGGCGGGCGCCATTGCCGTCGGCATCGGATCGGACCTGACGAACGAGGCCGCGAAGAAAGGCGACTTAAGCCTGATCGCCGCGCGCGCCGCTCAGTATGTGCAAGCCTTCAAGGCCGCCAGGGGCCAATAGTTCGCGTCTAGACAGACCTGCCAGCCGTTCAATTACGGCTAGGCAGGTTTTTACGTTGCCGTCAATCGTCGGTCGCGAGGCGGAGGTTTATAATCATATAACGATGTGTTTATGGAAAATGGCGTCAATTTCTTTGATTTTTTCGCCCGATTTCGCTATTATAAAAAAGTGACGATAAATACGACTCTAATGAAGCGGAGGTGTCCATAGGATGGATATCGTAGAGCAAATCGACAAAATCAATCGGCAATTGACCGTGAACGGATATAAACTGACGCCGCAGCGCGAAATTACTTTGAAGGTGCTGTTGGAGAACGAGAGAGATCATTTGAGCGCCGAAGATGTGTTTATGCTCGTGCGACAGAAGTTTCCGGAGATCGGGTTGGCAACGGTATACCGGACTTTGGAACTGCTCGCGGAATTGAACATCGTGCAGAAGATGAACTTCGGAGACGGGGTCGCCCGTTTCGACCTTCGTCAGGAGGGGCACGATCATATGCATCACCATCTCGTATGCAGGGTATGCGGGGCGCTGGAGGAAATTCAGGACGATTGGCTGCTCGAGCTGGAGCAGCGTGTCGCTAACGAATACGGCTTTAAGGTGACCGATCACCGCCTCGATTTTATGGGTGTATACCAAACTTGCAAAAACGACAGCAAGACCTGCAAGAGAACGGGCAAAGCCGTTTCTTGAGCAGGGAACGCCAGACCTGCCGACCGCTTTAACGCGGTCGGCAGGTTTTTTTGCGTCTGCCGAGGGGATGAAGGGACTTGTGGCGATACTATTGGCGAGCAAGCGATGGAATGCGGGCAATAGAACTGTCGCGCTGTACGCAGCACTATGAGCGGGCAAGTGGGGTGGACGCACCATTTTGGCCTCGGTCGCGAGTGCGACTGGGCGTTCCCTAGGCGGGAAAGAGTGCGTTTTTACAAACAAAAGTGCCGGATTGTTACGTTGTGAGCTTCTTGAAAGCGCTTTACAATGAACATGTAAATCAAACAAGGGAGGACATCGGGATGAGAAAAAAATGGGCGGGCGCAATGGCGCTGCTGCTGGCGGGAAGCGTGATCGCGGCAGGCTGCGGCTCCGATAGCAAGGGTAAGGAAGGCGGAAAATCCGATTCGCTGACGCTGTACTATTCCCACGCGGCGGACTGGTCAGATCCGATCGTGAAGGAGTTTCAGGAGAAGACCGGGATCACGGTTAACCTCGTGGGTGCCGGCACGGGCGAGCTGATCGCAAGAATCCGCGCCGAGAAAGACAATCCGTTGGGCGACGTGTTATGGGGAGGCTTCGTAGACGGCTATGCGGTCGTCGACGATCTGCTCGAGCCGTACAAGAGCACCGAGCTCGACAAACTGATCCCCGAGGCGAAGAGCCCGAACAACACCTGGTACGGCTTTAACCTAGAGCCGATGGTCATCATTTACAATCCGAAGCTGGTGAAGGAAGAGGAAGCGCCGAAGAGCTGGGAGGATTTGACCGATCCGAAATGGAAAGGAAAAATCGCCCATGCCGATCCGGTCAAGTCGGGCTCGTCGTTTACGGCCGTGGTGAACATGATCCTGTCCAAGCCGGATCGCGAGCAGGGAATGGATCTGATCAAGCGGTTCGTCGACAACCTGGACGGCAAGCTGATCAGCAGCTCCTCCGGCACGTTCAAGGGCGTCGCGGACGGCGAATACAGCGTTGGCGTGACGTATGAGCAAGGCGCGCTCAAGTATATGGAATCCGGAGCGGATCTGGAAATTGTCTATCCGTCCGACGGCAATACGCTGCTAACGTCCGGTCTCGGTATCGTTAAGAACGCCAAGAACATGGAGAACGCCCAGAAGTTCGTCGATTTTGTGCTGGGCAAGGAAGTGCAGTCCCATATCGGCGATATTTACCGTCGTACGGTGAGGACGGATTTGCAGGAGCCTAAGGGCATGGTTCCGCTCAGCCAGCTCGTGAAAATCGATTACGACATGGAATGGGCCATCGCCAACAAAGAAATGATTACGAAGAAATGGAAGGAATTCGTGGTCGGCCAATAAGCCCAAGAAACTGGCTGAACGCAGAGGCATCAAGCGGCGGGAACCAGGGAAACTCTCTCGCGGTTCCCGCCTCAACGAGACAGGAGTGATCAGATGAGCCACAGCGTAACCTTCCGCAATCTGACGAAGAAATACGGGGACAACACGGCGGTAGACGGCATCGATTTTTCTATTAAGGAAGGCGAATTTTTCACTATTCTCGGTCCGTCGGGCTGCGGCAAAACGACGCTGCTTCGCATGATTGCGGGCTTCAATTCGATTGAGGACGGACAGATTTTGTTCGACGACCGGGTCATGAACGAGATTCCCGCTTACCAGCGAAATATCGGGATGGTATTCCAGAACTACGCCATCTTTCCACATATGACGATTCAGAAAAACGTCGCATACGGGCTGAAGGCGCGCAAGCTGCCGAAAGCGGAAATCGCGGACAGAGTGGGCGATATGCTGAAGCTGATGCACATCGAGAAGTACCGCGACCGCGATCCCTCTCAGCTCAGCGGCGGACAGCAGCAGCGGGTCGCGCTGGCGCGGGCGCTTGTCATCCATCCGACGATTCTGCTCATGGACGAACCGCTCAGCAATCTGGACGCCAAGCTGAGAATCGATATGCGCATCGCCATCAAGAAAATTCAGAAAGATCTGAATATTACGACGATATATGTGACGCACGATCAAGAGGAAGCGCTGGCGATGTCCGACCGGATCGCGGTCATGAACGCAGGTATTGTCGAGCAGATCGGCACGCCGCAGGAAATTTACTCGAAACCCGCGACGGCGTTCGTGGCCGGCTTTATCGGTACGACTAATTTCCTGGACGGTACCCTGATCGCTGTAGACGGCTCTGCAACAACCGGCACAGCAGAGCCGGGCAAGCCGGTCGCAGTCGACATCAAGGGCGTCGGGACGATCCCCGTCGGCGCAAGGAAGTCGACGACCGGCGATGTCCGTCTCGCCGTTCGTCCGGAGGATATTCATCTGACCGAGCCGGGAGAAGGCGAGCCGCAGGGACGCGTTGCGCTTGTCACATTCCTCGGCGACTACATCAGCTACGAGATCGAGCTGGGCGGCGGACAAACCGTCGAGGTGAACGAATACGCCAAGGACACCGCCGTACTGCGGGCCGTCGGCGACCGGGTCGGCGTTCGCTTCAATCTCGGCAAGCTTCATCTGTATCGCCACGGCGAGGGGGAGGCGATCGTATGAGCAGCCCTGCGACGGGACCGGCAATCGGACAGGGCGGGGCGCGTAGAAGATGGCGGAAGCCGTCGTTCTGGATCATCGTCAGCGCGTCGCTGCTGGCGCTGATGATCGTGTTTCTCGTCTATCCGTTCTCCTCGCTGTTCCTGAAGAGCTTCTATCACCCGGAGACGCACCGGCCGAGCTTCGTGAACTTCATCGACTTTTTCACGACGCCCTACTACTTCAACACACTTAAACACAGCTTGACGGTATCGGCGCTGACGACGGTGCTGGCGACGCTGATCGGCGTGCCGCTCGCCTACATCATGACGAGATTTAACGTATGGGGCAAATCGATTATCAATATTATGATCGTGCTGAGTCTGTTGTCCCCGCCGTTCATCGGCGCGTATTCATGGATTTTGCTGCTTGGGCGCAGCGGCTTCGTGACGAAGCTGTTCGAGAAAATCGGCATCGTGCTTCCGACGATCTACGGCTTTCAAGGGATGATTCTCGTGTTCACGCTGAAGCTGTTCCCGTTCGTCTACATGTACGTTTCCGGCGCGCTCTCCAACATGGACAGCTCGCTGGAGGAAGCGGCCGAGAACCTCGGCATGTCCCGCATCCGCAAGCTGCTGACGCTAACGTTCCCGGTCATCGTACCGTCTATAAGCGCGGGCGCTATCGTCGTGTTCATGACCTCGCTCGCCGATTTCGGCACTCCGCTGCTCATCGCCGAAGGCTACAAGGTGCTGCCCGTCGTCGTCTACGAGGAGTTCATGAGCGACATCGGGGGCGATGTCTATCTGGCCAGCACGCTGAGCACCGTTATCGTCCTATGCGCGCTGCTCGTGCTGTTCGTCCAGAAGTATATCGTCTCGCGCAAAAACTACCGAATGAGCGCCCTGCGCCCGCCCGCCGTTCAGAAGCTGAAGCTGGGCAAGCGCTCGCTGCTTACGGCGATCGCCTTCACGGTGTCGCTGCTGGCGGTCACGCCGCAGATCGTCGTGTTTATCACGTCCTTCATCAAGACGCGCGGTCCGCTGTTCGTAAGCGGCTTCAGTCTGGACAGCTACAAGGCGATCGGCTTTAAGCTGTCGAAGAATATCGCCAATACGTTTTATTTCGCCAGCATCGCCATCGTCATTATGGTCGTCGTCGGCCTGCTGCTGAGCTACGTCGTCGTCCGCAGAAGGTCGCTGCTGTCGTCGCTGCTCGACTCGCTGGCGATGTTCCCTTACGTCATTCCCGGCTCCGTGCTCGGGATCGGGCTAATCACCGCCTTCAACAAGGCGCCGCTTATTCTGACCGGAACGGCAACGATCATTATTGTGTCTTACGTCATCCGCAAGCTGCCGTTTATTCTAAGATCAAGCACGGCGATTTTGTACCAGATCGATCCAAGCATCGAGGAAGCCTCGATCAGCCTTGGCGTGCCGCCGATGCGCACGTTTTTCAAGACAACCGCGGTGCTGATGCTTCCCGGGCTGTTCTCCGGAGCCATTCTCAGCTGGGTGCAGACAATCAACGAACTCAGCTCCACGCTGATCTTGTTCTCCGGCAAGACGGGCACGATCTCGGTGGCGATCTTCACGGAAATTTTCAAGGACAGCTTCGGCACGGCGGCAGCGCTGGCTTCGATTCTGTCGGTGGCGACGGTCGTCTCGCTGCTCATTTTCAATAAATTTTCCGGCGGCAGAAGCGTTATGATGTAGAAGCAGGAAGGGACAACGAAGGGAGACAAAACGATGGAAGAGTTAATGGAGAAGACGATTGCCTGCGTGCGTGAGGCCGGCGAAATCGTTCGCGGCGGAAGCAAGGAGCTCAGCGTCGAGGAAAAAGGGTTCGCCAACTATGTCACGAATATCGACTTGGCCGTTCAGCGGGAGCTTAACGGGGCGTTAAACGCGCTGGATGCGGAAGCCGAGTTCATCTCCGAGGAGAACGAGACGAACGATTATGCGACACGGAAGGCGAAGTGGATTCTCGATCCGATCGACGGCACGACCAATCTGATCCACGGGTACCCGCACGTCGCGATTTCCGTCGCGTACGTGGGGCCGGAGAGACGCTTCGGCATCGTCTACAATCCGTTTAACGGAGAGCTGTTCACCGCGCTGTCCGGCGCGGGAGCTTGGCTGAACGGAGAGCGGTTGTCCGTATCGCGCAACGCCGCGCTCGGGGATTGCATTTTCGGGTTCGGGTTTCCGTACGAGAGGCGGGTGTCCGCCCCCAGAATGTTCCGCGCCGCCGAAAAAGTATTCGCCGAATGCCAGGACCTCAAGCGCAAAGGACCGGCTTCTCTCGATTTGGCCTACGTAGCGGCCGGAAGAATCGATGGCTACTTCGAGGTCGATCTGAACGTGTGGGACGTGGCGGCTGGCCTGATTCTGCTCGAGGAGGCCGGGGGACGGGCAACGGATTGGGACGGCAAGCCGCTGCCCGAAGCGCTGGACAAGACGGCTCTGATCGCAACGAACGGACATGTTCACGACGAGCTGACAAAGCTGGTTCGAGCAGCCGGGTAATCGCTCCGGCGAATCGCTGCCAGACGTTAACGGTTGCGTCCCTTCTTGCGGATGCGTTATCCTCTTCCTATGGAAGAAGAAGCGGACGACCGTTGCGTTAAGCAGCCTAGAATCGCCTAAGGAGATCATCCGCATGCGCAGAAAGTTAAGCTTTTACAACAAGCTGCTGATTTTTTTCGTCCTGGTCGGCGTCATCCCGCTGCTCATCATCGGATCGATGACGTACGGCTTCTCGAAGCGCTTTTTTCTCGAACAGTACCGCCAGCAGCTGCACGACAAAGTGGCGGGGGCGGCGGAAAGGTTCGACGCGCTTGCGGAGGAATACGACGGCATTATGAATACGATCGGCGAGCTGCCGGAGGTGCGGCAGGCGCTGCTGGGCGGGAACGCCGAGCTGAAGAAAAACGTCGAGCAGCGCATGCACCTGCTGCTGGCGGGCAAGAAAAACAAAGCGGCTATTTACCTGATCAACGCCGACGGCAGCGCCCGCTATTCGACCCGCGAGCTGCCGTCGATCTACAATCCGGTCAAATACCGCGGGTGGGGCATCTTCCGCACCGCCCATGAGGCGGAGGGGGAGATACGGGCTTATCCGCACGCTTACGAAAGCCTTCAGGGCGACAAAGTCGTGCTCAGCCTCGTGCAAACGGTTCATTCGGCCTCCGGCGAACTGCTCGGCTACCTGATCGTAGATTTTCCCCGATCTTTGATCGCCGATATCGTAAGCGCTTACGACGCTCCGTTCGCCATGGATTTCGTCGTGCTGGACGGGCATGCCTACACGGTGATCCATACGAAGCAGCCAGAGCGGGAAGGAACGCTGGAACGGGATCCCGCGGAGATCGGGAGCGGAGACCTGCTTCAGGTCGTAGCCTCGAAGAAGCTCGGATTGTCCGTCTACGGCTATTCTCCCGGCGCCATCGTGGAGCAGAGCATGGGGTTCATTCAGACGCTGTTCGCCGTCGCAGCTGCAGTCAGCTTCGTTATCTGTTTATGGTGTGCCTACAAGCTGTCGAAATACGTATCCAAGCCGATCTTCGAGCTCGCTCATTCGATGAAACGCATCTCGATGGGCGATCTCGCGGTTCGGATCGAGTCGCGGCGCGTCGACGAATTCGGCATCGTGGCCAGCGGCTTTAACGCCATGGCGACGCAGATCAAGGATTTGATCGCCAGCGCCAAGGATGAGCAGAGGCGGCTTCGCATCGCCGAGATTAAGGCGCTGCAGGCGCAGCTGAATCCCCATTTTATCTATAACACGCTCGATCTGATTAAATGGAATGCGAAGATGAACCAGACGAAGGAGATCGGAGGCATCGTCGTGCAGCTTGCCAGACTGCTGCGGGGGATGATTCATGTGGACGACGAGGAGACGACGCTGGGCGCGGAAATGGAGCTGATCGAGCATTATCTGTACATCCAGCGCATCCGGTTCGCAGACCGCCTGAGCATGGAGATCCGCATCGACGAAGAGGCGCTGGACGCCACGATTCCCCGTCTCCTGCTTCATCCGCTCGTCGAGAACGCCATCGTGCACGGCTTCGAGAATAAGGTCGGCAACGTGGATTTGAGCATCGTCTGCCGAAGGAGCGGGGACGAGCTTGAAGTCGAGATCAAGGATAACGGCATCGGCATGAGCGAGGAGACGTTAGCCGCCATTCGCGGAGGGACGCATCAAGGCGGCATCGGAATCAATAACGTGCATAACCGGATTCGGCTCTATTATGGGGAAGCCTACGGGCTTGATATCGACAGCGAATCCGGGGTTGGCACTCGCATATCGCTGCGAATTCCGTATCGCCGGAAGGAGGAGACCGCTTGATCAAAATCATGGTCGTCGAGGACGAACAGCTGCTGCGCAAAGGCCTGGTCATGACAACGCCGTGGCACGACTACGGCTGCGAGGTGATCGGAGAGGTGGGCGACGGATTGGAGGGCGCCAGATTGATCGGCAAGCTGCATCCGGACATCGTCATCACCGACATCCGGATGCCGGGCATGGACGGCATCGAGATGATGCGCAAAGTTCGGGAGACGAGCGACACGGAATTTATTCTAATTACCGGCTTCAGCGACTTCAAATATGCCAAGGCGGCCGTCGATCTCGGGGCGCAGGGCTTTATTCTGAAGCCGATCGACGATGCGGAGCTGGACGCCGTGCTGGCGAAGACGGTGGAAGCGATCGGCCGGAAGCGGAAATACGACCTGGCGCTGCGAGAGCGCTCGGCGGAAAGCGTCGGCTTGCCCGGCAAGCTGGCTCCCGTCGGAGGCGCGAAGCCGAACGATCGATATTTGGCCGAGGCGATCGCGTACATCGAGGCGAACCTGGAGCGCAATTTCTCGCTCCGAAGCATCGCCGACCATCTGCACATCAGCGAAAGCTACTTGAGCAAGCTGTTTAAGAGCAAAACCTCCTATACGTTCCTCGAATTTTGCACGACCTACAGGATCAAGAAGGCGGCGGAGCTGCTCATGGACGAGCGGAACAAGGTGTACGAGATCGCAGACAAGGTCGGCTACCCCGACTCCCGCTATTTCAGCACTCTGTTCAAAAAGCAGATCGGTCTGACGCCCACCGAATTTCGCCAATATCACGTTCCCGAAACGGCGGGAACGACCCGAGAGCCGTAAGCGGATTCCGCTTGCGGCGCTTTTGTTTGCAGACGACTTTTCCGCAAGAACTATTTTTCAGATGCATCCGTTCGTGTTAGTATACAAGATAAACTGCGAACAGGCAGGGGAGGTAACTACATTGCACAATGCTTATTGGCTGCTTAACGTACGTCTGGAGACGGGGCACGAGGTTGAGAGCGGGGCTGTAACGGAGACGAAAACCGGGTTGTTCCGACTTCGCATCAAGGACGGCAAAATTACGGCTATCGCAAACATGTTGGATGCGGGAGATATCGACGGACTGCCGCAGCTCGACGCTCGCGGCTTGCTGGCGCTGCCGCCTTTTATCGAGAAGCATTGCCATCTGGACAAAACGCTGCTGGGCGATCGCTGGCGTCCGGTTCGTCCTGCGGCAAGTTTGTTCGAACGCTTCGAGATCGAGGCTCGCACGCTGCCAACGCTGAGGACAACGATGAAGGAGCGGGCGGAGAAGCTGCTAGAATTGCTTCTTCGAGCCGGATCGACGCACATTCGAACGCATGTGGATTTGTATCCGGAGGCGGGGCTGCGTCATCTGGAGGCGTTGCAGGAGGCGCTGGCCTCGTTCGAAGGCAAGCTGACGAGCGAGATTGTCGCTTTCCCGCAGCACGGACTTCTGCGTACGCAAAGCGCGGGAATAGTCAGAGAGGCGCTGCGCGGCGGCTGCGGGCTCGTCGGCGGGGTCGATCCGCATACAGTGGACGGCGATATGGAAAAGTCGCTGCAGACGATGATGGAGCTTGCCGTCGAAGCGAACGCGGACGTCGACCTGCATCTGCATGACGGGGGACGCATCGGTCTGGACACGATTCGGAGATTGGCCCAGCTTGCGGACGAAGCGGGCTGGCAGGGCCGGGTTTCAATCAGCCATGCCTTCGCGCTGGCCGATATGCAAGGCGAGGAAGCGGAAGAAACGGCGCAACTGCTGGCGAACAGCGGCATTGCCATTATTACGAGCGTGCCGCTTGGCCGTGCGATTCCGCCGGTTCCGTTCCTTCACGACCGCGGTGTACATGTAGCGGTCGGCTGCGACAATATTTTCGATTCGTGGTCGCCGTTCGGCAACGGAGACGTGCTGGAGCGGGCGGGGCGATTGGCCGAGCGCTTCGGCCGCAAAACGGAACAAGAGCTGGCCGAAGCTTTGGGCTTTATTACGGGGGGAGTCACGCCGCTGGATAAGGACGGCCAACCAGTTTGGCCGAAGCTCGGGGACGAGGCGAGCTTCGTGTTCGCGGAGGCGAGCTGTTCGGCCGAGACGGTGGCCCGCAGGGCCAAGCGGCCTGCCGTCATGCATCGGGGAACGATAGTAGCGGGAGCGCTGGAAAGGACGTCTTTATGAACAAATCCGTCTATTGGCTTGTGAACGTTTTGCTGGAAACCGGTTACCGCTACGAGGAAGGCGATATCGTGGGCACGGATGCGCAGCTGCACCATATTCGCATCGAGGACGGGCGAATAGCTTCCGTCGCCTTCGGCGAGCTTCCCGAGGACGGGCTGCCGCGGCGCGATGCGGCGGGACTGCTGCTGCTGCCCGCTTTTAGAGAAATGCACATCCACATCGACAAGACCTATTACGGCGGGCCTTGGAAGGCGGTCAGGCCGGCGAACGGCGTATTCGGAAGAATCGAAGAGGAGCGGGAGCTGCTGCCGAAGCTGCTGCCGACCGCACAGCAGCGGGCGGAGAAAATGCTGGAGATGCTGCTCGGCTTCGGCTCGACGCATGTTCGGACGCACTGCAACATCGATCCGGTCGTCGGGCTGCGGAACATGGAGGCCGCCATGCGGGCGCTGGATACGTATTCCGGCAAGCTGTCGCATGAGGTCGTCGCTTTTCCCCAGCACGGTCTGCTTCGCTCCAATGCGGTAGAGCTTGTTCGCGAAGCGATGCGTCAAGGCGCGACGCATGTCGGCGCAGTAGATCCGGCGACCGTCGACGGCGACATCGATCGCTCGCTGCAGACGGTGATGGACATCGCGATCGAAGCGGACGCGGGCGTGGATATTCACGTCCACGACGGGGGCGACGCCGGACTCGCGACGATGAAACGAGTTGCCGAGCTGACCGAGCAGGCCGGCTGGCAGGGCCGAGTGACGGTCAGCCACGCGTTCGCCTTCGCCGGGGATGCTGCGGCCGCCGCCGAACTGGCGGGACGTTTCGCCGAGTTGGGCATCTCGATTACGTCTACCGTGCCGTTCGGGGGCTTGATTATGCCGCTGCCGATGATGCATGCCAAGGGCGTCGCCATCGGGCTTGGCAACGATAGCATTACCGACCACTGGTCGCCGTTCGGCATCGGGGACTGCTTGGAGAAAGCGGGTCGTCTGGCCGAGCTGTACCGGTTTGTGGACGAGCGTTCGCTGGCGCAATCGCTCGGCTATATTACCGGGGGCGTAACGCCGCTCGACGCCGAAGGACGCCGCGTCTGGCCGGCACCCGGCGATGCGGCCGACGTTGTGCTTGTACAGGCGAGCTGCTCCGCGGAAGCGGTGGCGCGGAGAGCGGAGCGCAAAGCGGTGCTGTTCGGAGGAGAGCTAGTGGCCGGGGCGTTGGAGAAGAGATGACTCCATGATAGGGAGAAATGGAAGGGCTTTGCCAGGGCCGGCGGCAAAGCCCTTCTCCGAACGCTTTTGCTTCGCCAGCGGAATAGCGGGTACTCTCTTTCGGCGCGGCCTAAATAAATCTACGGAAGCAGATCATTTTCCCTTTGCCGTTTTCAGCCAGCTCCAATGTGCACGACAATGAGTAGTTGGTGTCACACTTAAATTATGCAAGTCGCATAAGGACTGCTTAAATGTACTTGCACAAGATGCTGCCAGTGACAGGATCGTCGACGAAGTCCTGTCGAATCTTCAGCTTCACTCCCTCGATTTTTCATGCTTTGATCCGGTCGAGCGCCAAAATCGCAGAGGCGCGCCACATCATCCAAATCCATCATCACCTTGCGCTTTTCAGCATCCCTTGCAGCAGATCAATCCCAATCAACACTGACCAACTGGAGAAATTGTGCAAGGTGCCTAATTGAATCACGTACTTTTTAGTCTGGCTATACGATGATGGCAATATCCCGAAAGCCTACAATGTAATTATGGACTGTAAGTTGAACAACCTATTTTGAAGCCGACAAAGCGATCCCTATCGGATTGAAATGAGCTTCCTGTTAAGGAGATCGTTAATGAAATTCAAATCTGCATTTCCGTTATTGCTGCTCAACATGTTTCTCGCGAATTTAAGTATGGGGCTCGTCATTCCGATTTTGCCGGAGCTGCTCGAGCTGTTCGAAGCCGGAGGACAGGCTGCGGGTTATCTCGTGTCGTGCTTTGGTCTGACGCAGTTTCTATTCTCGCCGATGGCCGGCAATCTGGCCGACCGCTATGGCCGCAAACCGCTCATTATAGTCGGACTGATTCTGTTCTCGATATCCAACCTGCTGGCCGCTCTAGCTTGGGATATTTCTCTCTTGTTCGTATCGAGGCTGATCGGCGGAGTCGGTTCGGCCGCGTTAATTCCCGCCATTATCGCGTATGCCGCCGATATTACGACGGACGAACAGCGCGGCAAGGCGATGTCCTGGTCGGGGGCGGCGATGACGTCGGGCTTTATTATCGGACCGGGAGTCGGCGGGCTGCTGGCCGAACTGGGCCTGAAGACGCCGTTCTATGCATCTGCGACCGTAGGTTTGCTCGCTATGCTCTGCAGCCTGGCGCTGCTGCCGGAATCGCTTAATCCCGAAATTCGCCGGCTACGACAGCGAATGCAGGAGAAGAAAGCCAATCTGTTTCGCCAGATCGTGCTGTCCGTACGCTCGCGGTATTTCGTTTTGCTGCTGATCGTGTTCGCGATGACCTTCGGCTTGACGCACTTCGAGGCGATCTTCCCGCTTTACGTCGTACAAGCTTACGGCTTCAGCACGGGCGAGATCGCGATTTTGCTCACGCTGTGCTCGCTGATCGGCACGGTGAACCAGATCGTGCTGACGGACCGGATATGCCGGCGATTCGGCGAGAAGAAAATTATCGGCGCGATGCTGACGCTGTCGGCCGTTACGTTGGCGTGTTTACTGCTATCGGGCAACTATTTTTATGTCATGTTCGTCACGATGCTGTTTTTTACGTTCAACAATATTTTGCGTCCGACAATGAATACGCTGCTGTCCAAGGCGGCCGGAGAGGATCAAGGCTTCGTGGCGGGAATGAACAACGCCTATACGAGCCTCGGTACAATATTCGGTCCGCTGCTGGCCGGAATTCTGTTCGATATTCATCTTGATCTGCCGTATCTGTTCGGCGCATTCGTGCTGCTGGCAAGCAGTCTCATTCTGGTAAGGCGAATCGGCGGCAAACAGGCCGCATCCGAAGCGATACTTGGGACGAGGTGAGGTTCGTGTCCATCCGCATCAAGCTGCTGCTCTCCTATACGGGCATGCTGATCGTCAGTCTGCTCGTCGTCGCGCTGACCGCCGGTCTATTCGCAATTACGGCCACGGGAGACATTCGCAGCTTTCGCGATTTCTACAAGGTTCACTATCAGCTTAATCCCTTGACGGAACAGGAGGAGTCGATCTTCCTGGAGCTGAAGTATTTGGCCAAAAACGAACCGGACCGTCTGGAGGACGGCAAGCTGCTGGAGGAGTACGACTTCAAGCTCAAAACGGTGCGGGCCGGTCTCTACGTCCGCCGGGAAAGCAATCAGGTATTCGAATCGCGCACGTTTAACCAGCCTGAGCTGGAGCACTATTTGCCCGCCTACGATCTGGACAACAACCAGATTCGCAATACGTTTAACATCGGAGAACGGTTTTACGCCTACGCGAAATTCGATTTTCGGTTTTCCGACGGGGCCAAAGGAGGCGTATTCGTTATTCGCGAGCGCAGCCCGTTCGGCGAGGTCGTTCGCAAGCTGCTTCCCGTGCTCGTCATTCTGCTTGTCGCCGTCATCGTCGCGGCCAATCTGCTACTGTACCGGTGGATAACTCGCAGCGTCGTCAAGCCGCTCGAGCTGCTGCGCGGTTCGGCCGAACGGATCAAGGAAGGCCAGCTCCGGCATTCGCTCGACCTGCGCTCGAAGGACGAGATCGGCCAGCTCAACGAGACGTTCGAAAATATGCGCAAGCGGCTGCTGGAATCGGTAGAGCTCCGGCTGCGGGACGAGGAAAGCCGGAAGGAGCTGATCTCGAACATTTCGCATGATTTGCGTACGCCGATTACGAATATCAAAGGCTATATCGAGGGCATTCGCGACGGGGTGGCGGATACGCCGGAGAAGATGGACAAGTACGTCAACATCATCTATTCAAAAGCGAACGACCTGGACAAGCTCGTCGACGAGCTGTTCCTGTATTCCAAGCTCGACTTGAACCAGGTTCCGTTTCAATTCGAGCATGCGGACATTGTCGGTTTTCTCGACGATTGTATCGACGAACAGCGTTACGTGGCCAAGGAGAAGGGCATCGAGCTGGAATGGGACGAGCGTCCGAAGAGCGCCGTTCCGGTCGTGGCCGATTTCGAGAAGCTGAAACGGGTCGTGCTGAATATGATCGGCAATGCGCAGAAGTTTACGGACAAGCCGTACAAGACGATTCGCGTTTCCGTTCGGGGGGATTCGAACCAAGTCACCGTGGAAATTCGGGACAACGGCATCGGCATCTCGCCGGAGGACATTCCGCATATTTTCGACCGCTTCTACCGCGCCGAGAGATCCCGCAATTCCTCGACGGGGGGCAGCGGGCTCGGCTTGGCCATCGCCAGACAAATCGTCGAAGGACATGGCGGCTCTATATGGGCGAGCAGCGAGCAGGGGGTCGGCACGAGTTTTTATTTTACCTTGAAGCGGCCTACGAATAAGGAGGGAGCGGCAGTCGATGACGACACGCATTCTGATCATTGAAGACGAGACGTCGATCGCCGAGCTGGAGCGGGATTACTTCGAGCTGAACGGCTTTCACGTCGACTTGTGCCACTCGGGGAACGAAGGGCTGCGGCTCGCTCTGCAAGGCGATTACGCACTCGTTATTGTCGATTTGCAGCTTCCGGGAATGAACGGCTACGAGCTGTGCAATCGCATCCGGCAGGAGAAGGAGGTTCCGATTCTGGTCGTATCGGCCAAGAAAGAGGAGATCGACAAAATCCGCGCCTTTCATCAGGGAGCCGACGATTACATTACGAAGCCGTTCAGCCCAAGCGAGCTGGTGGCCAGAGCGAAGGCGCATCTAACTCGCTACGAGCGGCTGATGGGCAAGCGGGAGGCGGCGGCAAACACGGAGCTGCGTTTTCGCGGGCTTGTTATCGACAAGGCGTCCCGGCGAGTGCAGGTGCGCAATAACGAGGTCGTGTTTACGACCCGCGAGTTCGGTCTGCTGGAATTTCTGGCGAGCCATCCGAACCGCGTCTTCAGCAAGGAGGAGCTGTTCGAGCGGATCTGGGGCATGGATTCCAACGGCGACATCGCCACCGTAACGGTGCACATTCGCAGGCTGAGGGAGAAAATCGAGGTCGATCCGTCCGACCCGCAGTATATCGAGACGGTCTGGGGGGCGGGTTATCGGTTTTCGGTGTAGGTGGACATGGACATAGCCGTTTAGAATTTGTTAATCTTTATTTTCGAATTTGTTAATCCCGAGTTTCTAGGCAGTTTAGCTCTCTCCTTTAAGCTTATAGACAAGGCCACAACAAACCGATGGCTATAAGTTGAACGGTAGATACGGGGAAGAGAAGATCCCATGAAATGGAGAAAGGAAATGGTTTTGCTGCAAGTTTTGGCTTTGAGTTGCTGACCTATAGAGGTCTTATCAATCCAAGCAACTCGGAAACAACCTGTCTGAAGCCAGCAAAACCATTCCTTTCGGAATGCAATGGGCATCCCCTAATACTTCGGTACAACTTATATCACTTAGAGGAGGAATTATCGATGAACAAATATTCGAAGCAACTGGCTGTCCTGACGCTGACGGCCGCACTGGGAGCCGGAGCTCTGCCGCTGGCGGCGCAGCCTGCAGCCGCAGCGCCGATGACCGCACAAGCGATTCAAGAGGCGGTCGATCGTCTTGCCGATCTCAAGGTGATGAACGGCTACGAGGATGGCAGCATAAGAGAGAACAACCCGATTACGCGCGCCGAACTGGCGAAGCTGGTATCTCTGGCGTTCGGCATTCAAGGCGGCTCTGAGCTCGGCTTCGCGGACGTTAAGCCGCAAGCATGGTATGCCGGCTATGCGGCCGGAGTGGTGGAACAGCAAATTATGGATGCGGCTGACGGACGTTTTCAGCCGCAAGCGGTCGTAACGGACGACGAGCTGCTCCAGACTGTGACCAAGGCGCTGAAGCGTGACGCCAAGTCGGTCAGCTACTGGGCAAGGGATTTCTATGCGCAAGGCAGCAGTGCAACGCGCGGCGAGACGGCTTATTTGCTGGCGAATGCCCACGAGGCGATTCCTGCGGCCGACGCTCGTATCACAAACGTAAGCGTATTGAACGCCATTACGCTGATCGTGACCTTCGACAAGCCGCTGACGGCGGACAATGAAGCATTCGCTAAAGCGAAAGAGGATTTCGCCTTTAACGACGGTCTTGCGATCAGCAACATGCCGCGGCTGAAGACGGGCTCCGTTGCGACTTACATTGTACCGACGACTGTGCAGAAAGCAGGTACGGAGTACAAGTTGACCTATAAAGGTCAAGCGGCGGGCACATTCACCGGCAGCGCCGTAAAACCGAATATGACCGAAGCGAGACAAGTGACTAACGATACATTCGAGGTAGAGGCGCTGAAGGCAAACGGAGTAGTCGACTACGGTTACGTTATTGCCGCTTACAGCGGAGGCCGCGGCGCCAACGCTTTCGTACTGGACGAGGACAACAAGGACGAGAACGGCAAAACCTATCAGATCATTTCCTCCGGCCAAGCGCGCGAAGTCACGATTACGCCGGAAGGCGGACAGCCGATGATCGCCAAATACGTGCCGTTCACGCAATCGACGGACGGCAAGCAAGAGCCTAAATTCCGCCTGCCTGCAGGCGAGACGTTGAAGCCGGGCGTGAAGTACACCGTTGCTTCGGATTGGGCGCAGATCGCTAATCCGACCTTCGTTGCGAAGGATATCGCTTCGCTGCAAATGATCGGCGCAGAGGCAGTTAACGAAACGTCGATTAACGTTGTTCTGGCGACCGATCCGGGAGACGAGCTGTTCTCCGGACGCAGCGTGCAATTGACCGACGAGAGCGGCAACAAGCTGACTGCGACTTACCGTTTCTCCAGCCGCAAAGGCGCAACGGGCGTATTCGATCTTGCCGCCGAGTCGAAGCTGACTCCGGGCGCGGTTTATACGGTTATTCCGGTCGGAGACTGGGCGGGGCAATCCAAAGCGGAGCTTAAACTGTAAAATTGCAGGTGAAGCGAAATGAAGCGACAAGGAAGGCGGCGGCTTGCAATGCTGAACGGCTTGGGCTTGATCGTTCTGGCTGCGGCGCTCGCGGGCTGCGGGGTTCAGGTGAACTCCTTGCTGACGGACGGGGAACAGAAATCGACGCATGAGGTGAATCAAGAGATGAACAAGCTAAACAACGATTTGCTGCAAGCCGTTCAAGCCGGCGATGGACAGGCGGCCGAACGACTGCTCGATCAGGGCGCCGATATCGACGCCACGGACGGCAGAGGCCGGACCTCGTTAATGATTACGGTACATGAAGAGCGGCTCGATCTGTTTCATATGCTCATAGAGCGAGGGGCTAACATCAATATCAGAGACGGTCGCTCGGACAATCCGCTGCTCTATTCGGGAGCGGAGGGGAAAATGGACTTCCTGAAGGCCGCTCTTGCCGCCGGAGCCGACACGACGATTACGAACCGCTTCGGAGGAACCGCGCTTATCCCGGCGGCCGACCGCGGGCATGTCGAGATCGTGCGCGAGCTGCTGGAAACGTCCGACGTGAATATCGACCATGTCAATAATTTGGGCTGGACCGCTTTGCTGGAAGCCGTCATTCTTGGCGACGGAGGAGAGCGGCATCAGAAAATCGTAGAGCTTCTGATCGAACACGGGGCCAACGTCAACCTGGCCGACAATGATGGCGTAACTCCGCTGAAGCATGCTCAGAACCGCGGTTATCGCGAGATGGCCGAGGCGTTGATGAAGGCGGGAGGAAAGACTTAATCAAGCAGCAAAAAAGGCAGCGCTAGGGAGTTAAATATCCCTGCGCCGCCTTTTTTATAGATACAGAATCGTAAGCGTTTTCTTGCCGGCGCCGTCAGTCTGCGCCGCGCACGGCCAGCACCGGAAATAGCGGTCCCTTGAGCACATCGCCTTTTTCCAGATTCAATCCTGTTGTAATGGGATGAGATGCGCCGCTGAACGTAATGTCGTCCGGCATGTAGATGATGGCAAGCGCTCTGCGCGGCCGGTCTGTCTCGTTGGCATGCGCATAATGGAACGTCAGGCCGTTATGGAACGTACAGCTTCCGGCCTTCAGCGGTACGACAACCGGCTTGCGGTCGTCAAGCTGCTCACCCTCGACATAATCGAAAATATTTTGCGGGTCCAGGAAATCGATGCCTTTGAGTTTGCCGAGCTTATGGGATTTCGGAATGAAGGCCATGCAGCCGTTCTTCTCGTTGACGTCGTCCAAGGCAATCCAGATCGACAGCATGCCCTGATTGGACTCGTTGATCGGCCAGTAAGGCGTATCCTGATGCCACGGCGTCGGCTTGGAATCGTTCGGCATTTTCCATAATCCGTGATCGTGGAATAAACGGATTTGATTGGCTCCGGTTAATTGCAGAGCGGATTGGGCGAACCGTTCATGGAAGCTGAATTTGCCCATGCCCGCATGATCTCTCCAAGTATTCACCTTCTGATTCAAGACGCGATAATACAGTCCGCCTTGCTTGTCCGTCTGGACCGAACGATCGCTTGTCGTCTGCATAGCCTCTTCCAGATATTCCCTCAGCAGCTCCAGCTCTTCGGCTGTCAGCATGTTGTCTACTTTTACAAAACCGTTGTTGCGATAGAAGTCGATATGTTCTTGCGTAATTGGCGTAGTTGCACTCATTGTTGTTCCTCCTCGGCGGTGGTATGCTTCTATCCTACAACCGAAAGGCCAAGGTGAGGATGGAGAGAAATCCGAGGTTTTTGTAAAAAAGTCGAATCGCAATCGGGCAATCGGAACGCGGGCTGAAGATGTTATACTATAGTTAAAAGCGGATTTGGGCGAAAAGGGTGGAAGGGGCGGTTAGCTTTGTCGACGCGCGTAGATTATCGGACGATCTCTCCCTATGTTCGTTTCGTGCATGAAGTGGCGATCGCTGCGGGGGCGGTTAATCCAGAGCGGAACATCTATGATCACGAGTTTATTTATGTTGTGAAGGGAAGCGGAACTCTCCGAATTGAGGACAGGACGTATTCGATGGAGCCAGGGGATTTACTGTACATTCGCCCGCATCGGACGAACGAAATGTTTGTGTCGGAGACGGAGCCGATGCACTGCTTTGCCGTGCATTTCGACTATGTTTTTCTTGGAGAAGCGGCCGAATTTTCCCCTTATGCGGTTTATTTGGGACGCAAATCCGAAGAAGGCATGCCGGATGCAAGCTGGCTTCACGAGCGGCCCAATGCGGAGCTGATCGACATGGACATCCCCGAGCGGATGAAGCCGGCGCGGGTTCATGAGTTTTTCGACGCGTTTAAAGAGCTGTGCCGCGTATTCGAGGAGTCGAGGGCCGACGCGCAAATTTGGCTAAAGGCGGCGATGCTCAGGCTGATCGGACTGATCCACGGCGAGTTGATGACCGGAGAGGGCGTTCGGGTAAACCACACACATGCCGATATGATGCTGGACGCCATTGATTATATGAAGAGCAATTTTTCCGCCTCGATCGATCTGAAGAAGCTGGCGGCCAGAGCCGGCCTGTCGCCGAAATATTTCGGAACGCTGTTTAAGCAGGCGGCCGGGATTTCGGTTTCCGAATATTTGACGCGCATTCGCATTGAGGAAGCCAAACGGCTGTTGAGAAACAGCGCCTATACGATTGAAGCGATCGCCGACCAGGTCGGGATTGGAGATATGTACTACTTCAGCAAGCTGTTCAAAAAGACGGAAGGTCTGTCGCCCAAACGATACGCCGTTTCCTTACGCTGGACGGGCTCGAAGAACGATTAAAAAACAAAGCCCGCCGTCAGGTCGCGGCAGGCGCGACCAAACGGCGGGAAAGCTTGTTGTCATCCGTTAGCACCAGCCGGCGCGCAAGATGATTACCAAGAGGACGAAGAGTACAAGAGCGAAAGCCGCGGCTCCCGCAACTCCGCCTTTAGGTCCGCAAACTTCGCCTGCAACAGGATATCCCATATCTTTCACCACCTTGCGGTTTAATTATGACCAATCGTCACGTATGTAGCTTATGTCGGTAGTCGAATACGGACAGTACATTCACCTATATTGGCAAAAACGGGCGTAAGCACATGCCGCAGGATCGCGGCTGGGCTTAGGGCCGTTTTGCCGCGCGAGTTTCCTGCTTATGGCTGGCGAGCCGACGATCCTCATCGCATATTTCACTGGGCCGGGGACACCTTATTAGGGCAATCAAATTGCTTAAGGAGGGTTCAATTTTGAAGAAAATTGCGACCAGTCTGGCTCTCGGCACATGCATCGCGTTGGCAAGCGTTACTCCGGCATTCGCCGAGCACACGACGGGTACGACGGGTATGTCCGGCGACAGCAGGACGTTAAACGGCGCAACCGTGCCGAACAAAACGTACTATCCGAACGCGGGAAGAACGGACGGTACGATGCTCGATCGCACGATCAACGGAACTCTGGGGAACGGAACTTACGGCAACGGGATGTACGGCAACGGAAACTACAGCACTTATAATATGAACGGCACTCATGGGGTCAACGGAAATTACGGTACGTACGATTCGACCCGCATGAACGCATATCGTCCTTACAGCTCCACAAATATGACGACGCGGGCAAACAACACGGTTAGAAGAATGGAAACGACGACGGCGAGAACCGGCGGCTTTAGCTGGGGATGGCTAGGCTTGCTTGGCCTGTTCGGCTTGGCGGGCATGCGCAGCCGAAACCGCGAAGACGTGCGGTAATGATTTCGGATAATCCCTGCCGGGCTCACCTGGCGGGGATTTCTATGTCCGGAGGCATCGATGGCGCTTTTCGCTTGGTTATATTCGTTTCCAAAGTACCCCATACTAAGTCGGTAGTTCACTTGTATAGCAGAAGGAGACAGTTCGGATGAGGATAGGAAAAATATTTCTAGGCAAGCTTGCGCTTGGCCTTGTCCTTCTTGCGGCGGGACGGGATGCCAATGCTTCCGTCTCGTCGCCATCAGCGATTCCCGAGTCCGGTGGCAATGCAGTCGACAAACGTCAAATCGCAATCGTGATCGACGATTTCGGCAACGGCATGAAAGGCACGGAGCAAATGCTGAATTTGCCGATCAAGTTGACGGCCGCCATCATGCCGTTCCTGCCGACGACCAAGGAAGATGCGGAGAAGGCCCATCGACTTGGCCACGATGTCATCGTTCATCTGCCGATGGAACCGGTTAGAGGACAGAAAAACTGGCTTGGTCCAGGCGCGATCACAACCGATTTGTCGGATGGGGAAATTCGCAAACGGGTGGAGGCGGCGATCGCCGACGTGCCTCACGCAATCGGCATGAACAACCATATGGGCTCGAAAGCGACCGCCGACAAAAGGGTGATGAGAATCGTCCTGCAGGTGTGCAAAGAAAAAGGGCTCATTTTTTTGGATAGCCGTACGTCTTTTCGCACGGTCGTTCCAGCGGTTGCCAAGGAAGTCGGCATAGAAACCGTTCGCAACGACATCTTTCTCGACGACGTCTATACGCGACAGCATGCACTGAAGCAACTGCAAGAAGTAAAGAAGCTGCTCCAGAAGAACGAACGCTGCGTCGCCATCGGCCACGTCGGGCCGCCGGGCTTATCGACTTCGGACGCGCTGCGCGCCGTCATTCCCGAGCTGAAGGGAAAGGCTGAATTCGTTCCGCTGTCCGCTCTGCTGTCGCTTCCGGGACCTTTCACCGCTCAGGGGCTGCAAAGCCGGTAGGCCATAATGCCGCCGGCAATCGCTGCGGCGATGCGGTTCTGACCGGGAATGGAGGTCAACATCGCCCGGTCTCCCGGATCGCTCAGAAATGCCGTTTCCACGATGACGCTTGGCGCTTGAACCCGATTAAGCAAGTAAAATTGTTTGGCCTCCTGAGGCAGCCGGAACGTATTCTGCTGCCTGTTCAGGCTATCTTGAATATAACCGGCCAGCATTGCGCTGCGTCCCTCAACCTGATGAATGACCAGCGGTCCTTTTTTCGTTTTTTTGGGCGACCAATTGACATGGATGCTGACGAAAACGGCGGCACCGATTTCTTCGGACAAACCGCGGCGCTGGGACAGATCCCGGCGGTGACGCGAGCGGCTGAGATGCCAGCGGTTGTCGTCGCTCAGCGCGTAATCGCCGGTGCGATTCAAGATCACCTTCAGACCTCTGGCGCGCAGCAGCAGGTAGAGCTTGCGTGAGATTTCCAGGTTGATATCCTTTTCCAGAATTTCGTTCCAGTGCGTGCCCCCGTCGATTCCGCCGTGGCCTGCATCAATTAGCACGTCGGCGGCAGGAAGAGCGCGCTTCACGTTAGGCGGGGCTACCGTCGGCTGAAGCTGCGCTTGCGCCTGTGCTGCGCCGACTGAACCGGCAGCTAGGCTGCAAACAAGCAATACGATTGCGATACGTATACGAGAAACCAATTATTTTCTCCTCCGATCTCAAGCGCGACTATATCCGTTCTATAGCGTGACACAAATTGGGCTTCCCCATGCAGAAGGATTGAGCGTTTTCCGAAACGGGCATACTAGAGAAGAGGAGGCGAGCCAAATGGACGGATCGGAGTATTTGAAATATATGACGGAGCGGGTCGTAAGCTACATGGAGCGTCCCAAAGAGAAGGAGCAGCCTCGCGCTGCGCGGAGCAAGGAACTGTGGCTAACCAAATGGTTCGGCATGGCCCCGATGGGTCTGATGATCTGGTGGGGAGGGCGCGCGGAGAGAAAAAACAAAACGCGCCATAAGGCGCGTTCGGCTGATTCTTCTGTGAATTAACGATAAAAAAGACCTTGTGCGAGCAAATCGTCGAGTGGAATGAAGCGCGTTCCTTCCATGTCTAAAGCAACATCGATACGGCCGTTCGACCAGCTTTGATAGCCGATGACCGGAGCTGCATACAGCATCGCGTCCCCGAACGGCTCCGTTACATAACGCAGCTGCTTCCCTTCATCAAGACGTTTTTGCAGCTTCCGGGCGTCCTTCGCGGAGAAGGGCGCCTCTTTGGTGAGCCATGGAAGCCTCTCATAAGCGTCGAATAGCTCGTTCAGTCTCAAGTCGTCGATGCGAGACGAGACACCTTGTCCAATAACGGAAGATTTTCCGTCGAACAGGGAAGTCCATTGGCGCTTGTCCAAGGGTAGCTGTTCCGCCGTTTTGGCGTCCAGCCAATAAGTGTGCTCTCCCACGGAGACTTCCCAGGCGGCGGCAAACGGATGAATGTAGCGCTTGGCGGCGGTAATCAGGCCCAGTTCTTCTTCGGAGACCAGCCCGCTATAGATTAGCGAGCGCTTAAGCTGCTGCAGGGAGAACAAGGAATGGGGGCCGGTTCCGTATTCACCGAGCTGGAAGGAGCCGTCCATGACTGCGTGAACGACCATGTAACCAACATCGCGTCCTTCCTTCGAAAACAACACCAGCCAGCTGTGAGTGCCGGGACCGAGCGCTGAAATCTGGGGATCCGCGGCTTGCCAGTCTTGGAACGGTTTTTGCTTCGATAGAGTCGCCACCCAGCTTTCGACTTGGCGCTCAAGCTTGGACTTCGGTTCGGGCGCCGGGCTTTCGGCCGAAGCCGGCAGAGCCGCCGCGCTTGACCAGAGAAGGGCCGTGATCGCCACCGTTGCGGCAAAGCGGAGGCCCGCTCTGCGGCGGCTTCCGTTGCGGCTTTTGAGAAAAATCATTTCATCACCTGCTATTCGTAATCGAAATCGGCTCTTTGAACTTCTTTTGTGAGGTTTTGGCGCCGCTTGTCCATTGTAGCTAACGTACGGCGCCGAAGCTGTTGGAATGTGTCAGCAAGCGCCGGACTTGGCAGTTCTATTTTTGCCGATTTGCGGCGTATCGTTGTCTAGAGCGTGTCTGCAAACTCGCTCAGGGGCATCTTTCACCGCCTTTTTGCTCCCTGCTGCGTCACTTTTGCTTGACGTACCTCCGGTACGCCTTCACAAGTTCCTTGCATGGAACGAAAATTCGGCAATATCTGCTGCCCTCGGAGCATTCAGACACGGCCCTAATCAAGACCCGGCAGGTGAAAAATGCCGCAGTTCAGGACGGAGACGCTCACGCGCGGCTTGTACTGCCAATCGATTTCCGCTTCCCGCTGCTTGAATCTGGCGGTTACGGCTTCCTTCTGCTCCATCTGGTCGGGATGATTCATATGCTCCAGCATGGGATCATAATATTGCCGAATTCGCTCCAGTTCGTCCTGTCTTCGCGCTTCGGCTTCCACGGCCCAGGAGAAGTCGGCGGTGCGCAGTCTGCGCTCAAGCGCCGCTTCGAGCTGGGCCATCCCTTTTCTCAGGGATAGACCGTTTTTGAGCAGATGGACGTTGGCCGGAAGGCGCGGCGTCAGCCTGCGGTCCTTCAGCTTATCCATGAACCGCTCTTCGATGATTCCCGTGGCAAGGGAGACGCCCCACAAGTACAACTCCTCCCGTTTCATGTCGCATTCGTAACCGACTTTGAAGTTCACGCCTAACCAGGCTGTGTACGGCTGCGAAGCGAACGGGTCAAGCCTGCCGCGAGGAGGCTCCTCGAACAAGGTGACGCAGCGTCCGGATTGCTGAACGACGCCGAACAACTGGTGCAGCCTGCGGGAGCCGAAGTAGACATCCTCCTGGATAATGCGGCCGGATTCCGTCAGGACGTAAGAGACGTTCGAGGCGTTCATCCGATCGGACATCGCCGGATTTTCGAACGACCAGCGGTACGTCATCGTCTCCGGGGGAGAGCCGGTCCGGTCAACAAAGCTCCAGTAATACGGCCGGTTGGACAGCGCCCGGTCCGCGTCCGGAGACAGCTTAACCGTTACGCCGACAGGGCTTTTCTCGATAAAGTGACATTCTTTCGATTCCAGATAGGAAACGACGAAGCGATGAACCTGTTTCGAATTCATGTGGCGTTCTCCAATTGCATCCGTTTTTTCGTTTGCAGCAGCGTGTCCCCGAGGCCGTCGATTTTTTGGCGCAGCTCTTCGCCGTCCGCGGTTTCCAGCACAAGCTGGGCTAATCTGCGCTCCAGCGTATCTTCCTTCTCGAATTGCTGAATGATCTCGTCGAGTTCCCCGATGACCAGTTCGAACATGTTGATCTTCTCATGCAGTAGATGAACGATGTGCTCTTCGATCGTACCGAGCGTGCACAAATTGAAAATTTGGACGTCCTCCGTCTGGCCGAGGCGATGGACACGGCCGATCCGCTGTTCGACGCGCATCGGGTTCCAAGGCAGATCGAAGTTGATGACGTGGTGGCAAAATTGCAGGTTGATGCCTTCGCCGCCGGCTTCGGTGGCCACCATCACTTGAGCGCGCTTGCGGAACAGCTCCATCATCCAGTCTTTCTTGCCCCGGTTCATCCCGCCCCGGTAAGGGACGGCGGCAAGATTGTGCTCCTGGAAAAACTTCAGTAAATATTCCTGCGTCGCCCGGTATTCCGTGAAAATGATCGCCTTGTCGTCTAGGCTGCGAACCAGCTCCATCGTCTTCTCGGCTTTCGTATTCGCTTTGATGCGCTTGATCAGCTCGACGAGCTCCCAGATGCGGGCGCGCAGCGGAGAATCCTCCGTCGTCTTCTTGAACAGGTTGATCAGCGTCAGGAAGACGGCGTCGCGGCTGGAGCATACTTCGCGCTGCAGAGTGACGAGCGACAGCATGCTGGCCATATCGCCATTCTCGGAAGCGGCATGCTTGCGAACATAGTCGGTTACGCCCTCATAGAGCGCCATCTCCTCTGCGGATAGTTGGAGCGGGACGTTGGTGACGAGCCGCTTCGTGAATTCCACCCCGCCGCTGCTGCGGCGATTGCGGATCATCACTTGCCCGAGGGTCTCCTGCAGCTTGGACTCGTTCTTCGGCACGCGGCGTTCCGCGACGAAGTTGGCGGCGAAGTCTCCCTCGCCCCCGAGCTGGCCAGGCTTGAGCAGGGTGATCAGGTTGTATAGCTCGTTCAGATCGTTCTGTACCGGCGTGGCGGTGAGCAGCAGGCAGTATTTTTTGCGAAGCTCGTTGATGAATTGGTAGTTGCCTGTTCGTTTGTTTTTCAGCTTGTGGGCTTCGTCCACGATGATCAGATCGTATTCGCCGTCGAGCAGCGTCTGGCGGTGCGGATCCCGCTTGGCCGTATCCATCGAAGCGACGACGATGTCGTTGTCCCACGAATAAGACTTGCGCTGGGCCACGGCGGGAATGTCGAATTTGCCGTTCAGCTCGCGCACCCACTGCAGCACAAGGGAGGCGGGGACGAGCACGAGCACTTTGGTCACGAGGCCGCGGATCATATATTCTTTAAGAATCAAGCCGGCTTCGATCGTTTTGCCCAGGCCGACTTCGTCGGCGAGGATGGCCCGGCCTCTCATCTCGTGGAGCACGCGGCGGGCGGTATCGATCTGGTGGGGCATCGGCTCGAAGTGAGGCAGCAGCGACAGACAGCGCAGCGCATGGAAGTCGGTGACGAGATTCGCTTCCTCCGCTTCCAAGGCGAGCTGGTACAGCGCCCAATCGTCCCAAGGGCCGTTGCGTTCCGTCCGCCGCTCCAAATCTTCGAAAGCGCTGCGGTCCACATGCATGTCCACGAGCGGGTGAAGCTTGCGCGGGGCGTTGTCGGATGGAATAGAGGTGTTCAATCGGCAGTCCTCCTTGGCGATCTCGCAATTATCCATCTTCTAGTATGAGCAACTAGGAGGGATTCGAAACGGGGCGGGCATGGATTGATTAGAGGGAGGGACTAATGTTGCCGCCGAATGGCCTAAGGGTAGGCTTGAGACGGGAGGGGGCTTTTTGGGTGGGTATCCCAAAAAAAGTGTAAAACGAGGCCTGAAACTTGTCGGCTCGTGGCTTAGACGATTAGTTTGTGTTTTAGCGGACCGAAGCCTTGGGGGGAAGATTGCGAAAAGCGCCTCGGGCGCGCTCCGGGCTGAGAAGTGGAGGCCCAAAAAGTGTCTCGACGCTTCCCGCGTTGAGGAATGGAGGTCCAAAAAGTGCCTCGACGCGCCCCAAGCTGAGGAGTGGAGGCCAAAAAGGTGCCTCGACGCGCCCCAAGCTGAGGAGTGGAGGCCCAAAAAGTGTCTCGACGCTTCCCGCGTTGAGGAATGGAGGTCCAAAAAGTGCCTCGACGCGCCCCAAGCTGAGGAGTGGAGGCCAAAAAGGTGCCTCGACGCGCCCCAAGCTGAGGAGTGGAGGCCAAAAAGGTGCCTCGACGAGCCCCAAGCTGAGGAATGGAGGCCAAAAAAGTGCCTCGACGCGCCCCAAGCTGAGGAGTGGAGGCCAATAAGGTGCCTCGACGCGTCTGGCCTTCGGGATGGGTCTTAGAAGCATTAAGATTTGAGGTAAGGTCCAGCACTTTCTTTAAGACCAGGCTAGAGAGAAACGGACTAATTAGCTCGGGAATATCGTTTATAGTTACAGTTTTTGTTTATGGGTGGAACTGGTTGCAATAAATTCGTTGCCGAGACGGTAAGGCTTACAGGCCTTTGGTCTATGGAAATACAACATATAGGAGAGTATAATGATTAAGTGCACAATATATTGTACAATTTACATAGGATCAAAAAAGCCTATTCAACTTGGATTGCACATGGATTGTGCCCATATACTAAGCTTTCCGGGAGGGTGGTCACTGTGGCAACGATGCAGGAAAGACGTCTTGAGGGGCTGAGCGAGAAAATATTTCTCGATCGTTACGCTTGGAAAAACGCGGACTCCAATGAGACGAAGGTGGGCGACGTCGTGCTCGTTCTGACGAAGGACGATCCGAAGTTTCCTTCCAAGGATGTCGGAGAGGTCGTGGCGCGCGAGGGTAAAAATGTCACCGTCAAGCTTCGCAACGGAGAGTTGGTTGAATCGACGACCGAGAAGCTCACGCTAACTATCGAGAAGACGCCGGAGGAGATGTGGGATCGGCTCGCGAACGCGATGGCATCCGTCGAGGAGACGGCGGAGAAACAGAGGGTGTGGGCGGAGAAATTTCGCTGGCTGCTTGACGATTGGAAGCTCGTTCCCGGGGGACGGATCGCGGCTGGAGCAGGGGCAAGCGAAGAGCTGACGCTATTCAATTGCTACGTTATCCCGTCCCCTCATGACAGTCGGGGCGGAATTATGCAGACGCTGACGGAAATGACTGAAATTATGGCCAGAGGGGGCGGCGTCGGCATCAACTTGAGTTCGCTTCGTCCTCGCCGTTCGATCGTCAAGGGAGTAAACGGTTCATCCAGCGGCGCGGTGTCCTGGGGAGGATTGTTCAGTTACACCACAGGTTTAATTGAGCAAGGGGGGAGTCGGCGAGGCGCCTTGATGCTGATGATCAACGATTGGCACCCGGATGTCGAAGACTTCATTACCGTGAAGCAAACGATGGGCCAAGTGACCAACGCTAACCTGTCTGTCTGCGTGAGCAACGCATTCATGAAGGCAGTTAAAGAGGACGCAGATTGGGATCTCGTGTTCCCAGATTCGGCCGATCCCGAATACGATTTCCTTTGGGACGGCGATCTGGATAAGTGGAAGCAGCGCGGCAAAAAAATCGTGCATTATCGCACGGTGCGGGCCCGCGACGTCTGGAACACAATCATCGAGAGCGCATGGAAGTCCGCAGAACCCGGAGTAGTATTCATGGAATACTACAATCAGATGTCGAACAGCTGGTATTTTAATCCGATTATTTGTACGAATCCGTGTGGCGAGCAAGGCTTGCCTGCATGGGGTGTCTGTAACTTGTCCGCGGTCAATCTGTCCAAGTTCTACGATGCCGAGAAGCACGATGTTGCTTGGGACGAACTGTCCCGCGTCGTTCGTTACTCAACTCGCTTCCTGGACAATGTCATCGACAAGACGCCGTATCACTTCCCGGAAAATGAGAAAAACCAGCAGAACGAGCGCCGCGTAGGACTTGGCACGATGGGGCTCGCCGAACTGATGATCCAGTTGGAAATCCGTTATGGCAGTCCGGAAAGCTTGGAGTTTCTCGATAAGCTGTACGGATTTATGGCTCGCGAAGCGTATCTGGCCTCTACGGAGATTGCTGCGGAGAAAGGCTCGTTCCCGGCGTTTGAAGCCGATCCATTCCTGCAAAGCGGATTTATGAAAAATATGGTCGCGACTTACCCGGAAGTGGGCGAGGCAGTGACGAAGCGCGGCATGCGTAATGTCACTGTTATCACGCAGGCTCCGACTGGCTCCACTGGAACAATGGTGGGGACTTCAACAGGCATTGAGCCGTACTTTGCTTTTGAGTTTTACCGCCAGAGCCGACTCGGCTTCGATAAACAGCTTGTCCCGATCGCTCAGAAGTGGAAGGATGCGCATCCGGGCGAGGAGCTTCCTGAGTGGTTCGTTACGGCAATGGATTTATCCGCCAAAGATCATATCCGTGTACAAGCGGCCATTCAGCGTTGGGTGGACAGCTCGATCTCCAAGACGGCGAACTGTCCTTCGGACTTTACAGTGGAAGAGACCGCCGAACTGTATGAGCTTGCGTTTGAGCTGGGCTGCAAGGGCGTCACGATTTATCGTGACGGAAGCCGCGACGTACAGGTTCTGAGCACGGCAAAGGATGAGAAGAAGGAAGAAACGAAGACAGAGTCGGCTCCGTCAGCGACCGTTTTGAGTCAGACTGAGGTTTTGGATACCGCCCTGAACGCGAGCGTCACTCCGCAGCAAAAGCAAGTGTTCGACAAGGAGTACAAGAGCCGTCCGAAAATTCTTCGCGGTGCGACCTACAAATACAATACGCCGTTCGGCATGGCCTACATCACCGTCAACGATATGGACGGCACGCCGGGCGAAATTTTCTTGAACGTCGGCAAAGCCGGCTCGGATGTATTCGCAATGGCGGAAGCGCTCGGTCGAGTTTGTTCGTTGTTTCTGAGGTACGGAGATCACGGAAATAAAGTGCAATTACTCGTGAAGCATCTGAAAGGTATCGGTGGTTCCGGCGCCGTCGGCTTCGGTCCGAACCGTGTCGAATCGATCGCGGATGCGGTCGCTCAAGCGCTGGAGGCTCATGCAGGGCTCTCTTCAGAGCACGAGCAGGCCGCGGCATCCGAAGCGGTGACTGTTCAGACTGGTTCTACCGCTGAGAAGCCGAAAGTCGCCTACACCTCGAAAGACCTGTGCCCCTCCTGCGGCTCGGCTTCTCTGCTGAACGTCGAGGGCTGCAAAACTTGCGGGAATTGCGGGTATAGTAAGTGTTCGTAAAAGAATGGAACGATGAGGCGTTGACTCGACCAAAGTGTGCGCTGTTGTGAAATTCCATAATTCTTTAGATTTGTTCCATAATTGATTAGACGAAAAATTCCACAATTCAATAGAATGTATATTTATGCACTCAATTAAACAAAAGGCGACCATTCTGGTGGCTACTACCTGAATGGTCGCTTTTTGTGCGCTGGTCTCAGGGATAACTCTCCTTGTGTGAACGTACAGAAGATGGAGACTGATCCACGGAGATTTCGTATTGTTTGAACAAATGCATTTTCAAGCTGCCTGGATAAATCGAACCGGTAGAGCCGTGCCCGACGCTTCAAAGTATGCAAGGCAGTTTCGGTTACGATTTTTACAAGAGTAAGCTCCGAAATGCAATATGGGGAGGGCGTTATCCAAGAGACGGAGTCTGTAGGGGGTTTGAGGAGAAGTACCAGTCCACTGTGAAACGAGGTAACCCGAATTGTGAACTGGTCGGACAAATACCGGGCGGGGTAATTTAGTGGAAAGAACAAGTGAACCATCGCAAGGCAGCACCATATCAAATACGCTGTCTAGAATAACGAAATCTGGGTATAATCTTTGCTCTTTTTCACACCTAAAGCACCCCCTATAGTTTTCATTGATTTGATACAAGTTTCCCAATGTCCACTATAAGGAGAACTTTGCGAAAAAATGGGGGCTGCTTTGTTAGGCAGTCTCTGTACTACTCGAACTTTGAAGGCTTCCCGAAGGAAAATTCTTTCTTTTTGAACTTTCAATTTCATTGCCTGATTTAATTTCCTCTAGACTTGCCTGGAGTGCTGCCATTAGATCAACTACTATTGTGGCGGACGATTGAGGTTGACCTACGTACTCTTGACCAGCGATTTTCTGCTGAATATAAGAAATAAGGTTGTCGCGATTCATATCTTTATGCTCTGTTTGGGAGAAGGGTTTGCTCATGTGCTCAATTAGGTTCCGTGCTAGCGCCATTCCTTTTTGATCGATTGTTGAGCTCAGTTTAATATTTGGAACCGCATCAACTGGCCGGACCTCATCTGGATAATGCATTGTTGTCAAAGCAAGGCAATCGTCAACTACTCTAATTGTTGCTAGCATTTGTCTGGATCGAATTGATACTTGGCAAAGAGCTGCTTTATCCATTTGCTTCATCGATTCAATCAACAACTGATAACCATTTACACCAAATGTATCGGGAGAAAGGTAATAAGATTTTTGAAGATAGATTGGATTTATCTCATTTCGGTCTAAGAAGTGAAGAATCCGTATTTCTTTGCTTGATTCGGGAAGGATCATCTCCAGATCTTCTTTTTCAAGATGCACATATTTCCCCTTTATATATTCAAAACCCTTAACAATTTCGCTCGATTCTAGATGTTTTTCGCACACGGGACAGCAACGAACAAAATTCAAGTGGCTACCACATTCTCGATGTATCATTTTAAACGAAATCTCTCTTTCTTCTGCCACCGAGTGAAGTTTCACGGGTACATTTACTAATCCAAATGTAATAGCACCCTTCCAAATAGTATGCAATGAAATTCCCTCCATCCGAGTATATAATTAAAGAATGCCCGATTAAATCCCTTATTAAACGCATCTACATAAACAAGCGGCATTACCAAGAAAGGGAAAGCTCGCCCCATTAGTCTTGGAACGAACCGAATAGCCGCCCCGCCGAAGTACAACATATTTACTTTTCTGGAAATTACCATCCGAAGAGCATTACGATTTTTTGGGATAATTTTTGAAGATTAACTCAAAATCCCCGTGCTGGCTGGATTCGGCTTACATGAGCTTAATCGCGTTCAGTTGCATGTTCTAAGTGCGCTGGATGGGTTTTCCACGATCTGTATGAGATGGTGACGCTATTTCCAATCACCCGGTTCAAGTACAAAATCGTAAATGTGTCGCTAATATGTTAGAATGGTTTTAACCGCCACGGTCATTTACGAAAGGTGACCGATATTTTGCTCAGTTTCGTTATCAATTTGTTATTCAAATACATTAAATTGAGAATGAAGTTCCGGTATCTAAAGGAAACGAATAAGTACAAAATTAGACTAGTTCTATACATTCAAATTAATAATTAAATAATTTGAACCGTGGCGGGTTGTTTACCATAAAACCTGGTGACAACCCGCCATAAAAGTAAAAATATAATAAACTAATAAAATGAACGCTTCGAATAAATCGGAGCGTTTATTTTTATTTCATTAAAGACGGAGCGCGTACTACGATGAGGAAAGATACCTTATTACAATTGTCAGCGGCAAAAAAAATAAAAAACTGCTACCAACTGAGGGTCGGAATCAGAAGTTGCTGATTTTTTAATTGGGGCTTGACCACGTTAAGTTAACTTTAGAGAATCAGAAGAAAATCCTTTGGGATGAACTATTTATCAATGTATTTAAGTGAGAGATTTTTGTAACAATGATAATGATGAAAGATTAGTGAAAGAATTAAGGAATGGCGATGAAAATTGTGCTGTGGCCAATTCAACCAAGTTTTCATGAGAAAGAATCATTTTATATTTAACATCTGTCGGGCTTCTGAATTGAACCAACAGGATTTAAAGGCAATTAATAAATTGCTTGGGGTAAACAACTGGCGGTGCTCGTGGAAAACAGTCGGCCGGTTTGGGACCCAAAGTATGTCCTACCAAAAAAGTAACGGCCTGTGAGCCGTAACTCCATTATGGAGTACACAGTTTCACAAGCCTGTATATTTTCAGTGGCGGCCTCTAGGGCATGGTGTACTTCTGCCCCAACGCACAAGTAGCATTTTTGTTCATATTCCCTATAAATAACATCTCCCATCCCAAAACACCACTCCCATACTCCTACAATGTCTTCAGTCTTTCCATTTCAAATTTCGAATAGACTGCATTGGACAGGAAAAGGCCAATATTTGTCGAAATATTACTGAAACTGAAATATTTTAGAAGTACGACCGACTAAATCCCGAATAATCAATAAGGATAAGGGCAGTGTGAGGTGAAGCTAAAAACATGAATTTATTGAAGGAAATACCCGATGTATTCTGGAGTCTGTTTCGATCGAAAAATCGGGATGTCTTCATAGAAGCTTTATTACGAATCAATGAGGAATACCAATATAGCAACTATTTTTTGAGTAAAGATATCTGCATACAAGTTTTGGCCGACTATTTTACTCAGAAGAAGATCTCCATCGAGGCAGATGAGATTGAGGAGGAGCTGGATGAACTGGAGCCACCTGCGACCAGAATTTTGAACTGGTTGCTTCATACGCAATGGTTGCGGAAAGTCGATGATTACAGTTCAATGATTGTAAATATTGTAATTCCGGATTATGCGGCCATTTTTATCGATGCCTTTGTGCAATTGTCCAGCGATGAGGATGATGCCACGCAGGTGTATATACAGAATATCTACGCTATATTGTTCTCGTTTAAGAATGATACCAGAGCGAATGTGAGTTTATTAAATACGGCCCTGATTAATACAAGAAAATTAAATAAAACATTACAGGATATGCTTCACAATATGGATAAGTTTTTTGCTAGTCTACTGGATCAAAAGTTTTACGGGGAGTTGTTAAGGGATCACCTAGAAGGCTATGTGGAAGAGATTATAAAAAAAAAATATCACATTCTTAAGACCTCAGATAACTTCTATCTCTATAAAACAGACATTAAAAGATGGCTGGGAGATATGAGGGAAGATATTGATTGGATCATTCAGTTGTGCAGACGCAATGCAAATACCATGAATGAAGCGGACATTGTAGAGTTGTTAGATCTGATCGAACGAGGTTTTGATGATATTGAACATCGGATTGCGAATATGGATAAAGAGCATTCCAAGTATGTAAGGGCGACGGTTACAAGATTAAATTATCTATTGAGTGAAAAAGATAATATGAAGGGGTTGGTCATACAACTATTAAACCATCTATCGGAGTCTGATGATAATGATGTTAAAATTATTGAAATTGCGGGTAAGATGAACCTTTCGCAATTAACCGTGGTATCGGAAAAATCCTTATATAAGAGGAGAAAACCAAAACAGGACTTTTCGGAGCACTTGGAACCGGATGTAGAGACCGAGGAATTATCAAAAGAAGAAATTCTTAAGTTAAACAAAATAAAAAGCCGTTACAGCAAAAAAGAGATAGAAGCCTTTATTTCGGGTCGTATGGTGGACGGAAAAATGACAGTAACTGCAGACACTGTGCAATCTGATGAAGAATTTGAAAAGTTGGTTCTGGCATATGATTATTCTACTCGGCGAGACAGCCTATATAAGCTATTAGAACAAGAAGTTGAAGAAATCGATAATGGAAAATACATATATCCGAACATGGTTTTTGTACGAAAAACAAAAAAAGTTCATTAAGGAGTTTCTATGATACCCTATTACGAAAATTTAAGGGAAGAAGAAAAGGAAGAAGTTACCCAGTCGATACAGTTACTTTACAAGCAAACGTTCCTTTTGGAACGAAAGTTTGAGAAGAAATCAGGACGATTTCAATTTAGTAGAGATTTTCGAATCTGCGACAAGCATTTGGAATTTATACGTTCCTATTTTGCAATCAGTGGGATATCCGTAATAGAAAATAGTCAGATTGGAGTTATCTATTTACAAGGAGAAAATTTAATCGGGGAGAAGCTTCCTAAGCTGGCTACTCTATATCTGCTGACTCTAAAGTTAATTTATGATGAGCATATGGAGTCCGTTTCAACCAGCGTTAATATTTATACGAAGTTAAGCGATATCCACGAGAAGCTTGCTAACTACCGCCTGTTAAAGAAACAGCCTTCGGTGACTGAAGTGAAAAGAACGATTACGTTGCTTAAGAAATATCAGATCGTTGAACCATTGGACACACTGGAGGATTTTAACGGGAACAGCCAGATCATTATTTATCCGTGCATTAATGTGGTTCTCCTGGGGGATGATGCAAGGGCCTTGCTCGAATCGTTTAACGGAGGAGAAGAAGATGACGACGAATCAGAGATTTGAAGCATTGTCTAGAATATGCCTGAACAACTGGCATTACATCAATCGAAAGATATTGTCCTTCCATGAAGAAATCAACTTTTTTACTGGTCATTCCGGAAGTGGTAAATCCACAATTATTGATGCTATGCAAATTGTACTATATGCAAACACTGACGGAAGAAGTTTTTTTAATAAAGCTGCTGCGGACGACTCGGATCGCAACTTGTTGGAATATTTAAGAGGAATGATCAACATTGGAGAAAATAATGAACCCACGTATTTACGCAACTCTAATTTTTCTAGCGCTATAGTATTGGAGTTAACACGGACAGATACGAGGGAATGTCAGTGTGTGGGTGTGGTTTTTGATGTGGAAGTTGCAACAAATGAGATATCCCGAATGTTTTTCTGGCATAAAGGTCCTCTTCTGGAACATGCATATCGAAAGAATGGCCGAAGCATGACTACAGAAGAAGTGAAGGAAGACCTTAATAGCCATTTTTCTAAAGAAGAGTGCTATTACAATTCATACAACGAACGCTTTCGTAAGCAATTGTATGATATTTATTTGGGAGGATTAGACTCAGAAAAGTTCCCACAGCTTTTTAAACGGGCTATTCCATTTCGCATGAATATTAAGCTGGAGGAGTTTGTAAAGGAATATATTTGTATGGAACAAGACATCCATATTGAAGACATGCAAGAAAGCGTCATGCAGTATGGACGAATGCGTAAACAGATTGAAGATACATACATAGAAATTAATAAACTTAAAGAAATTCGCGAACGTTTCGAGGCGGTCATAGCGGAAAAAGATGAAAAAAGTAAATTTACGTACTTCGTAGAGAAGCTGGATATCCTTCAAATTGAAACCAAAATCAGTGGGATGAAAGATAAGATACAACTATCAAATCAAGATTTGGAATGGTTGGATAATCGGGCAAAAAGATTAGAAGAGCAGATCCTCGAGTTGACTGAACAAGGCGAGGGTTTATTAAAGCAAATTGCTGCAAGCGGATATGAAGATTTAAAGAATCAATTGAACAGTTTGAATCAGCTAATTGAACATCTGAATAAGAGTAAGGCGAATTGGATGAGAGTCGCTAATGGTCTGGAAGCATGGGCCGATCAGGAGATTACACCAAATCAGGTTCTTCGAGATATTCAGAAGTTTGTTGAGCAGAACATTTCGGAGGAGGAGTTATCCCGTTTACACCAAAGTTTAGCCGAGGTACAAAGAGATGTTGAACAGCAGAGGCAGGAAACTGATTCTGTCATACGTGAATTAAAGAAGAAAAGGCAGCAACTGCAAGAAGAATTACAGCAGTTAAAGGCTGGCAACAAGGCTTATCCCAAAGAATTGGAGCTGGCTCGTTCTTATATCCAAAGGCGGTTGTCCGAGGAGAACGGAGAACACGTTGATGTAGAAATACTGGCCGACTTATTGGATATTCGGGATGAAAAATGGAGAAACGCCATTGAAGGCTATATGGGGAATAACAAACTTGCACTTATTGTAGAACCTAAATACGCGCGGGACGCTTTGAAGATTTATCGGTCAATGGATAAGGAAAAGTACCATCGAGTAGCTGTTCTGGATACTGAAAAAGTCGGATTGGATGCTCATAAAGTATTGCAGAAGGCTTTGGCGGAAGAAGTGATAGCGGAACGTTCATATGTTCAATCCTATATTAATTTTTTGCTCGGCAAGGTGATGAAATGCGAGGGCATAGATGAACTGCGAAACTGCAAAATCGGTATAACAGCCGATTGTGTCCTGTATCATAGTTACCGTATGCAGCATATAAACCCAGACAGTTACACCCGATTCGCTTTCATAGGAAATAATAGTCTTCAACAGAGAATAAAGCTGCTGGAGAACAATTTGGATCGTATCAGCAAGCAAATAGAGCCGGAAGAGGCTATTATAAGAGAATGTGCAAAGATCAAATCTCTCGAAAGTCTCAGTTTTGATACTAAAGTATATATCGAGTGGCGGCAGGATATTGTGGATTGTAAGGAAAAACAGCGAGATCAGCAAATGCTCAAAGAAAAATTGGAAAAGTTAAAGTCCGGTAACGTTGGCATCTGGGAAAAAGAGCGTCAGGCTGTGCAGGAGCTTATAAAAGGTAAAGTGGATGAAAGACGTCAAAACGATTTGACCCTATCCTCCCGGAAGGAAGCTAAAGAGCGGGATGTTGAAGAAGTTAAACAATTAGAAGCAGAGTTGAGCGAGAAGAAAAGTGCCCTTGTAATCATAGAAAATTTCGATGATGAGGTGAAACGCTTCATAGAGGGACACCAGGCTACCAGGTACGATAAGTTAAGAGACCACTTTACAGGTAAGCTGAATAGCGCAGAACAAAGAAGACAAGAGGCTTTAAATCAGTTGATAAATATACGGTTAGAATATTTAAGAAAGAACTCGAATCGCAATTTCTCATCTACTTCTGAGGATAATCAACAGTACGATGAACTACTTCAAACGTTGGAATGTGACAGATTGGAGGAATATCGGAGAATCGCTGAAGAACAGGCGCGTTCTGCGGTAGAGCATTTTAAAGACGACTTCATTTTCAAAATTCGAAGCGCGATTAGAGAAGCTTTACAACGGAAAGACGAATTGAACAAGATTATAAGCAGATTGAATTTCGGCAAGGACAAATACCAGTTTATCATCTGGAAAAACAAAGGAATTGACGGCCGGTACTATAACATGTTTATGGATGAGTCTCTAGAGATCAGTCCAACACATCTGCTTGGATCAATGGACAAACAGATGGATCTTTTTACTTTGCAGCATGAGATTGACTATGGAGATTTGATTAATGATCTTATCAGTATTTTTATTCCACCTGATAACGCAAGTAGCGAACAGTTGGAAGAGGCCAAACGCAATATGGCTAAATACGCAGATTACCGGACTTATTTATCCTTTGACATGCAACAACTGATTGAAAATAAAGAGGAAACAATTAAGATTGGTTTGGGAAAAATGATTAAGAAAAATTCAGGCGGGGAGGGCCAGAATCCGCTGTATGTCGCGCTTCTTGCCAGTTTTGCACAAGCCTATCGGATCAACTTGTCGCCTAGAATCCAGAGAAAGCCTACCATTAGACTGGTTGTATTGGATGAAGCCTTTTCCAAAATGGATGCTGAAAAGGTAGCAAGCTGCATCGAACTTATTCGTGGCCTCGGATTTCAGGCGTTGATTAGCGCTACCAACGATAAAATTCAGAATTACCTGGAAAACGTCAATAAAATATTCGTATTTGCTAATCCGGACAAAAAATCTATTTCATTGCAGGAGTTTGAAAAGAAAGACTTCGATCAACTCATGAAGGAGTTGGATGAGAACGATGATTCTGATTGAAAAAATCATACAAAAATACGAAAATAGCGCACAAGATTGGAAAGGGGGGAATGCAGGCAATCGAAGTATTCGCATTCAGCAGAAAGATTACGACGAAGTAGGAAAAAGCCAGTTGCTTTGGGAAGCCGTAGAGTTGGAAGAGCAGGGATTAATTCGAGTCAAATGGTTCAATAACAAGACGGATATCGAAAAAATCATTTACTCGCTAGAAGATATAAATAAAATGCATCAATTAATCGGGAAAACACCAAAAATCGAGATATTAAGACAAATGAATGAATTCGTTGCCGAGCAGATGGAGGTTGTAAAGGAACGCTGGATTATGGCTTGTTATGAAGAGATGTTAAGGCAATTGGATAATGGCAGTATTCCGAAGAATTTAATGAATTATGAAGCTGTACACGAGGACGAAAGTGAATTGAATTCTAGTTTATTTTGCACATGCTTAAATGCCCTAGATGTATTAAGAGAGCCAATTTACAAGAGAATTTTTAGTAAGCACTACCTGGGAAATTCGAAAATATTCGAAAAAGTTTTCCAACTCAGAATCATATCACAGGCTAGAAAATATCATCCGGATATTGATGATAATATGAATGATTCTGAGGTGTTATCGCAGTTGTACATTGAGGAATACTCGCAGGAACTGGCTTTAAAAGGAGAGCTTATTTTAGAGTTGGCTGGAGAACAGATAGATTTATCCGTATTTATTTACGGGACTGTACTCACAAGTGAGATGTTGAAACATGCGCAAATAGCGGTGCATCAAAACATCCGTAAGATCATAACTGTTGAGAATAGGGCCAATTATATGTCAATGAAATATGAGCCTGGTACTTTAATTATCTACTCTCACGGATACTTTTCTCCTAAGGAACGGGATTTCCTGAAGGAATTGGAGCGAGTATTGTGTGAACGAGAGGTTGATTATTTGCATACAGGGGACCTGGATTATGGGGGAATTAAAATCTTCCAATATATTCGCAAATTTATTTTCCCCCAACTGCGCCCCTTTTTAATGGATGTGGGTCAATTCGAGGCGTTTCGATCCATGGGCGAACAGATGGGAGATTCCGCATGGGAGAAAATGCGAGTCTTAAAGGATCCCTTGATGCAGCCGTTGATTGATAAAATCGTAGAAGAAAAGATTGTCATTGAGCAGGAAAGCTTTTTATAAGTTGGCTTTTTTATTGCCTTTGGAATATAATAGAAAATACCAAAAAGTCTATAACCATGGTTTTCTTAACATGGTTTAGACCTGTTTGGTAGAAAGGAGCTACAAATAAAAATCAACAAGTAAATAAACAAACAAGAGAAAATCATATCGACTAATATGTACTTCTCTCTTTGTTTGTGAATTCCTGCATGTTCACATTTTTTTTCATAATATTTGAGAGAGGGATAAAACAATGACTCACTGTCAAAAGCAATTTGAGGAATATCACGGAAAAATAAAGCTTAGTGATGAAGATGAGATTCTACGCGAAAAGCGCGACACTATCATTAAGCGCTTAAATAATAAAATGCCTTCAGCTGCCAAGCCCTATTCTACATTTAACCAAGGAAGCTATGCGATGAAGACGGGGGTCAAACCATTAGACGGGAATTATGATATCGATCTAGGCTTATTTTTTGAAATGGCAACAAACGATGTCGACACCCCTGTAGAAGCGAAAAAATGGGTTTATGACGCCCTTGTTGACCATACGAATGATGTAGTTATGAAGACGCCTTGCGTTACTGTTAATTATGTGGCTGGGTATCATGTAGATGTAACTATATACGCAGCTCAGAACTCTGATAATAAAGTGTATCTGGCAAAGGGGAAGTTAAATTCATCAAAGGAAAATCAAAGTTGGGATGAGTCGAACCCCAAAGATTTAATCCATACAATCCGCAACAAGTATGCCGTGCAGGAAGACAGAAAACAATTTCGACGACTTATTCGGTACTTGAAACGCTGGAAAGATGAGCAATTTACTCAGTCCGGTAGTGGCAAGCCAACCGGAATCGCATTAACTGCAATTGTTTATCATCATATGCAAGTTAAAACGGAAGTTGTCGACGCATTCTCCGGAAAAAAAGAGTACCGAGATCTTGACGCACTGATTCATGTGCTTACTACTTTTTTGTCCACCTTTACAACAACGTATAAGATAGAAGACGGCAATTTTGTCGCATACCCTCATGTAGAAGTAAAGTTGCCTGCCTCCCCTTATCCTAATTTGCTTGTGAAAATGACGCCAAAGCAGATGAAGACTTTTAAAGAAAAACTTGAAGGTCTGAAAACTTCGCTCATCGAAGCGAAAAATGAAATAGAAAAGTCGGATGCTGCGCTTATTCTTCAAAAACAGTTTGGCAGTGATTTCCCGATTCCTCCGAAGGACGATGGTCAAAAGGCTTCCGTACGCGCGGTCATTCCAACAAATGAATCTGCATAAGGAGGAGCAGCTCTGGATATTCTTGATCAAACGATTCGTTATATAGAGAAATTTGGGGGAGCGCTTGCACATCAGATTACTCTTATCCCGGAGAGCGAACTGAAACATTATTACTATGTTAAGCATGCATTTCGAATTCAAACAGAAATACTGGATGGACCGGCCACGCTTGTGGTCGGTTTGCCTTTTGAATTTCCTTCCGTGCTACCACTCTTTTTTGATGCCCAGCGTCAATTTGGATTTGTTCCGCATGTCGAGGATAGCGGCTTTATCTGCTTTACCCGAAATGAGAATTTGGTTATTGACGAGCGATATCCAGGTAAAGTGGTTCTTGACTGTTTAGAGAAAGTAATTGGGATCCTTGAAATGGGGCAATTGGAAGCCAATAATCAAGATTTTCTAGAAGAGTTCGAAGTCTACTGGCAGAGGTCTGATGCATGTTATAGAGAAGCACATGTTCTTTTTGATGAAGAAAACAATACAATTCGTGAAATCGATCTATATCTAATGTCGTTAGATGGGGTTACTTATTTTGTATGTGAAAAATCGTTTAATCCGGATCACTATATTCAATCCGTTTTCAAAGAAGAGACTAAAAATGTAACTAAACGAAGATGCCTTTTCATCCCATTACGCGAGGGAACATTTATTAAGCCTTCTCAAGTTCACCAAAAATGGACTTTTAAAGAACTCAAAGAATTGGTCTATAGCAATATTACATCTGAGGATAGAAAAAAACTTGTTCAACTTATTCAGAGGAATCCAAAAAGCAATACTCGGTATGACTATGTCCTTTTCGGGTTGCCCATCAATCAGGAGAAGAATGCGCTCTTCGGCATGGTTATACATTACGAAGAGGGTATGATCAAGAGCAAGAAAACGAAAGTACAGTTGCATCCTTTAATACAAACGCCAGTTAAAATAGAAGTTTTTCCATTTGCAGTTACTCGCCATCATAAAGACTTTCTGTTAGCCCGCACAGGCGCAGATTCATCGTTCGTTGGAAAACATGCCATTGTAATCGGAGTAGGGGCCATTGGCAGCGTAGTGGCAATGGGATTAGCCAAGTCAGGATTCGGCACCATCACTCTCATTGACCATGATCGAATCGATATTGAGAATGTGTACAGGCATGTTCTAGGTGCGGATTTACTCTATAACCGAGATACTCCCAATGAACTTAATCGTTACAAAAAAGTCGAAGCATTGAAAATAGAAATAGAAAGAAAGTATCCATTAACGAAGGTCATTGCGATTGACAAGAAGTTTAACACCGTATTGGAGATGGAAACAATTGATTGGGATAAAGCGGACATCATCATTGTATGTATGGGTTCACCTAATGCTGAAATGGCAATCAACCGTCATTTCCATCAACTAAGCCAATCGCCGCCGCTCATTCATGCTTGGGTTGAACCATTTGGTGTAGGTGGACATGTGCTACTCACATTAAATCAAGAAAAACAAGGATGTTACCAATGTTTATTCCGACCGCTTAGTGACGAGGATTCCATTGAGAATTTGTCGGGTTTCGCACAGGCTGGTCAATCCTTTACGAAATCTCTTGGTGGATGCGGAACTTACTTTACTCCATATAGTTTCCTGGATAGCGAAGAAACAGCAAACCAGGTATTAAGAACAATCCATCGACTTTCACGCAAACAGATAAAAGGAAATCCTATTTTTTCATGGAAAGGCGACCCTACACTTTTTCTAAATGAAGGATTTAAATTGAGCGATAGGTTTCATATGACAGAAGAGCAATTAATGAAGAATAGCACCTTGTATTACGACCCAAACTGTCCCGTTTGCTCAAACAAGGAGACACCACATTAATGTCTAAATCCGTTTTTATTTTGCCAACAAACCAAAGGCTGAAAGTGAATGAAGAAGTCATCGAATTATTGTTTTCATTGGCTCAGGACTCTCTGGATGCACTGGAATCCGGTGGGATTTTAGTAGGAAGAATATTGGAGAGCTCTGCGGATTATGTGATTGATGATGCTTCAGTACCTATGGCGAAAGATGTCCAAAAAAGGAATAGCTTCGTGAGAGATTCGGAGGGACATCAAGAATATTTTGATCAACACTGGGCACATCAAGAAGGAAGGTGTTTCTATTTAGGCGAATGGCATACGCACCCGGAAAAAGTGCCGAAGCCGTCCTTTATCGATCAACGTGGCTGGAGAAACTTGCTAAATGCCAAAATCCAAGAGCAAACAACTTTATTTTTTATCATTGTTGGCATTCAACGGTTGGTCATTTGGCAAGGCGTAAATCGTAACGGTAGAATTCGGATTTTCAGAGTGGGGGATATTAACAGGTATGAATAACGTAGAAAGTTCAGGTGAACAAAAACGAGAACGTCGGCAGCTTAGAGCGGTTGAAAACTTTTACTTATGGGTTGTTTCAGGGGGACGTTGCTCATTTCAGGATTCGAAGAGCAAAGTTTGTAACAAGTTGCTGATCTTAAATGAAGATGGACGGCTGTCCAATGTAGGAGAGAAAGCGCATATTATTGGCCATAAGGGACCAAGATATGAGTTTGCTGAACAATACGGATATAAAGATGAGGATCTTGAAAACATAAGCAATTTGATGATGCTTTGCGCAGATCATCACAAGTTAATCGATGACCATGCGGAAGCATTTCCTCCTGATGATTTATTTAGAATGAAACGTGAGCACGAAGAAAGAGTCGTCTCTTTGGGAGAAATAAATAGAAAGTCAATTGCAATTATTCACAAACGATTAGCGCCTCCCATACGTAGTCTGGACTTAATAGAGGGGACAAACAAATTATTGCTTGAAGCAATAGAGCTCCAAGAAGAATTTGTCGATACCTCTTTAGAGGGTTGGGAAGAAGCTAAGGCGATGGATATTGCACTTCACAAACAATTTCTCGATGTCATGGCGTGTCACAAGGACATTGATGTTGAAATCTTTCCTTTGTCCCCGATCCCATTATTAATCCATTTAGGGACTCTAATCACCGATACAATCTCGGCAACTGTTTATCAATATGACAGGGATCAGCAATTATGGGTGTCTAATCAGCCGGGCACAAATCGTGCCCCATCGATCCAAACTAAATGTCAAAGCGCCTTCAATGAAGACGCCACTATATTAGTTGTAGCGGTGTCAGTAAGCGCCTCCATCGACACTCAAGATATTCATAATGTGGTAGAAAACGAATATGATCTTATGGATATCAGTATTGAGAACCCTGGGATTAACCGAGTTCTTTTTCAGGAGGATGTGCAAATCATTCAAAAAGAATTTAAGCTTGCTGTTGAAAAGCAATTACAACAAAAACGATATAAAGAAATTCATCTTTTTTACAGTGGGCCAGCAGGCCTTGCGGTTGAAATCGGTAGGGGCATTAACACAAGAATGTGGCCAAATGTTTATTTGTACCATTTTAATATTCGAAATAATCCTCGATATCAGCGGACTTTTTCAGTCTAGAGCAATTCGGAAAAAAACGGGGCCGATATCAATGTCGGTCACAATCATACCCGAAAATGTAAAGATTCATTTATAGCTATTGGTGAGTGAAATGTACATAGTCTATAGTTCAACAAACAAATAAAATTTTTAATAAGCATCGGTATATATTCCTGACACAGATTTTTGTCAAGTATATATACCGATGCTTTTCCAGACAGATAAAGTCCCGTTTCCACCTTCGGCTCAAATGGACGGAAGCAAAGAGTAGAATCCTTGCCGACTTGTATTGTATTTATTGTTTTAATATTTTCATTTCCTGATTAAAGCTATTCTAACACTTGCCTCTACATCCATCGGACTAAAGCGTGAGACTTTTTCAAAAGGGTATGGAACAAGAATTGCCGTTAAGTTTGACACATCTTTCGTGAAAGGCACTGTTTCACTTTTTACACTTATCAGTTTTTGCTGAGGTAAGACACCAAAAATCGCTTTTTTGTCATCCCTAATAGATAATTGAGTCCAATCTTGTAAAATAATTAATGCAAACGGTAGCTCTTTTTTATTCTTGTTACCAACATTAATAAAGAAATTGGTTACTTGACCTTTATCAACTTCTTCAACTGACCATTTATTTAGTGATGAACCTTTTGTAAGTAACATGCCATCCAATATGTTATTATCGATTAATTCAGTGCTGTGTATTCTAGGTATTACATTTTTCTGCTTTTCCTCTTCAACAATCAATGTTACCCTAACGCCTACCAAATGATTAAATTCAGTTGCATCTCTGTATTTTGTTGATGTTTCGGTATCATTGGGGTTTTTAATAAAAAAAACTATGAAATCATGGAGTCCCTCTTCTAATTCCTCACCAATTTTAACTTGAAAAAATCTAAGCTCCCTTGATTTAAGGCTAAAAGAAAAACTACTTTGGAATTTGTTTGAGATATCAATTGAATGTTGGCTATAGTCTAAGAATGGCAGCAATAAGAACTCAGTGGTCTCTTTTAAGCCATTTGCAACTACAATATTTAAGTCAATTGATTGTCCTTTTTTTAAGTAGAAAGTCCTTTCTTCAATTGTTTTCTGTTTATTTGAAGTAACAAGCCCATACTGAACACCGTTTCCTTCAGCAACATAAGAGTAATTATCAAAAGTTTCAATGTAAGTCTGATCATTTTTTTCAAAAAAGTAATAAATTGAGAGTGCTATGATAGTACTCACGCTGATGAATAAAATTGGCTTGGGCTTAAAATAATTTGCCATTTTCTTTTTCTCCGTAGTTATAATAGTTTATATATCTGGGCCCTTCAGAACAAATCTGAAGGGCCCTTGCTAGTGAATATTAATGTGCGGGTGTTGCAGAAGCTGTATTGGAATCAGATGTTTCATTATTAATATCAAGGTAGCCTGTATGCAAAGTTAGACTGAATGTATTTGCACCTGCATAACTTGCATTGTATTCGGTATCACTATTTGAATCAACCAATCCACCTTCTGAATAAAGTCGGCTTTTTGCATAGATATAATCTACTGTGACACGAGTGCTATCTTCACTGCAAAAAGCAACCGATCTTGAATGCCCTGACTTTCCACTATTAAAAAGGTCTGTAAAGCTATAATGTGAAAGGCTGCAAGAGCCAAGTCGCTCGGTACCTGAGGGGGCACGGTAGACGATATTTTCATTGATTGGTATTGCAGTACCAGTTATTTTAGAAGGTTTAGAGAGGACTGTGTCATTTGCCAATACCGACGGACTAACAAGAGCCAATACAACAATATTCAATGTAAGCACTCTAATCAACTTCAATCCGAATTCACTCCTTATTATGATATAGATTCCACATTTCAAGTGTACTTAAAATTAAAGATATCCCCTTTTCTGAATTGGTATTTAATTCATGTTTACCCATACGATGTATGAACATTATAGCAATTCACCATTATATAGGGTATGGGTATGAAACATTAACTTCAGATGCTTTTTTTTGATATTATTCGTTATTATTTGTAATATAAGGAGCTAATATGTCGATCGAAGCGCCAAAGTCCTTAGAAACCTTCAATCTGCCATGCCTATTGCGGTTCCCTATCAAAGTAAACTTTACGAACTCGTATTATAACTGCAGCAAGTGGTGAGAGCAGACGAAAGCGTGACCCAGAGCAGACATTAACGATTGCCTAAGGAAGTTTGGGCTTTAAAGTTTCAAAATAAAAGTCTTTTGAGCAGCCATGTATCTATATATGTATTAAAGTGAGATATTTTTGTAACAATGTTAATAAAAGATTAATGAAAAAAGGTGATGAAAAATTGTGCTGTGGCCAATTCAACCAAGTTTTCAAGATAAAGAATCATTTTATAGTTACATCTGTCGGGCTTCTGAATTGAATCAACAAGATTTAAAAGCAATTTATAAATTGCTTGGAGTAAGATATAGACCAAATAATCCCAACCCAGTTTATGTAGATGAGATGGATGAAGTAAGATCTACTAATCTAATAGTTGATAACTGTGTTAAGGATTGGTTGCTTTTTGAACGAGGGGGAGGAAATGCTGATTTCTGTACATTTGGGAAAAGATTTCCTAGGTATCTACTATCAAATAAAGTGAAGGTTTGTCCTTTTTGTTTGCGTGATCATAATTTAATCAATTCAGAATGGCATTTTACTCATATTACTACTTGCGTCGATCATCAATGTTTACTTCTAGACTCTTGTCCAAGGTGTAATGGATTATTTTCTTGGAGTGAGATGTTATTATCTCAATGTCCAGAATGTCATATACAATGGAGTGAAATCTGTAAGTACACGGAAAATTTCAAAAAAGTTGAGAAGTTAGACGTGCATAAACTTATATATTATCAAATTAATAAAAATAATAAGTTAGAACTAGAGCAATATCCTATAGAAGTCCTAAGATTAAGTTTTGTCGACTTAGTTCATGTCTTATCGTTTTTTTCATGGCTGTTGGATAGATACGATGATTGTTGGAATAGCAAATCCATTGAAAAACTTAACATTTTTGAAATTTATGAAGGGATTCAACATGCGGGAAATGTTTTGTTAACGTGGCCATTAAATTTCGATATATCTTCAGTAAAAATGAAGGTTGTAAAATTATTTGAAAAAACGAGGAGAATTAAATTTTTTCAATCTTGGGTTGATTCCGTTCCTTTTGATATTGAAAATTTGTTCCCGGAACTGAATACTCAATATCGGGTTGAAAGAACAAGTGTTTTACTCGAGAAACTAAACAAAAAGAAAATAGATGGTAAACTGGAACTTTCAGATATTACTTTTATTGCAACGCTTAACTATCTATATTAAATGGTTATATTTATAGACCGATGTCCTTAGCTGCATTCTCTGAGAATAAATCATCAGAATTGCTTTTGTATCTTTTCAATAACTTATCATTTGGTCTATGCCGTTGTTGTACTAAAGTATACAACTCAGGATTTATCAATGCAGAAACAGTGAGTCCTGAACGTATACTGTGGCCTGAAAATAAAGTGTCGTCAATTCCAATAACCGACAAGTGCTTTTTTAGGATCAGGGCTACTGATCTGTCTGAAAGTTTTTTGTCCGAAATATGACCATGTAAATTGATGGCTCTAAAAACTGGACCGACTTCAAGTCCCGAAGCTTCTTTCCAGGAGCAAAACGATCTAACCGGACAGATACTTTCATCGATTGAATAAGCTACTTGTACTGTTTCAGTTGGAATTGAGTTATTACTGAACAGTTCAATTGTGAGGCCACTTTCAGATACATGAATGTTCTCAAAAGTGAGGTTTACGAGTTCTGATCTTCTGAGTGCTCCGTAATATCCGATTAAAATAATGGCTCGATCCCTTTTTTCAGTTAGACTATTGGAATTTAAGGATCTAATAATTAAACGAAGTATTTGGAGAACCAACGGTAACTTATGATCAAGGACCCCATTTTGGATTTTAACAATTTCGAACCAAACCTTTTGAACATTTATTGTATAAGGGGAATTAAATCCTGCATTATTATTTGCCCAATTTATTGCATGTATTTTCATCTTTAATGTATTTATTTTGCTTCCTTTAAACAAGTGATGAGTCATGTAGAGAGAATATACTTGCTCATTAGTCGGAAGTGGAGGGAATTCATGTTTTTCGCACCATTCAACAAATGTAGTCCAATGGTAATGAAGTAAACGTTTAGTGGAATCAGATAGTTCTTTTTTGACGCCGGCTTCAAAATACTCATTTTGTTTAATTTTAATAGAGTTGAGTTCAAGTTCAATGTTGAAATTTTCCATTCATGCATTGCCTCCTCGTCATATGAAGTCTATTCACATCCGAAGATAATTAAATCAAGTCGCAGTTTGTGCTAAAAAAGATCAAGTCGTTATAAGATTAACGTCTTGATCTTTCTTAAGAGAGTAGCTCATTAATAATATTCCTTATTTTACTGAGTGGAACAACATCCTGACTAATAATCAAGTCGAATATTTCGAGGAGTTCTGATTCTTTATTTTGATCGATATACTGTTTAATCGAATCATTGTACCTTAACAAATCCGATAGGTGCACACCAAGAGTATTGCTAATGCGTGTTAAGTTCTTAAGTGTAATATTAGCTTCTCCACGTTCAACGCTACCTATATATGTGTAATGGAAGCCCGCCTTTTCTCCAAGTTCTTCTTGAGAAAGGGATTGGGCTTTTCTTATTTCTTTAATTCTTTGACCGACTAATCGTAAAACCAACTCGGTTTCGTTCATAATTCTTACACCTCTTTAGAAGAAGTGTAGACAAAAGACGTTCAACTAAAAATGCCTATATATTTAGTGATTCTTATATTGCTATATATATGTATTAATTCGACGGAAAAGGTCAATAAATAAATTTAAGGGATGCACCATTAAGAGACGATCCCGACAGATCAGTATAAAGGAGAGACTTTATATGCACTTTTTATTTTTACCAACCATTAAATCGAATGAAAGTCTAATTAGCTACCTTAATAGAATCGCAAATGTTAATCATTACTTAAATTCATATCAAATAACAGATGCACTTAAAATGAACCACAACACTGTAAGAACTAATCATTTTACTAGCTCTGAGATAACACTATTATCCAAACTCATAGATATGCCGAGTAAAAAGGCTGTTTCAATGACCAGCAATTACTTTGAAATGTTAATGGGAAAACAGCTATCCAATAAGATGGTACTCAAGAGTAAGTTTAAGTTTTGTCCATTATGTATAACCAAAGATTCTATCTATCAAATAAGTTGGTTTCTGCGTTCTATAACGATTTGTACAAAGCACCAAGTTGTTTTATGCGACCATTGCAAAGTTTGTGGATCCAATGTGTCTGTGGAATCTATAATGGCCAACAGCTGTAAATACTGTGATCATGCTTATTCAAGTAAGATTACTACAAAGGATGAATCAAAAGAATGGGCCAATCATAAAGTTTTTGACTGTGCAGATACTGGAGTAACCCGGTTTATGGGTTACAATATGACATTCAAGAATATTCATCAACTTTTATACTCCAGTACATTATTTCTTGAGGGTTGTCCTTCTCCATTGATCCCTGACCAGGTTCTTCGTATCTTCCATAATAGAAGGTCGGGAATGAGGGATAACGTGAGTTATTATAATGCAATAAAGAGTTTCTTTTGGATGTATGATCAATTTCCTAGTAATTTTTATAGGATCCTTGATTATCAATTAAAACTACCAGCGAAGTCTATGTATTATCGGACAAGAGAGTTTGAAAAGTTATTTGGAGAAGAAGCTTTTAATTGGATTAAATCTGCATATGAGTACTTTTGGTTAACAAAACTCGATGAAGGAAGAGTAAGAAAAGACATGTCGGTTTTCAAAAATAACACATCATTATTAGAACAAAGAGGATTTATAAGAAAAGAGGAGGCTAAAAATTACTTCTCAAACGAGAAGTTAATATCATTGGTTGAAGAGAATTTACTTATTCTCAAAGAAAACAATAAAAAATACTTGGTTGATAAGAAAAGTCTTAATAAACACCTTGATTCAACGTGTAGATTTGTTAGTAAAGTGAAATGTTCGCAATTATTGGGCTTGAATACAGCAATCGTTTATGACTTGATCGAAGCTGGAATACTACACGAAGATTCGATTGGCGGGGCTTACTCTAAACTAATTCGTAAAGATGAAATTGATCATCTTTTGGGAAAATGCCTAGCAACTATAGATAAAATTGACGAAAGATGGATTCCGTTTAGAAAAGCACTTAGAAAATACAATACTGTAGGCCTATCTGCGATCTTTTTAATAAAAAAAATACTTGTGGGGAAATTAGTCGCAGTTAACTTGAATACTATTGGCAGTTTTAAGAGTTGCTATGTAGATAGAAATCAACTACTGCTTATTATAAAAGAAATGAAGGAAAGGCGATCAGTTGAAAAGGGATTATATCGTGAAGAAATCATGAAAATCCTAAAAATTGGGGAAAAGGCCGTAGCCTCACTTGAATCTTCTGGCCAGTTGAAGCCTAAACAAATTGTCCAGTTAAAGGGAGGCCGTAAACGATACCTTTACGACTGGGAAAAAATTATGGAAATTGCACAAAGGAATAAATATGCATCTAATGCATCCTAAAAACATTATTACTTCATTATTTAAGCTGTCGAGAACATTTGCATTTTGTTCGATGTGTGTACATTTCTTTGTATTTATATACTTTTTTAAATAATAATATATATATGTATTAATTTTATGTTTTTGAGAATAATAAAGATATAAATTATAAGGAGGAGTAGGTTACGATGAAGGATTTTATATTTCAATTTAGTCCGCAACTAGCAGTTAAGTCAGGATATCATGTTTTTTACAATGGTTTTATTTATGAACCCAAACGCGATGTTATCGCCTTTGAACCTGTAACTCCAGTATTAATTGTAAAGCACACAACAAATGATGATGAAATTTATGTTAAGGTTTCAAGTAGTCTTCCGCTAATTGAGTATGTGAGAATTAATAGGGATGATCCTGATCTCAATAAATTAGAATATTTCTCACGGATGCAAAAGATGAAGTCGGAATACAATAAAAATCGTGTATTTAACAAAGGAAAAAAGTTAAAAGGGGCATAATTAGCGGATGCGTGATGCAAACATCTAGTTTTCAAGGAACGATGGATCATCCAGACTGCCGAGGAGGACTCGGCAGTCTACTTTTGTTATTCGTGTTTTCTCACGTATTTTCTGGGTATATATTATACTATATCAAATTGAAGAATGAACTATTGATTCCAAGTATCTCGAATATAGTAAAATCCGGCCCGCAAGGGTTGTCCGGCTGAAGGAGATTCACCTCTTTGCGAACGAGCCTGTGCGCTTGGGCGATCATCTGTATTGGGACTTTTTGCGGCTTTTTCATGAGATGAAGCGAGGACTAGCACTCGTTCGTCAAGAGTGCGGATTCGCTTCTGATTCTCTGGCCGTGGATACGTGGGGCGTCGATATCGCTTTCCTGGACAACCGGGGCAAATTACTGGCCAATCCTTATCACTATCGCGACAACAGGAATGACGGAATGCCGCAAATCGCGTTTGAGCACGAGAGGAGCTTTACGCGCTGACGGGTAGCAATCCATGGCAGTACAATACGCTGTTTCAATTGCTCGCAACGAAGAAGTCCGATCCGTACTTTGGGACAATGCGGCTACCATGCTATGGATGCCGGATCTGCTTCATTATTTTCTGAAAGGTGTGAAAGCGACCGAATATACGGTGGCCAGCACAAGCGGCTGCTTAATCCTCATTCGAGAAGTTGGTCGTCCGAGCTATTCTCTCGTCTTCAATTGCCAAAGCATTGGCTTGCGGAAACCGTTCAGCCCGGAACGAGGCTGGCTTCCGTACAAGCGTCAATCGCAAGCGAGCTTGGCCTGCCGCCGGTGCCGGTCATTACGACGGCTTCTCACGACTCCGCGGGGCTGTCGTTGCCACACCTTCCTTCCATCTGAATGCCGTCTTTATCAGTTGCGGAACCTGGTCGATTGTCGGCGTTGAGAATGACGAGCCGATTGTTGTGGTACACAGTCTGGAGCTTTCTTTTACGAACGAGGGCGCTCTGGAATTCCATATTGTAGGCGACGGAGTTCAGCATCGGCTGCTCTGCCAGTTGACGGCGAACGCCACTGGAAGACCGGTCATCGCCGGCCCTGTTGAAGCGACGGCTCTCGGGAATGTTTTGGTACAGGCGATGGCGCACGGGGAAAATCGCAATGTAGCCGAAGCGCGGGATGTGGCGGCTCGATCGTTCGATACCGAGCGCTACGAGCCGGAAGCGGCAGAGGAATGGAACAAAGCCTACCAACGCTATAAAGCGCATCACACAAGGAGCGAGAGCATAATGCCGACGAATAACAGCAAGCTTACATTATATATAGCGACTGAAGCTTCGGACGATCATCCCGGTACAATCGGTCGGCCGTTGCGCACTTTGGAGCGGGCGGTCTCTCTGCTCAAGATCTGCGAGCAAAAGCTGGACGAATTGGTTATTTATCTGAGATAAGGGATGTACGAATTGGCTCGACTGTCGAACTGAATGAAGAGACGCTGGGGTACAGCGATCTAAAGCTGACCATCGCAAGCATGGACGGAGAGGAGGTTGTCATCAGCGGCGCGGCTTGCCGTACAGCCGGCGTGGAATCCCTATAAGGACGGTATTTTTGTCGCTTCGATCGGCGCGGGTCGTCAAGTAGATGTTTTGTATGTCGGCAGCGAGCGGCGGATTATGGCCAGGTATCCCAAATACGAGGAAAATAAAACGTTGAACGGATACGCCGCCGATGCGCTTAGCAAGGAACGAGCAGCGATATGGAGCAATCCTGAAGGCGGTTATATTCGTGCGCTGCATTTTCGGGAATGGCTGCTATACTACTCCCGCTCGACAGTCATGAACTGGAACATGCCTCCTACAGCATTGTGACAACAGAAGAACTGATTCGGATTACCGGAGAATCGTGGCGGCGCCCGCTGAGCCATGTGACCCTTCAAGGAATCTCATTTGTCCGGACACATAGAACGCTGTTCACCCGGCCATTCGTCGTCCGCTGCGCGGAGACTGGGGAATGGTTCGGGCAGGAGCGATTTATCTCGATAATACGGAAAATATCCGCATTTGTCACTCGAAATTCGTAGACATCGGCGGTAATGCGATTACGATGTCGGGCTATAACAGCAACAATCTGGTTGATGGTAATGATTTTAGGCATATTGGGGCGATTGGTGTGCTGACCTTCGGTCAGATGTCGGCGGTCCGCGATCCGTCCACATACGATGGAGACAATCACTAAACCGAAATTCGCAATTTTGTGCCGGGCCCGCAAAGCGAGGAATACCCCCGTCATATTATGATCAGTAATAACTACTTCTACGATATCGGAACTCCTACTGGCCAGCTTGTAGGAACTTACACAGTTGCTGGGACAGGCGGTTGGCAAACTTGGACTACATCAACATGTAATATCAGTGGCGCTACGGGAAAGCATAGGCTCTATCTGAAATTTACTGGAGGAAGCGGATAATTATTTAATTTTAATTGGCTCAAGTTTAGTGAAATTGGCTATGCAGTCAGTAGATTTCTAACCTTTCGCTCTAAAATAAGAGAGAAGAGATCATGAGCCGTTCAAACATTGGGACGGCTCATTCTTGTGTACGCCCAGCAGGAAAACTGCTTACGAATAACGCCATAAAAACGGTAGTCGCTTTTCCTTTTGCGTTAGGGGCTGTGTACATCTTGTTATTCCTGTTTGGACAGTTTACTGTACCTATAATTGTCTCTACTTTACTTTGGGGAACCTTGTCGGGAATCGGGGGGGATATTATTCAGTATTGGGTCGTTTCCTCAGCGCCAGAAGCACCGGAATTTTCTAATGGCTTATTTCTAACAGTCGGCAACTTGGGAATTACAGTGGGAGCAGCAACAGGCGGTTTATTCATATCGGCACTAGGTATTCCGTATTTTGTATTCGTCGGCTTTTTATCGTTACTAGTAAGTTTGGTATTTATTCTAATAAGAACCCGCATCTATACTCCCCAAAATCGTTCTACCAATCTTTCTGCAAAACAGATTTCCGGCTAAATACGGTGACTCTACTCGAAGATTTTATAGTAACGGTAGTTATCAATACTAATTTTCCGTCTAGTTTTATTCAAGGTGAATACAAAAACTTCGCGGTCCAATCGTTGGAAACTTTCTTCAATATCATCTCGAATCGACTCGCTAATTTCTTTATGGAGAGAGGCCTTATGCAACTGACGGCTGGCATGTTGGTCTCGGGAGTTATTCGATACGGCTGTCGACCGGACGATCCAGTCTCTGCAGACGTTGGATCCATGGTTCATATTATATGTCTGCCAGTGTGTAGAGGCGGTCAATTGGTAAAGTCAAAGAGAAGCTGGAAAGCAACGGCTTGTCTAGGTCGAATCAAGATTGCTTATTCGCGCTTCGAGGATGGCTTCGTTTCGACAGACGCTGACCGTCGTTCATAGGCAAAAAAAAGCATCGCTACGCTCAAGATCGCACAAACCGTATACATGAAAGAATAGGAGGTAAGATCCGCAATCGGGCCCATAATGACACCGCCGAGCGATACTCCCAGGTCCGCCATGGCAATGAACAAGCCGACCAGCACATTTCGGCTTTGCTGCGGCAACACAAAAGTCAAAAAGGTCGTTAACGTAGGATAAAGCAAGGCTTGCGCGGCGCCCATCAGAATTGCGCCGGCATAGAAAAATACGGCTCCGCCGGTGATTGAAAAGCTTACAGATTGCGCCGCTATAACGAGCAGAAGCATTAACGTCATGATAAAAGCCGAATGCCACTTTCCATCCGAAGGAATTTTCTTTCTTAAGACAAAACGCGCCACGACAACTGTGCCTGCCTGAAGCATGAGATAAATCGCCGCATTGCCGTTTTGAATCTGTGCGGCGTATAACGGGATAAAGGTGGTCACTGCTCCGAATACAAGAGATGCCGTCAGCATCAGCAGGCTGCATCTGAACAAATAGGGGTTTTTCACCAATTGCCCGAAGGATTGCAGCATCGCTGCGCCCTGTTTGGTTTGGCCGTCATTGACGGGGGGGCTCGCACTTCGGTCTATTTTTGCGCTGTACCCCACAACACCCGTCAGGAGCGCGATCGTAATCATCGCCGCGGTAAAAATATAGGTCTCCTCCGACTGCCATATACCCAGAGCGAGCAGGGGACCAATGATGCTTGGAATGGAAGCGCAAAGGGAATACATCGAAATCCCTTGCGAGCGATCCTTGTCCGGCAAAGCGTCAATAATGCCGAGCTGCAAGGCCATAGAGAAGAACGCGGTACATACGCCTTGCAGGACACGCGCAACAAAGTAGCCTTCCAATCCGGTAAATGTATAGATGAGGAGGGCCAATCCGTTAATGGCGAGAATCGTTCGTAAAACCGGAATGGGTCCATATTTCTGAATCAGCAGGCCCGCCCACGGACGAAAGAGCATCGTCGTAAACAAATAGGCTCCCATGACGATGCCGATTGTGGTGTTGGTGGCCCCGAGCGACTCGCCTTTCAAGGGAATGATGACATTCAAAATCGCGTTGGCGCTAAAATATAAAAGCGTCAAACCATATAATCGCAAAAAGGGTAAAGACAACGCTCCCTTCAACACCTTGCTCCTTCCTTTCTAGGCAATGATCATTTGCAGCAATTTTCTGGCATACGGTGACTGAACCTCTTTCAAGTGCTCCGTACGAACGATTTCCTCAATTTGGCCGCTTCTCATAATGAGCACCCTGTCACATAGATAGGCTGCCGCCTGAATATCGTGCGTGATGAAGATATATCCCATGTTGTACATCGTTTTCAGTTCTTTCAGCAGATCAAGAATCTGAATTTGAACGGATCCGTCCAAGGAACTGATCGCTTCATCCAGCAGCAGGCAACGCGGTTCCGTCGAAACGGCTCTTGCAATACAAACCCGCTGCGCCTCGCCTCCCGATAATTCATGCGGGAATTTTTCGCGAAAGGAGGGATCCAAGCCAACTTGAACCAATAGCCGGCCGATCTTGTCGTGATGCTCGCGCCGATTGCGGCTTTGCAGCTTCAGGGGCTCGAGCAAAGCTTGCTCCACCGTGTAAAACGGGTTAATGGAGGAGGTGTAATCCTGAAAGACAGCACTTATGTTGCCTAATCGCGTTCTGCGATCGGCTATCCGTTTGCCTTCCCACAAAATGCTTCCGGCATCCGGCTTCTCGATACCGAGCAGCAATCGTCCCAAGGTGGATTTGCCGCAGCCGCTTTCCCCGATAATGCCGAGGCACTCTCCCGGCTTCCAATCGAAGCTGATATCGGAAAGGACTTGCAATCGGTCTTTGGAAAACAACCCGCCTTTTCGATACGATTTTTCCACACGATCAATGGTGAACAAGACGATCGCCTCCCATGATCTCCTTAAAATGCCGGTTCAGCGCCTGCTTGGTTGAGACCAGGAAGCGGGTATACTCGTGTTGGGCTGCGGAGAAGATGTTCCGGGTTGTCCCGCGCTCCACGATTTCACCGTCCTTCATAACGAGCACCTCATCCGCGATGCGTTTGACAATGCCCAGATCGTGAGAAACGAAGATCATCGAGCAACCCATTCTTTTCCGTAATTGAATGAACTGTTCTACGACCTCGTATTGCGAGATCGTATCGAGCGCCGTTGTGGGTTCGTCCGCGATCACGATATCCGGCTCCAGCACGAGGGCCAGCGCAATCATTACACGCTGCAGCATACCGCCGGATAATTGATGCGGGTAGCTGTTCATAGTAACGATCGGGTCTTTCAGCATCACGCTTTCCATGGCTTTTCGCATGCGAACCGTAATTTCCTCCCGCCCCCAACCGAAGTGCCAGGCAAGCGTTTCTTTTAAGTGGGCGCCGACGGTACAAGTGGGATCGAAGGCACGCATGCCATTTTGTACAATCATACAGAGCTGCTTTCCTCTTTTTTTGCGCATCTCTTTTTCGGAAAGCTTCGTTAAGTTGACCTCGCCGAGCAGAATATCGCCGGATTGGCGGATGCCGGCTTTGTTTAATCTCATGATGGCTCTGCAGGTTAACGACTTTCCGCTTCCGCTTTCGCCCACAATGGCCAGACAGCTTCCCTGCTTGACTTGAAAAGAACTATTCGGAATCAGGACTTTACCTGTACGGCTATCCCATACCTTTAACTCGGAGACGTTAAGGACGTTCACAGAATTAGGCCACCTCTTTTCCTATAAGCTTTGCAGCGGCGGCAGCGCTTTGTTTTTGCTTTTGCCGGGAGGTCATCAGTTTAGGGTCCAGCGCGATTTGGAGGGCATCGGATAAAAAGTTGACGGCCGATACGACCAAGATGGTCGCGATGCCGGGCGCCAGCATCAGTTCCGGCTTCGAGAACATCACGGCTCTTGCTTCGTTCAACATCATGCCCCATTCTGCGGTTGGCGCTTGCACACCCAAACCAAGGAAGGAAAAACCAGAAATTTGCAAGATCATGGAGCCGAACGAACTGCTTGAAATCACCGCGATGTCGGGAAGCGCGGCGGGAACGATGTGCTTGATCATAATGTTGATGTTGCGAATTCCAAGTGTTTTGGAAAACTTGACATAATCGGCGTCGGCATATTGCATAACAGACGTCCGGATGATCCGCGCAAACCAGGCCCACTTCATCAGAACAAAAGCAATTAAAATATTTTCAAGACCTACACCCAAAATTCCGATCACGGCTAAAGTCATTACGTAACCTGGAAAAGATAGCATGACATCACAAATTCTCATCAGTACGGCATCTGTTTTTCCTTTAAAGTAACCGGCAACAAAACCGATAATCGTTCCAATGCCTACGGATATGAACAACGCAATCAGAACCCATAACACGCTGGGACGGATGCCATATAGGATTCGGGATAAAATACATCTCCCCAGATGATCGTTTCCTAACCAATAGGCAGACGATGAACCCGCAAATCGAAGCTCCATAAGAACTTCATTCGGGTCGTTCGGGGTAATGAAGGGAGCCAAAAGGCCTGCAATAAGGACCGCAGAGATGAAGAACAGACAGGTGGCCGCCAATCTGTCTCTGCAGAGCTGTCTTAGCAGTTTCATCCTAGAGATCCCTCCTTAACTTGGGATTCAACGCAGCATTCATAATATCGGAAACGGTATTAAACAATACAAAAGCAACGGCGAGCACCAAGGCGTAGGCCTGGATAATCGGAAAATCCCGGCTCAATATGGATCTTACACTGAGCGTCCCTAAACCGGGCCAGGCAAACAGGTTTTCCACGACAACGGTACTTCCGAGAATAATCGGAATCGCCATACCAAACACGGAAATGGCCACCTGCAACGAATTTCGTATCATATGGATCGTAATTTTTCGCTCTGGTAGGCCGCAAGCTCTGCCATATAACACATAGTCTTCATTCAAATTGCTTAGCATAGAGCTTCGGATCACGCGAAAGTAAATGCCGGCATAACTGACCGTGATAACGGCAACCGGTAAAATATAACTTTGATAGCCGTCCATCCCGCTTGTCGGAAGCAAGTCCAGCTTGACGGAAAAATACCAGACCATAAGCGCTGCAAGCCAGTAGGAAGGCATGGAGGTCAGGAAAAAGGCGAACCCTCGAACGGACTTGTCCATCAATTTCCCTTCTTTTAAAGCACATAGGATGCCAAGCGCAATCGAAAGGACGACAATGACTGCAATGGAAACGAGCGTCAAAGCAAGCGTGTTGAGAAATGCCGGACCCAGTAAAGACCATACTGGTTTTCCCGTCACATAGGAGTTTCCAAAATCGAGTTGCAAACAGGAAACAAGCCAATGCAGGTATCTCTGGAACAGCGGCCGATCCATTCCGAGCTCAGCTTTCGTCTCGGCAATCAAGGCTTCAGTGATGTTCGGCACGCCTTGCGCATGCAATACGACTTCGGCTGGATCGAGAGGAGACAGATTGCTTAAAATGAACGCGATAAACGAAATGATGACGAGCAGCGGAATGGAGATCAATAATCGGTTAAGGGCATAACGGCCCATCGCGCTCTTCCTTTCTAATAAAGAAAAGGGGGGAGCCCCTTTTCTTTATTCAAAATACATTTGTTCAAACGGCAGCTCGTATTGCGTTTGCTTAAATGAAATGCCTTGTAAATTTTTGGGCGCCACGATAGTGACGTTGCCGTTGGTAAGTGGGATAAATACAGCTTCGTCATGGACGATTTTTTGAATATCCGAATATAACGACTCTCGTGTTGTTTCATCGGTAGACACAACTACAGCGTCAATTTTTTCGTACAGCTCGGCTGCGTTCGCGATACCTTTAGTCGTGTAGTAGTAGGGCGACTCGGCAGTGAAGGCGGCTATGGTGCTTTGCGGATCATAGGCCAGCCCCCAGGTTTGGTTGAACAGCAGGTCGTAGTCTCCTGACGTCCTTCTGTTGGCTATGGATGAAGATTCTTCACCGATCAGTTCCAGTCCGATTCCGACTTTTTTGGCTGAGCTTTGAATGAATTCGGCCTGCGTTTTTTGCGAAGATGAATTTGCGTCGTAGTATAGCTTCATGTTTAATTTGCCGCCTGCTTTTGTTCGAATATCGCCGCCGTTTTCTAAAGTCCAGTCCGCCTTTTCCAGCATCTGTTTTGCCATCTCCGAGTCATAGTCCCGTTTAATTAAATTCACGTTGGCATAGTTGACGTTAGCGGAGAAGAGGGTGTCGGCGGGCGTCTCCGTTCCATTTAAGATTTGCTTGCTGATCGTCTCCCGATCGATCGCGTACCAAAGCGCTTCTCGTACAGCCGTTTCCTTCACGGGACTGTCCGCGTTGCTGCTATTGGCTGCGATGATCTTCGTATTCATCGGCTCGCTTCTTACAATTTGATAATTGCCATTGTCTACTAATTGATTCATCGCCTGCACATCGATGCTGTCGGCGCCGCGATCATCCGTAAAGATGAAATTGACTTCTCCCTTTTGCAGCGCCAAAAACGTCGTTTCGCCGGCGGGGAGCACTTTTGCCGTTATCTTTTTCACCTTGGGAGCGCCGCCCCAATAACTTTCATTCGATTCGAAGACGGCATATTGATCGGTTTTATGCTCTCCCAACTTATAGGGACCGGTGCCGTGATATCCATTAACGCCGTCTTTAGTCTCGCCGTTAATAAAATCCTTGGGGGAGATAAATGCATAAGGTCTGGTCATTGCCAATTCCGTCAGTGTTGGATAATACGTTCCAGAGAGGACAAGTTGAACGGTATAATCATCTACTACGTCCACACTGACGATTTTGGTAGAAAGCTTAATCCAGGCATGCTTACTAGGATTGCTTTGGACCGCATCGATGTTCTTTTTCACCGCATCCGCGTTAAACGGAGTACCGTCATGAAATGCCACGCCTTTTCTCAGGTGAAAGGTATAGGTTTTTCCGTCCGCGGAGATGTCCCACGATTCGGCGAGCGACGGCTTGATGCCGTCTTTTGTGTTTTCGACCAATGACTCGTATACAATCCCCTGCGCCGGTATGGACCCCGCATATAAATGCGGATTCATATCATTGATATCCTTCGATGTTGCATAAACCAATTCCGTATTCTTGCCCGACTCCCCCGCGCTTTCCGCTTTGTCTTCGCCGCATCCTGCGAGCAGTAAAGCGCCAACAAGCAGTGTAGATAACAAAAGCAATAACCTTTTTTTCATTTTGGACCCTCCAGCAAACTTGGCTTTAATCGTAATTATTACTATTAAATTTTATCCAAGTCGTAGATATAAGTCAACAAACGATTGTGACTTCCATTGTTTCTTGATTAATACGAAGCAATCATTATCGACGGCATGCTCCGCCTGGCTCAATTAGCTATAAAGGAAGTGGTGTCATTAGAGGGGATGGAAATCGCAACAATATTCAGCATTTTTTGACGAAGAAACAGGTGATAACTCGAGAGAGAGGATCGGACTGTCAAGAAAGTCTCGCAGTCTATTTTTATATTCTATTAATTTAATGCGACACCACGTTAATATAATGTTGATATACAAGGTGGTGCGAATGAAAGCAGTTTTCAATATTGGGAACGACCTCATCTTACGGAACAATTGTCTAATTGACACGACCTGATATGGCTGTCAGTAGTAATTCCTCTATATACCTCAATACGTAAGTTTTATCACATCGCATGCATCGGACAACTGCTGAACTCATGAAATGATCGGAGCGGATAACTAATGTAAGTGTAAAACATCTATCAACTCTGCTATTCCTGTTTTCTTTATTAATCGTTATCATATCCGCTTCAGATTTATGTTATATACGATCGTTCTTTAGCCATCCCTGTGATCTAGTTATCGGGCAAACTTACTCTTCTCAGTTCCCGAATGCACGATGTTGAGTCGAAGGTCGATTTGGTCGATTGCCTTGGTCGAAATAAGCTCTTTCTCATTCCATTTTCCGGACTTCCAGAAGCGATAATGGTTGCGAAACAAATCGTGTTCGAGGTTGAACACATCCGTTTTACGGGCTTGACCATTGTGAATGAGCTGCCGGATTTCTCGTTCGATCGCTTTTTTCGTCTCATTGGCCAATTCGTCCAAGCTCGTATAATTCCCGCCTGCCCAATTTACGACATAGCCTTTGGCCTTCATCGAGAGCCGGAAGCGGGGATTCTCTCCCTCTTGAATTAGGTGGTATTTTGTCTTGGGATAATCGAATACGACTTGAACTTCCGGGTCCGTCCGGTCAGGAACTGGAATGGCGGCACGTACTGTACCGCTCCTTACCCATCGCAAGCCGGCCAACTCCTTGAGGGACATATAACTCTGATAGCGATCCCGCTTCATGAAGACCGCGCCTTCGACCATTAGCTTGGGATCCGGTTTCATATCCGCTTTCCATTGCTTGGTATTCACCGCGAGCGATGGAATGCACACGGTATACCCGGGCTCGTAAATGTTGCTCATCAAACGATGAAGCTTGATCGGTTTAATGAACGAGGTTTGGGTGTAGGCTTCCGTCGGCTCCTGCAAAATCGTGCTAAGCGTCGGTTGTTCGAAAAATCCGCCAGTGGTCAGAATCTCATCGACCCGGCCTCTCGTCGCGTAAACCCAGGGCGTTAACCTGAACTCGTAGTATCTGCTGATGCTGTCGTAAATGCTGTCAATCCCGCGCTTTAAAGCTTCCTCGCTAATGACGATCGCCGTAACGTGGCCCCAGAACACTCTTTCCTGAGCGGTGCGGTAGATATCGAACAGCGCCTCCTCGAACGAGGAGGCAATACCTTCTCCAACCCAGGTTTTCTTACCCTTCGGTTTGCCATCCGTCGACTTGCCGATTGATTGGAGATTAATAAACTGTACGTAGCCATGATATTGACCATCGAAATAATCGATACCCAAAGCAGTGGCATAGTTTAGCTTTTCAATATTTCTGGCATCAGCGGAGCATCCCGACAGGAGCAGCGTCAGAACGAGGATCGAACGGTAGAGGCGTTTCATGACCCTCCTCCTTTCCTGCGGTTCACCACCTGAGCGGAGTTCCGCCTTCTCCTGAACGGATTAACGAATAAGGCGGACAACCAATCTCTTACCTTTAATGATACAATTGGCTCAAGGTAGTCAATTCCGAAGGAACTCAAGCGGCATAAATAGATAAGAATCGCCAACAATGCGAGCATAAAACCGTAGATGCCTAGCGCTGCGGAGGCGAGCATCATAAAGAACCTAAGCAAGCTGACTGAGCCGGACAAAGACTGATTGACCAAAGTGAACGTCGCCACCGCCGAAATCGCGATGACGACCAGTAGAGTCGGAGATGCGAGGCCGGCGCGAATAAGAGCATCCCCGATTATGATACCTCCGACGATTCCGATCGTCTGTCCGACGGCTTTGGGCAGGCGAATTCCCGCCTCCCGGAGCAACTCGAACAGAAACAGCAGCAGTATGGATTCAAGAATCGTCGGCATCGGCACGCCCCCGCGGGAAACGACGACCGTCGCGAGCAGGTTAAAGGGAAGTTGGTCCAAGTTCACGGTCGCCAGTGCCAGCCAAAATCCGGGCAGCATAATGCTGATCGACAACCCAATGATGCGAAGCAACCGTTGGAGAATCACGTAATAATACGGAAAATGAATGTCCTCAGGCGTCTTGAGCAACTCCAGAAAGTTTGCCGGCCCGATCAGCACCATGGGGGAGCCGTCTACCACGATCGCAAATCTTCCCCGGAGCAGTGTCTCTACGATGAAGTCCGGCCGTCCGATATAATCAATCAATGGAAAAACGGAGAAGGTCCTGTCCGATAACCACTGCTCCAATTGTCCGCTGCTAACGACACTTTCCGTTTCAATCGTACTAAGACGTTCCCTCGCTTGCTCGATGATGTCTGGGTTGGCCTTATGCTGGAAATAGAGCAGAGCGACACGCGTCTTACTCAGGCTCCCGACGACAAATATTTCGGAATAGAGCAGACTGGTCTGCAATCTCTTTCGGATTAACGAGATATTTGTGTAGAGGTTTTCGGTGAAGGCGTCCTTTGGCCCTTTGATCGAGATTTCCGTATTGGATTCCTCCACAGGGCGCTGGGGAATGTCACAGATTTGCACGACCCAGAAGTCGGTGGCCCCATAGCTGTATAGTATTAAATTACCGGAAAACAGTTCGTTCATCATTTCTTCAGAAGAGGTTTTCACCGCGATCATCGGAATGCGAACCGACGGATCCGGTATATTGTCCGATTTCTGTTCTATAGACACCCGATAGCGGCATAACGCATTGAAGTAAAGATTCAATTGGGTTCGATCCGCCATGCCTTCGCAATAAAAAGCGATCAGCTTGTCCGCCAGTTCGGGCTGCGGAATAGGAGGGAAGACGACATCCGCATAAACGAATAAAAATTTTCTCAGTAAATCTTCATCCCATTTTCCTTCCGATAACTTGCGATCCAGCGCTTTATACGGAGTTTCGCCGGTTGTTTTCATTGCGTCTCACCTTTCCTCTCGCAGGCAAACGGGACACGATGAACAGGATTAAGATTACAGCGATTCCGAAGATGAACGAAGACATATAGAAATGATCATGAATTGTTCGTTGCACCCAGAGATCACTGAAATTCAACAACGAAGGTAAAGCCATGACCAAAGCTGCCACGATCATCGCAACTTGTTTCCACACGGGGCCGCGAATTCCGATTAGCTCGGAAATCAAGTAGAGCTGTAGCGCTGTTCTCGTGATACTGCCCGACATCATCTGAAACACAGCCAGAAAATCAACATGGGAAATATACTCTCCAAGCGAAACGAGTCTCCATTGCTCAAAAGCAGGGAAACGAAGGGTTCCAGCGATGTTCGGGCCGAATGCCGTCAAGGAGCCAACGCAAGGGCCGAAAGTCAGTGCGACCAGCAAGGTCATTGCAAGCAAGATCGTCCCATAATTCAACGGCTTTTTCAATTGATGCTGCATGACGACTAGGAGGAGCAATTCGATGCTGCCGCCGAATACAATGATCGCTCCGCGGAGATCCGCCGAAATCCCCTCTGAGAAAAACGGCTTCAAAATGCTGTAGTCCTTGCTGTCCATCGTCGAGAAGGAGACGAAGTGGCCCAATACCGACACGAAAGGCAGCAACAGAATCGACAAATAAACGATCGTTTTTAGTCCGAATCTTGCGGCGAAATAGGACAATGTCACGAAGCTGAGCACGATAATCGGGTTGGGGGTTTTAGGCAAGAAATAGATTTTCGTATTCAGGCTCATGTCGTACACGATCAATGTACCCAGAACCAGGAAGTATAAAGCCAGCCCCCAGTGTATTGCCGCACTTGCCGCTTTCCCGATCTTCTCGTTCAGCCACTGAGTTAAAGGAACCGTGCCCATCGATCTTAGGATGAGAAAGAGAACAAAGGTCCAAACGATCAGCGCCGGATACGCCATCAGGATGCTGATCCAGGCATCTCTTCCTGCATCTTTAATGAGATGGGGGATAATGAACACATGATTCGAGATGCTCAAGCACAAAAGAAGCATAAACATCAGTTGGGGTCTTGAAAACTGTGTTTTCAAAAGCATGCCTCCCGTTGCTAAAATGGATCGTTCGAGCAAATAGTATGTCCCGGTACCTTCCAAATATTCTCTGTGACCGGGTTTACTTCGAATATCGAAAGTTTTATTATTATGATTATTCTTGTGATTTTAAGCGATAGGGGTTTGATCTGATGATACCGGATCATGAAAAATCAGGATACAAATCGATTGCCCTTGATGTTGCCCAACGAATCGTTAGTGGGGATTTTCCGCTGAGCAGTAAAATTTCCGGTCGCTCGATTCTCGCAGGGCAATACCACGTCTCACCGGAAACAATACGCAAAGCTATAGGATTATTAAAGGAAGAAGGTATCGTTGCCGTTTCTCAAGGAAAAGAAGTCCGTGTTATTTCTAATGATCGCGCATTCGAATACATTACGAAAAACGATTATTTCAAGTCCGTTTATTCATTGAAACAAGACCTGCAGATATTGCTTGAAGAGAAAAGAAAAATTGACCGGAAATTCGATTCGCTATTGAGCGAGATTATTGAAGCATCTGATCGATTACAAAATCTAAAGCCTTATCACCCTGTCGAATTGAAAATTCAAGCGCATTCGCATGTCGTTGGACAAACCATCGGGAATCTTCAATTTTGGCAAAATACAGGCGCAACCATCATAGCTCTGCGTAGGGGAACGAATGTGGCCATTTCGCCTGGACCGCATGTCATCCTCGGAGTAGATGATGTATTGGTTGTGGTTGGAAATGGGGATTTTTTGAATAAAACCAATCGATACTTAAACAAAGATCGAGATATCTAAAACCAAATAAATAAACCGGTAATGGGGGAAATCCTTTACCGGTTTATTTATTTGGTTTTATCTAATATTTCACACATAAATATACATACAACTTAATCAAATACTATAGGTTGTCAGTTGGACGGTTATTTGTTATAGTCTTATGTAATCTATCGATACTCGGTACAAAAAAGGGGGAGCGGGGACCGATTAGGGTTTATTGGATTACATAAGATGACGTCCTTGAATTGTGTTTTAAGGATATAATCCAATTTGATTACGACACAGCCAGTCCGTATTGTTGCGGACCACATTTAATCCCATTAAATTAGCGAGCCTTATAGGGTCGCTATTTCGGTTTTTCCCCATATTCATCGAAAAACATCAATATTCCTTCATATTCGATCAGGAACAAAAAAAATTAAGCGTTTATTTCTGAATTACTTAAATTTGCTTAATAGGAAGAGATATTTCTAGGTTTTGAATTGCGTATTATTCGGGAGGATATGGGAGGATAAAGCTGGATGTTGCCGCTCAGTCCTTCTCATCCATGGTGAGCGGAGCTCTGCCTTCGATACGGCCTTATATCAAGGGTGAGCGCGAAAGACGCTCGTGTTACCATTATTTATGCAAACTTATTTCCCAATCGAAAGGAGTACAAAAATGAAGAAGTGGGGGCACACTGGTCTTTGCTTGATGTTATTCAGCGCATTAGTAGGATGCGCTAACGGAGGAAACGACTCAAACGAAGTAAGCTCTCCTGGCGGCACTGCCGCAACTGCTTCGGAAACGACACTAGCCAAGGCACAACAGGAAGGATATATTTCGGTAGGTTTTGCAAATGAGCGTCCCTATGCCTATGCGACGCCGGATGGGAAGCTAACCGGAGAAGCCGTTGAAATCTCGCGCAAAATCTTGTCCAATCTGGGAATCGCGGAGATGGACGGAGTATTGACGGAATTCGGTTCCTTGATTCCCGGCCTAAAGGCCAAACGGTTCGATATGATCACTGCAGGAATGTTCATCACTCCCGAAAGAGCGCAGCAGGTCGCCTTCGCGAATCCGGAATACAGCATAGGCGAAGCAATAGCAGTGAAGCAGGGAAACCCGCTAAACCTTCACAGCTATGAAGACATCAAAGCGAATTCCGAGGTCAAGGTTGCGGTCATGGTCGGCGCGATCGAAGTCGAGTACTTGAAAAAAGTTGGCGTCGCGGATTCTCAGATCCTGACCGTACCGGATCAGCCTTCTGCTATATCCGCTTTGCAGTCCGGTCGAGCAGACGTGATCACAATGACGGGACCTTCTCTTCAGGCCATGTTGGATTCCGCTAAGGACGACACGATCGAAAGGGTCATGGATTTCACGCAACCCGTCATTGACGGCAAGAACGTCCGCGGGTATGGAGCAGCCGTATTCCGGATAGGGGACGACGACTTTAGAGAAGCCTTTAACAATGAACTCCAGAAGCTTAAGGATTCCGGGGAATTGCTTCAAATCCTAAAAGAATTCGGCTTTACAGAGCAAGAATTGCCAGGAGACGTTACCGCGGAGGAGCTTGTGAAGTAATGGAATGGCTATCGCTGGACTTATTGCCACCTTTGCTTAAAGGCTTCAAAATCACGTTGCTGCTGACTTTAGTCAGCATTATCGTAGCTCTCTTCTGCGCCTTTCTTTCCGGGCTCGCTAGGATCTCAAGATTCGCCTGGTTACGCTCTCTCGCAACCGCGTACGTCGAGGTCTTCCGCGGAACGTCGCTGCTCGTTCAGCTTTTCTGGATCTATTTCGCACTCCCTATGCTGCTGAATATTCAGCTTTCCGCTCTGACAGCGGCCATTCTGGCACTCGGTCTGAACTACGGGGCATACGGTTCAGAAGTTGTGCGCAGCTCGGTTCTATCCGTTCCAAGAGGTCAGATCGAAGCGACGATAGCCTTGAATATGACCGCATATCAACGAATGAGAAGGGTGATTCTGCCACAAGCCTGGTCCATGATGCTGCCAGGATTCGGCAACTTGCAGATCGAATTGCTCAAGGGAACGTCTCTCGTCTATTTAATTACCTTAGCGGATTTGACTTACCAGGGCATGATGCTTAGATCGTATGATCTATCCCGGACAGGAGCTATTTTCGCTTGGCTATTGATTCTATACTTTATCGCCGCTTACACGTTGACATTAATCGTTCGATTCGCCGAGAAAAGAGCTGCGGCAGGGAGGGGATAACCCATGTGGGATTGGGAGTATGCGGAATATATTCTGCCGAAGCTGCTAGTGGTAATCCCTACCGCGCTCGCGGCAACTTTGGCCGGTTTCGCGTTAGCCTGTTTGCTCGGTCTGCCGATCGCCTTGGCGAGAAGGTCGCGCAGCAAGTGGATTGCATTACCCATGGCGACGATTACGGAATTTATCCGGAGCACACCTCTGCTCATTCAACTTTTCGTACTGGTCTTCGTATTTCCACAATCGTTCGGCATTACATTAACGCCATTTGCCGCTGGAGTTATCGGTTTAGGCGTTCACTACAGTACTTATCTATCGGAAGTATATCGCTCCGGAATCGAGGCCGTGCCTAAGGGTCAATGGGAAGCTAGCGTTGCATTGAATTTCGGCAAAGTTCAAACATGGACCCGAATCGTACTTCCTCAATCGATTCCGCCGACAGTCCCGGTTATGGGGAATTATTTGATCACCATGTTTAAAGAAACACCGACTTTGTCGGCCATCACCGTCGCGGAATTGCTAATGACTGCCAAAATCCTAGGTTCGGCTTCGTTCAAATACGTTGAAGCATTCACCTTGGTCGGCGTGATCTTCTTCCTCCTCAGCTATCCTTCAGCCTTGCTGGTACGTATGTTGGAGCGGCGGATGCAACGAAGCGAGAGGAGCACGACAATCAGATGAGTCTGAATATTCGAAAAAAAAGTAACGAAAAAGCGCTTGTTAGCTATCGAAAAATTACAAAATCGTTTGGGGATCGGACCGTTCTAAAGGAGCTGGATCTGGATATTTATCCTGGCGAGAAGATTGCCTTGATTGGACCGAGCGGGTCCGGCAAGACAACGATAGCCCGGCTGCTAATGACCTTGGAGAAACCGACCTCAGGTACAATTGAAGTGGGTGGAGAGATGCTGTGGCATATGCCGCACAAAGGTAAGTTCGCCCCCGCGAACGAGAAACATCTACACCGCGTACGCAGCAAGATCGGAATGGTCTTTCAGCACTTTAATCTGTTTCCCCACATGACAATTCTCCGTAACGTGACGGAAGCGTTGGTGCACGTATTGAAAATGTCGAAATCCGAAGCCGATGAACGCGCCATGCGTATGCTGGAACGGGTAGGCCTGCACGAGCACACGAAGCATTATCCGTCACAGCTGTCAGGAGGACAGAAACAGCGTGTCGCCATCGCGAGAGCTTTGGTTATGCAGCCTAGCGTTATGCTTTTTGATGAAGTCACTTCGGCGCTGGATCCTGAGTTGGTCGGAGAAGTGCTTGATGTCATTAAAGGAATCGCTTTACAAGGAGATATGGCTATGATTCTGATTACACACGAAATGGACTTCGCCCGCGATGTCGCGGATCGGGTATTGTTCACGGACGGTGGTATCATCGTCGAAGAAGGAACGCCCGAACAAATTTTTGAGAATCCAAGAAGCCCCCGGCTGCAGACGTTTCTTTCTCGATTCTTGCATGGGAACTCAGATGGTAAGATGGCGAGTCGAGTGGCTGCAGGAGAGGAACAATGACAGGGATCCATCACCGACATACGCCTCTCGTTTATCGAATTCCTAAACAAGAAGACGGTCCGCAAATCTGGCAAATGGTCAAGGATAGCCGAATCCTCGATTTAAATTCGACTTACTTTTATTTGACGATGAGTCGTTGGTTCTCAGAAAGCTGCAGAGTAGCCGTCGACGCCGAAAGTGGAAATCTGATCGGTTTTGTCATCGGCTTCCTTCAACCGGAACGTCCGGATACGCTGTTCATATGGCAGATTGCGGTGGACGCCCGTTATAGGGGAAGAAAAATCGCCAGGAAGCTGCTCGACGAGGTGGCGGAGAGGTCGGATATCCGGTTCGTGGAAACCACCATTGCCCCCTCGAATTTCGCCAGCCGTTCCCTATTTTTGAAATGGGCGCTATCCCGTGAATCGTCCGCCGTTCTTTGCTCCGGTTCCGGCTTCAGCGAGGATTCTTTTCCCGGAAACGTGCACGAACGGGAGGATTTATATCGAATCGGACCTTTAGGGGAAAGACGAGATCCAAGGAGGAGAAGCATGAATGAATCACGCGATTAGGAAAAGCAACGATTTGGGTACATTCGAGCACTACGAGTCATCCGTAAGAAGTTATTGCCGTTCATTCCCAACAAAGTTTCACCGGGCTTCCGGATACCAAATGTGGGACGTCGAAGGTAAATCCTACATCGATTTCTTCGCTGGAGCCGGGGCGCTGAATTACGGCCACAATCCTCCGGAAATGAAGAAAAAACTGATCAATTACCTGATGGAGGACGGGATCTCCCATACGCTGGATATGGCATCGGAGGCTAAAGAAGCTTTTCTTGTGCAATTCAACAAAGCAATCCTGAAACCCCGAGGGTTAAATTATAAAGTAATGTTTCCAGGTCCCACCGGGACCAATTCGGTGGAAAGCGCCTTGAAGCTGGCCAGGAAAGTGACGGGCAGGCAGACGATTATGAGTTTTACGAACGCCTTTCACGGGATGACGCTTGGCGCCCTTGCAGTTACCGGGAATAAGTTCAAGAGAAAAGGCGCCGGAGTCCCTCTGAATCATGCCGTTTCCATGCCTTACGATGGGTACATGGGAGCCAATACGGATACACTCGCCTATATTGAAAGCTATTTGAAAGATAGCGGAAGCGGCATTTCTCTTCCAGCAGCCGTCATCGTGGAGACCTTGCAGGGCGAAGGAGGCATCAACGTCGCTTCCAACGAATGGTTAACTGGTTTGTCCGAAATCTGCAAGCGCTATGGAATGTTTCTTATCGTAGATGACGTACAGATGGGTTGCGGCAGAACGGGGTCCTTCTTCAGCTTCGAACGTTGTGGCATTGTTCCAGATATCGTCTGCATGTCCAAATCCATAGGCGGTTACGGGCTCCCCATGGCAATTACGTTAATCAAGCCGGAATTGGATCAATGGAGTCCTGGGGAGCATAACGGGACCTTTCGCGGAAATAACTTAGCTTTTATTACCGCCACGGAAGCACTCTCCTATTGGGAAACCAATCAGTTCGCCGAGGATATCGCAGCCAAAGGAGCATTGCTTCGAAATGAGCTTGACGAAATCGTAGCCAAGTTTCCCGAATTGAAGGGCGAAGCAAGAGGGATCGGAATGATGCAAGGCATTGCGTTTGAACCCGGAATCGCCGAGAGAATTTCGATTGCCGCCTTTGAACGGGGGCTTATTATGGAAACCTCGGGAACGGACAGTGAAGTCATCAAAATTATGCCTCCTTTAATGATTGACAGAGACGGGTTAATGGAAGGTTTGCTCCTCCTTAAAAATAGCGTGGAGAATGTCGTCGACAACAAAAACACAGTACTCAGCCATTAACGAAAGGGAGAATCGGACCATGATTGTTAGATACTTGGAAGAGCGGATCGATACCGAATACGACGTCGCGGCTGCTACGTGGAACAGCCGCAGATTGTTGCTGGAGGAGGATGGAGTCGGATTTTCTTTGCACGATACCGTCATTAAGGCGGGGACCGAAACGTTGATCTGGTATAAGCATCACGTTGAAGCCGTCTACTGCATCGAAGGAGAAGGGGAGATCGAACTGACGGAGACCGGAGAGAAGTATCCGATTCGAGCAGGCATGATGTACGTCTTAAACGCACACGAAAGACATTATCTGAGGGGAACGACCGATATGCGGATGGTGTGCGTGTTCAATCCGCCCTGTACCGGCCGAGAGGTGCATGATGATGAGGGCGCTTATGCGCCATCCAAAGCCTAAAATACTTTTCAAGGAGCGTGATTTCATTTGTCAAATTTTCAGGATTCCTACCCGACTCGCAAACAGTCTGAGCCTTCTTGGGTTGAACGCCAAGATCCCGTCGTCTACGATTACGAAATCAAGCAAGCCGAAATCGACTTAGCCCAATTGGCTTTCTATGAAGAAAACGGTTATTTATTTCTGAACGAATTCTTCAGTGAAGGGGAAGTAGAAGAATTCAAAGCCAACACACACCGGTTGCTCGATACCTGCCGCTCTTCGACTGCCCCCGAGGTTATCCTCGAACCTGGCGGACATGAAGTCCGTTCAGTGTTCGCGGTACACGAGAATCAACCCTTTTTCAAAGAACTCGCTGTTCATCCTAGACTTAGCGCGATCATTCGGCAAATCCTCGGAGGCCCGGTCTACGTGCACCAGTCCCGTATTAATTTCAAACCGGGTTTTACGGGAAAAGAGTTTTATTGGCATTCCGACTTTGAGACCTGGCATGCGGAAGACGGGATGCCAAGAATGAGAGCATTGAGCTGCTCAATCGCCTTGGAAGACAACACCCTGTTTAACGGAGCATTAATGGTGATTCCTGGCTCACACCGCGTATTCGTCGGATGTGTAGGTCTTACTCCAGACAATCACTATAGAGATTCCCTTAGAAAACAAGAGGTAGGCGTCCCTGATCAACAGAGTTTGTCCCGGCTCGTCGAGCAAGGAGGCATTCAAATGCCGGTGGGGAAAGCAGGGTCCGTTCTGCTGTTCGATTGCAATCTCATGCACGGTTCAAGCAGCAATATTTCGCCATTTCCACGTAGCAATGCTTTTTACGTATTTAATAGCATGGATAATCGTCTTCAAAATCCATTTTCAGCAAGTAAACCTAGACCAACATTTATTGCCTCGCGATAACGCATTAAGAATAAGTGATAAATTAAGGCTGCTCCTTGAGAGCAGTCTTTGCTCGTCTCCAACGTAATCGAACTGCCTTATAATCTATCGTTCCAACTTTTAACATTAAGGTTATCCAGTAAAAATAAAGTTTTAGACTGCCTTTTGCTTAATAACCTTCGCACTATCCTGCCCCGTTAGTTCAACGGCTACGGCCAGCCTACAACTTTATTTTCTCAGTTTATCAAGATCTAACTTTAAGAAAGTGATCGAGGTGTGTAATGGGAAATATCCGTCAACATTTTGATGAGGAGTTTAACGTCAGACAGTCAAGCACATGATGGAAATTGGAAAGACACCAGCGGAAGTTTCTAAGGAGTTAGATGTTCTTGTCAGCAGTATTCGAGATTGGCGAAAAATGTATGGGAATAACATTTAGTATACTCCCCTCATCCCCTTGAACTTTTGCATTAAGTTCAATCGCAATTTCTTTCATCTTACCAATCACATCAACAAAAATGGCGTCTTTTCATCTTAACCATAAATAAAAAGCCGCATAATTAGCGGCTTCTAATGTAATATATTGTTATTAGCCTCTTCGTTTTTGAAACACGGAGAAACCATTGGCCATAGTAAACTTCAATAGAGAGAGCCATACGCTATAGTTAGGATTTGGACGTTTTCCTCTACTTATTCTTTCTAGTTGTTGTTCATACCAACCAATTTCTAGCATTATAACTTTAGAATCTATCCATTTAACTCCTGTCCGGATAGGTTTAATCTGTACCGTTTTATATCTACCTTGGAAAATTTGATTAGGAAGATCTGGTACCAATACAAATCCTTTACCTATTCCCACCATATCGATTGCTTCACTAGCAATCGCTTCTATCATTCCTTCTTCAGAACGAAACCCTCCTGTCACTACCAATGGAGTAGAGATTATTTTTCTCGCCTTATCGGCATAATCTAAAAAATATGCTTCGCGTTCTCTGGTTCGCTCACTCGCGGCATTTGATATGAACGCTGGATTTTCATAATTCCCCCCTGAAATTTCAATAAGATCAATTCCAACTTCGGAAAATACTCGAATCACTTGCATTGATTCCTCTTCTGAAAACCCGCCACGTTGAAAATCGGCAGAATTCAATTTGAGGCCAACCGGAAATGTATCACCGACTTGTTTCCGGATTTCTTTATAAATCTCTAACAAGAATTTCATGCGGTTCTCTAAGTTTCCTCCCCATGAGTCCATACGTTGATTATGATATGGAGATAGAAACTGATTAATTAGGTAACCGTGCGCAGCATGAATCTGAACACCTGTAAAACCAGCTTCTTTTGCAATCCTAGCTGCATTGCCAAATCGATATATTATTTCTTTGATTTCTACTTCACTCAGAGCACGTGGTTGATTAAAAAAACTTTTAAAATTTCCCGTAAGAGGAATTGCACTTGGTGCTACTGGTTGACTAGACAATGTCTTTGGTGATTGCTTCCCAGGATGATTAAGCTGCATCCAAAGATGTGTTCCGTTTTTTGTGCCAGCTTTCGCCCATAACTTTAGCATGTCCAGGTTAGTCAGATCATCGACAACAATATTACCTGGTTCACCTAAAGCATTTCTGTCAATCATTACATTCCCTGTCATGACAAGACCAGCTCCGCCATTAGCCCATGTTTCATATAAAGTAACAAGAGATCGCGTTGGATTATGATCTTTTGTTGCCAAGCTCTCACTCAATGCAGCCTTGAAAAAACGATTCTTAATGATCGTCCCATTGGGTAGTTGCAATGATTCCGCCAGCACAATATTATGTCTCATTATTATCACTCCTGGTTCTTATTTTGAGAAGGCCAGTAAATTGTCATAAATCCTTCTATATGATCAACTAAGCTCTTAAGTAGCCTGATCGAGCTTTGGTTTGGATCTAAATAGTAGTAATTCTTAGTTCCCACGCGATGAAAACTAACGATTTTTGCATCTTTCAAGATCTTTAGATGATGCGAAACGGATGGGCGGGATAAGTGAGTTCTCTGCATGAGTTCACCGACGCGCATGCCTTCTTCACATCCTATAGCCAGTAAAGAAATGATTATCGATTGTCTTGTCAGATCACCTACTGCAGCAAAGATATCTTGGCATTGTCGAAATTCTACAGCAAGTGTATCAAGCTCTTCTGCATTTTTCACTGACACACCTTCCTTCCAAAATTCATTCGTTCAAACGATTGAACGAATAAATCCTAACATAAAATTTGCAGAAAAAATCATTGAGAAAGAAAATCGAGTCCATTCAGAACCCATTCACGTTCATGTCTTTGTTAGATATACTACCCATTTTCAATTCCCCTTATTAAGCGCCTGCCATTTACATCAAAGAAAAAACGGCAGCCGATCGTTTGACCGGCTGCCGCTAAATCATAATTCAACTTTCGTGTCCCGTTAGGATTACTGTAGAGCGTTAATTTTGCGCTTTGCACAAAAACAAGCGCCTCCGGTACAATGGGATAGTCACGGGGTCATAGCCCTTTAGCCATTTTAAGGAGGTCGCTCTGCAACAATTGCTGGCGGAATATGATCTGGCTACGGAGCAACCGCAGCTCATCGAGGGTGAAGTGGCGGCTGTACTGGCTCGGATCCCGATGGCGAAGCCTCTGGCTGCGATGAAGAGCATGAGCATCCTGTCTGTCGCCAGTATTCTGGGTGAAGCTGCCGACCTCAGCGGCTATGCTCATGGCAACGCATTGCTGCGGCATGCCGGCCTCAACCTGGCCGGAGCGAGCTCAGGCAAGTGGAAAGGCCAGATGTCCATCAGCAAGCGTGGGTGACCAAGGCTTCGGCATGCCCTGTTTATGGCAACCATGGCCCTCATTCTGAACGATGAATCGTTTAAACGACAATACGAAGCGAACGTAAAGATAAAAAGCATGAAGTCGATGCGCTCCGTGATGAAGCTATGCGGCAAGTTGGCACGCCTTTTGGTTGCCATGGCACAAAGTGGTGAAACTTACGAACCGGAACAAAAGGGCACCGACTCGTACCGTTAGGATAACCGGCCTCCACCCACCGGATAGGCGTAACGAAGGAATGAAAGGGCGTCGACCCGTCGAGAAATGGGAGTGAAAGCCTCCGATGGTACACGGTATTATATTATTGCATGCGTGTGCCGCAGCAAGTGAGGGTGAATGTGCATCCCTGTTTTCTTACACAGCACTTTAAATAAGGCGCGTACATCGCGGTCATTCATCGGTTTTCCAATTCGGTTTCCCCTCAGTTTAACAAATACAAAGTTCGTATCGATTTCAAGATCATCAATCACGTTGTATAGGTAGTCGTCGTATAAATCAATGAGTTCCTGTGAATCATGCAATTCACGTTCACTGTTGGCCTTGTCATACTCTGCAAGAAATTTAGAATACCCATCATTTTAGCGGGTATATCTTCATTCCGGCATGATTAATATTCACTTTGACCATGATAGCAGAGATAGAATCCGCGTTTACTACGGGCTCGTTAGAACGTTTTAATTCCTTCCAGATAGCGGTCTTTCGTCGAAATAAGAGATGCTCCAAACTATATATATCCGATTTTATCGTCAAGCCATTTTGGAATGTATTCATCACTTCGTTTCTGACCACTTCTTCGGCAGTGCTTTCCATTTTGCGTTTGGATACTTTTTGAAGGGTTTCTATTACATTTCCGTTTAATTTGATATGGAAGTGATATTTCGGCAACCCGTTAATGACACTTATGGACATATGAACTTCAGGACTTTCTAGAGATAAAACAGCCGCATCTTCACCTTGATGCGAGATGACAATCGGGGACCGAATCGTGCTTTTATCAATCCATCTTACGCCCAATAATTTTTGGTTGTCGAGTTTTCCAAGAAGTTTCCCTTCATCGATGATGTAAGCTCCATCTATAAACATTTTGGAGTCTTCTTTTTCGTCTTTTTTCCAAGTCGTCGAATTGATCGACAACGAAGGCAACAATATGTTGGTGCCAGGTTCCCATAAACGAGACAAAAATTGAAAGTATCGAACGGGTTCGATCAAGGATCTCTGATCAAAGGCTTCAATTGGTTCTTGAGCAAGTGTATTCCTTTGGGAAAAGTTGAAAAAGGCGGGTACGGTAAGAAGACGTTGAATCGGTTCACGAGTTCCGAACACCCAAGGTGTCAAGCGAATTTCCCAAAATCGACCGATTAAATCGTCAACTTTGAGCACGTTAGCTTTTAGCGCATTTTCTCCGATGATAATGCTTGAAACATGACTCCATGATGTTCGTTCTTGAGAAGATGCATAGAGATCATTCATGGCGAGATTCAACGTCTTTGCTTTGGCTTTTCCAATCCATACCTGAGGTGTTTTATCGGTTTTACCCGACTCAGTCTTAGCTATAGCAGTAAAATCGAGTAATTGGGCATATAACACGAAGGAATCGTCAATATAATCGATTCCGATAGTCGTCACATAATTGATATTTTCGATTTCTTTAATGTCCCAGCAACCAGATATAATTCCTAACGATAATATGGTGCAAATCAGTTTGATATTTTTAAGAAAATTCTGCATCTCAGTCGGTGTCCTTTCTTTCGCCATGCGGTACTAACCAGTATTCTCCATTTATCTGGATTTATGTGCGCAGGTTTGGAAAAGCGACTATGAAAGTAACGGGCATCTGTTTTCCTCGGCATTCTCGGCCAAAAGCCGAATAAGGGGGCGGCTCCCTGAAAAAGGGAGCCCCAATCTCACTATTCGATACGGTTAAGGAAGCGTCTCAATAAACCGTAGAGTAGCAGCGAATGAACGACAAGCCCAGCTCCGAAAATGAGCACTTGCCGCTGCCATCCGATTTCCGCCGATAATTGCTCTAAAAGCAGCTTGGAGGGCCAATAAGTCGGAAGTAAACCAGCAAGCCATTGCCATGGTTCCGTCACAAAATAAGCGCTTGCGGGTCCGAGTAAAGTCAAGGTGATCAACTTGGACAACGCCAGCCCTTCGACCTTGTTGGCTGAGAAGGCAACCAGAAACAAGGCGAATAGGGGAGCTTCCATTACGAACAGGAGGAGGGGAAGCATCCCTGTGGCTGTTAGTTCGGAAATCCCGGAAAAGACAACGAACGCTAGGGACATGCCGGAACCGACGAAAACCGGTACGATTAGACGGTAGACGAGGTACCCGCTCTTACGAAGCGGAGAAACGGCATAATATTCAACGATGTGTTCGTCCCGTTCATCCAGCATTAGCAAACCTGCCGCGACGCCGATTAGTTGAGGAATCAGAACCAGCATGAACAAAGAAATGAACGTCGTATGCTCTGCCAATTCATAGCCGCTTCTGTCCGCGAGCCACTCCGATAACGACGGTAATCCCAGCCTGGTCATCAGGATGAGCAGCAGGGGGCCGATAAGAATCAGCAGGAGCATCGGGTCCCTGGTCAAGCTTCTCATGTCGCTATGGAGCAGCGTTCTATACTTGTTCATGACGATGTCCTCCATCCGCGTATCGTACCGTTGCGCTTAACAGGCGTATCGTTAGAAATCCGGCTATTGCGATCCATACGATCAGAATAGCGATAGCGTATGCCCCTTCTCCATGCGAGAGAGGATATAGAGAACCGGACATCAGCAGCAAGGAGCCGTGCGTTGGCAATAACCGGTATAGAGGCATATCGAATACGTTCAGATAGCCCAGAACGGGAAAAATGAAAACCAAGGAGTACGCCTGCGAGCGGATCAGGAAGCCGTTGATCGATTGGCTAAGGATCGAGGTGGCAATGCCAATCAGGGTAAACAAACACGAAGTCAGCAAGACTCCAAGAGAGAAATAGATCGGAGCCGTCGGCCATCCGCCCACCGGAAGGTGAATCGCGAACGCCGCCGCCAGCGATAGCAAACCGAGGGAGAGGCATTTGGCCAGCAAATACTCCGCTAGTTTAATAGGCGTTGCAAAAAGACTACTCCATATGCCCATATCTCGTTCAAGCAAAACGATGCCTCCCGCAAGCAGCAGGCCCAGTGCGGACGGGTCCGAGAACGTGAGCAATACCAGGGTCGTGTCAACATAAGAATCCGGTATCGTATGCAGAAGGCCGACGTAAACAGCGCAAATGAATACATAAACGAAATAAAATCGTTGTTTCCACTGAAAGCGTACGTCGAACAAAAACAGTTTCCAGGGCCTCATTGGAGAGTTTTTCCCGTAACCGTCATAAATACATCCTCCAAAGACGCCTCCATCGTATGCATGGTTACGATACGATGCGAGCGAATTAATGTCGAAAATTTATCGTTGTCTCCAATGCCTTCTAGCTGAAAATCCTCGGACAATCGCTTGTTCCCTTGTTCATACTCAACTCGTACCTTTCTTTCTCCGCCAAGGAGCTTCAAATTGCGAGGAGTGTCTATGAGGCGGATTTCCCCGTCTACGATAAAGGCAACCCGATCGCACAATTGTTCGGCTGCCTGCATGTTATGCGTCGTGATCAAAATGGTTGTACCGCTAGCCTGTTTGGCTTGAATGAGGCGTTTCAGCATGTCGGCGTGAGCCGGATCAAGCCCGGAAGTAGGTTCATCAAGAAAGAGCAGATCCGGATCGTTCAGAATGGAACGACAGTAGTTCAGCCGCATCTTCATCCCTTTGGAAAATTGTTCGACCTTCTTGTGGGCCGCTTCTTGTAATCCGACTTGCTCGAGCAGCAGCATGGGGTCGACGCACCGGGTTTGATACAGAGAGCCGAAGTGGTTTAAGTTCTCCAATGCGGTGAACCGGCTATAGAAATGGGGAAATTCGAATGCAACGCCGATTCGTTCATAATAATCGGAGCCGACGGAACGGATTTCCCTCTCAAATACACGTACGGAGCCGCCATATTTCCGAAGCTTGCCAATCAGCACATTCTGAGTGGTGCTCTTGCCTGCGCCGGAAGGGCCGAGGAAGCCGAATATTTCCCCTCGACCAATGCGAAAGTCGAGTCCTCGCAGCGCGTGCTGCGGCGAGGCTGGATAAGCGTAAGTTAATCCGTTAACTTCGATCATAGGCGGTCACACTCCTTTCTTCGCGGCAAGCCCGTCTGCGACAGTAGTAATCAGAGCATCCATCGTCGCTTCGTAGACCGCATCTCCTATGGTTTGCTTGTGAAGCGAGAGCAAAATAATAGAACGCAGCATGCTGACGATGAGCTCCGGGGTCATGTCTGTGCGCAAAATGCCCTCCGCCTGCCATTGCCGGATCAACGGCTCCAGCTTCCGGACATCCGTTGCGTAATTACGTTCCAATTTATCAGGGGGCAGTTTGCGAACAATGGCTTCAAATTGCTCGGGAAGAAGAACTTCGCGAAGAATCGGATTTTCCGTCATGAGCCGAAACCCCTCCTTAAAAAACAAACGAAAAGCTTCCTTGCTCTTCGAAGCGTTCTCGAGCTGTCGAAGCACGATCTGTTGGATAGCCTGTTCTTCCTCTTCCATCAGATCGAAGAACAGCTCCTCTTTGGAACGGTAAAACAGATAAAACGTGCCTGAGGCAATTCCTGCAGCCTTCGCCAATTCTCCAACATTCGTTTTTTTGAAGCCGTATCGGGAAAAGAGCGAACGGCCAGCTTCGAGCAATTTTTGCTGAATTTGCGATTTTTCGTCCGTGTCGAATTTTCTGGGCATAATCCTCACCTTTTTATGAATGTATGAATAATATTATAATTCATTCATTAAAATATGCAACAAAAAACCGCCTGATATCTGCGGTTACGTTGGGGATCGGTATCGGAGTCGCACACGCGAGCCTATTTTTTTATGCGAATGTACTCTCTTGGCAAAAAAGGCGCCGGTTCCTTAGGTTCGTTCGAGTGTTGGGTGAAGTAGCCCGAGGGTAAAGGATCGTGCGGTTCAACCCCGGGATTATCCACAATGTGAGAGTCGAGGCAGTAGGCAGCGATGAGCAGCGATGCGAAAAGGAGCAGACTGAAAACGATTTGCCGCAAAGGCATGGGAGATTCCTCCGTTTGATTCGTCGGGCGGGACTGCGCCTATTCGGAACGTTCATGGGATTATAGAAAAAGTGTTCCCTTGCCGGGGAGAACAATATACTCAGACCAGCTCGTTTTCGAAAAAGCTTTACAAATGAATGTGAAAGAAGTATTCTTGTTAAGGAAAACATTGAGAACAAAATAATAATGCTTTAATCGGAGGAGCCTGCCAAAAGCGGGCTCCTTTTGTTTGCGTACGAGTCTGTTGGTGTAAAAAAGGAAACAATAGTCCATGTATCGGATAGAAGGAGGAAACACGATTGTCATTGCTTCATAGCGCTATACTGATTCCTTTGGCTTGGGCCGTACTAATGCCGTTATTAGGCAGACGACTCGGGAATCTGCATGCGGGTTGGCTCGTCTTGCCGATTCCTATCGTCCTTTTCGTTTATTTCTGTATGCAGCTTCCGCTTGTAAGCTCCCAGACCATGATGGAGACGTTACCTTGGATGCCTTCGATAGGTCTTGATTTTACGGTTTATCTTGACGGGCTATCCCTGATGTTTGCCTTGCTTATCAGCGGGATCGGGGTCTTGGTCGTCCTTTATTCCACTTTTTACTTGGATAAAAACAAGGAAGCGATCATTTCTTTCTATACGTATTTGCTTATTTTCATGGGAGCCATGCTGGGCATTGTTCTTTCAGACAACTTGATCGTTTTGTACGGATTTTGGGAATTGACCAGTATTTCTTCGTTTTTGCTGATCGCATTCTGGCATCAGCGGCAAAAATCCCAATACGGCGCACAGAAATCGATGCTGATTACAGTGTTCGGCGGGTTGGCGATGCTCGCCGGGATTATTCTGCTGTACGTCATGACGGGAACCTTCAGCACTAGGGAGATCATATCTCAGGTCGCACATCTTGCGGACGACCCGCTGTTCGTTCCGGCCCTTGTGCTCATTCTGCTCGGAGCCTTTACCAAATCGGCTCAATTTCCTTTCCACATCTGGCTGCCGGATGCGATGGAGGCGCCGACCCCCGTCAGCGCATATTTGCATTCGGCCACGATGGTGAAGGCCGGGCTATATTTGGTCGCCAGGCTAACGCCCGTATTCGCCGTGCAGGAGCAATGGTTTTGGCTCATATCGGGCGTCGGGCTGGTCACACTAATCTACGGCTCCTTACAGGCAATCAAGCAGAAGGATTTGAAGGCGATGCTCGCCTATTCGACAATTAGTCAACTAGGACTGATCATGTGCTTGCTCGGACTAGGTTCGGCCGCCGTTTTAAACCCGGATGGGGCGGGAGGAGAAATGTACGCTAAGGCCACGGTTGCTGCCTTGTTCCATCTGCTGAATCATGCGATGTTCAAGGGGGCGCTGTTTATGGTTGTCGGGATCGTAGATCACGAGACGGGAACACGCGATCTGCGCAAGCTTGGCGGTCTGATGGCGCTGATGCCGGTTACATTTACGATCGCCGTTATCGGCGCAGGTTCAATGGCGGGTCTGCCTCCTTTTAACGGATTTCTGAGCAAGGAAATGTTTTTTACGGCGGTGCTGCAAATTCGGCAGATGAGCATTGGCCATTTGTCCGCATGGGGAGGGCTTGTGCCTGTTATGGCGTGGATCGCGAGCGTGTTTACGTTCATCTACAGCATGGTTCTCCTTACTCGCACATTCGGCGGGAAGCTGCAGTCGGATCAACTGGAGGTCCAACCGCACGAGGCTCCGATGGGCCTGCTCTTTTCTCCTGTCGTGCTGGCCTCTCTCGTTATCGTAACTGGTCTGTTTCCTAACTTGCTTGGCGCTGCCCTGGTTGAGCCGGCAATGGAGGCGATTCATCCGACGCTGCTCTCTGCGGGCGAGAGATTTGACGTCCATCTCCAGTACTGGCACGGCTGGACACCCGAAATATGGATGACGATCGGTGTCGCTGCTGTCGGAACGGGCGGCGTGCTGCTTTATCGGCGACTGAAGCTTCAGAACAGGCTGTGGTCTAACGCGCTGAACGCAAACCTGTTGTACGACGGTGGTCTTCGCTTGCTAGATGGGTTATCTCGCCAAATGACCGACCGCTATATGACCGGCTCGATCAGACGGTACCTGATTTATATTTTCGTCTTCTTCATAGGCGCGCTTGGGATTACGTTGTTATGGGCGGGCGAAATCGGATGGACGGAGATGGAGCTCGCGTCGGCCTCGGCGTATGAAACGATTGTCGTATGCGTAATGGTCGGCGCGGCATTAGCCATTCCGTGGATCAAAAGCCGAATTGCCGCCATATTGGTGACTGGGGCAGTCGGGTATATGGTTACTCTGCTGTTTGTTCTGTATCGCGCTCCGGATCTTGCTTTGACACAGATGATTGTCGAGACGGTGTCGGTTGCATTGTTCCTGATGTGCTTCTATCATTTGCCCAAGAGCGATCTGGCAAGCAGCGCTTCTCGTGGCAAATGGCTTAATCTGGCGATTGCAGGAGGAGCTGGCTTGATTGTGACCCTTATCGTCATCGCCGCCAGCGGTCCGCGGAATTTCGAATCGATCTCTAACTTTTTCGTTCAGGAAAGCTATCGTCTAGGTGGCGGCAAAAATATGGTTAACGTCATCTTGGTCGATTTTCGCGGCTTCGATACGTTGCTGGAAATTACTGTGCTGGGCATTGCCTCGATAGGTATCTATTCGATGATACGCTTGCGTCTTGCGGAGACGAAGCAGCGGGGGAAAATAGAGGGGAATCGTCTGCCTTTAAACAGGATGTCGAATTACAGAAGCAACGATGTCATCCTAAAAACGATTTCCAAGGTGGTCGTGTTTATTATCGTCGCCTTTTCGCTTTATTTGTTTCTAGCCGGACATAACAATCCCGGCGGCGGTTTTATCGGAGCCTTGATGACTTCGGCAGCGCTTGTACTTCTGGCTGTTGCGTTCGGCCTTGATGTCATCGAGAAGGTGCTGCCGATCAACTTCCGTCTGCTGACGGCGGCAGGTTTGCTGATTGCCGCGCTGACTGGCGTGGGCTCCTTCTTGTTCAATGTTCCGTTTCTCAGTCACACATTCGGTCATTTCGAACTACCTCTGCTTGGGGATACGGAATTGGCTACTGCTGTACTGTTTGATCTGGGCGTGTACTTGGCCGTCGTCGGCGTCACGATGACCATTATACTGACGATCGGGAAGGAGGAGCGTTAATGGAGTTGATTATGGCGATTGCCATCGGCGTATTATTTGCGGTTGCGGTATATCTCATGTTGTCCAAAACGATTTTTCGCATTATTCTCGGCACGATCGTGCTCTCGCACTGCGTTCATTTGTTGTTAATGACAATGGCTCGGTTAAAACAGGGAGCGGCTCCGATTATGGGGGAGGGGAAGAGCGCATTTACCGACCCTCTTCCTCAGGCGTTGATTTTGACCTCCATCGTCATCAGCTTCGGCGTCACTGCTTTTTTGTTCGTGCTTGCTTATCGCGCTTATCAGACACTAGGTACGGACGATATGGAAGAGATGAAGGGGGAGCCGGACAATGAACAATAGCGTAGTGCTCCCGTTGATCATTCCTCTGCTGACAGCCATCGTGCTCGTCTTTCTGCCCAATAGGGTAAGAGCCCAGCGGATTGTTGCCGTCATCGGCGTGTTGGGCAACCTTGTCGCTGCTCTTGTGCTAATCGGGCAGATTGATCGGAACGGTATTCAGACGCTCCATTTGGGCGGCTGGGCTCCGCCGTACGGTATCGTCTTCGTGGCCGATATGCTGAGCGGTTTGCTTGTTCTAACGACATCCGTCATTAGCCTTTTTTGCTTATGGTTTATGTTCAGGAGCGTCGAAAAGCAGAGAGAAAAGATGTATATATATCCACTGTTCCAGTTTCTGCTCGTTGGCGTATACGGTTCCTTCTTGACCGGAGACTTGTTTAATTTGTTTGTCTGCTTCGAAGTGATGCTGATCGCTTCCTATGCGATGATGGTATTGGGCGGATCGAAGCGGCAGCTGCGAGAGACGCTCAAATATATGATGGTCAATATTTTGTCTTCGGCGCTGTTCGTCGCGACGATGGCCTACCTGTACGGTGCTGTCGGCACGCTGAATATGGCTCATCTGTCACAGCGCGTGGCAGAAATCGGCCAGGGCGGCATGCTGGACGTGATCGCGGTGCTGCTATTGCTCGTCTTTTCCTTAAAGGCAGGCCTGTTCTTGTTCTTCTGGCTGCCCGGCTCGTACAGCGCTCCGCCCGCAGCCGTTCGCGCTCTGTTCGGCGGCTTGCTGACCAAGGTGGGCCTGTATGCGATGATTCGCGTATTCAGTCTGATCTTTTATCATGAATCGCAGGTCACGCATACTTGGATAGCGGCGATGTCGGCGGCTACTATGATTCTTGGCAGTATCGGAGCATCGGCCTACAGAGATGTGCCTCGCATTATCAATTACAATGTGATTATCGGCGTGGGCTTCGTCGGCTTTGGTCTGTCTCTAGGCGCCGTCCATGCGTGGGACGGAATCATCTTCTATTTGCTGCACGATATGCTGGCCAAAACCTTGCTATTCGTCCTGGCAGGCATGCTCATAGCCGCAGCCGGCACTGAACGTTTGCAGGATATGGGCGGCTTGATCAAGCGATATCCGCTTCTAGGCTGGCTGGTCTTCGGCACGATGCTGGCTCTTGTAGGTATCCCGCCGCTCAGCGGCTTTCCGGGCAAATTGCTGCTTCTGCGCAGCGGGATTGAAGCGGAGGCGTACTGGCTGTTCGGGATTGGGCTAGCCTCCAGTTTTTTTGTCCTCTATTCGCTGCTGCGTATTTTCCGTATGGCCTTCTGGGGAGCGGAAAAGGATACCAAGGGGGACAAGGGTGCGGGTGAAGAGGGTACAGCACAGCGGGCGGTTACCGGCATGGCTCCCGCTATCTTGGGGATGTTTGCGCTGCTTATCGCCATGGGGCTGGCCGGGGAACGGGTGTACGGTCTAGTGAGGCAAGCAAGCGAGGTGCTGGGCAATGCCGCACTCTATATCGATGCTGTCATGAAAGGATAGTGGCCAAATGGCTTTTCAACTTCTGCTTAATATGTTGTTGTCCATTACCTGGATGTTTTTGAACAACGATTGGACGGCTGCGGGCTTTATTATCGGCTTTGCTCTGGGACTGTTGATTTTGATCGCTTTCCGTCGTTTCTTTCATCAACCGCTGTATGTCAAAAAAATGTGGGCAATCGTGAAGCTTCTATTGATCTTTACGAAGGAACTGTTCGTTTCCAGCTTCGCGGTCGCCAAGCACGTCGTATCTCCCAAGCTCAACATGCGTCCGGGTATCTTCACTTTTCGAACGGTCCTTCAATCCGACTGGGAGGTTACAATTCTTGCCTGTCTGATCTGCCTGACCCCCGGAACGTTGACGCTGGAAATTTCGCGAGACAGCCGAACACTGTTTATCCATGCGATGGACATAGAGGATGCGGATGAACTTGCAGAGCAGATCAAGCTTTCCTTCGAGCGTGCGATACTGGAGGTGAGACATGCATGATCGTTTATTTGCTGCAGCTTAGTCTGGTTCTTCTTGCTATAGGAATGGCAGCCTGCCTGTATCGTTTGCTGAAAGGTCCATCGCCGGCCGACCGGATTGCTGCGCTGGACACGATTGGAATCCATATGCTGGCAATGGTGGCGGTATTCAGTTTGCTGCAGCGGACGCAGGTATATCTGGATTTGATTCTGGTGATCGGTATTTTGACCTTTATCGGAACGGCCGCCTTTGCGCGATATATCGAAAGGGGAGTGGTGATGGAACGTGGAGACGCTGACAACGATCGTTGAATACGCCGTTGTGCTGGCCGTTCTTTTTGGCGTCGTATTTTGCTTGCTTGGCGCATTGGGGCTCGTACGTATGCCCGACGTATATTTACGATCCCATGCCGCCACCAAGAGCGCTACGCTCGGCGTGCTTTGTGTGCTTGCGGGAGCGTTTCTGTATTTTGCGCTTTTCGAGGGCCACATCAGCGCGAAACTTCTGCTAGGTATCCTGTTCGTGTTTTTGACTTCCCCGGTTGCGGGGCATTTGAATGGCCGCGCAGCATACCGCAGCGGTGTCAAGCTGTGGAGAAGAAGCGTGAGGGACGACTGGGAGAAAGCACTGCAGCAAAAGGAGAAAGGCGCTTCGTCTCAAGAGAATGTTCGGCAGTAAGGCGGAGATTTACGAAATCGGGGACAGCAGGACGGCCATGGGCCGATAGGCTGTCCCCGATTTATTCAGCCGAATGGTGACATTTCGCTTGTCAGCTCTCGATGTCGATGGAATTAAAACTGAAGCTTCTGGGCTTCGCACCATGAAAACGAAAAGGGACAATCATACTAACCATGCATGTCGCGTTGCCGAAATCCTAAGCACCGAATCCATGCAAGAACCACAGCGATCATCGTTAGAAGCAACAACGGCGTCCATTCAAATGAGGCGGCGGGCAGCCTCGGAACATGGTAAAGCGGGGAGAGGCTCATCACCCACTCGGACAACTGCAAAATTCCCCCAAGATAAACAGCAATAAAAGCGTAAACCACGATGATCCAGCTTAGTGCCGAAGCTCTCGGAAACCAGCCCGTCAGGGCGGCAGCCAGGCCAACGGCAACCCACAACGCAGGTACAAAGTTTAATCCCGCAATGATCAGTTCAGGCAAATAGGTATATTTTCGTTAAAATGTTGGCGGTACCCCATATAAAGCTAGCAGCTTACAGTTCCTCCTTGGATATTTCACAAGATGCGATGCCCTCACAAATACGATATTTCAATCCACCATCATCTACTTTAAAAACGCCATTGTTGAAGTCCGTATGAACACTTCGGTAAAAGACGCCTTCGACACTGTCAGGAACAAGGGAATCCAGTCGCAGCTCAAAGCGATTCCCTTCTCTTACGAGACAGGCCTTGACCCCCCTCTCATAGTCTTCGTACTGTTTTTGTATCTCGCGCTGTACGGATACGATATGAATATCTACCTCTTTGATCAAATGAAGAAGCTGATTAATGATTGAACCTTTTGCAATCTCTTCCCATTTGGTGCGAGCCGACTGCCCGATAATAATTTGTGTGATTCGCCTTTCCTTTGCATTTTCTGCAATGACTACTGCGACATTCCTGGAATCACTTTTTGCGACAATCAGATCAGCCTGTAGTGTCTCGGCCATGGAGTTCCAAAAAGCCATGTTTTTCTCCCGCGCCTCACTAAACCGGTTATCATCAGTCGGATCTACCGTAAGCAAGGTAAGCGGCGCTCGAAGAGCTGTGGCAAGCTTCCAGCCGCGGCGAATCAATAACTCTGAATTCGGTCCATAGTACAAACAAACGAGTATTCTTTCATCGGTTTCGGTTGATTCGGAGTAAGAAGTTGTGATCATTTCACTCAGCCCCTGTCTATATAATATGCGTAACAACAAGCACAAGCTCGCTTCCGGTTGCTCAAATATGGATGATGAAAATCAGAATAAAAAAACGAAAAGAAGCCGGAAGGAAGAGGGAACTTTCCTGTCGGCTTCTTGATTGGTATAGCAAAAAAAAGCTATAACATAAGCTGCATGGCTGGACTGCTCTCTCAGTACGCTTACGAGGTTAGCTGTCGGATTCGGGCGCGAGAGTCGCCCTACCTTGGTTCAAGGATTCACCCCATGAGACAAGCAAAACGGAAGCTTGCTCTCGATTGGTTCCCCCGTTTCCCGCGATGGGAATTCAGCGAATGAAACGCAATATATTGTTGTTGATGGAAATAATACGTCATTCCTGCTGCAAAGTAAATCTTCAAAACAGACTGGTTTTAAATCAAATTCTGCCTAGTATCACGATCCGAATCATATTTCAATGCGGTTACGTTCATTTTCGACAGTGTACTTGCGGCTTGCTTGACTATTCACATTCGAAAATGTTCGCGGTCATTCAGCAGCGAGAAAGCGATATCCAACGCCGGGTTCTGTTACAATGTATTTGGGTTCTGCGGGATTGTCTTCAAGCTTCTTCCTCAAGTGCCCGATGTATATGCGCAAATAATGCCGATTGGAATCATCGTACTCGTTCCAGACTTGCTTCAGCAATTGGCCTTTTGTAATGACTTTTCCTGCATTTAAGGCCAGAATTTTCAACAAATCAAACTCAGTCGGAGATAGCTTTATCGGTTCTCCCTTCAATTCCACACTTCTTTGGGAAACATTGATCGTTAGTTCCCCATGGTGCAGGACCGGCTCTTCTTGAGGCCTGGCTGAGTGTCGCAGCGCTACGCGAATCCGCGCCACAAGCTCTCCCATTCCGAAGGGTTTGGTCACATAATCGTCGGCCCCATGATCCAGCGCAAAGATTTTATCCGCTTCCCGGTCAATGGCAGTGAGGACGATTACTGGCAAATTGGACCGTTCCCGAATACTCTTCAGTACATCCAGGCCGGATTGATCCGGCAATCCCAGGTCGAGTATCACGAGATCCGGTGTGGCAAGAGAAGCTTGCTCCAGTCCCTCTTCCCCAGTTGACGCTTCGTATACGTTGTATTTATGGGCTTGCAGCGTCACCTTGAGTAACTTCCGTATTTGAGTGTCGTCTTCCACAACAAGAACTCGAACTTGATGTTCATGGTTTGACATTCGTCTCATCCTCCTATAGTTGGCTAGCCTATTAGTTATTTTGGACAAGCGGAAGCGATATCGTGATGATGGCTCCTTTTGGCGCATTAGGATGGGCGGAGATGGTTCCTCCATGCAGTTCGGCGATCCCTTTGCTGATGGCCAGCCCCAAGCCCGTTCCCGTGAGGTACCCAGTTTGTTCAGAACGATAAAACTTTTCAAAAATGCGCTCCAACTCATCTTCCTTCAGCCCGACCCCTTCATCGGCAACAGTTAGTTGGATGAATTCACTGCCTGCTTTGACAGACAGGATGATCTCACTGTAGTCGGGGCTATATTTGATCGCATTGCTGATCACATTGATCAGCATTTGCTCAAGCAGAGCTTCATCGCCAAGAACGATGGGGATTTCATCGGTCAGGTCAAGACGGATCGTGCGATGCTCCTGGTAGTCTTTCAACTGCATGAAGGTAGAGCCGATGATTTCCTCCAATTCGCATTCATCTTTCCGTAAGGTAAGCATGCCGCCTTCGAGCCGGGCCATGCCCAGCAAATTTAAAACCAACCGATTCATACGAAGCGCGCCATCGCGAATGGTCGCAAGAAGTTCCATTCGTTCCTCGGCGGTAAACAGTTTCTCGCCATCGATCAGCCCGGTTGCCGAACCGATAATGGCTGCGAGCGGTGTACGAAGCTCGTGCGAGACGGAGTTCAATATGGCGTTGCGAAGCCGCTCGGATTCGGCGGTCAGATGAGCCAGCTTTGCCTCTTCCTCAAACTTGACGCGTGCGACTGCACTGGCCGCCAACCCGCCAATCGCTTCAAATAACAAGGCTTGTTCCGGTAAGGTTTCGCTTCGCTCGTGCTTAGAAATAAGAACCATAACTCCGAATCTGTGTTCCTCAATCTGAAGCGGGATAAAATGCCCGATGAGTCCGCCCGTATGGGAAATTCTTTTTTCCAATGACTTACCTTGTTTGTAGACGCGTTTAGCAAGCACAAGCTCGGCTTGTTCCTGTACATGATGGGAAAATGGGCTGGAACGACGGGCGAGCGTAAGCTTATTGTTGTTCTCAGCGAGATAGATCGTGACGTCCATTTTCAGGATTTCAGATAGCTGTCGGGAAAAACGGTCCAGCAATGACGGCATATCGACGGCAGAGCTAATCTGTTTACTGAGCGCATAGAGCGTGGCGGTTTGCTTCTCTTTTTGCTTGGAATAAAGTACTTGTTGTTTGAGCCGCGCGGCCAAGCTGGCTGTTAAAACCGCAACCACCAAATAAACGGCGAAGGATATCAGATACCTTAAATCCGCTACCGTGAAACTGAGTACCGGTGGAATATAAAAGAAGTCAAAGGACAGTACACCAAGAAAGGCAGCAAAAAATGCTGGTCGCAGTCCCCAAACTGCGGCATTTAAAAGAACGGGGAGTAAGAAGATCAGCGCAATATTGGCCGTTTCAAACGTGAGCCCAAATGGCTTTAATAGGATCGTCATCCCTGCAATGAGCAGTGCGGTGATGGCGTAAGGATGCCAACGGAATGTTGAAAGGGACTTTGTCAAAGTTTTGCCTCCAATACAATCATGACTCACTTTTACCATAAGCGTACTGTAAATAAAGCGTAAAAGAAACGGTTTCCGGGGGTAAAAGTTCCGTAAAAATCACGAAAATGATAGAAAACAAGAGAAAAGAGAAGAAAATCAAAGATACCGTGTGATGGAGTATCCAGTTGCAACTAGACAATAAAAATTAAACTTATACCCGCCGTGCATTGCTTTACAATTATTTGCATACGGCGTAACATACGATTCATGAATTCAATGATTCACCATTTTATTCGCTGAATTGCCTTACAGGCAATCGGGGGAACCAATTGCGGAAGCTTGTGTGAGAGCAAGCTTTCGTGCGGGGTGAATCCTGCCACCGGGATCCGACTCGTTGGCAGGTAGGGCGACTCTCACCGCCCGAATCCGTCAGCTAACCTCGTAAGCGCAGAGCAACTCTTTGCCAGATTTCGTTGCTAATGGAGAGAGGATGATGAAGCTTGTGATCGTAACCTTCGACCACAGGGCTTAGACCTCATGTGGTTTTTACAATTTTCGCTGAATTCTTTGCTGTGCCAAAGAAGCGGGGGAACCAACGAAGCAGGAACAATCGGCTTTATGGGGTGAATCGCCGGAAGTACCGGCGTAGGGCGACTCTTACGCCCGAATCCGACAGCTAACCTCGCAAGCGACATAAGAGAGGCAACATTAATCAAAACTAGACACGGTTTATTCGCTGTGCCTTGGAAGTTGATGAAAAGTGACCTCTTTTCGTTAGCTTCTTTTTTGTTGCCTCCGCGTTTATCGACAGGAGGGACAGAAGTGATTATACAAGAGGATTATATTCTTGTTTCAGCGCCAACGGAAGCCGGTCAAGCATTTCTGCGGACGTTGGCGATGAAGGGATTGCCATTTGTGGCACTTACAAATAATAGAGCTGATAAGCAAGCTCTGGAGGAAATCGGAGTAAAGGAAATCCTTATGATGGATACAAGAGACAGTCGTCCACCGATGATCCCCGAGTTGCCAATCGGAAAGGTTTACTTATTTGAACGTAGCTTCAATTTATGCTGCAGGTACATTCATACATGCCGCTCATGGACGGGAAAACCGATTTATGTCATTACACAGGGAAATAACAGTCGGCTCATTTATAAGGGGCTTGGCGCCAATTATGTGATCCATTCACAGGGGAATGATCTGTCCTTTCTGTTAAGTGAGAACCAGTAAAGCTTCAAAAGGAGATGTGAAAGATGTTGGATATTGGAATGATTGCTTTGGTGATTGGACTGGCGGCAGCCATGATTGGCCTTGCCGTTTGGTCAGGCAAAGTGGTGGAGGAAGGGCGTGAAGAAGCATGATGTGGGCATTGGGGGGCGTCATCGTCCTGTTGTTTGTCTATCTGGTATATGCTTTGGTAAAGCCGGAGAAATTCTAAAAAACCGTTTGTTTTCAGGAAGGAGTATCGTCATATGGCCGGAATGATTGCCATTGTTGTTACATTGTTGTTGGTCTTGCTGTTAGCTCGACCTACTGGACTATATATGGCCAAGGCATTTGATTACATCCCATCAGGACTGGATCGATTTTATGGTCCATTGGAAAAAATGATTTATGCTATCGGAGGCATTCACCAAGAAAATCAAACTTGGAAGAGATACGCTGCGACCTTAGTCATTAGTAATAGCGTAATGATCCTGCTCGTATATCTCGTGTTTCGAACACAGGCGTATTTGCCGCTAAATCCGGCCGGTATTGCCAATATGGACCCGAGCCTGGCATTTAATACGGCAATCAGCTTTATGACAAACACCAATTTGCAGCACTACAGCGGGGAGAGCGGATTATCGTACTTGTCGCAAATGATTGCTATCGTCTTTATGATGTTTACGGCTCCGGCTACTGCGCTTGCAGCGGTGTTCGCTTTTATGCGCGGGCTGGCAGGAAAACCGTTAGGCCATTTTTTCGTCGATATGACTCGTGCCATTACACGGGTATTGCTGCCGATTGCTTTTGTCACGGCACTCATTCTAATTGCGCAGGGTGTTCCGCAAACACTGGAGCCTGCAGCAGTTGCTCAGACGCTTCAGGGCGGGGAACAAACCATTGCCAGAGGGCCAATGGGCTCATTCTTGTCCATCAAGGAACTTGGGAATAACGGTGGCGGCTTTATGGGCGTCAACTCGGCTCACCCGTTTGAAAACCCCAATGTGATTAGTAATTTGATTCAGATCCTGCTAATGATGTTGCTTACGACATCCCTACCTTTTGCATACGGCAAGATGGTCGGGAATGCCAAGCAGGGACGGGTACTGTTTGTTTCTATGGCCATGCTCTTTATTGTTTTGCTGGGCGTTTCGCTGACGGCTGAAAAGGCCGGCAATCCGGCTCTGAATGCAATCGGCATTCAGCATGAACAAGGCAGTATGGAGGGTAAGGAGGTTCGATTCGGAGTTGCACAATCTTCCTTGTATTCAGTCGTAACAACGGCATCCGAAACGGGAGCGGTCAATACGATGCATGATACGCTGACGCCAATCGGTGGTATGATTACCATTGCCACTATGATGCTGAATACGGCTTTCGGAGGTGTTGGAGCCGGATTTATGAATGTACTCATGTATGCCATAATCGGTGTGTTTCTTTCGGGGTTAATGGTAGGGCGTACACCGGAGTTCTTGGGCAAAAAAATAGAAGGCAAGGAAATGAAGCTGATTGCCGTCACGATGCTGGTTTCGCCTTTTCTCATTCTGGTTCCAACGGCAATTGCGCTCTTCAGCTATCCCGATACGCTATCCAATCCGGGCTTTCACGGCCTGACGCAAGCGATGTACGAGTATACCTCGTCTGCGGCGAACAACGGTTCCGGATTCGAAGGGCTAGGTGACAATACATTGTTCTGGAATATGACAACCGGAATCGTTATGTTCTTAGGCAGGTATTTCTCCATTGTCGCTTTGCTTGCTGTAGCCGGGTCGCTTGCTGCCAAGAAGACGGTGCCGGAAACAACAGGTACCTTCAGGACGGACACAGGATTGTTCGCGATTGTATTTTTGGCTGCTGTGCTAATCGTTGGTGCGTTGACGTTCTTCCCAAGTCTCGTACTCGGCCCAATTGCAGAACAGTTAACATTGAAACCATAAGTTTGATTGTAATGGAGGTTCTCACGATGCAAACTAAAAAATCCATGCTTAGCGGGCCGATTATTCGGAAGGCTGTCAAAGAAGCGTTCATGAAGCTGGACCCTAGAGTCATGTTTCGTAATCCGATCCTGTTTGTAGTGGAGATAGGATTTATCATCACATTATTTCTATGCTTTTTACCCGGAGCGTTCCAAGGCTCGACACCGGTTTGGTTCAATATAGCGGTTGCCGCCATTTTGTTGGTGACATTGTTGTTTGCGAACTTTGCGGAGGCATTAGCTGAAGGAAGAGGCAAGGCGCAAGCGGATTCGTTAAAACAGACGAAAAAAGACATTATTGCAAACAAATGGGTAGACAGAGAGATCAAGCAGGTGGGTTCAACGGATCTTCGTAAAGGAGATATTGTCGTCATATCACAAGGAGAAATGATTCCGGGAGATGGGGAGGTCATCGAAGGGCTCGCGTCAGTAGACGAATCGGCTATTACGGGGGAGTCCGCGCCTGTCATTAAGGAAGCTGGCGGCGATTTCAGTTCCGTAACAGGAGGAACGCGTGTCATTAGCGACCAGATCAAAGTGAGGATCACCAGCGATCCTGGCGAATCGTTTTTGGATCGCATGATTTCGCTTGTCGAAGGGGCAAAACGGCAAAAAACGCCGAATGAAATTGCCCTGAATACGGTTTTGATCAGTTTGACCCTGATTTTCCTGATTGTCGTTGTGACACTGCCGTTTTTCGGGGACTACTTGAATATTGAAATTGATGTCCCCGTCCTGATTGCCCTGCTCGTTTGCCTCATTCCGACTACAATCGGAGGATTATTGTCTGCGATCGGAATCGCGGGAATGGATCGGGTGACCCGGTTTAACGTGCTTGCCATGTCGGGAAAAGCCGTGGAAGCTGCGGGCGATATTAATACGATCATTCTGGACAAAACGGGTACGATCACGTACGGCAACCGGATGGCGAGCGAATTTATCCCGGTTGGCGGCGCCAAACAGATTGAAGTAGGCGAGTGGGCGGCGATTAGTTCAATGAAGGATGAGACACCTGAAGGGCGTTCCGTCCTGGACTTGATGAAAAAGCTGGAACTCGGGTATCACGAATCATTGGCTACCGGTGGAGAGTTCATCGAATTCAAAGCGGAAACACGAATGAGCGGGATCGATTTGACGGATGGCCGCAAAGTGCGCAAAGGGGCCGTAGACGCCATTAAAAAATGGGTAGCTGCACAGAACGGGACTATACCGAACGATTTGGATGTGGCAGCTGATAAAGTCGCTACTGCTGGGGGCACGCCGCTGGCCGTGGCAGTTGATAACCGAATTTACGGCGTCATCTATTTAAAAGATACGGTCAAGCCCGGCATGCGTGAACGTTTCGATCAAATGCGCCAAATGGGCATTAAAACGGTGATGTGTACAGGCGATAACCCGCTCACTGCCGCTACAATAGCGAGAGAGGCTGGTGTAGATGACTTTATCGCGGAGAGCAAGCCGGAAGATAAAATAGCCGTTATTCGACGGGAGCAGGCAGAGGGCAAGCTGGTCGCAATGACGGGAGACGGGACGAACGATGCGCCTGCATTGGCGCAGGCGGATGTGGGAATCGCCATGAATAGCGGCACGGTAGCTGCCAAGGAAGCAGCGAATATGGTCGATCTAGACTCCGACCCATCCAAAATCATTGAAGTTGTGGCGATTGGAAAGCAGCTTCTGATGACGCGCGGCGCACTTACGACGTTCAGCATTTCCAACGATATTGCCAAATACTTCGCCATCCTGCCTGCTATGTTTATGCTCTCCATTCCGGAGATGAATACGCTGAATGTCATGCAGTTGGGATCGCCGATGTCGGCCATTCTATCCGCGCTTATTTTCAACGCGATCATCATCCCGATGTTAATTCCGTTAGCGATGAAAGGCGTCGGCTATAAAGCAGTCAGTTCAGCGCAACTGTTAAAACGCAATTTGTTTATATATGGCTTAGGCGGTGTGATTGTCCCCTTTGCCGGCATCAAGCTCATTGACCTTGTTATCCATTTATGGGTATGACGAAAGGAAGGACCGGAGATGAAAGTATTGGCATCAAGCTTGCGAATCAGCCTGCTATTCATGGCATTATGCGGACTTGGTTATAACCTGGCGGTTACCGGGATCGCACAGATCTTATTCCCCGAACAAGCCGATGGAAGCCTGGTTCAAGACGATGCTGGAACCGTAATCGGCTCCAGGTTGATTGGACAATTGTTTAGCGAACCCGAATTTTTCCATGGCCGTATCTCCAGTATTGAGTATCAGGCGGATGGATCGGGATCGCCGAACTATGCGCCGTCACATCCCGAATTGATGGAACGGGTGACAGCTTCTATGGTGGAATGGAAAAGGAATAACCCGGAAGCTTATGTACGTGATCTGCCAATTGATCTTCTGACCAACTCCGCATCAGGCTTGGACCCTGATATCAGCCCGGAGGCGGCGCGTGCTCAAATTCCGCGGATCAGCCGCTTGACCGGTATTGAACAGCAACATTTGGAAAGACTTGTGCAAGAACAAACGAGCCAGCGGACGTTTGGTTTCTTGGGCGAACCTGTGGTAAATGTATTGCAACTCAATATCGAACTGCAGCGTTTGCTTGCGAGGTAAACGAAATATGAATCTCCCTGCCTGCTTAAATGGGGCAGGGAATTTCCGTTTGTTATTTGCTCAAGGGAACGAGGTGAGGACATGGAGCCATTCAAGCGAAAAACGCCGGAAGAAATTTTATATTCCATTTACCGACTTCACCGAGGCCGATTGAAAATATACATTGGCGCTGTGAGCGGTTCAGGCAAAACCTATCATATGCTCCAGGAAGGACAAATGTTACAACGGCAAGGGGTTAATGTGGTGATCTGTGCGGTTTCAACCGGACAACGCCCCGAGACGTTGGAGCAGATTGGAGATTTGGAGAGGATTCCAAGCATTCATTGGATAAAGGATGGCGTCGAATATAAAGATTTAAATATGGATTCGTTGCTAGAGCGCAATCCGGAAGTGGTTCTGGTGGACGGCTTGGCCCATCGGAACAGGGAAGGAGCGCAGCACCTGACTAGGCTGGATGACATTCGTTATTTACTAGATCGGGGAATCAGTGTCATTACAACGGTTAATGTCTATGAGCTGGAGGGGGTGTTCGAGCTCGCTCATAAATTAACGGGCATCACTGCGGAGCATACGATTCCTTCCGATATACTGGATTCCGCAGATGAGGTTCGTTTGATCGATGTAACGCCGGAGGCGATACTGGAGCGGTTATCTGATGGCCGTTTCCATCATCCCGATCCAAGACTGTTCAAACGGGGCAATTTAGCGAAGCTTCGGGAGCTTGCTTTACGGCTTATGGCTGAAGGCGTGAACGAATCGCTGGAAAAGCATCGGGAAGCTGCTGGCTTGTTCGGCCCATCCGGTGCGGCAGAGCGTATCCTTGTTTCGGCGCAGTACCATTGGAACGGCTCGATCTACGTGCGCAGAGGCCAGCAGGTGGCCAAACGGCTCGGCGGCGACCTGCTAGTCGTCACGTTCGTCAATCCGAAACAAACGATGTCCAAAGAATCGCTGACCTTTAAGCGCTCGTTGCTTCAATTGGTTGAAAAAGTAGAAGGAGTATTCGAAGAAATTCCGATTGCTTCCCGGCGCGAGCTATCACGTAAATTAGGCCATTACGCAGCTAGCCACAACGTTACCCGAATCGTGATGGGACATTCCAAGCTGAGCCCATGGCAAGAGTTTTGGAGGGGGTCATTGGCAAACCGACTATTGAGCAAAATCAAAAATGTCGATCTCTTGTTTATGGCCGACAGCTCAGAACGGGAAGGCAGACGAATATTGCCTACCAGGACGCACCAAAATCAGGAATCGAGCGCCTATCATCGCCTTACGGACCAGGAAATGGAGGAACAAATACAGAAAATCAGGCGAGGGAAGTTTAAAGTATACATTGGCGCAGCTCCCGGCGTTGGGAAAACGTACACGATGCTTAGGGAAGGGAAGGACCTCCTTAAAAAACAAATCGATGTAGTCATCGGTCTTCTGGAGACACATGGCCGCGCTGAAACATTGGAACAGGTAGGCGAACTGCCGATCATCCCTAGAAACAAAACACCTTATCGAGGAACAGAGCTCGAAGAAATGGATGTTCCGGCGATTATAAAGCGTAATCCTGAGGTCGTGTTAATCGATGAGTTAGCCCATACCAATGTTCCCGGCAGCCAAAACCGGAAACGCTATACCGATGTCCTGGAAGTCCTGAATGCCGGCATTTCGGTGATTTCCACTATGAACGTTCAGCATCTGGAAAGCTTGAATGACGCTGTTGAGCAAATTACTGGCGTTAGGGTACGGGAAACTGTTCCGGACCATATCCTGCATTTGGCGGACGAAGTCCAACTCATTGATGTATCGCCTGCGTCCTTGCAGCGGCGCATGAGAGAAGGAAGGATCTATGCAGCTAATAAAATCGAACAGGCACTAGGTTCCTTTTTCAAAACAGGAAATTTGATCGCACTGCGTGAGCTTGCACTTCGGGAGATAGCGGATGATGTAGATGAGCGATTGGAATCCTGGGAGCGCAAAGCTTCGCTTCGGGGACCATGGCGAAGAAAAGAAACGATTTGTGTGGGAGTAACGGCAAGTCCTAACGCAGAGCGTTTGATTAGAAGAGGATTTCGAATCGCATATCGTTTGAAAGCCGAGTGGTACGTGATTTATGTTCACAAGGGCCATTTGATTTCGGATGAGCTGAACAAGCGTCTCGAACGATTAAAGGAATTGTCCATGCGTTTGGGAGGCATATTCGAAGTGCAATTTACAGCAAGAGAACGAGACGTTGCTTCCATACTGATCGGAAAATCGGACGAGAGAATGGCAACGCAAATGGTTTTGGGGCAATCCGGCAGGAACATCTGGAAGCTTGTGCGCCATGGATCCATCGTCAAGACTGTACTGCGGCATGCCCGACATATGGATGTTCTGATTGTTGCGGACTTTGAGCCTCATGCCAAACCGTTGGACGAGTCATAATTCATTTCTTGTAGAGGTCGAGGTGAAAGAGAATGCCGCAAATCATGCGAAGAAATTGCTCTATCTATTACGAATCCCGTGGGAATGGTCTGCCTCTGATTTTTATACCAGGCCCTTCATTTTCGCATCGTTTGTTTGAGCCGCAAATTGAATATTTCAGGCATTATTACAGAGTAGTTGCTATGGATTTGAGGGGGAACGGACAATCCGGAAAGCTTGGTGTTTCGGGCAAAGAAATCATCGAAGAACAATGCCGAGATATTTCTGCATTATTAAACCACCTCGGTATAACAAATGCTGTTTTCATAGGATTTTCTGGAGGTGGTTTTGTAGTGCAAAAATTTGCACATTTGTATCCTGATAAAGTCCGCGCAGTTGTTGCTGCCGATAGTCATCATTGGTCAATCACCCAAAATCGAATAGTTCGTTTTTTTCAGTCTCTTGCCGCATTGTCCCATTTTATTCCTGAAGATATGGGAACACGAACAATAAGAATCATATATTCCCAGTGGCTACTGGCCTATAAAATTTTAAAAAAAGAAGGGCTTCAGAAAAGGCCGACAGAAACGATTAAACAAGAATATGCGCTTCATCGCTTGAATTACAGAGAATTTGCCCCTTTTCTTCAAATTCCGGTCTTGCTTGTTGCCAGCGAAGGAAACGCATATTTGGTTACGGAAGCACAGGAAATGAGGAGGCTATTGCCGTGTTCCAAAGTTGAAATTATCAATGATTCTCTTGATCCAAGCCACCTGTGCCAGCCTTTAAAGTTTAATGCTGTTGTTCGAGATTTTTTAGTTTGTCATGGGTATCATTAACTTGCTCTTCAGACGAACGAATATGGGCGATACCTGTGATGCTTCCAACCTGGATGAAAAGGGGACAGCCGAAAGGTCTTAGGCCGCCAAGCTGTCCCCTAATTATTTCAGCCAATCAGTACATGGTCTTCTGCGTAACCGATTTTGGAGGTGTGCTTTTTTTGTGCCAATGCAAAGGCTAGCGTCAGCGGGCCGAGTCGCCCTACAAACATCGTGACTGTAACGATGATTTTGCCGAGCGGAGACAATTCGCTAGTTAGCCCCATCGATAACCCGGTTGTACTGAAAGCGGATGTCGCTTCGAACAGCACCTCCAGAAAGTGATCCTCCAGCATTCCTTCTGACAGCGTAAGCAGCAAAGCGACCAACAATACGACAGCCAACGAGCTCATAACGACGGCGAGTGCTCGCATAACCGTATCGACCCCGATCTTGCGTTTGAAGGCATGTATCTGGCTGCCTCCGCGAAATGTATTGATCGTTGCCAGGACAAGCACAACAAACGTATTAATTTTGATTCCGCCACCCGTTCCACCGGATGCAGCCCCAATAAACATCAGAATGATAAGAAGGAACTGCGAAGTGGTGAGCATGCTTCCAATGTCGATGGTATTAAAACCGGAGCTTCTGGGTGTAGATCCTTGAAATAGTGCGGCCCAGAGCCGTTCTCCGATGTTCAGATCGCCAAACGTTGCCGGATTCCAGCTTTCTAACAAGAAAAGCAGCAAAAATCCCGCCACATACAAGATTCCTGAGCCGAGCAGCACCACTTTAGAATGGAGCGACAGCTTTCTCCAAGAACGTTTGCGAAACAAATCAACCACGACTATGTAGCCAAGCCCTCCGATAATAAAAAGAGCCACAATCGTCATATTTACGATTGGATCGCCAACGAAGGACGACAGGCTGTCCGACCACAGGGCAAACCCGGCATTGTTAAATGCGGATACCGAATGGAAGAGAGCGTAATAAGCGGCTTGGCCCCAGCCCATTTCGGAATGCCAGCGAACTGTCAGCAATAAGATCGCTAGCATCTCAAACGCGAACGCGATCAGAACCATATAGATCGACAGCTTAACCAAGCCTTGCGCTGATGTAGAATGGGTTGCCTGTTGAATGACGAGTCTCTGCTTCAAACCGATTTTTTTTCCTAATAGAATGGCGACCATTACGCCCAGAGTCATAAAACCAAGTCCGCCCACTTGTATCATAATCATGATAACCACTTGTCCAAATGTGGAAAAGACACTACCTGTGTCCACCACAACGAGACCATTCACACAAATCGCGGAGGTGGCTGTAAACAAGGCATTCAATAACCCGATCGATTCCCCGTTCGAGGACGAATAAGGGAGAGAGAGAAACAGGGCACCGATCCAGATGAGACAGAAAAAAATGATCATGATCAATTGGGGAGGGCTCATCTTGTTTTTCAACAGGTTTACGATCGCCACTAGAACGCGGAATACCGAAGAGTGCAACGTGCGTCTGTCATTTCCGTTCATAGTCGACTCCCAGATGGCGGACGTCCTCATTGCTACCGATCACAAGCAGGATGTCTCCGGTATAAATTTCGTCCTCAGCTTTGGGTGATATATTGAATTGGTCGCCGGTTTTGATGGCCATAATCGTACAACCGTATTTTGCACGAATGTTTAATTGCTTTAGTGACTTTCCGTTCATGGCTGGTGGAGCTTTAATTTCCACCAGATTGTAGTCGGGGGACAGTTCGATATAATCGATCAAATTATCCGAACTTAATTGGTTTCCGAGACGGATCGCCATATCCCTTTCAGGGTATATGATATGGTCTGCACCGATTTTACTCAGTACATGTCCATGCATTTCATTTTTTGCTTTAGCTGTTACTTGGGGAATTTGGAGTTCTTTTAACAACAAAGTCGTTAAAATGCTGGCTTGCAAGTCTTCCCCAATCGCTACAATCGCGTGGAGGAAATTACGGGCGCCCAGTTCTCTAAGAACCGTTTCATCGGTGCAGTCAGCCTGCAAAGCATGCGTGGCTATGGAGGAAATATCTTGAACGGGCTGCTCGTGTTTATCAATAGCCAGCACCTCATGACCGTTTTGAATCAAGGTGCGCACCAGGCTTGAACCGAAGCGGCCTAATCCGATGACAATAAATTGTTTTTGCAAATCGATCGCAGCCCCTTTCCGTTATTCTCCGTTTTCTTCATCATTGACTTTCAAGCTGCTAGCCATTCGTTGAGCCGAGACGATGTGCATGTCGACCTCTACAATTCGTTTCATCAACTCAGTTACGATAGAGCCATTCATGATTTCCTGTAAACGCGTTTGTCCGGGCTGTCCGAGAATCAGCTGCGTGATTTCCAACTCTTTGACGGTTTCGGCGATTACCTCGGCGGTTTTGCGGCTTTCGCGCGATTTGATTATACAAGTTGCCCTCCATTTGTCACATTGGGTTTGCCACAGCGACATGTTCTTTTTCTGCTCCGAACCGGGCGACTCCAGCCGTTCCGGAATCACTCCCAGTACATACAAGGGGCAGCGTATCATACTGGCCAGCTTACCGCCACGCCGGATGAGGTTCTCGCTATTAGGGCCATGATACACGCATACCATAATCTTTTCGCTGCTGATCATTGTTCTTACTCCTTTGCCTACAAGTGAGGGTTTACTATAAATATCCAAACAAAAAAAGCCTGAAGCAGAGAAGGTCCGCTACCAGGCTTTGGAGTGTTGTTCTAAACGTCAAACCAAAGATGCATGAAGGCCTCTCTCAATGTCGCTGACGAGGTTAGCTGTCGGATTCGGGTCTGAGAGTCCCCGTTCTCTCCGTATTTCAAAGAGAATTCACCCCTGAAGCGCTGCCGCTTCTATGGTTCCCCCGCTCCTCATAATAAAAGAGGATTAAGCGATGCGAATATGAATTTGTCGATTTCATACTAAGCCAGTTCATGTAAAAAGTAAATACATCGGCGTAAAATAAAGAATGTAAAAATCAGCAAGTCTCAGTTGATTGCTCGACCGGATATAGGTAATAATACGGAGACAAGGTTGGAAGGTTTCATTCGACTTGAAGCCACAGGAAGGAGAATCTCTTTCGATGCGAAGAGACTCGTTGTCTTCGAAGAGCCAATTTCATTTAACCTCTTCACGGCTCATTCTTTTAAGCTTTGCATGCCCTATCGTTTTGGGGGCGATCCTGTTGTCTTTGCCGATCTCAGCTTCATCGGGTGAAGGAATAGGCTGGTTGAACGCGTTATTCACGTCGACGTCCGCCGTATGCGTGACCGGACTGGCTGTGGTAGATACAGGAACGGATTTTTCTATATTTGGTCAAACCGTTATTATGTGTCTCATTCAAATCGGCGGACTTGGGTTCATGACCTACAGCGTTCTGGTGGCCGTCGTGTTAGGTAAGAGAATCGGCCTGAAAAACCGTTTGCTGATTCAGGAGTCTACAAACGCGCTGTCGACGCAAGGCGTCGTAAGACTATCGCTTGGTATTTTTACGGTTGCTTTGGTTATCGAAGTCGTGGGAGCGGCCTTGCTTACCATTCGCTGGTCAGAGCATCTGGGACTGAAGAACGCAATTTACTATGGCATTTTTCATTCCGTTTCATCTTTTAACAATGCAGGATTCGGACTGTGGTCGGACAGTCTGAGCCGTTACGTCGGCGATCCACTAGTCAATATCGTGATAACGCTGCTGTTTATCATTGGAGGACTCGGATTTACCGTAGTTCTTGATATTATCAGAAACAGAAGCTGGAAAAGGCTTTCCCTTCATTCCAGAATCGTCCTGGCTTTTTCGGGAATCTTGTGCCTAACCGGTTTTCTTGTTATCTTCGCGCTCGAATCGTTCAATTCAGAGACCTTCGGGAATATGTCCTGGTGGGAAAGAATCTGGGCCGCTTATTTTCAGGGCGTAGTAACCCGAACAGCAGGCTTCAACACGATAGATATCGCTTCGATGATGACGGCATCCCAATTTTTCATGATCTTTCTTATGTTCATTGGCGCTTCCTCCGGCTCGACTGGAGGGGGGATCAAAACAAGCACATTTGCCGTTTTGCTGTTCACCCTTATCAGTATCGTAAAGGGGAATCCGGACGTTCAAATCATGCACCGGCGAATCCCTCAATCTATTATATTGAGATCATTGGCTGTAATGGTCATTTCGGTCGGGGTAGTGACGGTGGCCACATTTCTTTTGACGTTGAGCGAACATAGTCTAAGAAAGGATTTCATGGAAGTGCTCTTTGAAGCGACTTCCGCCTTCGGGACGGTCGGATTGTCCATGGGATTGACCCCCGAGCTTTCGCCCCTCGGAAAGTTCATCGTTATCTTTACCATGTTTATTGGCAGGCTTGGACCATTAACAATAGCTTTCGCGCTGTCGCAAAGGGTTTCCAGACAGAAGTACCGCTTTCCTGAGGAAAAGGTTCTAATCGGGTAAAAAGGCCTTTTTTCCTAGCGTGCTAAAATGTGTACAGATCCGGCATTTGGATGTAACGTAATATAAAGAAGTCATGGTAGATCGAATTCAACAAAGCGGGGGCATAGTCGACAGAATATTTGATGGTCGAGTATTTTGTTGGATTTCAATTAAACCTTATGATCAAAATGATGAGATCATACGGACTTGTACTTTACTCACCCAGGATGCAGCGGGGAATAAATAAGCGAGACGAAAGCTACGGATTCTCTTCTCTTTGATTTTTGCCAACTTGCGAAAGTTCATGTCTATCCAGTATAGAAGCAAACAACGACAATTCGCCTAGAGGCGGGAGTGGCAGTATGTCCGCCGTTGATCTAGCACTTTGGGTATGTCTTGTTTCCAAGCAATTGTTTGGTTGTCCAGAAATGTTTTTAGTGACCGTTAGATCGGCATTGCTTGAACTTCGGAGTTCGCCCTCGAGTGGATCAAGTCAAGCTTCTGATACGCGGATTTTTTGATCTTGACGATATCAATCGACACGGATTTTTACTCTGTCGAATTTGCGAATGATAAATTTATGTGCTACCATTCGGATATGCATTATCGCAGTAATATCAAATTTCTACTGAGACTTTGCTATTCTCGATGAATTGTACTGGGAGATTACGACAATACTATACTGTCTTTTTGAGGGCGGAGTTAATGAGCCAACCGCATGATAAAAAACCACCTGTTACTATTGGCACGAAGTCAGTTATAAAAGTGAAGTTGATGGCACCTTCGAGTGACGGCGGCGCCGATCGCGAAGTTAGTGTTGTTTATGAACGTAAAGCTGAATATGGCCTTCCATCCTTCCTTAAGACGAAAATGTAAATTCTCTGCTAGGTGCAACACGCCTTTCAATGGGCGTGTTTTAGTTTTAAATAGAGCAAATAATTTTCATTATTAATTCCTTGGATTTCTTACCTTAATGGGACTATGGCCTGATATCTTTTTTAAAGACAGCACATCGGAAACCAGTTAAGGGACTTCGTGGACTTCTTTAGACTTAAAGCCCTCATATAAGGTGTGGTACAAATTCGAACATTTTGGGCGTAATTCATTAGAGTCTAATTATGACTCTTTACAACGAGAATCACCTACACCTGATGTTGTTGGAGTTGGACAATAATTTTGTGAAATGAGAAAATTAAAAGATGGAATGATGTCGCCTTTCGCATCTTATAATCATTTAGCGGAAGAGGAGAAGAGGACTTTTGGAGGGACGTAACTTTAATGGTTATGGTAAAGGCAAATCATCAAAAATGAGTACGGCCAACGTAAAGAACGAACAGAACAGAAAAATCAATCTAATTGCAATTCGCTGTAAGTACTGTTTAGTTAAAGTTGAATCCGTTAGCATACATGATATAAAATCCTGCCAATGTGGTCGCGTTGGTGTTGATGGGGGAAGAGAGTATTTAATACGTTCTGGTTCTATTGATGATTATTGGGAGCTCTCTGAATGGGAGACCTAGTTATGATGGGAATATTTCTGCAAGTACCTGTGTGCTACCCTATAGCAGTACTAAAATGCACCAGTGTGAAAAATGGTAAATGGAATTACGCCTACAAACCAAGGTGATCTGGCAATGGTCCATGTGCATTGTCACTCATGCATACCGTGGATGACTGCTGTTGTGTAGACCTTAAAAAAGACAACTGCCTTGGATATATGCATACAGGCGAAGCCAGCAACTTGGTTTCGAAGCATTAAAGACTAGGCCCAAACACTAGGCTCTGTTGCGATATTATTACACTAACTAAGGAGTATTTCTTATGAGAAGACCAAAAAAAAAGTCGTTTGGTAAATCTTTTGATGACGCTGCTCGTCTATCAGGCGGATATGTAAAGCAGTCTATCCCTTCTCATGATCAAGAGCGTGATCGTATGATTTCAGAAGTTCTCTCCAGTCGCAAGAATAAAGGTAAGGTCCGCTCTTAGTAGAGGACCTTATTTACTTTTCCGTCGTCCTATCCAACGTGGTTGCGTTCAGAAGATCCCTTTACGGTGTCATTTGCATGATTTGGGCCTTCCCAATAATCGTTTTGGGCTATTTACTTCTCAAACAATTGATCGATGAGCACCTGTGTCTTCTTAAGATCTGTAATTGACATATCACTTAACCTAAAGACAATTTCATTCATTAATGATCTTTATCCGTCTTCGCACGTTCAATTCCACCTATCTAAGAAAAATGAAATTCAAATATAGTGTAAAATGGTAAACGTGTTCCCAAAATTCGTATATAAGAACCCGATGTAAAGATACGCCTCTAAACGTCTACACTAGGCTACTCCATTCAACGGTGAAGCCCAGCATAGACGTTTTTTGAATATCTAGATAATTGACAGACGGGTAGTCTTGATTTACAGTTCAATTTCTTCAGCCCTTACTCTATATGATAGTGTTTACGATGATCCGGTATAATTACAATTCATATAGGAAAAGATGATATCTAACCGATTATGGAACGAGGTTGAGAGTAACATGCGTAAACCGGTTCGAAAGATCAGGCCTTCTCGGGGAATGCATTATAGAAGCAAAATACCCCGGTCAAAAAGTTTGAAAATAGTACATACGGAAAGTCTATTAGAGCGAGATTTCGTTAGGTTAAGTAACTACGATCGGGCAGTAAAGAATATTTTCTTCCAATGTGTTTCTTTAAAATACAATTATAAAGGCAAATCTCATAAGTACTATCCTGATTTTTTATTACAGTTGCATGACGGAAGGTTTCTATTGATTGAAGTAAAACTCAAAAAATACAAGGACACTGACGAGAATAAAGCAAAATATAAGGCCGGCGAAGCTTATTGTAAAAAAGAAGGTTGGACCTTCATAGTGGTAACGGAAGATGAGATTCGTCCCGGATTTTTGCAACCGAACTTGAAATTACTTTTAGGGGTTAAAGTGCATAAAGAAACACCAATTATTACGGAGTATATTCTTTCTGTAATTAGCCTATATCAAGAAATAAAGATCAAAGAACTAATGGATGCATGTAGGCTTGTAACACAATCTCTGTTCCTGATCAACTTGTACAAACTAATTTATTCAGGAATAATATATACCGATTTAATTGGCTCTAGATTAACAATGGATTCGATTTTGAGGATAAGGAATGGTCAAGATGTCTCGTAACTTTTTTAATAATGGTACTAAATTTATGATGGATTTTAAGGAATGTATTGTACTTCATAAAGACCAACAAAATGTTGTTGTTGAGATGATTGAATATAAACAGCAAAAATCTTACTCAATAAATGAGCTTTTGGTTGCTTTTGATGAAGAAAGACTTGTTTTCAAAGATCCTAATAACCGCTTCCCAACTGTAAGGTCAAATAATATTCCTGAAGAAGATGAACAACTCAAAACAAAGTTAGATGTATTGGCTCCAGTAATTCAAGGGTATTTCAAAAACATCAATTTGGATAAATATTTGAAAGAGCTGGAGGTAGAAAAGGGAATAAAGGTATCTCGAGCTTCTTTTTACAACTGGAAGAAGACTTGGGAAAGATATGGTGATTCGAGGTTTCTTCTTAACAAGAAAAGCGGGCCCAATAAACGGAGGACTGAAGAAGAAGTATTAGAAACACTTAAGCATATCATGGATGAAAATCTCTACAACGGCCCTGATATTCCGTACCTCTGGATTTACCGAGAATATAAAAAAAGTATTAAACTGGTGAATGAAATGAGGGGCGTTAATGACCCAATTAACATAAGGTCATTCCAAACGATATGGAGGATTATTAAAGAAAAAAGGGATATTTATAAACAGCAAAAAGCAAAAGAGGGGCATGTAGCAGCTAAACTTCAAAGAGACGGGGCGAAAAGTGTTGCTGAGAAGCCAACTCGTCCTCTAGAACGCGTTGAAATCGATTGGACCCCCACTGACTTGCTTCTGGTTGATCCTCATACATTAAAAAGGAAGAAAGCTTGGCTAATTTATGCAATCGATGTCTTCTCGGGAAATCCATTAGGATTTTACATCTCTTTCGATAATCCAGATAGCCATGCAGTTAAACAATGCTTACTTCATTGTTTTCTTCCAAAAGTGTACCTGAAAAGACTTTATCCTGATGTTGAAAATGAATGGACTGCGTATGGCATTCCAACCGAAGTAGTAATCGATAATGCTAAAGTTAATGATTCTTATGAGTTAGAAAGGGTTTTTCAGATCTTCGGTATTAGCCCGATTTACCCAGAAGTCGCAGCAGGTCATAAAAAAGGAACAGTCGAAAGGGGGCAAAAAACATTTAACGATATTGTTCATACATTGAAGGGGACGACGTTCTCAAACATATTTGAGAGAAAGCAATACGACTCTGACGGTGAGGCATGTATTACATTACAAGCATTTTACTATATTGCACACTTTATTTTTGTGGACATTATTTCTCATAATCTCAGTCATAGTCGTATTGGTGGAACACCTCATCAGATATGGGAGTCAGGAATAAGCGAGCATCCAAATTTATTGGCATTACCATTCTCAAAAAAAGATATTCGCATTACGTTGTGCGGAGGATCCGAGAGGAGAAAAATACAATCCAAAGGTATTTTATTATCTCGGGGATGGTATCAAAGTCCAGAATTGATGGTACTTCGATCAAGATTGAAACAAGAAGGTAATGAGGATTCTGATGTAGTTGTACGATTTGATTTCACAGACGTGAGAAAGGTGTTTGTTGAAAATCCTTATGATTTTAGTTTCATTGATGCGGGGTTAGATCCAAATAAACGCAGGATACTTCGAAATAAAGTTGTTTGCAAGCATTGTTTAGTCGAAGTAGAATCAAGCACAATACATGACATGAATTATTGCAAATGTGGGAGGGTGGCGGTTGATGGTGGTAAAAATTATTTGGGGCGAACTGGGGATGTTAGTGATTACTTCGAACGCTCCATTTTGGAGAAATTGAAATAGGGGCTGTCAGGGACGGTATTGGGGATATTACGTTTAAGTTGGCCACGGATTCAAGGAACCTCGGATGGGGTGTATAATTATACAAAGTTGCTCATATCCGAAGAATAAATATTCTAATGAATTCGGGAATAATCAAATTTTTATGGGATTTTTAAGAAGGTTTTCTAATGAATTGTGGAATAAGCTAAACGTGACCACGCGGTTTCTGAGCGTTTTTGTCTAATTAATTATGGAATTTCACACAAAGTGTGCGCTGTAATTAAATTTGTCACCACATTTGAACATAGCTGTCATAAGCCCGAACCCGTGATGGTTCGGGCTTTTTGTGTTCTACAAAGTGAAACAAATCGTTCGGCAACAAGGCACCAAATCGATATTCCGATTTCCAAGAAGTTATACAACTATTTAAGTTGTTAACCAGTTCCATTGTTACGATCGCGCCATTCGCTAGGACTCATGCCGTTTTTCAACTTGAACGCTTGACTGAAATAGTGGAGGCTATTGTACCCGGAAGCTTGCGCGATGTCCTGAATGGATAGGCTACTGTTCTGCAAATAACTGGTGGCCGCATTCATCCGTAACTCGCTTAAATAATGAAAAGGCGTTTTCCCCTGAAGCTTCTTGAACAGCCGAATGAGGTAGGAGCCATTAAGATGGACAAGGTCGGAAAGGTGCTGAAGCGATAGCTCCTCCCTGTAATGGGATTCCATATAGCGCATGATAGCTTCGATTGTTCGGTATTGGGATTGCTGAACGGACTCTATGTAGCCTTCCATTCGATTGGCATTGTCGAGCAAATAGCGAACGAGAACAATCGCTTTGCGCATATCGTTCATAAGGGCCTCCTCCAGCAGGGGGCTTTTCTCATGCGCGTATTGCTTGACCAGTTGCTCAAGGACTTGCATGGATTGGCGAAAAAGCTCGACCTCCGATTGCATTGTTTCCATGCGGCCTTGTAAGCTGTTCCATTGTAATAATTGAGGCAGTGCCGGGAATATCGTAGCATCGATAATCTCGAACTCAACGTAAAGGTATCGCAAGGAGGTGGATGAGCTCAATAATTTATGAGGACTGTTCGGTGATAACAAGAATGCCGCCGGCTCTTCTACCGTATAGAGTTGGCCTAGCCATTCCAAATTTGCGTGACCTTGCTGGATGACGAGAAGCTCGTAACAACCATGGATTCCGCCGCTTTCGGGAACTTGGTCATCGGGATTCGGATAGTAGCCCACTTTACGGATTTTCACCGGGAAAGCCTCCTTGTTAATGAGAAGGTCAATATATCGCAAATGAATTTTGGAATCATGTGCCTTAATTATAAGAGGGGATAAGTGTATTCATCAATCATGTAGATTGAACATAAATACTTGACCTTCAATTGGTTATAAGATGAGAGTAGTTAAATCAGTAACTAATCTGGAGGAGATGAATAGGATGAGTCATCGTTATTCCGTTATTTTGTCCAATGTAGGTTCGTCGGCTGACCGCTTTTTGACTACGGGGTATAGCACGCCGTTTACCATTCCAGAATTGTTTGCCCGGGTGAAACAGATTCCGCAAGTGACCGGCGTAGAGCTCATCGGCAACTGGCATGTTACCGAACGCAATGTGAAGGAAATCAAACAGCATTTAGAGGAAAACGAGCTGAAGCTCGTATCGATTATTCCCGATCACTTCGGTCAGATGAAGTGGAAGAATGGCAGTTTTGCCGCCAAAGATCCATCGATCCGTATGGAAGCTGTCGTGCATACGAAGGAAATGATCGACGCTGCCATTGAGCTTGGGGGAGATTTGATCAGCTTATGGCCAGGACAGGATGGTTACGATTATTTGTTCCAAGCCGATTATATTCAGGAACGGGATTGGTTCGCGGAAGGGGTTAAGGAAGCCTGCTTGTATCGTGATGATGTTAAGATCAGTCTGGAATACAAGGTCAAAGAACCGAGAACCCATAGTTATTTAAGTACGGTCGCAACTTCGTTGTTGATTACGCAAGAAATCGGTACGGATAACGTTGGAGTTACGATCGATTTCGGCCATGCACTTAATGCTTATGAAACCCCTGCGGAGTCTGTCGCTCTGTTGAAAAAGTACGGGAATAAGCTGTTCCACGTTCATATGAACGATAATTTCCGCCACTGGGACGATGATATGATCGTAGGCAGCATTCACACGATCGAGACGCTTGAATTTTTCTACTGGCTGAAGCGCACGGAATACAAAGGTTGGTTATCCATCGATCAGTATCCTTATCGGGAGGATGGGCTTGAGGCCGTTCGCGAAGGCGTGAACGCGATGGAGGCGTTTGCCGAACTGGTTGATTGCATTCCGAGCGGAGAACTTGATGGATTGATCCGGAACGGGAACGCGCCGGAAATTACGGCTTATTTAAGAAAGCTGCTGTTGCCTGTTCGTTAAGCGGGGGTATGTGAGTTGAATGCCGTATGGTAAGCGCCACCGTACACTGAAGAGGAATCCACTAAAAAAGAAGTCTCCATGTTCGCTTGAAGGAAGATATGGAGGCTTCTTTTATTTTTTTGTTTGACGACAACATTCATCCGGGCCCTACACCAATGAATATATCGGTAAAATGCTAGCGGAAATTATTGCACGAATATCGGTAGTATTTTTGCGGAAATAAACGGTCCCCGTTCCGGTATATACGTACATGGTCCAGCCCGACTTCTTGTTCGTATTCGAAGCTGTCGACATGTATTCGCCCGTTGTATCCACGTTTAAGGCCAGGTTAGTGTAATCATCCTGATCATTGACGATACGAACATAAGAAGCGGCACTGGAATCCGTATAGCTGAAACGGGTATTGCGAATGTAGACTCTTTCCCGATGGGTGCTGGCGATGCGATACTCGGCCCATTCCCTGAATATGGAATTATCAATGGAAACCGAATAATTCGGCGCGTTATTCAAACCGTCGATGAGGTGTGCCGTAGAAGTGCCGCCAACGCCGATTCCTTCCGCACGTTTAGCGAAAAACCCGTTCAGATTTAACCTGCCGGCCGATCCGGGCGCGATTTCGAACGTGCAGTTGGTCAGTATAAATCTGCTTCCTTTAAAGCAATAGCCTTCTTGGGAAGCGACTTTGAGAATGGCACAGCTATCGATAACCAAGTTGTTGTTGTTGTCTTTATTATAGAAGCAATAAGCATTTTTGTGAGAGTTCTGGGGGGCGTCTAGCGGATTGGGGTCGTCCAGATAGGAGCCGAATTGGAGTCCGATCAGAAAACGATTGATTTGCAGTCCGTATATCTTGATATGCTCTGCTGGCCGAAAGGTGCTTTCAGAGCTGATGAGCGCTTTTTTTATTAATGACATTTGATGATACAGCATTCATATTAAGTGTCAAATGTTATTACGGCGGGTGTCATTTTGATCATACAATAAGTCTTCAATTGATCACGTTTAATGACAAAACTAAATACAACGGACACAAAGCCTTCGGAAAGAAAAAATGAGGAGAAGTCCACACGGTAACATAAACAAAACCGACAAAATCCTGAGGAGATTTTGTCGGTTTTGTTTAATATCGGTTTTTCAACATTTCGACTTCTGTCTTTATCATCAACTGTTCGCGATTGAGAATTTCGATGCTTGCAGCGTGCGTGTTGAATTGAAACGTAAACTTCCGTTCCAAGGTATCTTGCCGTTCCGCGATGTCCGTTACCGTTTCTTTGACCGATTTGACCATGCCAATTAATTGGGCATACATTTTCTCGTGGCTATTTAGCCGGGTTAAGATAATTTGCTGGTCCTTCTTAATACTCTGGAGCTCCGCCTTAAACTCCGACCTCACTGCCCCAAGCTCTTGATTAAACTCCGATCGAACTGCCTTGAACTCTTGATTAAACTCCGATCGAACTGCCTTAAACTCTTGATTAAACTCCGATCGAACTGCCTTAAGCTCTTGATTGAACTCCGATCGAACTGCCTTAAACTCTTGATTGACTTCCGACCTAAAACTCCTCAGTTCATCAAAGATCATTTCCAGCGTTGCTTGGCTCATTGAATGCTTCTCCTCCTCCGGGATTGGGATAATCGAACAATGATTCTTTTCCGCTCAACGTATCAATGCCGACCTGCGAAATCGGATCCGGAGGCACGAGGGACGTATATTAAATCAATTATATCAGATTGGGCTAGGAAGAAAGAGGTATTATTACAATTTCTCGATGAAGTCCGGAAGCCGATTTCCATGAGGGCCACCACAAGTAGGAGATTGAACTAAGCGTTTTAACCGCTGTACGTTAACGAACTTATCATCGTGTAAAAGACGTGGTAATATTAGGTTTCCAACATATGCAACTAGACACATAAGGAGAATTCACCCGATGAAGAAACACATTATTACTTTAGTGCTATTTGCTGTCTTGATCTCATTAGCATCCCCTCCGGCGTCTGCGGCAACTGGTTTTACTGACGTTGGCCCGAACGAGTATGCTTGGGCGCAGGAAGCTGTTGCTTATATGGCTGACAATGGTTACATGAAAGGAGACGGCAAGGGGAATTTCAAACCTGCCAAACCTATAACGAAAGCGGAGTTAGGCGTATTGCTGTATCGGATGTTTCCTGAGCTTCGTTCGAAGTTTCCGCCCAACCGTGCGATTATACCGTCCGATCTACCCGCCAAGCACTGGGCTCGGGAAGAGCTTCTCTCTGTTTTCGTTTACACGGATCATCGGAAATATAATATTGGGAATTATGGGAGTGGGGATAAATATACGCTTCAACCCGATGCTAAAGTGAATCGTTGGAAGACGATGATCATACTCAATGAGATGTTTCCGCTTAATGAAGATGAAGTGTTGCCTATGGCTGTCTTAAACCCTGTGCTTAAGCGGATTAAGGATATTAAACGTGTAGCCATAAAAGAAGGCGGCGGGTATTCCCAAAATAATTGCGCTCGTATGGCCAATCAACCGATTATCTGTCTTTTTTCCAGTCGTACTGAGCTTGACGGGGGCGGCGATGACGATGCGGATCTGGCTCTTGCTCTCTATAATATGGTCTCGCACGGGATTCTCACGCCAGATAAGAATGGGAAGTTCCGGCCCAAAGCGACGATTACGAGGGCGGAGATTGCCACGATTCTGTATCGCATCAAGCAACTAGTCGATTCGAAGACAATAAACGTGTATCAAAGTCCGTGCTGGGCGCCTTTAGCTATACCCTATCCGGAGGGTTACGCTATTAATGGCAAAACCGAGGAAGAAGCGGTTAACGCTGGGTATTGTCCATCGTCTTCTGGCACATCTACGGAGGCAGTTTCTCCTGCTTCTAATGAAGAAATGTCCGCCTCTGACGATGAGATTCCTGCTCCTCACACCGTCCCGGGCAGCGAAACGAATGATCAGGAAGTTGTCATTAACACTACAGGGCATAAACTGCTCAAAATCAGCGTCACGTCCAGTCAGACGGTAGACCTTAACCTATGGTTGGACGGGAATTTTCAGTATGTCTCGGCCAAACAACTCCCGTATGAACTGGACGTATCGAAGAGCAGCAGCGTGAAGGTCAGAGCGGTTACCCGTACCCTGCAAGGTTATCAGAACAAACCGTTCGACACTAAACTTATCGTAGAGTGGGCTGACTAACCCTGTAGTTTCAAGGGGATTCGAAGTCCTATTCCTCGATCCGAATGAGATTAACCTCTTTTTTCTGCTTTGTTTTTTCAGTTGTAGCGCGAGCCGAAATATCTAAAATAGCTTCCATCTTCTCTACATATTGCTCAGGAATTTCATCCAGCAGGGAGAATATTTTTTTGAAGGATTTTTCATAAGCGAATTGTACATATTGGCGATATACTTCTTTGCCTGATGTAGAAACCTTTATGATAATGTTTTTCTTATTATCGGAAGTATGGTACTTTTCGAGCAGCCCTTTTTCCACCATTTTTTTGACGTGTTTTGAGAAGGCGCTCTTGGATATTCCCAACCGTTTTGCGATTTCCAGCATGTTTTGGTTTTTATCTTCATTTTCCAATAAATATTCCAGCACTTGAATTTGGGCGGCAGAAAATAAAAAAGCAGTATTGTAGGCGTATTCTTTTTTGTAGGAATCCGCGTAGGAATTGCCGAACTTCACAAGCTTCTCCACGAATACTCTATATTTCCCCATCCATTCCAGTGACATAAAACCACTCTTCCTCTTCAAATTATCTCCTAAAATTATATCAAAAAAAATAATTTTAACATAGCAAGAGACAACCATTGCTATCGTCCATAAAGTGTAGTATAAAAACTATATAGTTTCCATTGGAAACTATATACGTTAAAAGGGGTGTGTATATTGAAAAAGAGGATAAGAAGATTGCTTGTCGTTTCCGTGTTGATGGTTTTTGTAAGCGTTTGTTTTTCCGGTTTATTGCAAACTTCTTTTGGAAAGGTTGAAATCATTAATTTTAAGCTGCCTACCGAGAATGGACAGTGGTTGTCCGGGCAAGTTTTTAAACCTAAACAATCGAGTACTGAGCATAAAGTTCCTTTAGTGATTACCGAGCATGGCTATCTCAACAATAAACACATGCAAGATCTAAACGCAATTGAATTATCGCGCAGAGGAATTGCGGTTATGACATTTGACGCCTACTATCATGGCAAATCAAGCTCTGCGAGCGAGCCGGTCATGCAGGCGGTAGCGGCAAATGGCGTGGGAATGATCCCTTTAGTGGAATTCGCCTATCAAAGTCTTGATTACATTGATAACCAAAGGATCGGGGTTATGGGGCATTCAATGGGGGGAATGTCCGCATGGTTGACGTTAATGCACTATGGTTCGCAATATAATGCGGCGATTGAAAAAGCGAAGGCGCCGGATTCGGAAGGCGGCGAGACGATAACGGACGGCGAACAGGCATATGCGAATTCGTTAAACAAGGTCGCAGCAGGATTGTCTGTGGGAAATATCCGTTTATCGAGTGAAAAGGCATTTAGTCAAATTCGCGCAAATATGGGGATTATTTATGGTCAATATGACGAGGGAAATTACGACTTGTCTCAAGGCAACGGCGACCTCTCCAACAACGCTGCTGAGGGCTTATTCGCAGTAAACTCGATTTTTTCAGAAGCCGAGCGGCAGATGGACTTTCATGTAGGTCAATATTATGGAGATGCAGGCAATCAAACGCTTAGAGTCGTTTATAATCCGAAACAAACACATGAATGGGCACATTTTTCAAAGGAAACCGCTGCTTACACAGTCGACTTTTTCAGCCATGCCTTTGAGCTTTCGCCACAGATCGCAAATACGAATCAAATATGGATCTGGAAAGAGCTTGTAAGCTTTATTGGATTGTTAGGCATTTTTCTATTGATTGTTCCAGCAGCCTATTACATGTCGGAAATTCCGTTCTTTAAGCAAATAAAATTCGCCAAAGAACAATGCGGTTCTATAGCCGATACGTCGCAAACGGAAAAGAGCACAAAGAGAGTAAGAGTTTTTTGGATCGGCTGGACGCTTAATTGGATCTTTTCTGCGGTTGGCGTAATTGTTGCTTTAAATCTAGATAAAGTCATTTTTAAGAGTACGTCCAATTTTATGTCTGTTAAATGGTTTGCGCAGCCCATTACAAACTATATTTTGATATGGGCTATGTTTAGCAGCCTTGTTGGAGCGGTGCTATTCATCTGGAAGTACAAATTGGAGAAAAGAAATAACGCTGAGCTTTCTATGGAGCAACTAGGGATAAAAATCGGTCTAAGCAATATAGTAAAGACTTTTATGCTTGCTGCATGCATTTTTGGAATCTTTTTCGGCATTGTATATGCGGCGGAGTATCTCTTGAACGTTAATTTTAAATTTTGGATACTCGGAGTATTTACCTTTAGTGCGGATAAGTTAGGGGTTTGGTTGAACTATTTGCCGTTCTTCTTCCTGTTCTATCTCATCCATGCGCTCTTCATAAACAAGTTGAGTTATAGCCCTATCAAGTCCGAAAAAGCAAATAGCATTGTCGCGGGACTGGGAAGCGTACTTGGCATTGTGCTGATTAACGGAATCCAGTATGCGGTATTATTTACGACGGGCAATGCCTTTTGGCAGGAAACGAGACTTTATCCGATGGTGCTGCTTCCGTTTATTTTCCTGCTGTTTGCAGCCGCACTCATTAGTCGCAGCTTGTACAAATTAACGGGGAACGTCTGGCTTGGCGCTGTGGTGAATACGTTGATCATCACGATGATTGGAGTTGCCAATACGGCTACCTTGACGCTTTAAAGAAGGTGTCCTTATCGACGCTGAGCGCAATATTTCATTGCGCTCAGCGTCTGTCTCATAAAGAGACCTAATCATGACCTATAGCACTTCCGGATAATTCCTGAGAGCTAACCATATAATCGTCGAAGACGCCTTATTGACATGCAATCCCTCAGCTTGACTTATACGGTTTTTCCTACAAACATCCGTCGTTTAAGCCTGAATCGAGTAGATTTGTATGATTTTTCGAACAAAAGTTCGCCTTTTAAGCCTTGTTCGAGCTGTGTTGTACGATTTTCCGACTAATTTCTCTGCGTAAACTTTTGTATGAAAATAGATCCGCCGTAAGGCAATGTAATCGGAATAAGGCTCGAAGCTTAACGTTACTTTGTGGGGTGTCTCGCATCGTAAGGAGATATATGCACGAGCTAGTTTATTTTAACCAGCAATGGAATGCCTTTTTCCATGCGAGCTCTTATACAGAACCGGTATTGCCGCTGCTATGAGGATCATGCCCATAAAAGCGGGGGCGGCATGACCGAGCGATACATAGATTTGGCCTCCGAGGATTGGCCCGATCATTCTTGCTAAAGCCTGAATAGATTGACTGCCACCTTGAATTCTACCTTGTTCGCCGGAAGCGACTGACTTGGACAGCATCCCGTTAAAGGAAGGCCCGAAGATCGAGTCGCCAAAACCGAATATGAACATCCCGGCGATTAGAAGGGGATAGAAGGAGAACAATGCCGATGCTGCAATCAGACCGTAGCCTATAATTTCTGAACCCATTCCGATGATTGCGATTTGCTTATCGGTAAACTTCTTTAGAAGCTTCGGCATGATAAGGCCCTGCGAGACGATGTCCTGAACGCCCATAATCGAAAACATAAGTCCGATCACGGCAGGCTTCCAACTGAAAGTGTCAATGGTAAATTGGGAGAAAACGGCCTGCAAAGATCCGTTGGGCACCCAAAGCAAGAACGCGGCGACGAGCAGCCTTTTCAGGCTTTTCATAGAAAGTATGCCGGCAAGCTGTGTAAAGGGATTCAGCCTGATTAAGGTAAGCTCTTTCAGTCTATTCTGCCGGGCAAGGCTCTCAGGCATAAACAAGAAGCCATACACGACATTTAATAAAGTGACGATCGCTCCGAAATAGATCGGCGCAGAATAGCCGAATTTGGCAAGGAATCCGCCCAGAGTCGGGCCGATGACGGAGCCTGCTCCGGCAACCGCGCTCACCCATCCGAAGTATTTGGTTCTCTGCTCCGGAGGGATGATGTCTGCAAAATAGGCGAAGATCGCGCCGATGCTCCCGCCTGTAACGCCTTCTAGAATACGACCGACGAATAATACCCATAATGCCCCGCCAATGCCAAAAATGAAGTAACCGACGGCCGAGCCCAGAAGGCATACCAAGAGCAGCGGACGACGGCCGTATTTGTCGCTCAATGCGCCAAGAGCCGGGGCCGCAAAAAACACGCAGACGGCATAGACGGAAGTCAGCAGCGTAACGACGGTAGCTTGCTCACCCGAGTTGCCGACATAAGGCTGCACCAGGAAGGGGACAACAGGAAGGATGATACTGAAGCCGATTCCGCACAGAAAGACGGAGATCAGACCGAATATTAAAGCATGTTTATCTACGGGATGTTTAGTGGACATTTCAATTCTCTCCTCAAATTTCGTTTCCTAGTCAACAAAACAATACCCCTATTTTGTTTCCTTGTCAACAAATATGGAGAAATAAAAAAACAGCCCGTTCTCCGTAGAGTTGGACTGCATGTGTTCTCATCGACTTTTACGCTATTCCGGTTTATTCCGATTTCATTTCCAAACCCAGCTTTTTTATTTCTGCATCCAAGTGCTTTCCGTACCGTTCCAAGAAGTCCAGCATACTGCCAAATTGCTCCTCGGTGATCTGTTCAAATACGGCTTTGTCCCGCTCGTGAAACTCTCCGTGCAGGTCCTCATGGATTTTATAAACGACTTTCCCTCGCTCTGTAAGCCTGAAGTAGATTTCTTTCTTGTTATCCGACTTCTGGTAGCTTTCGATCAAGCCTTTTTGCATGAGCTTCTTCGTTAGCTTGCTTATGGCGCCGCGGGTCATATAGAAGAATTCCGCAAGCTTGGTCACGTTGGAATCCGCATTTTTTTCAACATATTCGATACAGTGGACTTCGGAGGACGTATAGCCTTTAAGCGCTGCCTCCATTTTATCCTTATTGAGCCAATTCAGCTTGTTATAGATGTCCCTGACACCCATTAAGATCCGTTCTTCTTTGTTCATGGCCTGCCCTCCACCTGTTGGCGCATTAAAGCTATTATAGCGCCTAACCTATCGCCAAGTCATCTTGAGAACACGAGAGTAGTCCAGTAACGCGAAGCGAAAGGAGTCGAAGTCGAGGCCGATGGAGCGAATCAGAGCCTTGACGATAACATCTGTTTGAGTCCCATGAGGCGCTCGCCAGCGTGCCGTATTTTGATTCCAGAACAATCGCGCCATAGAGGACTGCATGATTTTTTCCATTTCGTTGTTGTTGCTTAATCGGAGGGAGCTCAACAATAGCTCGTACTCAAAAGCGATAAGCGCATGCGGTTCAGTTGGGTCGGCGCTTCTTAGCGATTGATAGGCTTCCTCCTTCTCCCGAGCTAGTCGACGCAATTCCGTTTCCCGGGATATAAACGCATCGCTGACGCAAAATAGCGCCAGAGAAGCGATAATATCGAGCAAATCCCCGACTCTCTGGGACGAAGAATCCAGAATGATAACGCCGTGCTTGGAGGCGATTCGGACGAATCCTTCCAGTTCCAGCTGCTGAAGCGCCGCCCTGATCGGCGTTCGGCTCATGTCGAGCTTCTGGCTGAGCTGGATTTCGGAGGTGACTGCGCCTTTCGGGATTTCTCCGTTCACGATCATAGCGAGAATTTGCGTATATGCCTGCTCGCGCAAGGATGGACCGGCCATTATTCGTACCTTCCTTCTCGATTAATTCGAAATATCGAGTATGATAATCATAGAACAAGAATCGGCGGAAAGGAAGTTGCCAAACATGTCTATGAGCGGAATAACGCTAAGAGACTCGGCTTTTCAACGGATTAAGAGCCGGATCGTTCAGGGAGAATGGGGCGGAGGGACGTTCCTGTCGGAGAAGCGCCTCAGCGAACAGCTGCAGATGAGCAAAACCCCGATTCGCTCGGCGTTGGACCGGCTTGAGATGATGGGGCTGGTCAAGTTGATCCCCAATCAGGGCTTTGTCGTTCAGGAGATTTCCCTAAAGCATATTTTGGATATTTACGAGCTGAGATTGGCGCTTGAGACGTTTGCGGCCGGCCGCCTTACCGGCAAGATGGACAAGCTGTTTTTCGAGATTCTCGACGAGAACCTGCATAAGCAGACCGAAGCGATTAATCGCGAGGATATTATCGGTTATGTGGAGTTGGATCGGCAGTTTCACGAAGCGATTGTTGCCGGAATGGCGAATGAAGAATATTCGGACGCCGTTTCGCGGATGCAGGATAAGTTTTTGATCGCCGTAAGGACGACATTTTACAAGAACAAGGATCGGCTGTGGAGCAGCTTGGATGAGCACAAACAGATCAGGGATGCGCTCGCGGGCGGCGATCCGGCGTTAAGCGAACAATTAGTGCGCAATCACATCGAGTTCGTTAAACAGGTCATGCTTTGATGTATACAAGTGAGACATCTTGAGCATCTCACTTGCTCGTGCTAACTTTAACTCATCTTGGTGAGGAGGTTAGCCTGCATGAAAATTACGGATGTGCGCACCTATATTGTCGGAAACCCGTGGAAAAACTGGCTGTTCGTTCAGGTGGATACGGACGAGGGGATCAGCGGCTTGGGAGAAGGAACGTTAAACGGACTCGCGAAAACGGTCGAGACGGCTATTCACGAGCTGAAGCATCTCGTAATTGGGATGGACCCTTTCGACGTGGAGACGATTTCGCTTAGAATGATTCGCGACGTTTATTCCGATGGGGGCCAGGTGCAGGGCTCGGCGCTTGCTGCAGTTGAGACGGCCTGTTGGGATATTATGGGCAAGGCCACGGGGCAGCCGATCTATAAGCTGCTTGGCGGCAGATGTCACGATAAGCTGCGCTGCTATGCCAACGGCTGGTACAGAGGCGGCTCGGATGAAGAAAGCTTCTATACGCAGGCGAAGGAAGTCGTGGATAAGGGATATACGGCTTTGAAGTTCGACCCGTTCGGCGCGGCTTGGCGAACGATGGAGAGGGCCGACTTTGCAAGCGCGATCCGCAATATTGCCGCCGTTCGGGAAGCGGTAGGGCCGGACGTCGATATTCTGATCGAAGGGCATAACCGCTTCAGCGTTCATACGGCTTTGCAGTTCGCCGAAGCGATGGCTCCCTATCAGCCGACCTGCTTCGAAGCGCCGGTTCCGCCTTATCGGGTCTCCTCGGTCGTCGAAGTGGCGAAGCGCAGTGCGGTGCCGATCGCGTGCGGAGAGGATTATTACAACCGCGAGCAATTCGCCGAACTGCTGAAGCACGATGCGGTGCATATCATTCAGTTGGAACCGCAGTTCCTGGGGCTCACCGCCTCCAAGCAAATTTGCGGGATGGTTCATGCGCACAACGGGGTAACGGCGCCGCATAGCGCGCAAGGCCCGATCTGCTCCATCGTCTGCTCTCATTTGAATATGGCGACGCCTAATTTCTTCATTCATGAGATTTTCGACGACTTTAATCATTCTTGGGCTCAGGATATCTTCACGCCGCCGTTCAAAGTCGAGAACGGATACTTGCAGCCTCCGGAGCGTCCAGGCCTTGGTGTCGAGATCAACCTGGAGGAAGCGGCCAAATATCCGTATCATCCGGGTCATTGGCTGCCGCTCTTTAAGCAAGGATGGGAAAAACGGGAGCCGGTGCAGTGAGAGGAGCGCTTGAGATGAGCATGAAGGCACTTGTATATGAAGGACCTAGAGAGATGAACGTACGAGAGGTTCCCGTTCCGGAGCTGAAGCCGGACGAGGTTCTGATCCGGGTGAAGCGGGCGGGAATTTGCGGCTCCGAGCTTGGCGGCTATCTTGGTCATAACTCCCTCCGCAAGCCTCCGTTGATTATGGGCCATGAGTTTTCCGGAGTGATCGAACAAGTCAGCGAGCAGGTCAGCGGCTTCAAGACGGGGGATCGGGTAACGGCCAACCCGCTCGTTACCTGCGGGACTTGCCGGTATTGCCGGAACGGCGCATCCCAGCTATGCGGCAGCCGCCAATTGCTGGGCGCCCACCGTCCGGGAGCGTTCGCGCAATTCGTCGCCGTTCCGGCTCGCAACGTCTATCGCCTTAAGGAAAATATCTCGTTCGAAGAAGGCGCGCTTGCCGAGCCGTTCGCATGCGCGATCCACGTCTGCCGTCTGCTGCAGCTGGTGCCGACGGATCGCCTTCTGATCTACGGCGCGGGGCCGATCGGTTTGTTTGCGCTTCAGGCGGCGAAAGTGTACGGCGTACAGGATGCCGTTATCGTAGATTTGAATGAAGCAAGGCTTGAAATCGCCAAGGAGCTGGGCGGAATAACGGCTGCGAGCTTGAACGAGCTTCCGGAAGAGAGCCGAAGCGGTTTCGATGCGGCGATCGATGCCGTCGGGGCGCAGGCGACGAGACAGCTTAGTCTTGCGGCCGTTCGGGCCGGCGGCAAGGTTGTTTTTACGGGTTTGCATGAGGCGGACAGCACGCTGCCAATTAATGATATGATTCGAAGTGAAACGACGGTGAAGGGGGCATTCGCCTATTCTCAGGAGGACTTCGAAACGGCGCTGCTCTGGATCGGACAAGGCCGAACGAATCTGCTGCCATGGGCGGAGACGACGCCGCTAGGCGACGGCGCATCCGCGTTCGAGAAGCTGATCGGCGGTCCCGGCAAAATTGCCAAAATCTTTTTAACTCTGGAAGGAGAGGCCTTGTAAATATGAAGCTTGTGCAATTTTATCAACGAGAGGATCAGGAAAGAAAGCTTCAAGTCGGCGTCGTAAAAGGAGATAAGGAAGTCGTTGCCTTAAACGTTGCAGGAACGATGCGGGACGTCATTCAAACGGCTAATATTCGCTCGCTAGAAGAGGGAGCCGCTTATCGTCTGGATGAAGTGAAGCTGCTGTCTCCCTTGACCGATCCGGAGAAAATCATTTGTATCGGGCTTAACTATCACGATCATGTCATCGAGTCCAATATGCAGGTTCCGAAGGTTCCGGTGCTGTTTCCTAAGTACAACAATTGTTTGATCGGGCAAGACGATGAAGTGGTGATTCCAAGCGAAGTTACCCAATGCGATTATGAAGTGGAGCTGGCGGTCGTAATCGGCAAAACGGCCAAGAAGGTACCGCTTGAAAACGCGATGGATTATGTGTTCGGCTACACCGTTCTGAACGACGTAAGCGCGCGGGACATCCAACTGAATGAACCGCAGTGGACTCGGGGCAAAGCGATTGACGGCTTCGCACCGACGGGACCTTGGATTGTTACTGCCGACGAGATCGATAATCCGGGCAATCTCGGCATCTCGCTTACGCTGAACGGGGAGACGATGCAGAATTCCAATACGAAGGAACTGATCTTCGATATTCCGTATCTGGTTTCTTTTCTGTCCAACACGATTACGTTACGTCCAGGCGATATTATTAGCACAGGCACGCCACCGGGAGTCGGAATGGGCAAAAAACCGCAGGTGTGGCTAAAACATGGAGATGTTGTGGAAGCGACGGTAGAAGGCATCGGAACTCTTCGCAATACGTTTGCGGCGGAATGAGACTAACAATCGATGAGGTGCTGCGATGACCTGGGAAAATAAAGTTGTGATCGTGACGGGAGCCGGAGGCGGGATCGGACGCTCCGTCGCGCAGCGATTTGCAAGCGCAGGCGCCGCCGTTGTCGCGGTTGGGCGTACGCATAGCAAAGTACAAGACGTTGCCGACGAGATTGCGAATGCCGGCGGGCGCGCTGTCGCTATGGCGGCGGATGTGTCCTCCGAAGAAGACGTTACAAGGGTCATTGGGGATACGTATCGCGCTTTCGGGCGAATCGATGTGATGGTGAACAACGCGGCGGTCTGTCCGCAGGTGAGGCTTACGGATATGAGTCTGACCGAATGGAACGGCGTGATTACGAATAATTTGACGTCCGTGTTCCTGTTTTGCCGCGGGGTCATTCCTTATATGCTGGAGCAGGGCGGCGGCGCAATCGTGAACGTCAGCTCCGTTCATGCGTTGGCAACGCTGGACGGCTATTCCGCTTACTCCGCTTCAAAAGCGGGGATCGTCGGGCTGACTCGGGCCATCGCGCTCGATTACGCAAAGAATAATATTCGCGTGAACGCGGTGCTGCCGGGAGCCGTCCGAACGCCGATGCTGGAGAGCAGCGTGAAGAACCTGGATACGCCACGGGACGAAATTATGAAGCAGTGGGATCAGTCGCAGCCGATCGGCCGCGTCGGCCAGCCGGAAGAGATTGCCTCCGTCGTCCTGTTCGCCGCAAGCCCGGAAAACTCTTTTATGACAGGAACGACCTTGGTTGCCGACGGAGGAATGACGGCGGAGCTGTAGGGGAGAGTGCTTGGTTACATGACGTGAGGTTACCAAGTGCTCGCTGTTCCGACGAGACAAGCGTTTGATGAAAAAGCGACACCTATTCCGAATTTTCGGACGGTGTCTTTTTTTATGCATGGTTCCCATCCATTGTGATTATTACATTGAAAATTAATGTTGCGTTTACACAACCCAATTAGTAGTGTGTTTCATTAAGTTATTATGGTATTGTTTCCCTTGTAAACAAAATATTTGGGTGGTGGAGTGAACCGATATGATGTTGCCAGAGCCACAATCGAAAACATTTACTTCAATCATTAGCGAAATTGAAACGGGTCAAATAAAAATCCCTCAATTTCAACGAGACTTCGTATGGGATATTCAAAAGTCAGCTCAATTAATGGACAGCATTGTTAAAGGTTATCCGATAGGGACCTTTATTTTTTGGCGAACGAAAGAACGCTTAAGATCGGTTCGGAATCTTGGCAATATAACGCTTCCTGACCCAGTTGAAGGTGAGTTTGTAAGCTTTGTTTTGGATGGACAGCAACGATTAACAAGTTTGTTTGCGAGCCTAAAAGGGTCTCAGATTCAACGCGAAAGCGGTAAGGTAGATGATTACTCAGAAATTTATCTTGATTTGACCGCTACCGAGGACGATCAAATAGTGACTTTAGAGATCGTCGATAAAGAACCTGACTCATATATTAGATTGACCGATCTGTTATATGGCGGTTTTACACTGCTTGCCAAGTTTCCAGAACGATATCTTCGTCTACTTGAAGAATACAAAAGACGCATTGAAGCGTACAATTATTCTATTGTTCAAATAAAAGAGGCACCCATTGATATTGCAACGGAAATATTTACTCGGATTAATGTTGGAGGAAAACCACTCTCGGTATTTGAAATCATGATTGCGAAAACATTCGATGCGGAGAAAGATTTCGACTTATCCGAGAAATATAAAGCATTAATTGATGAATTACGTCCACTTGATTATGAAACGATTTCTGATGCAACCATACTTCAAACAGTGTCTGTAATATTGGAGAAGGAATGTCAGAAAAAAGTGATATTGAAACTGAATAAAGATCAATTTATTGCGATTTGGGACAAAGCTGTTGATGCAATTCAAAGGACAGTTGAATACTTCAAGTCCTTCTACCGCATTCCAGTTTCGCAACTACTGCCTTATAACGGTTTGATAATACCGTTCGCATATTTCTTTTCTAAACATCCGGATAAGCCGACTGGCGACATGCAAAAACGTCTTCAAGATTTTTTCTGGCGCGTCTCTCTTTCGGGAAGATACTCATCAGGCCTTGAAAGTAAAATTTCACAGGACATTAAACGAATCGATCAGATACTACAAAATGAGTTGCCTAAATATGATTGGCCGATTAACATCTCAGAGAAGTTTCTGATTGATAACGGTTGGTTTAGTGCAGGAAGAAGTTTTATTAAAGCGATTCTTTGTCTCTATACTTTCCACAAACCTGAATCTTTTAACGATGGATCACTCGTAAACATCAGCAATTATTGGCTTAAACAAGCGAATAGCAAAAATTATCATCATTTCTTTCCTCGTGCTTATCTGAAGAAAAAGGGAGAAGAGGAGTTTTACATCAATCATGTGTTGAACATTACGATCGTTGATGATTACCTGAATAAGCGAGAAATTGGCGCTCTCGCACCTTCTAAATATATGGCCAAGTTTAAAAAAGTGAATGCCGAACTAGATAAAACGATGGGGACGCATTTGATAGGTAACTTGGATGAGTTTGGAGTATGGTCAGATGATTATGAAAAGTTCTTTGAAGCAAGGGCCGTTGCTGTATGTAAAGAGCTAAGGAAGCGAACCATTTCACAAGCAATTGATGACAGCCAACTCATGGAGTTACCTTCAGAACAAGAAGAAGCAAATGTAGATGACGAATAAGGGACTCGTTTAAGGAGATGCAACGATAACCCGAATCGCAATGAGCAGAATAAAAAATCAGTGTGGACAAGCTTGTATCACGGCAGATCATGGGCTCCATGATACCAAAAGGAGAATCTCCGAGCTATGACGAATAATTCCAAACGAATCGATGTCATCCGTCTGGATGAGAACATGACTATCAAACCAACCGTTCATGATTCGTTGCAGTGGCTATCGCCGCTTGAGAAGCCGTTTCACATTGCAGGGTTTGCGTGGCTTGGTCAAGACAAAAGATATCGGCGATTGCCAACGTCCCCAACGCTGTCGCTGCCTCATGCCGTTGACGAACTGGCGAACTGCACGGCAGGCGGGCAAATCCGGTTCCGCACGAATTCTTCCAGATTGTCGCTTAGAGCGAAGCTGAGAGGGCCTAGCGATATGTATCATATGCCGGCGACAGGGCAGAGCGGATTCGATTGCTACTTGGGAGAGCCGGGAGACCAGCATTATCTCAGCACGGCGCGCTTTGACCCGGCCAGCACCGAATATGAAGCGGAGCTATACAATTGGGGCGAAAAAAGAGAGTTTTGCGTGACTTTGAATTTTCCTCTGTACCAGGGCGTGGAGGAAGTGTGGATCGGCGTGGAGCCCGATGCGGCAATCGGTTCCGCTCCAAGCTATGCCGACGACAAGCCCATCGTTATCTACGGCACGTCAATTACACAAGGCGGCTGTGCGACCCGCCCTGGAATGGCGTATTCGAATATTTTGAGCCGCTCAATTCCGTTGGAGTTTATGAACCTCGGTTTTTCCGGGAACGGCAAGGGCGAGCCGGAGGTTGCCCGGACGATTGCCGAGATTCCGAATCCGGCCATGCTTATTCTCGATTATGAAGCAAATTCGGGAACGATCGAAGATATTTCCACGACTTTGCCGCAATTTATACCTATTTATCGCGAACGCCATCCCGACGTGCCGATTGTGGTCGTATCCAAAATCCGGTTTGCGGGGGATCGCTATTACGAAGAGATGCGGATACTGCACGAGGGGAGAAAAAAAGTCCAGGAAGAGACGGTCATGCGGCTGCGCCAGCGGGGGGACGTTAATGTCCACTTTGTGGACGGGTCGAATCTGCTCGGCGAGGGGGCGGAAGAATGCACGGTAGACGGCGTGCACCCGACAGATCTTGGATTTCTGCGAATGGCGACGTCGTTAGAGCCTGTTATTAGGGAGCTTCTAGCTCAAACGAAGTACTGAGTTGACCAGGCTGCGCTCGGAGTGAAAAGGCGGTGAAAGATAAAGATACCCCTGAGCGGGTTTTCATACACGCCCTAGCGTTCGGCGCAAAAAAAAGCGGCACACGTTCCGAATACATTCGGACGGTGTCGCTTTTTTTTCATAGCATTTCGACTACGCAGCAGATCACTCCACATATCGCTTGCGCCCGGATGCCATGCCGAATATCGTCATGGCGCAGCCTATCGTTACCATAACGGCGATCGGCCACTTCCAAGATCCCGTTGCGTCATGCAGCAGGCCAAGCCCGATCGGGCCGAGGGCGGCTAGTACATAGCCCATCGATTGAGCCATACCGGACAAGGCGGCGGCGTCCGCCGCATGTTTCGTTCGCAATGCAAACAGCATAAACAACAGACTGATCGAAGCGCCTTGTCCGAGGCCCATGAGGACAACGGCTGCTGTGAGCGATGCCGCTTCATTGGAGAACAGCCCGATATAGCCGGTAATCGAGACCAGTCCCGCCGCAACGATCGCTAGCCGCTGATCCTTCATTCTCTCGGCGATAATCGGAATCAACAGGTTAACCGGGATCCCCATAATTTGCATCAGCGACAGCATGTAGCCGGCATGCTCGGAAGTAAATCCTTTGCTGATGAGCATATCGGGAAGCCAAGCGACGGCAATGTAGAAATTGAACGATTGCAGGCCCATAAACAGCGTAATTTGCCAAGCGAGGCCGGAGGTCCATACGTTCGTGCGGCGATGGCCGGATTCGGCTGTGCCGACGTTGGCGCGAGTTCTGGCGGCTCGCGCTTGAATCAGCCATGCGCAGAAGCCAAGCATGGATACAGCGCCCCACACGAGCAGTGTATTGCTCCAGCCGAGACCTGCTCTCTGAGCGAGCGGAACGCTTGTGGCGGCGGAAATCGCACCCACAAGCCCCATTGTCATACTATATAAGCCCGTCATCAGCCCGATGGAGTTGGTGAAATTTTTCTTCACGATACTGGGCAGCAGGACGTTGCATACGGCGATGGCAATGCCGATGCCGATCGTTCCGACGAACAGCATCGGGACTGAAGCGGCGCCGCGAATCGCGATTCCGGCTGTCATGATCAGTAAGCTGGCGGCAAGCGTGCGCTCAATGCCGAATTTACGAGCAAAGGCAGGGGCGAGCGGAGAGAAGATTGCGAACCCGATGAGCGGGATCGTCGTCAGCCAGCCCATCGCGCTCGTAGACAATCCTGTACTTTCGCGAATCATTGTCGCTAAAGGGGGCACAGAAGTAATAGCCGCCCTCATGTTGGCGGCGGCTAGAAGAATTGCTGAAATTAGTAGAATAAATGTTGAGCGGGACGGCGTCGCAGCGGCACGGCTCCTCAAATCGGTCGTATGCATGTTCAAAGTAGAGTTCTCCATTTGTTAGGCAAGATAAGACGGTTCTTGCTTATTAGTCATGTGAAGAATCATACCCCTGTGCGCAAAAGGTTGTCAAATACAGCAGAAACGACCTGCTCGGATACTTGCTCGGAAGAAAGCAAGGGGCCCGGAGGGCCGCAGCCCGCTTATCCCTTCCCTCAGTCTGATCATCGTCGCGCTCACCGAACAAGCTCCTTCTGGCGGAACCGGGAAGGAGCTATCCCTTTGTACTGCTTAAAAAGCTTGGTGAAATAGTTCGGGTTGTCACAGCCGATCCGACCGGCAATCTCTGTAACGGACAGCTCGGTCCTCAGAAGCAGCCGCTCGGCTTCGTTGACTCGGCAGAGATTGACGTACTCGATGAATGTGCGTCCGGTCAGCCTTTTGAACAGCTTGCAGAAATGATAAGGATTCAAGTTCAACTGTTTGGCGGCTTTGTCGACCGTGTGCCTCTCCGATAATTGGTTTTCGATTGATTGGATAAGAGTCTTGAAGCTTTCGCTATTATGAACGGGCCTGCGGCCCAATCGATCCAGCTGCTGCTGCGGGAAAAAGATTCTAGCAAGATAGGTCAGCAGCATATGAAGCTGAGAGACGATGATCGTCTGATAACCGGGTTGCTTGGCGACGAACTCTGTAGCGGCTTGATCCAGCAGAGAATAGTATTTCGCGCACGAAGCTTCGATTGCCGCGGGCTTAACCGGCAAGGAGGCGCGGCCCTCCAAATAAGGAAGGACATAACGAGCGTGAATTGTATCCTGAACCCAATGGTGAAAAAGCGAGGCGTTGAACACGATCGAGATATAGGCGATATGTCCCTCGCAAGTACTGAAGCCGGTATGCAGACCTCCGGCAGGCACGAACAACACGTCGCCGGGTCCAGCCTCGTAAGGTTGACTGTTAATATGGAAAATGCCGGAGCCTTGCTGCATGACAATGATTTCAAAGTGCTCGTGCCAGTGTAAAAAGAGGATGCAATCGTCTGTTTTCGCATGGCCGCAGTCGTTGAAAAAGAAATGAATCGGATAATCCTTGTCGGCGATATGGGTCATTTCCCGTAATTCCTGCGGGTAGGCCATTGTAAGCTCAACTCCCCAAAATACTGCGATTATTGCACAAGATAAGAAAGGTTGTAACCTGAAACAAACGATATAATGAGCCTATGCTCTATCCATTATAGCAATATAAGAGTGATCTACAAACAGGAGCTGTATCAGATTTTTAGACGTAAATACTCAAAATAAGGAGGCATTTGTTCATGGCTTCAAAATATAAAGTTGTTGTCGCAGGGTGCGGGGGAATGTCCAACGTCTGGATCGATTATGCGATGAAGCGACCGGATACGGAGATCGTGGCCTTGATCGATATTCAACTTGAGTTTGCGGAGAAAATGAGGGAGAGGAAAGGGCTGAAGTGCGGCGTCTTCTCCGATCTGCAGAGCGCTATCGAGCATACGGGAGCTAATCTGGTTTTTGATGTCACGATCCCTTCCAGTCATTTTCACATAAGCAAATCCGCTATGAGCTTAGGCTGCAACGTCTTTAGCGAGAAGCCGCTGGCCGAAACGATGGAGCACTGCAACGAGATTGTCCGGATCGCCGAGGAAACGGGACGCACGCATGCGGTGATGCAAAATCGCAGATACGATCCTCGTATTCGCTCGCTGCGACAGATGGTCGCTTCCGGGCAGATCGGCAACGTGGGGTTCATAGGCGCAGATTTCTTTATCGGCGCGCATTTCGGCGGATTCAGAGACGCAATGGCAAGCCCTCTGCTGCTCGATATGGCGATTCATACATTTGACCAAGCAAGATTGATTACGGGGGCCGTTCCGGTTTCCGTGTACTGTCACGAGTTTAACCCTAAAGGCTCATGGTACGCGGGTAACGCGGCGGCGATCTGCATTTTCGAAATGTCGGACGGCTTGGTGTTTAACTATCGAGGCTCGTGGTGCGCCGAAGGAGCGCCGACGTCATGGGAGGCGGAGTGGCGAATTGTTGGGGACCGGGGCACGGCAATCTGGGACGGCCTTAACCCGCCTTATGCGGAAGTCGTAGCGCCGGGACAGGAAGAAGGCCAATTCATCAAGGACTGTATTCGGATCGATCCGGAAATGAGCGCGTTCGAGAGGCGGACGACCGGGCATGATGGCTGTCTCGACGAGATGTTCCTTGCGCTGGAAGAGAGCCGGCCGGCGGAAACGGATTGCCGGGATAATCGGTATAGTATGGCGATGGTGCTGGCAGCTTTGGAGAGCGCAAGCAGCGGCCGAAAGGTGATGCTGGATACGATGCTGAGGCTGTAGCCGCTTCAATTCCGCTGAGAATTCAGAGGAGGATTTTGGTATATTAGTTGAGAGAGTCGAATGCATATCATGCGGAAAGAGGTCAAGCAATGAGGAAGCTTTTACAGATTTTGCTCGCAATAGCGCTCGTATCGGGAGCTAGCGCAGCTTTAGAGCCTAACGCCCGCTATGCGGATGCGGCTGGCGCAACTCCGAAAATCGTGGAGATTATCGGCAAAGATACGATGCTAATGGACGATGGAACATTATGGACAACCCTTTACGGCTTTAAGAAATTCCGTTTTTCCTCGGATCTTGCGACGATTTCGGAACGCGGCCTGGGAATTTCAAAAGCCGGGAGATTAATGGAGTATTACGATGACTCCGAACCGCTGCTCGCGCCGGATCCATCCGCCATCAAAGAGATAGCCGGCGGCTACTGGCTGAGGAGCGACGGAACGGTATGGGGGAACTATGAGCAGCTAAAAGGAATCGAGCGGGTACTGCATATTGCTTATGGAAACGACGATTCCGAAGGCTTAACGCGTGCCAGCTTCGCCATGCTGCAGCAAAACGGGGACTTGCTGCTTAAAGATCACTATGCCCAAGGCAAGAACCTTAAGCTTGGAACGATTGCCAATCCGACAGCCGTTGCCTCTATGGTCGCGATGGCTGGCAAGGTGGCTCTGCTCTTCGATTCGGGAGAAGTCGTCGTTTACGAGTCGACGAATTTCGACGACAACGGCACAATCCTTCCGGTTACGGTGGCGCAAGGCGTCAAACATATTGCATACACGCCCGGCACACCGACGCAAGTACTGCTCGTTACCCTCAAGGACGGAACCGTATGGCAAACGGGCGACTATCAGGGACGCTGGAAGCTGGATCATCAAGTTTCCGGCCTGACAGCCATCGCGAGAACGGTGCATTACGCGGATTCGAAACAGTTTTACGCGCAACGCGAAGACGGAAGCTGGGTCCTGTTCAACAACGGAGATATCGTTCCGTTTGAAGGGCCGGAGGTCGAAGCGGTGGATGTCTCCCTATCCGAGCTTAAGCCTCTCGTCGGAGATACGCTGAAGCTAGGCATTCAGGAGACGTATTCCAACGGCGCCAAGATCAAGGTGGAGCCGAACAAAACGAACGTTAAGGTGGACAAGCCGCACTTACTGCGTGTGAGTTCAGACGGAAAGCTGCAGGTGCTTGGGGTAGGCGAGGCTCAAGTTACTGTGACGACCGGCGGCATGGAAAAAACAATGAAGGTTTCCGCCAGCCTGCCGAACAATCTCACGTATGCCAAGCTCGTTGCCGGCAACGTATTCGTTCCGGTGAAGGCCGTCGTGAAAGCGCTGGGAGGAACGGTGTCCTCCGCAAGCGGAGCGATGGAAGCGAAAATCGGCGATACCGCCTTTTCCTTCAAGCCGGGGGACAAGAACGCCAAGCTGAACGGCGAAACGATTGCGCTTCCTGCAGCGCCGTTCTCGGAAAAAGGGGAGACGTATATTCCCGACTCCTTGCTGAAAGCGGCTGTTGGCGTAAAGGTTAAATGGGATAACAAATGGAAGTCGGCTGAAATCTCCTTCGGCGCCGATGCCAGGATGACGGTCGTATCCACCGAGACGGCAGGTCTCGTCAAGAAAGCGATGCAAGGCAGCTTGGCCGGTTTTATCGGCAAAAGCTACTGGGTTAATTATTTTGAAGGCTGGGATCGCTTCTCCAAAGTAACGGTCGTCGATGTCGTTCCGCAATCGTCGGGAGATTTCGTCGTCCAGTTCAAGAACGCGGCGGGCAAAACGCTGAAAGGTTATCCGATGTCTTCCGAATTCGTCAAGGAATTGTTTACGAACGAGGATTATCTCTTCAATTATGATCCGAAGAAGAAATACAAGTGGTCTACGGCGACATGGAATCAGATTAAAGCGGGTAAAGTGACGCTCGGGATGAACAAGGATCAGGTGAAAATGGCATGGGGCCGCCCGGCGGGAACCAGCATTACGACCGCGTCCGGGAAGAAAATTGAAACGTGGGTCTACTATAATTTCGATACGGTAGGCTTCGTGAACGGCAAAGTCATCTTGATTATCAATTAAAGTTGGAATACGCTCCTGAAATCTTAATGGTAAACCCGTGACAAGGTGATTTCAGGGGCGTATGAGGCAGTCTCCGGACTAATCACATGACCCATGGAGCTTCTAGATAATTACCACTCCCCTCGACTAACTTCCATTCGATTGGAAACGAAGCGGGTCATGTCTCCGATGTAGACGAATTAGCCCCTCTACCGTACTCTTTCATAAACATGAAAATAGTAAACGTACGGATTTCGCTCGTCTTGAATGCCTCCTTCAACCGATATTTCCTTCCATTCGTTGCGATCCAGTTCAGGGAAGAAGGTGTCTCCTTCAAACTCATGATGGATTTTTGTTATGTACATCTTGCTGACGTACGGCATGAACATCTTGTAAATCTGCTCGCCGCCAAAAATGAAAATCTCGGCTTCGTTTGCGCATAGATCGAATACGTCTTGAATCGAATGCGCGATTTCACAGCCTTCAATGGTCAGCCCGGTATCTCTTGACAAAATAATATTGCGACGTCCAGGCAAAACTCTGCCTATGGATTCAAAGTTTTTTCGTCCTAAAATGATAGGACGCCCCTCAGTCGTCTTCCTTACAAACTTCCAATCGTTAGGAATTCTCCACGGAATATCGTTCTCTTTTCCAATGACCCTGTTTCTGTCCATAGCGGCAATTAATGAAATTTGCAACTTAAAGCCTCCGCTCTATCCAATCTCAGCTTAGTTGATATGAATTCGACATGCAGCGCGATAATCTTGCCGGCGGTTACAAGATCTCGGAAAAAAGGTTGCGATTTTAGCAATCCGCTTTTATTATGGAATTATGATTAATGTAATTATGATTTAATTAATTAAAATATTAATCCTAAAGGGCGGATTTAAGATGGCCAACCGAATTGTCATTCACGCAGACCGAGCGAAGGGCACGATCAACCGCAACATTTACGGACATTTCTCCGAGCATCTCGGACGATGTATTTACGAGGGGCTCTGGGTTGGGGAGGATTCTCCGATTCCGAATACCGATGGAATTCGCAATGACGTACTGCAGGCATTGAAGCAGCTCCAAATTCCGGTTCTAAGATGGCCGGGAGGCTGTTTTGCGGACGAATATCATTGGAAGGACGGAGTCGGTCCAAGAGAAAACCGCAAGCGTATGGTCAACACGCATTGGGGAGGAGTTGTAGAAAACAATCATTTCGGAACGCATGAGTTTATGAGGCTTTGCGAGCTGCTCGAATGCGAGCCTTACATTAACGGCAACGTAGGCAGCGGCACCGTTCAGGAAATGTCCGAATGGGTCGAGTATTTGACGTTCGACGGCGTATCGCCGATGGCTGAGTGGCGCAAGGGCAACGGACGGGAGCAGCCGTGGCAGGTGAAATATTTCGGCGTCGGCAACGAGAACTGGGGCTGCGGCGGCAACATGCGCCCGGAATATTATGCTGATCTCTATCGTCGCTTCCAAACCTATGTCCGCAGCTACGGGGACAACCGGATTCATAAAATCGCTTGTGGACCGAGCGATGCCGACTATCCGTGGATGGAAACGCTGATGAAGCAAGCCCATCGTTTTATGGATGCCATCACCCTGCATTATTATACGATTCCGGGCTCCTGGTCGGAGAAAGGCTCCGCCACCGGTTTTCCCGAATCCGAATGGACGATCACGTTGCGTAAGGCTCTGCATATGGAGGAACTGATCACCAGGCACTCCGCGATTATGGATCAGTATGATCCGGACAAGCGCATCGGTCTGATCGTGGACGAGTGGGGGACGTGGTACGATGTCGAGCCGGGCACGAATCCGGGCTTCCTGTATCAACAGAATACGATACGAGACGCGCTTGTCGCCGGAATCACGCTGCACGTCTTTCATCGTCACAGCGACCGCGTACGCATGGCGAATATCGCGCAGCTCGTCAACGTACTGCAGTCCGTCGTGCTCACGGAAGGAGAGCGCATGCTTCTGACGCCGACCTATCATGTTTTCGACTTGTTTAAGGTTCACCAGGATGCGGAATTGCTGGACCTGCACGAGGCTGTTGATCAGATCGGAAGCGGCCGCGAAGGTTTGCCGCAAATTTCCGCATCCGCTTCGCGAGACGCCGAGGGCCGTATCCACTTGAGTCTGTGCAACTTGGATCATCAATCGAGCGCAACCGTTGCAATTGAGCTGAGAGGCTGGGCAGAAGAGGTTATTCTGGTGAATGGCTCGATTCTCGCCTCGGAGCAGACGGACGGTCACAATACGTTCGACACCCCCGATCGGGTTGCGCCGGCTACATTTACCGACTTCACCGTTGCAGCTAATCGACTGACGGCTAATCTGCCACCGATGTCTGTCGCTGTTCTGGAACTGACTTCGCGTCAATGAGGACGGCGATGGTCGGCGATCCGCTGTGCAAGGGCTGCCGGGACGACTACCGGGTATCCGAGGAACGAATAGACAAGATGTTGGCCACGCCGCTGTTCCGTTCCGATAGCGGTGTCTGCGTTCCGGACGACGTCTATCAAGAGCGGTTAAGCCTGTGCCGCGATTGCTCGAAGCTGATTGGAGGGCATACGTGCGCGTTGTGCGGATGCTTCGTCAGAATCGCCGCCAAGCTCAAGGACAAAAGCTGTCCCGCGCCTGGAGGAACCGGCTGGCGGCGTTACTCGGATGGATCATAGATTGCGGTATTCCTGCGGCGTCATGTTCATCTGCTTTTTGAAAAAACGAATGAACGACAAAGCCGAGTCGTAACCTACCATTCCGGCGATTTCGTATATTTTGTGGTGACTGCTTTTGAGCAGCTCCTTTGATCGGTTTAAGCGGCACATGTTCACATAGTCGGAGATGCCGACTCCCGTTGCTTGCATGTACAAACGGGACAAATATACCGGGTTCAAATGGACGACTTCCGCGAGCCGAGTCAGCGACAACTCCTCGGAAATATGCTGCTCGATATAATCGTTAAGCCAGTGGATTAGATTTTCTTTGCCCTCGTCCTTGGCTTCGGCCGCGTTGGACTCAAAGATACGTTCAGACATTGACGCGAAGATAAGCTTCATTTCCTCCCAGGATAGATCGGGATTCGCCTTCGTCAGCTTGTCCACGTTCACCTGGGCCAACAAAGAAGGCGTCGGAGGATGAAGGCGAAGATAGGACAGAAATACGGAAGCCAAGTTGTGATGGACCTCCAGCTTCAGAAAGCCGGAGTCGGAGTGTCTGATCATGTCGGTCATAATCTCTGCAAATAACTGATCGAATTCCGCTTTTGCTCCGCTCTTCAGATAGCGGCCAAGCAGCTCGATTTTTTTAATGACAAAGCCTTGCAGTTTATACTGCGCCGCCGCTGCGGCTGACGGATTGTCCAAATCGGCAAGCATACGATCCGTCAGCCGCAGTTCTTTGCCCGCGCCTAGCCGGCTTAGGAACAGGGAGAGCAGCCGGTCGAACAGCTCCGTCAGCCGGCCTGCCGGAACCGGCTCCTCGCCCAGCGCGAAGGAGAACGATAGCTTAAACAGATCGCGGCAAGTGGCTTGGATGGTCATCACGGTTTCGAACACGAAGATGAACGTTCGGGCCCATATCTCCTGGTCCGGCTGCTGCTCGCGTTCCGCGGTCAGGATTTCTTTGGGCTGAAGCAGGCAGACCAGCTTGGATTGTTCGACTGTCGCGGATACGAGAATGACGGAGACATTCAGCAGCTCTTCGATCACGTTCCGTGCGGCATACAGCAGCAGCTTGCGTTCGGACGTATCCGTAATTGACGCCCAGTCGTCGACTTTGCCGACAAGCACATACATGGGCAGCTCGCTCCGCAATGGAATGCCAAGCTCACGGAACTGCTCGTTGGTGTTGCGAACATCCGCTTTGCCGTACAGCATATTGTGCAAATATTGCTCCTGAAGCAACGGGATCATCTGCCGTTTCTGCATCTGCGCTTCGTGAAGCTGCTTCATTGCGGCATATTCGTCGTTAAGCGCGGCGACCGCCCTATGAATGGCATTAATAATCGCCTCATCCTGCTCGAATTTCAGGATGAAGTCGAAGCCGCCGCCGGAAATCGCGCTCTTGGCATAATGGAACTCATCGTAGCTGGTGAGGAAGATCACCTTGCAGCGCGGCCAGTATTTGCGGATTTCGTGAAGCAGCTCGATTCCTTCCATTCCGGGCATCTTAATATCGGTCAGCACGATGTCGATTTTGATCCGCTTGAGCGTGTCCAACGCCTCGAAGGCCGAATACGCTTTGTACATCTCCAGCTTCAACTGCTCCTGCTCGCCGATCAGCCGCTCCATTCGATCGACAATATAGGGCAGATCATCCACCACCATCATTCGATACATGCGCATCCTCCGTCTCATCTATATAAGTTGAACCAATGGGGGGAAGCCCATTGCATTCCAAAAGAGATGGTTTTGCCGACTTCGGACAGGTTGTTTTGGGCTGCTGGGCTTGATAAGACCTTCAGAGGTAAGCAGCTCAAAGCCAAAACTCGCGGCAAAACCATCCTCTTTTTCCATTCCATTGGGTTACTTCTTCGATGTATCTTTGGTTCAACTTATATTTTTTAATTTAATTGAAATCATCACGCATAACCCGCCAAGCTGCGATCGGCACAGTGTCAGACCGCTGTCCGAGCCGTACATCAGCCGCAAACGGCGATGAACGTTAATCAGGCCTGTAGGTTCCTCCCCCTTGATCTCCGTCGTGTCAAGCTGCTCAGACAAAGCGGCGATTGCGGCATCGTCCAGGCTTTGTCCGTTGTCCTCGACTAGAATGGTTAGACAGCCGTTTTCAACCTTGTGGTGAAGCCATAGTTCTCCGCGCTCGCTATGGCGGACAAGTGCATATTTATAGGCGTTCTCGATAATCGGCTGTACGATTAGGCGGGGGACGGGGATAGCGTTGAGAAATTCAGGAAGCGGTTCCATCTCGACGTCGATGCGATCCCCGTAACAGACCGTTTGAATATCTACATAGGTTCGCGCATGACGCATTTCTTCTTGAAGGAGAATGAGATCCTCGGCATTTTTGGTGATAAAGCGGTAGTAATCGCGCAAGTAATTGACGAAGCCGAACGCTTTGTTGTATTCCTTGTCAGAGATTAGGCCGCCCATGATGAAGAAGCAATTGTACAGAAAGTGCGGGTTGATCTGTGCCTGAAGCCGCTTAAGCTCCGACCTCTGCGTGCTAATCTCCTTCTCGTACACCTCATGAATCAAAACGTTCAGTTGAGAGACCATACGGTTAAAGCCCTCGAACAAATAGCGAAATTCGTCCTTGGCCTCCGTCTCCGCAATCGGCACGAACCGGCCTTGCTGCACGATACGGAAAGCGGAGACGAGTCTTCGCATCGGGTTATGAATAAGGCGATACAGCGCCAGAGCAAGCAGCAGAATGACGGCGATCGAGACGGCCAGAATGACCCATACCCATTTTTCGTAACTTTTTAATTCTCCCAGCACTTTCTCGTCCGGAATAAAAACAAACAGGGAGAGCTGCAGGGCTTCGGAGGAGACATAGGATTCCCAGTACGTCGTGCCGCCCAGCTTGACCGACCCGGCGCCGGATCGGTTCGTTTTGCCGGCGGCGAGCGACTTGAGACTTTGCACCGTTTGCTCGTCTCGGGAGCTGGAGAGCGCCCAGTGCTCCTCTGTATGGACAAGCAGAAAATCTCCCTGCTGCGGGTTCACGATATTTTGCAGGCTGTTTTTCAACTGGGAGGCGGACAGCTCGAACATTACGACAAACAGAGGCGGCCGATCCAAAGAAGTGGACATCGGATAGCGCAAGCTCAGATAGAAGCGGCCGTCCTGTAATTGCACGATCCGGTTGGGGTCTACGCTTCTGGATAATTTGTCGATTTCGTCCGGATTTTGCAGCTTGTCCTCGTCGGTCAAGCCGTTTGGCGTAATGACTCTGTCCATTGAAGGGAAATAGATCATCGGTTTTTCCACGAACAGACTGGACGCTTTGACCATTTGCAACCTTTTCTGTAAAACCTTCACCTTATCGAGAAGGTCCGGATCGCTAAAGTCATGGGAAACCCCTATGAGCATCGGGTCGTTATCGACCAATAGTTCATAAAAAATTTGCGAAAGGCGCTTAATTTCCTGCTCGAGATTTTGCATATAAAACTGATCGCGACTGCTCACGGAACGAGTAATTTCGCTGCGAATGCTGTCCGAGCCCTGCTTATTCAGCAGCATTGTCAGCCCGTAGAACGGCAGCAATACGCTCAAAAACGTCAACGACAGCCTCGTAAAAATCGACATTTTCACGAACACAGCCTCCCGCCAGCTTAAGTAGAACCTATCATATAGAGTTCCCAAGCGAATCGTCAAGTCAAACGGCGTCTGCTACCGATGCAGAAGTTTACAAATGTATATAAAAGTTGAGGAATGCCTGTGGTTGCCCGTTTGCCTGGACGGTATAGTGAATTCAGGCAAACCAATTCAACATAATGAGGGGGCAGACAAATGAGCTTCACGATGAAAAAAGGGTTAGCGCTTTCTTGCGCGGCAGCTTTGCTGCTTGCGTCTGCGGCGTGCAGCAGTGCCAAGAATAATGCGCAGACAGAGGGCTCCGCATCACCTCAGGCAACGGCGACGACATCGTCACAGCCATCGGATAGCGCGGCTGCGACCGGCAAATACGATCCTCCGATCACGCTTACGACGGTTAGAGCAAACGATACGGCCTTGTTCACCGAAGGACAGACGATGGACAAGAACGCGATCTACGACGCTTACGAACAAGACTTGGGCATTACGCTCAAGAACAATTGGGTTGTCGACACCAAGGAGTATGATTCCAAGCTGAAAATCAGTATTGCCGCCAACGATCTGCCGGATTTCTTCAAGGTGTCGGCCGAGGATTTGCCGCGTCTGGTCGAATCCGATATGGTGATGGATCTGACGGAAGTATTCGAGCAATATGCCAGCGAAGAGACGAAAAAGCTGGTCGTGTCCGACGGCGGCAAGCAGATGCAATCCGCTACGTTCGACGGCAAGCTGATGGCGATCCCCCAGACGAACAGTCCATTTAACGCTGCGTCATTCGTCTGGGTGCGTCAGGACTGGCTGCAGGAAATGAATCTGCCGGAGCCTAAGACGATGCAGGACTTGCTGCAAATTTCCGAGGCGTTCGCATCGAGAAATACGGGCGGCAAAGGCAAAGCGTTCGGACTGGGATTGGACAAGGATCAGATCGGTTCGCCGATCGGCTTCCTTAACGGCTACCATGCCTATCCGGGGCAATGGGTGAAGGACAGCTCGGGCAAACTTGTCTATGGCAGTACCCAGCCTGAGGTGAAGACGGCGCTTAAGCAGCTCCAGGATATGTACAAAGCCGGGCAGATCGATCCGGAGGTTGCGGTCAACGACAATGCGAAAATGCTGGAGCAGGTCTCCAACGACCGCGTAGGTATGCTGTTCGGAGCTTTCTGGTACAGCGCGGCGATGCAGGATGCGGTGGTCAAGGACGGCAAGGTAACCCAGGAGTGGGGCGTATATACGATTCCGTCCGTTGATGGCGATCCCGCAATGTCGCAGGTGTCGGCTTCAGTCGCTTCGTACTATGTCGTCAATAAAAATGCGGAGCATCCGGAAGCCGTAATGAAGGTGCTGAACCAATGGGTAGATGCGCTGCTGGGAGGGAAGCCGGCGGATGGAGATCCGCGCGCTGTCTACAGCTTCGGCAAAGAGCTGAAGGACATGGGCAACGAAGCGTGGGCGATCAATCCGCTCACGATCTTTATCCAGGATCTATACGTCCAAGGCGGTCAGCATTTAGGCAAAGCGCTGGACACGGGAGACACCTCGGCGATCGAATGGAGCGGCGACCTGAAAAACCGCTACGACCAGGTCAAGAAATTCGAAGCCGGCGATACGACGTTCTGGTACCAGGTCGATATTGCGGGCAAAGGCGGGGCCTTCGAGAAAATGTACGAGTATTCCCAGCAGAACAGATATCATTTCGATGAGTTTTACGGAGTTGCAACACCGACGATGGCCGAGCGGGGCGATTTGTTGAAGACGAAGGAGCAAGAGGTTTTCACTAAGATTATTATCGGTGCTGCATCGATCGACGAGTTCGACAAGTTTGTTGCCGATTGGACCAAGCTGGGCGGCGACAAGATTACGGAAGAAGTGAACGAGTGGCACGCATCAAGACAATAGATAAGAACTGAGAATGGGGCTGTCCCATAAGCATAGTTGCTTGAGATGATCGATGACGCTTTAATGACATACAACTCTTGATTTTGGTCGTTTTGTGGGGAATCTCGCATCGGGGGGTACAGACCGTACGCCTATTACTCTTACCATCGATTATCTTGTAGAGCAACTTGAATGGTTTATGGAACAGCCCCTATAAATTCAGCAGTTAGAAAGGAGGGGAAGGGAATGGTCGCCGCACTGCGGAAATATTGGCCGCTGCACCTGATGATTCTCCCCGGGTTTCTGTTGGTGCTCGTTTACAGCTACGGTCCGATGGCCGGACTGGCCATTGCATTTAAGAAGTTTATGCCGTCCAAAGGCATCTTCGGATCGCCCTGGATCGGAATGGATAACTTTCAATTCGTCTGGTCGCTTCCGGATACCCCTCAGATTATTCGCAATACGATTATTATTGCCCTGCTGAAAATGATCGCCGGGCTGGTCGCGCCGATTATCGCGGCTCTCCTGCTTAACGAGGTTCGGAAGGCGGTGTTTAAGCGCACCGTTCAGACGCTGATTTATTTGCCGCATTTCCTGTCATGGATTATTCTGGGCGGCATTCTAATCGATCTTTTGTCTCCTTCACAGGGGCTGGTAAATAGAGCGTTGGGTCTACTCGGCATTGAGCCGATTTTTTTTCTGGGCGACAATCGCTGGTTCCGTTTTACTTTGGTTTTCTCTGATGTGTGGAAGGAATTCGGCTTCGGTACAATCGTCTATTTGGCGGCGCTGACAAGCATTAATCCGACGCTGTACGAGGCTGCGGAGATTGATGGAGCCAACCGCTGGCGTCAGACATGGCATGTGACCTTGCCGGGCATGCTGCCGATCATCGTACTGCTCGCCACGCTCAGTCTCGGTAGCGTGCTTAATGCCGGCTTCGATCAAGTATTCAATTTGTACAGCACGCCTGTGTACGAGACCGGCGACATCATCGATACCTATGTGTACCGGATCGGTATCCAGAAAGCGCAGTACGGCATCGCCACGGCGATTGGTTTGTTTAAGTCCGTCGTTTCGCTCATTTTTATTTCTATTTCTTACTTTCTGGCCTATCGATTAGCCAACTATCGCATTTTTTAATATAGAAATGGTATTAAGGAGGGGGTACAGTGGGCGTTAGGATGTCACGCGGTTATCGCCTGTTCTCCGTTATGAATCATTGCTTTCTGTTGCTTCTGGCTATTGCTTGCGTTCTTCCGCTCCTTCATATTCTGGCTCTGTCTTTCAGTTCGGCTTCCGCCGTTACCGCCGGCGAGGTGACGTTCTGGCCTGTCGATTGGACGTTGGCCTCTTATGAGAATGTGTTTGGTAAAAAAGAATATTTGGTCGCCTTCTGGGTATCGATTAAGCGTGTATCCATCGGCGTGTTCCTGAATATGCTGCTGACGATTCTGATCGCTTACCCGCTGTCGAAGGAAAATAGTCAATTTCCGGGAAGAACGATGTACGCCTGGTACTTTGTATTTACGATGCTGTTCAGCGGCGGTTTGATTCCGTGGTACATGGTCATTAAGGATACTGGATTAATCGGCTCGATCTGGGCGCTGGTTATCCCGTCTGCCGTACCTATCTTTAATGTGATCATCCTGCTCAATTTCTTCCGCGGCCTACCTAAGGAACTGGAGGAGTCGGCCAAGCTGGATGGGGCCGGATATTTCCGCGTACTCTGGCGGATTTTCGTGCCGCTGTCGATGCCTGCGCTGGCTACGCTGCTGCTCTTTGCCGTTGTCGGCCACTGGAACAGCTGGTTTGACGGTCTCATTCTCTCTACCCGCACGGAGCAATATCCGCTGCAAAGCTTCTTGCAGACGATTATTATCAAGCTCGATCCGGCCTATCTGAGCTCGCGCGATGCGGAATTGTTCGCGCTGATGAACGATCGAACGAGCCGCGCCGCGCAGATTTTCGTCGCCGCGTTTCCGATTCTGATCGTCTATCCGTTCCTGCAGCGTTTCTTTATCAAGGGGATTGTGCTGGGCAGCGTTAAAGAATAACACCGGATGCGCGATGCGTGCATCTGCGAAGAAGGGGAAATCGGCTTTGATGAATAAAACGAGTTTACAACCCGAGAAGGTCCAATATATGCTGCGCCCTTTGCTGACGGTTTTGCAGGACGATGCGCTCTGGGCTTCGTTTATGGCGTATGCCCGGAGCATTCGCGCCGATGCGGTCATGGCGTTCAGCACGCATCTGGAAGCGAATCATCCCGATCTGGACACGCTTCGCGAGCGGATGCCTTTGTTCGCCAAGCGGTTCGCCGAAGTTCGAGCGGCGGGAATGAGTCCGATGGTCAACTACTACGTGACGATGGGGCATGCCCATATGCTGCCTGCCGAGCATGCCCAAGCGTTTACGGATATGGTCGACGCACAGGGAAGGAAGGAAACCGGCTGCCCTTGCCCGCTTTGTCCGGAGTTTCGCCGTTACATCGTGGAGGCATATAAGCTGTTCGCTTCGCTCGATGTCGACGCGATCTGGATCGATGACGATTACCGACTGTTTGGTCGAGAGGATACGAATGCGTTTTTATGCTTCTGCGATCGCCATCTGGAAGAGTTCGGCGAGAGAACGGGCGTATTGTACAGTCGTGAGGAGATCCAGGCTGCGCTGCTGAAAGATCCGCAGAGCTGCACGGCCGAGGAGCTGCAGCTTCGCCAAGATTGGCGGCTGTTGCAGGAAGACGTCCTTGTTGAGCTTGGCGCGCTGCTGCGCGATGCCTCCGAATCGGTCAACCCGAACATCCGCATGGGGCTGATGACCAATACGCTTGAGATGATGCTGCGCAACGGCCGGCATCTCGACGCCGAGATCCGAGCGCTGCGAACGGAGCGGCAGCCGGAGCCTTACGTCAGGATTGGCGGCGCGAGCTACACCGATGAGCATTTGCCGGGGATTCTCGATCGCTGCGTGACGTTCGACGCCATGGCTGCCATGATTACGGAGCCGAGCCGAATCGGTTCGGAAATCGAGCAATTTCCTTGGACGATTGGAGGCAAGTCTGCACGCGGTCTTGCTTTGGAGTTGTATTTGCTTACTGTGAGCTTCAGTCCGCTTCTGACGCTAAGCATCAATGACGGATTTCTCGGTTTTGACGACGTTTCGGGCAATTACCGGAAGGAGCTGTGGCCGCTCAAAGATTATTTGCAGGCGGTCACGGACGCTCTGACGGGCAAGACCCGCAAAGGTGCGTCGCTGCCGTTCCCCAATGATCCGGCAGTCACGGCCGGTATGAATCTGAACGGAGCTCCGCTGCCGCGGTTCCAGCATGCGCTGACCCGCATCGGAATCCCTGTTGCGCCTGACGACCGTACGCCGACGCTGCTCACTATAAATGAAGCGACGGCTTACGCGGAGGAGACGATAACGGCTTGGCTGAAGCAAGGCGCGATCGTGACCTCCGAGGCGTTCTACCATCTGTGCGCACGGGGAATCGTGCACGACTGTCCGATTCGCGCGGAGAAAGGCGATATGTCGCAGCGAACAACCTTGGAACGGATCACGGCTCCTCATGCCCCGGATTGGCTGCGCAACAAGGATGTCGTTTCCTGGCTTTATATCCCGCTGCACACGAATTATATCCTTTCGGCCGGAGAAGGAGCCGAGGTATGGTCCGAGCTTTACGATAATTTGGGCGGGCTGCAGTCTCCCGGTGTGATTGTGACGAAGCAGCCGTATCCGATGGCGGTTGTGGCTCATACAGGGGATCTGCTGAAGGAGACGGGACGGCAGTGGTTATACCAACATCTCATGTCCTATCTGACTGATGGAGAGTACCCGGCCATGGTGGAGCAGGGAGTCAACTTGTATCCCGTCTGGTGGGAGGGCGGTACGGAGGCGCTGCTGGGCTTGACGAATTTCAGTCTGGAGACGTATCCTTCACTCCAGCTATGGATTCCTACGCGTCGAAAGCTGGCGCGCGTCGAGCGGCTGACGCGTGCCAGCACTTGGATTGAGGCCGATGCCAGCGCGGCTGCGCATCCGGACGGCGGCATTCGGCTTACGCTGCACGGAGAAAGCGTGCCGGCTCCGGTTTCTTTTGCAACGTTTCGCTTAACCTTTGCGGAATGAATCGGGTTGTTTGAGGAGAGGGATGCGATGAAGATCGGCTGGGGTAGAAAAGAGATCACTCCGCCGGAGCCTGCGGCGTTGGCCGGCCAATTTTACGAGCGGATTGCCCGCGAAACGCGCGATCCGCTGATGGCGACCGCGCTTGCTTTGGAAGGTGCGGACGGAGAGCAGGCGGTTCTCGTTAGCTGCGATCTTATCGCGATAGAGAAGCATGTGCAGATCGGCGTGCGCGAGCGGGTGCGGCAGATCGTCCCGGAGCTTGATCCGAGCGCGATCCTATTGAACGCCACCCATACACACACGGCGCCGTACACCTATAGCGAATCGCTATGGATTCCGCTGTTCTGGACGCGCCAGCCGCCGGAAGCGATGACGCCTGAGACATACGCAAGCTTTGCGATTGGGCGGATCGCCGAGGCGGTTGCAGAGGCGTGGACGAGCCGAAGCGCCGGCGCGATCAGCCGCGGAGAAGGTCATGCCGCGCTCGGGTATAACCGCAGAGTCCTGTACGACGACGGTACGGCCAGCATGTACGGCAAGCTGGATGCGACGCATTTTTACGGCTTCGAAGGGCCGGAGGATCATCGGGTGGACATGCTGTTCACCTGGGATCGCAGCGGCGAGCTGACCGGCGTCGTTGTGAACGCTGCCTGTCCGGCGCAGATTAACGAGGGCGACCGGCGCGTGTCCGCCGATTATTTCGGCGAAGTACGTCTGCTGATCCGAGACAGATGGCAGCGGGACGTGCATGTGCTGGGTATAATCGGCGCAGCTGGGGATCAAGCGCCGTTTGACCTGATCCGTCGCCGATATTCGCAGCTTAGCGTCGACGATGAGCTGAGGTCGGCGGCCCGCAAGCTGGTCGGCACGATGGAAGATGCGTTTGAGCAGGCGCGGCTAGGGCGGGAGGATACGCCCGTGTTTCGGCACAAGATCCGAGAGGTGGAGCTTCCGCTGAGGATGGTTCCCAAGGTGGAAGCTGAATACGCGCTTGAGGAATGGGAGAAGTTCTGCAAGCGCTGCGAGTCGGAGGAGGAACCATCGGCGTACTTCCAATCTCTTGGCTTCGAACGACAGAACGAACTGCTTCAAGCCTGGAGCGTGCAAAACCGGTACAAGCAGCTGCAGCGGATGAAATTTTTCCGCTTTGAAATGCACACGCTGCGAATCGGGGAGGCGACGCTGGTCACCAATCCGTTCGAGCTGTTTACGGCCTACGGCCTGCAGCTCAGGGCTCGCAGTGCGGCTAAGATGACGCTTGTGTCGCAGCTGACTTGCGACTCCGGCGGCTATTTGCCAACGGCTGAGGCAGTGGTCAGCGGAGGATACAGCACACAATTGTTTAACGGGTTGGTTGGACCCGAGGGAGGTCGGCTGCTGGTGGAATATACGCTTCAGTCCATTCAGGAGCTGTGGGACCGGCCGGAAGGGGATGGACAGTGAACGCGATAACAATCAAGAGCATTGGCGATTGCACACTGGCGGAAATTACGGGGCTGTGGAACGTCGGCTTCGAGCAGCTCCACGGGTTAACGATTTTCCGGCGGTCGGGCGCATTTGATTGCGTGCCGTTCCGGCGGGAGAGAAGCGATCGTTACTTGTGTGTGCTGGGGATGGCCGAGGCGGTGAGGGCGCTGCCGCACTGCGAGGCGAATCCAGCGCGCGAAGATGGCCGGGACGTTGTCCGTTTTATGCTCGGGGAAGTGTATGGACCCTATGATGCGCCGATTGAGCGCATGCCGCATTATTTGCGTTCGACGAACGAGGCGGCGATGGAGGCTTTGGCAGAGGCGGGCTTCGAGAAGGTGTTCGAAGAATACCTGATGGTGCTCGGTTTTGGTGCGCAGTCCGGCCGAACGCCGCAATGACGGAGAAGGGGGCGCAAGCCCCTCATTTTCCAGCAGGCTGCAATGCGGTCAAAGTCTTTCATTCGATAGAGGGAGGTTATTGGGTGACAAGTATAGTCAATAGACGTGTACTGCCGATTGTAATTGCGATGAGCATAATGGTTTCTTTCTGGGGAGGAGGGGGAGCGGTTCGCGCGGAAACAGGCAAGAGCATGGCTGAAAAAGTAAGCGCTTTATTGGACTTGTCGGGACATTGGGCGGAGGATACGATGCTGCGTTGGGCAAGTAACGGACTGCTGACCGGAGACGGAGCGGGACGATACCGTCCGAACGATGAGATATCGAGAGCGGAGTTTGCAGCACTGATCGATCGTGTACTGAACTTGCCGCAGCAGGGTGCGGACGCTTATGCATTCTCAGATGTAGAGAGCGGCGCATGGTATGCCAGCGCGGTTGCCAGCGGCTATGCAGCCGGTATCGTTCAAGGTACGGACAAGGGCAAGTTCAATCCGACAACTGCGATTACGAGGCAGGATGCGGCAGTCATCGTTGCCCGCGCTTTCGGGCTGGAGGAAGAAGTGGCGGAGGAGGCAGGATTCAGCGACAAATCGCAGATTTCCGCTTATGCGTCCGCGTCCGTTGCCGCGCTGCAAAGCCGCAAGTACATCAGCGGTAGAAGCGGCAATCGCTTCGCTCCGCAAGAACATATCACCAGAGCGGAAGTTGTACGTATGATCGACAATGTGATGGGAGCGCTCGTTCAGGAGCAAGGAACCTACGAACGGGATTTTACCGGCAATGTGGTTGTAAATACTGCAGGCATAGAGCTGAAAAATCTCGTGATTGCCGGAGACCTTTACATTGCACAAGGCGTCGGTGAAGGCGATGTCCTGCTGAACAACGTGACGGTCAAAGGGAAGACGTATGTATTCGGCGGCGGGATTGACAGCGTGAAGCTTAAGGATTCCCGTTTGCTGGGTACGCTTATTGTCAATAAACGGAGCGGTCCGGTTCGCGTCCTCGTCTCCGGCGCGACTGCTATTGCTCGCGTCGTGATGCAAAGCGGGGGCATTCTGGAGGAAGGGGAATTGACCGGCGAGCAGATCGGCTTCCGCAATGTGGAAATCAATATAAGAGAATCGGCCAAATCGCGAGTAGTGACACTGAGCGGTCAATTCGAGGAAGTGCGCCACATTGGCGTTACCGTCAAGGTAGAGCTGAAGCAGGGGGCGGTCGTTGAAACGTTCGCCTTCGACGCGATTGCAGCCGTTACGGGAGCCGGAACGATTAGACTTGCAAACATTCGTGTTAGCGGTTCCAATCTGAGCAAATGGCCGGACAAAGTGAATTTCGGCATTCAGGTTACTGCGACGATCGAAGCGAAGTTGGTAGACAGGGAGCAGACGGGAGGCAATACGTCCGGTTCGGGCACAACTTCTCCAACAAATCCGAATCCGAACTCAAGTCCAAGTCCAAGCCCGAGCCCTAGTCCAAGTCCAAGTCCGCAACCAAGCCCTGAGCCGGACACCGAGCTGACAATTGTGCATGAAGGAAGCGCCGAGGCCGCGGTGGTCGTCAGCGGCACGGCCGACGATCAGACGCTGGCCGCTGCCAGCAAGCTGATCGGCTATATTAGAAAATCGACGGGGGTCGAGCTGTCCCTCCTAGCCGATCGTCTGAACTCGGATAGAGTGACAGCGGAGAACGGGACGATTCGGATTGAATTTGCCGAAACGCCTCTAGTTCAGCCTGCTTCGACGGATTTCAAGGTGCAGACGATCATTGACGGCATTGCGTCTATTAACGAGCAGCCAGCCAATGTAAGCTGGGACGAAAATACGAAGACGGCGACACTGACCGTTACGCGCGTCGAGAAATCGACGGTGCAGCAATCCTTGAAATATCAAATCAGATATAAAGGCGGGGAACCTTTTTCCGGACGGACGATTCTCATTCCTGCCAATCCGCGGGGTTCCTTGCTTAAGAACGGCTCCTTCGAGGCGGGGTATACCGGATACGCCAACGCCAAGCCATGGGAATATTGGAACGGAGGCTTCGAAGCGCCGTCCAGTCTGGTGGCAAGAAGTGCCGAACAAGCCAGAACCGGAGCGTACAGCTTGAAATTGTCCGGAACGAGTCTGGTATGGCCGAATCAAAGCGCCGCGTTGACCGGTTATGGACAGTATGAATACACCGCTTATTTGTATAAGCCGCAGGGCATGACGACAAACGGGACGGTTCAGATGTTCGTCAACTTCTTTGCGAACGACGGAACGGAATTGCAAAAGAATACAGGGCCGATCACGCCTGCGACCGTCAGCAACGGCGACTGGGTGCAGATGACATGGACGTTAAACGTTCCTGAGCAGGCTAACGGGAAGCAGGTAACCAAAGTGCTGGCCGGGTTCGAGGGCGCGAATTTCGCTGCGGGTGAAACGGTCTATATCGACGATGCGGCGTTGATCAATACCGATGCCGTCGACCAGGACGCGCCAGTGACCGGAAGTGAGGACGAGACGCTGCAAGACTTGCCCGAAACGTACGAAGGCGTTCAAATTTATCTAGGGAAAAAAGGGCTGACCGAGCAGGAGCAAGCACAATTGCTGGATGGGACGGTCGAGGATGGCTTTGTCATTCATCAGAATGGCCGCAGAATTACGATTGCCGGTCCGACGGCTTGGGGAACTGAGTTTGGCGTCGACGAATTTCTGGAGCGTTACGTCGGCGTGCGGTGGCTTATGCCTGGAGAGGATTGGGAGGATGTTCCGCAGGCGGCAAGTCTAGTCGTCCCGGTCGGCGATGAGGTGCAGCAGGAACCGGCCTTCTTCTCTCGCGCATTTGAAGAGCAGCTTGTGGAACTGCCCGTTCGCGCCGAGTGGGCGCAAAATCTGCGTATGCACGATACGATCAAGTTCACGCACAACCTGTTTCAAATGTTCCCGGTAGCGCAATACCCGCAATTTTACAGGCCGGGAACGATAGACAAAAGATGGGAGACGGAGCATCCCTGCTTGCAGGCGAACGGCATTGTCGACGAGGCCGTTCGCATCATCAACGACTATTTCGCTGCGAATCCGGATGCCACCTCTTATTCGCTAGGAATGAACGACACAACGGAGTGGTGCGAGGCGGACTCTTCCGATCCTGCGGCAAAGCTGAATTCCATCGGCATGGTGGATATGTCTGATATTTATTTCGATTGGGTGGACAAAGTGTCAGAGGGCGTCTTCGCCGTGCATCCGGACAAATATCTTGGCGCCTATGCCTATTTTAACGTGTACGATCCGCCGGTTCATGTGCAGCTCGATCCGAGGGTGGTCGTCTATATTACCGATGAGCGCGTATCATGGGGAGACCCGGACATGAAGTCGCAGGCGCAGGCTCTGTCGGAAGCATGGGCGCAAGTGGGCGCGACGGTAGCCTTCTACGATTATGTGTACGGTTCTCCTTACGTATTGCCAAGAACGCCGTTCCAACTGCTCGCGGACGAATACCGCTATGCGGCCTCTATTGGAGTCGGGGCTTATTACAGCGAGCTTTATGCGAATTTTGGGGAGGGGCCGAAGCCTTATTTGTCGGCCAAGCTGCAATGGGATCCGCAGCAGGATGCGGTAGCGCTGCTGGACGACTGGTACGAGCGGGCGGTCGGGCCTGAGGCGGCGCCCGATCTTAAAGCCTACTATGCCATTTGGCAGCGTTTTTGGGAGCAGGACATCTACGACACCGAATGGTACAGCTCGTGGAAAAACCTGCCTGTCAGAACGAACTTTATGCCCTTGAATTCACCGGATTACTTAAGGGACGTATCGCTGGCGGAAATTGCCGTAAGCCGACAGCTTCTCGAATCCGTCGTCGCCAAGGCGCAGACGCAGCGGCAGAAGAAGCGGGCGAACGACTTGCTGCGTATGTTCGGATATTATGAATTGTCAAAGATGAGCTATACGGACATGATTGCCGAGGTCGCCGTGCCGACAAACGATGCCGAAGCGGCGGACATACTGGACAACATTCTGGACAGAAACGCCAAGATGGATCAGAGAAAGGCGCTTTTTGCGGACCTCCAAACGCACGAGCTGTACTTCCAATATCGGGGGGCGCTTAATTGGGGAGGCGTTTCGAGCAAAGAAATCAAGGCACTGTCAAGCTGGATAGCGGATCACCCGGATAGCGAGATCGTGGAACGCATGGAACAATTGTCCGTAACCTCGCCTTTTTCGGCCGTGCGGAACGCAGTGAAGCTGATTTTGCTGTCACGGGACGGAACTACGGTCAAGAACCCCGGCTTTGAGACTGGAATGGCGGAATGGTTCAGCTTCTCCGACACCATTGCCGAGCTGACGAATGAGGCTAACTCCGGCAATCAGGCGGTAAGGGTGCAAGCGAGCAGCGTTGAGCAAGACGTATTCGTGGAGAGCGGCAAAACCTATAAGCTGGTCTTTTATGGAAAAGCTTCGGGAGGGGCAAATGCGAATCTGGTCGGCATGAACTTCTGGGACGTTCCGGGAGTTGGCCTGACAGGGGCGCACGTGACGGTGAATTCGGATCAGTATCGGAAGTATTCGGTTACGTTTACGCCGCCTGAAGGATTCTCGCATGTGACGATCGTCATTTACAAGCCGGCAGGCGCAGGCTGGGTTTATGCGGACGATTTCGTTTTGACGGAATTGTCGGCTGACGATCCGACGCTAATCGCAGTAACCGGGGAGAACGGAACGGTGCAAGCTGTCTTCGACGACTCTCCGGATGCAGTGCCTGCCGCTGCGGACTTCACGATACGGGCGATTGTGGATGGGGAGGAGGCGACGGTCGAGCAACCAATCGCAATTAGCTGGAATGACGCCGCGCATACGGCAACGTTAACTGTACAGAGTGTCACCCCGGCTCATATGGCCCAAACGGTCCAGTACCGGGTGACGTATAAAGGCGAGAATACATTACTGAGCCCGGAAATCACCATTGCGGCCGATGCGCAAGCCTCCGCGCTGAGGAATTCTTCTTTCGAAATCGGATACGGCTCAGAAGTCCATGCCCGGCCTTGGGAATACGGCTGCGGGGGCAACCAGGCCTGCGTCACGGCAAGAAGCAGCGAACAAGCCAGATCCGGGCAGATCAGCCTTAAGCTGTCGGGAGCAACCTGGGCGATCTGGCCGAGCCAGTCCGTCTCGCTAACCGGTTACGGAGATTATGAATTTACCGCCTATCTGTATAAGCCGCAAGGCTTGACGACAAACGGGACGATTCAGATGTTCGTCATCCCTCAGTCGGCGGACGGTGCGAATTTACAGAGTGCGTATGCGGGGCCAATTATATCCGCTACCGTCAGCGATGGGGATTGGCATGAGATGAAATGGACCGTTCCTATTCCGGAGCAGATCAACGGGACGCCGGTCGCCAAAGCGATGGTCGGGTTTGAAGTAATGAACTTCGGGACCGGCGAGACGATTTATTTGGACGATGTCACATGGGTTCGTAAGTAAGCGGGAGACTAACATCCAAGCGCAGTCTGCATCAAGAGAAGAGCCCATGCCGTTGCGCATGGGCTCATTATTGTTCGAGCAGAGATTGACATTTCGCTGAATAGATAATATCTTTTAAACGAAAAGATATTATCTTGATAAAAGTGGCGAGATGAAGATGAAAAAGCTGGCTCACGAAGAAGTTTTGCGGTTGATGGAAGAGAGAATACGCTCCGGTGCGTGGAAGGCTGGCGAGCGACTGCCGACGATGCGCCAACTTGGCGAGGACTTCGGCTACAGTGTGACTGCGGTGCGGGAGGCGCTTCGCGTGCTGGAGAGCCGTCGGGTCGTCAGCATCGAGCATGGTCGAGGCCTATTCGTTAGTACCGATCCGGAATTGCTGAGCGATCCCGGCGACAGACTGCGGGGGATGGAGACCCATTCGCTGCAGCGGCTGCTGGAGGCGCGGCTGGCGATCGAGCCGGAGCTGGCGGCTTATTGCGCCGTGCGGGGTACCGTTCCGCAAGCCCGGCTGATCCGTGAGTTAGCCGATCGGATGGAGGCGCAGCTTGCTGCCGGAGAGGATCATTTTACGACCGATATGCAGTTCCATCAGGAGATTGCGCAAGGGGCGGACAATCCGCTGCTGGCGCAGATGCTGGGCGTTGTGGCCGAGCTGTCCGCGCAGGGACGAAGGGAAACGGACAAGCTGCCCCATATGCGGGAGAAGGCGGCGGGTTATCATCGGCTGATCGCCATCGCCATCCAGGAAAGGCAGCCGGAGCAGGCGCGCGCATTAATGAAAGCCCACATTCAAGACATGCTGAACGCGATTCAGGAGAGAGGAAGCGGACAATGAAAATCACGAAAATGGAAACGTTTGTCGTACCGCCAAGATGGTTGTTTCTCAAAATCGAGACGGACGAAGGCATCTCAGGCTGGGGAGAGCCGATCATCGAGGGCAAGGCGCGAACCGTGCAAGCGGCGGTCGAGGAACTAAGCGGCTATCTCATCGGGAGAAATCCGCTCGACATCGAGGACCATTGGCAGACGATGTACAGAGGCGGCTTCTATCGCGGCGGTCCGATTCTGATGAGCGCGATCGCCGGGATCGATCAGGCGCTGTGGGACATCAAAGGCAAGTTCCATCAAGCTCCGATCTATCAACTGATGGGCGGAGCCTGCCGCAATCGAATGAAGGTATACTCCTGGATCGGCGGAGACCGTCCGTCCGATGTCGGCGAGGCGGCTTTGCTCGCACAGGCGGCGGGCTTTAAGGCGGTTAAGATGAACGCGACGGAGGAACTCCAATACGTCGATACGCACGAGAAAATCGACGAAGTGTTGGCTCGAGTCGCAGCGGTTCGAGAAGCCGTCGGTCCTCATTTTGGCATCGGCATCGATTTTCATGGCAGAGTTCACAAGCCGATGGCGAAAATATTAGCGAAGGAACTGGAGTCGTACCGTCCTCTGTTCATCGAGGAGCCCGTGCTGCCGGAAAACAACGAAGCGCTTCGGGAGATCGCCCGCGCCTCGCAAATTCCAATCGCTACCGGGGAACGGATGTTTTCGCGTTGGGATTTCAAGCATCTGCTCTCGGACGGTTATGTCGACATCATTCAGCCGGACGTCTCCCATGCCGGCGGCATTACCGAATGCAAGAAAATCGCGAGCATGGCGGAAGCCTATGACGTGGCGCTGGCTCCGCATTGCCCGCTCGGACCGATCGCGCTAGCCGCTTGTCTTCAGGTGGACGCAACGTGCCATAACGCCTTTATTCAGGAGCAAAGCTTGGGCATTCATTACAATCAAGGCAACGATCTGCTCGATTACGTGACCGATTCCTCTGTTTTCGCCTATACCGACGGCTATGTCGCGATTCCGAATGGGCCGGGGCTTGGCATCGAAATCGACGAGGCGCATGTTCGCAAAATGGCGGAGGTCGGACACGACTGGAAAAATCCGCTTTGGCGCCATGCGGACGGCAGCGTCGCGGAGTGGTGACGAAGAACCGGGCGCGTCGATTTCTGTTGTTGCGGAAGGCGAGCGTTTAGCCGCTGTGGAAATAAGGGCTGTCTCCTAAGCCAAGCAAGTCGCCGTGAAAATAATCGACAACAAAGTCGATTATCTCTCGCAGCGCTGCTTAGGGGACAACTCTTTTTTGTTTTTCATAAGGGGAATAGGCTTTCTTAGTTACCGCAAAGTAGTGTTATTTTTGTACAAAGTAGTATCACTTGCTGCCGATCATCCTTGATATGCTTGACGAGACGAGATGTTACGATACGCAAGGAGGCTAACTGAGTTGCTGAAGGTAGCTGTCATTGGAGCGGGAGCGATTTCGGGAGCGCACATCGAAGGCTATTTGCGTTTTCCCGAGCGCTGCCGCATTGTGGCGATCTGCGATATTTATCCGAACAAGGCGCAGCAGCGGATCGAGCAGTACGGTCTAAATGCGAGGGCGATCGGTGATTATAAGGAGCTGCTGCAGGAAGACGTCGATTTGGTGTCGATCTGTACGCCGCCTTATACGCATGAGACGCTTGCAACGGAATTGTTGGAAGCGGGTACACATGTAATTGTAGAGAAGCCGATGGCCTCCTCTCTGGAGGAGTGCGACCGGATGATCGAGGCTCAACGAAGGACGGGAAAACGGTTGTCTGCGGTTGCCCAGAATCGGTTCAAAACGCCGATGATGAAATTGAAGGCGGTACTGGACAGCGGCTTGATGGGCAAAATCGGCCATGTTCAGGTCGACTCATTCTGGTGGCGAGGCCACTGCTATTACGATCTCTGGTGGCGCGGCACATGGGAGAAGGAGGGCGGCGGCCCGACGTTGAACCATGCCGTACACCACATCGACGCCCTGCTGTGGATGATGGGCAGTCCGACGGAGGTTCAGGCGTTCATGAGCAACGTGGCGCACGATAACGCCGAGGTAGAGGACATTTCCATCGGTATGCTGCGATTCGCCAACGGATCTCTTGGTCAAGTGACCAGCTCCGTCGTTCATCATGGAGAGGAACAGCAGCTCATTTTTCAGGGGGAAAAGGCAAGAGTGTCGGTTCCATGGAAGGTGAAGGCGTCGAACTCGACTTCTAACGGCTTTCCCGAACCGAACGAGGAGCTTGAAAATCGACTGCAGGCGCTATATGACGGATTGCCGGAAGTGGAGCACGAAGGGCATGCCGGGCAGATCGACAATATGCTGACGGCAATTGAGACGGGTGCGCCCCTGCTAATCGACGGCGCCAACGGCCGGCAAACGCTGGAGCTGATTACGGCGATCTATAAATCTGCCAGCACAGGCGAGCTAGTCAAACTGCCGCTGGGGAACGAGGATGCGTTCTATACGAGAAGCGGCGTTCAGGCGAAGGCGACGCACTTCTATGAGAAGAAAACATCGCTCGATAATTTTACGACGCAGACGATTACGACCGGCAGCAGCTATACCGACCGTTCGTGACGTAAGAGCGATCAAGTGTCGGAGCGACGGTTACGGAGGACATCCTCAGGTCAGCTTCCGATATTGGTGCGGCGTGTAGCCGTAATGGGATTTGAACAGTCGGCAGAAGTAAGAGCAGTTTGCGATGCCGACGGCTTCGCCGATCAGAGCGACGGACAGATCCGTCGAGTTCAGCAGCATAACCGCCTGCTGCATGCGTCTGGCCGTCACATAGTCGGAGATGCTGGAGCCGGTGCATTCCTTGAACAGATGCGACAGATGGTAAGGCGACAGGTGCAGATCTCCGGCCAGCTGCTTCAGGCGAAGCGGCTCCGTGTAATGATTCTCCAGCCATACGAGGATGCGCTCGGCCTGATGAACCGTGCGCGTAAGACTCGTTTCGGTTTTTCCGGACCGCTGCTCCCAGATCGGCTTGAAGGCATGGAAAAACGCGACGAGAAACAGGGAGAACTCCTCCAGCTCGTTGTTTTTGCCGAGAGCGTGGCGCTTCTTCTCCAAGCGCTCAATCAACAGGTGAAACGGCTCGTCCCCACTCAAGCCATAGACGCATGGGGAAGGCAGCTTGCTCGTATGGATCTGCTTGAAGAAGGCTAACAGACTCGGCCACTTCTCGAAATAATTTTCATAGAGGGAGGGCTCGAACTGGATCACCGATCGTACGAAGGGCTTGCCCGGTTGAATGTTCATCTGGATATGATGGAGCTGATACGGTTGGAAGACGCACAGCGTTCCGGGAGCCACTTCATAGCTTTTCTGGTCGACGACAAGCGTGCCGCTTCCTTCGTGTACGATCAGAATTTCAATGCCCTGATGCGCATGGAAGGTGCCCTGGTATTGAACGGAATCTAGACTTGTATGGCGGTAAGTCAAGTAGAGCTTCAGTTCATTTAATTTGAAGGCTTGAACATGAGACATTCGAGTTTGCTCCTTCCTGTCCGAAGCTTGCGCGGGGCGTTATGCCCGATGGAGATTAAGATACCATAAGAAGCCCGCGAATAGGAGGGAGAATCATCCTATTCGCAACGTGAGGATGCACGAAAACGGCGATTTTGTGGGACTCTGAGGAGAGGACGAAGCGCAATAACGAATGGGGGATCTGAAAATATGGCGGACAAAGAGCACCTGAAAGGCCGCGTCGCCGTCATTACCGGTGGCAGCGGCGTTTTATGTTCGGCGATGGCGGTCGAGCTGGGCGGCTGGGGCGTAAAGGTTGCGGTTCTGAATCGCACTGCCGACAAAGGAGAGGCGGTTGCCGAACGAATCCGCCAAAATGGCGGAGAAGCAATCGCCGTCGCCTGCGACGTACTGAATTCGGACAGCGTTCGGGCGGCGGAGGAGCAGGTGGCGAAGGCGCTGGGGGCGTGCGATATTTTGATTAACGGGGCAGGGGGCAATCACCCCGACGGCATTACGACGAAGGAAACCTTTGAAGCTGCGGACTTGCTGCAGCCGGACGTTAAGACGTTTTTCGATCTGACTGTGGACGGTTTTTCCTCTGTCCTCAACCTGAACTTCCTGGGCACTCTGATCCCGACGCAGGTATTCGCGAAGCGGATGGCCGGCAAGCCGGGCGCGACGATCGTCAATCTCTCGTCCATGAGCGCGCCGAGCCCGATGACGAAGGTGCCCGCGTACAGCGCGGCCAAGGCGGCTGTCGATAACTTTACGCAGTGGCTGGCGGTGCATATGGCGGAAGCGGGCATACGGGTGAATGCGATCGCTCCGGGCTTTTTCCTGACCGAACAGAATCGCAGGCTGCTGACGAACGAAGACGGTTCGCTGACGGAGCGTTCTCACAAAATAATCTCCCATACGCCGATGAGGAGATTCGGCAAGCCGGAGGACCTGCTAGGCGCGCTGATGTGGCTCGTGGACGACTCCGCGTCGGGCTTTGTCACGGGCGTTACGATACCGGTAGACGGCGGGTTTATGGCGTACTCCGGAGTCTAGCTTAAAGAAGAAGAGCAAGGAGCGTCCCTAATACGCGCCCTGCTCTTCTTCTTTCTTCGTATAATATAATGAAAGAAACAAACAGCGCTTGGCTCAAGCGGAAGGAGTTGCGCGATGGGAAAATTCAAAATCAAGCGGGTCTATGAACAGACGGAAACCGGCGACGGATTTCGAGTGCTGGTGGACAGGCTGTGGCCGCGGGGAATGACGAAGGAGCGGGTTGGTGCGGAAGTGTGGCTGAAGGAGGTTGCGCCCAGCCCGGAGCTGTGCCGCTGGTTTGGCCATGTGCCTGAGCGATTCGAACAATTTCAGGCGAGCTATGCAGCCGAGCTGCGAGACGAAGCGGCCCGGCCTCTTGTCGATCAGCTGCGGTCATGGGTCAAGGAGCAGGACGTTACGCTGCTATACGCGGCGAAGGACGAACGGCACAATCAGGCGATTGTGCTGAAGCGGTATTTGGAAGGGGAGTTGCCACGCGAGTAGATGTCGCGAGCGGCCATCCATTTTCAACGTTAGAAATAATAAGGCTGTCTCCTAAGCATTTCAGGTTGCTCTGAACGATAATCGAGACTAAAGGTACATAAGTTACATACGCCTTTATTTGTCTATCGATCATCTTAAGCAGCTGTGCTTATGGGACAGTCCTTTTCTGTCTACACAAACCTAGCTCCGCACCCTCTTGCTCATGTTCAATGTTATAGCTCGGCAGGAAAAATCGAAAAAATGTCGAATTATAATTGTTTGCATAAAATGTGATTCATACTAACGACGTTTAAAGGGGTAAGGCAATGTTTTGTTTGAAATGTGGTACGGAGCTTCCGGAGGGAAGCAAGTTTTGCAATCATTGCGGAGCTTCTCTCGCAGCCGTCGGGCAGACGGAGGAAATGAAGGAGAGAACGGATCCTGCAGGGATCCCCGAGGAGAACGAGACGGCGGTCGCCCTTGATCCTGCTTTGAACGGCAGAGGCATTCAAGATTATATCGGCGATACGACGGCCAATCCGGCTTCGCGCAAACGAGTCCCTATTCTTGTATATGTGCTTCCCATTGTCAGCCTGGTTATCGTAGCGGCGCTGCTGGGATCAATTTATGCGTATCAAAAATCGGTTAACCGCCAGGTCGAAGAGCTGCTGCAGCAGGGAGAGCAGCTTGCGCTGGACGGCAAGCTGGCCGAAGGCAAGGCCGCGATCGAGAAGGCGCTGGAGAAGCGGCCGGACCACCGTGTGCTGTTGGCGGATCAGAAGCTGCTGACGGACGCGATCGCTCTGCAGGCCCGCTTGGACGACGCCGACAAGCAGCGGAAGGGCAAGAAGTTCGACGAGGCGATCAAGGAGATCGATTCGTTGCAGAAGGAGCTGGCAAGCCGTTCCGGCCCCGTTTTCCAGAAGCTCGTCGCCGCTGTCGATACGAAGAAGGAAGAGGTCGTCGTAGAGCAGGTTGTCGCCGGCTTGCCAGCGAAGAAAGCGGTCGAGGAACTGGCTCCTCTGTTTAATGTCATCAGAGATTACAAGGGCGAGGCGGCACAAAAGGCGGCTAATCAAATCAAGCAGAAAATCGCAGACATCGCTTACGAAAAAGCGTCTGCCGAGCTCAGCGACAAGCAGTTCGCAAATGCGCTTGTCACCCTGGAAGAGGCGCTGAAGTTCGACGAGAGCAACAAGAAGCTGACAACGCTGAAAACGACCGTCGAGCAGAAAAAGCAATCGTTCGAAGAGGCGGAGAACCGCCGTATCGAGGAAGCGATCGAGAAGGCGAATCAGGAGGACCTTGCCAACAGAACGGAAGCGGTAGAGCTGGTCTCGGTCGATGCGTTCACGGACGAATACGGCTACTTCATCGTGGAGGGCACGATCAAAAATCGCGCGACGCGTTCAATCAGCTCCGTTCTCCTTTATTTCGATATTTTGGATGAATCCGGAGAAGCCGTGGATCAAGCCTCCGTCTATGTCTCGCCGGAATTTCTCGCTTCCGGGGACGAGGGAGATTTCTATGCGGAGTTCTACAACTACGAGGACAACATGAGCTCGGTGAATGTGAACCGCGCCGAGTGGCAGCTTAACTAACCGAAAGGCAGGACCGCAGATTATGAAAAACTGGATTGCGTTCGTCATCTCAGGTTTAATTCTCGCCTCTGGGGGCTTCGCCGCCTACGAGCTGAACGATCGCTGGAGCGCCTCTGTCGTGCATGCGGAATCGCAGCTTGGCAGTCCCGATATTGCATTGAAGGAAGACGCCAAGCCCAATCTTAAAGAAATGATTCGCGAAAGCCAGAAGCACGTTGTTTCGATCGAAGTGGCTTTGGAGGACGGCACGTCGCTTGGCTCGGGTTTTCTCTATAATGACAAGGGAGACGTCGTTACTAACGCCCACGTCGTCACCGGCGCTCTCAGCGTTCGGGTGAAGACGAGCGACATGAGCATTCATCCCGGCAAGGTAATCGGCATAGACGAGGAGAAGGACATCGCCGTCGTTCGGGTCGAAGCGTTGGTCGGCAAGGAGCCGATGGCGGTCGATAAGGAAACGAAGATCGAGATCGGCGATCAGGTCATGGCTTTCGGCAGTCCTTTAGGTCTGGATAATACGGTTACGACCGGCATCATTAGCGGCGTCGACCGCGACATGGACATCGATTCGACCAAATATCGCGGCGTCTATCAAATCTCCGCGCCGATTACGCACGGCAACAGCGGCGGGCCGCTTGTGCTGGAAAGCAACGGCAAGGTGATCGGAATCAATTCCGCGGGCAACGATCAGGGAAGCATCGGCTTTAGCATTCCGTATCTTCAAATCGCCGGCATGATCGAGGATTGGAGCTTGAATCCGGACGAGGAGCTGGCGAAGCAATCGTCCAGTCTGGGCACCGACGCCGTCTTTACGACGGGATATACGAAAGAAACGTTTGCGGCGGACGCCCAGTATATCGTCCAATACTTTTACGAGTCGTTGAGCAGCGGCGATTATGTGTCGGCGTACAGCGTTCTGGGCAGCGACTGGCAGACAAAAACGACCTACGAGAAGTTCCGCGAAGGCTACCTGAACACGGAGAGCGTAACGGTGACCAGCAGCTCGGTTCTGTCGGGGACGGAAAAAGAGGCGCAAATCTCCGCGACCATCGAGGCCTGGGAAAACCGCGACGAAGGAACGGTGCTTAGCAAGTACAGTCTGACCTACAAGGTTAAGCTGGAAAACGATATGGTCAAAATCATCTCGGGCAAAGGGAAGAAGCTGTAAGCGGTCGTTTGAAAAATTCGATGGTTAATTCGATTCTCGAGTCTAGTCTTTCGTCTCCATGTAGAATAGAGGCGGAAGACTGTTTTCTTTTATCGCACCCGTGAAGAAGGAGGCCACATTAATGAAGATCATTACGCAGGCGCCCCGCAGCTCCATCTTCATGAAGATCGTCTTGACGTTCCTGGCGCTGCTGATTCCGCTATACACGTTAAACCTGTATATGAACGAGTCCGGCCAGGAGACGGTCCGCAAGGAAATCGTCAGCTCGATGAACGCCAAGGTGGAGCTGTACGTCAACCTGATCGAGTCGGATTTCGAGCGGGTCATCAAGCTGATCGAAGCCTATGTGAACGATGTGGATCTGATGAAGCTAAGCACTGCGGTCGACGTCATGTCCGACATTGAGCGGACGGATGCGATTCTGGCGCTGAAGAGCAAGCTGAACTTGGTGAAAACGTCGAATAGCTTCGTGCAAAATGTAATCGCATTCATTCCGCGGTTGGACCGCAGCGTCACCTCGAACGACAACGCGATCGTCGCCTTCGACGAAGAAGCGTTCCTCGCGCTATCCGTAGCGACTAACCGCTATGAATCTCCTTATCTGCTATGGAAAGATCGGCTGTTCATCAGCGTTCCCTATCCCGACCCCCCATCCGGCAACAAGGCTCCGGTATTTCTGCTGGCGGTGGAGGTGTCTAAGCCGGCGCTGCGGGAAGCGCTTCGTCAATTCACGAACAACGGAGAGACGGCCGTGTTGACCGGTAACCGCCTGCCTTGGAGCATTGTCGACGACAAAAGCTTGCCGGAGGCTGAGGCGGCCGTTCTTCAGCGGCAGAGCGGCTCCGCTCCCGGCCAGACGCTTAATGTAGGCGGGGAAAAATATTTGGTCATCGACAAATCGTCGGCTAAGCTGGATACGACGCTATCGATTCTGATGCCGGAAAGCGCGGCCTTCGGCTCGCTCGAACGGTATCGCTGGTGGATGCTGCTGCTGACGCTGATGTCGGTCGTGATCGTCATTTTCTTCGCGCTGAGCCTTTACCGAATCATACAGCGGCCGCTGCGCACGCTAATTCGCTCCTTCAACAAAGTCGAGCAGGGGAATCTGAACATTGTCGTCCAATATCCGCTTAAGGACGAATTCGGAGTGCTGTTCAACCGGTTTAACACGATGGTCAGGGAGTTGAACGTGCTCGTTCACGAGGTGTACGAGCATAAGTATCGGGTTCGTCTCGCCGAGCTTCGGCATCTTCAGTCCCAGATCAATCCGCATTTTCTGTACAATAGCTTCTTTATCCTCCATCGCATGGCGAAGCTGCGGGACCATGACAACATCGTGCGGTTTACAAAATATTTGGGAGATTACTTCCAGTTCATTACTCGGGACGGGAAGGATGAAATCTCGCTGCAGCTTGAGGTGAAGTATGCACGGACATACACGGAAATCCAATCCTTTCGCTTCGGGAGCCGGATTCGCAGCGAATTCGCCGAGCTTCCTGCGGAGCTGGAGCGCTACCTTGTACCGAGGCTGATCCTACAGCCTCTAATTGAGAACGCGTACAACTACGGGCTGGAAAATAAAATGACGGACGGCTGGATCGCCGTCGCCTTCCGGCAGGAGCCGGATATGCTCATCGTGTCCGTGGAGGACAACGGGGAGGAACTGGACGAGCGCAAGCTGCAGGAGCTGCACCAGATGATGCTCGATCCGGAGCGACAGACCGAGAGCACGGGGCTGATCAACGTTCATCGCCGCGTGCAGATCAAGTACGGGCCGGAGAGCGGATTAATCTTATCGCGAGGCGAGGGCGGAGGCTTGCTTGCGGAGCTGAAGCTGCCGCTGAAGAAAGGAGAGGAAGACGATGCATCGACTGTTAATCGTTGACGACGAGCCGTATACGGTAGACGGGCTGTACGAAATGCTGGAGGAAGCCGACTTGCCCGAGCTCGAACTGTACCGCGCCTATTCGGCGATCGAAGCGATCGAATGGCTGAACCGGATCAAGATCGATATCGTGCTCAGCGATATTCGGATGCCGGGAATGGACGGGCTGCGGCTGCTGAAGGAAATTCGGGCCAGATGGCCAAGATGCAAGGTGATTTTCTTGACGGGGATCAACGAGACGAGCTATGTCCAGCAGGCGATGAGGGACGGAAGCGTCGATTATATTTTGAAGACGGAGGGAGACGAGCCGATCGAGCGAGCGATCGGCACCGCCGTAGCGGCGTTGCAGGAGGAATGGCGCAACGAGCAGATTATGCGCGACGCACAGGAGAGAATTCGCCAAGCGCTGCCTTCCCTGCGTAACGAATGGTTTCGCCGCGCGTTGCTGCATGGGATCGAAGATGCCGGACTGTCGGCGGTCCGTCTTGAAGAGCTGGGCTGTTCGCTTGATGCGGAAGCGCCGCTGCTGCCGGTTCTGGCAAGGGTGGATCGCTGGCCGGAGGAGATGAAGGGCGGCGGGCGAACTTTGCTGCAGTTCGCGATTGAGAACATTATGGGCGAACTGTTCGAGAAGGTGCGAATGCAAGCCGTACATGTGGACGAGCATTATTTAATGCTGCTGCTGCAGCCGAACGAGAATGAGCAAGTCGTCGGTTCGCTAAAGGACGCCGAGGCGATGACCGCTTTTGTCGCCGGCACGCTGGAGACGGCCCAAACGGCCTGTACGCAGCTTCTGCGGCTGCCTCTGTCCGTCATCAGCAGCCGGGGATTCGTGCCGTGGTCCGCACTCGCCGACTCTTACTACCTGATGAGGCGCAGGTTGGTCGTCGGCGTAGGCTTGGGCGAGAACATGCAGCTGCTGTCCGGCGCGGGTAGCGAACCCGAGCGCGGAGAGGCATGCTGGCCGACGCAGCTGTCCCGACAGCGCGAGCGGCTCGAAGCCGCACTGGAGAGCGGGCGCGAGGAAGAGGCGATAACGGCGATCGCGGCAATGGTCGGTCACGGAGGAGAGTATTCGCGTTATCTGGAGGCGTATTATACGGCCGCGAATCTGATGATCGGGCTAATCAACCGCGCGGGCTGGGCGGAGGAGATGGAGGACGATCTGCTGGAACGGCTGATGGACGCGAAGGGGCACCCCGCACGGGAGCAGGCGGTCAGATTTCTGCAAGATACGGCCGCGCGATTAATCGCCTTCAAGCGGGGCGCTCAGGAAGAACGTACGGACAGAATCGTCGAACGGGTCAACCGTCATATCCGCGAGCGGGTCGGGGGCGATCTGTCGCTTACCGCTCTTGCCGAGCTCGTCTATTTGAACCCGGCTTATTTGTCGGTGCTCTATAAGCAAACGACTGGACAAAATTTGTCCGACTACATTGTCGGCGTTCGTCTGGAGAAGGCGAAGGAGCTGCTGCAGCACTCCCACCTTAAGATTCACGAGCTGGCCGCTGCCGTCGGCTTCGAAAACGCTGGCTATTTTACCCGCTTCTTCCGCAAACATACCGGGCTTGGGCCGCAAGAATATCGCGAGCAAGCGGGGCGTTGAACGTTCAGCGCTCCCCTTTGCCCGAATTTCAAAATAAAAGAGAACAAATCTATACGTTGTTCCATTTCATCGTTCGGCGCTCCGACCTATACTGAACACAGGCAAACTACTACGTTAAATGAGGAGGAGTAATATGAAGAGATGGAAGGGGACGTCGGGAGCGGCTGCAGGGCTTGCTGCTTTAATGTTATTTGTAAGCGCTTGCTCCGGAACTGAGAACAAGGAGACCAACGGTGGTCAGGCATCCGCGTCTGCGTCAAGCTCCAGCAGCGCGACCGAGCAAACAGAGAATAGCGCCGCTCCGAACGGGCCGCTGGACAAGTACGATCCTCCGATCGAGATTACGACCGTTCGGATCGTTAACGATACGTACAAATACGATGAAGGGGAATCGATCGACAATAACGTCTGGACGCGGACGATTCAAGACAAGCTGGGCATTACCGTGAAGAACAATTGGGTCGTCAGCGGCGACGCGCCGGGCGGCCAGGGCGAGCAGAAGATGAACGTCTCGATCGCTTCGGGAGATTTGCCGGACTTTATCCCGGTTAACTCCCGTCAGCTCAAGCAACTGGTGGAGGCCGATCTGCTGATGGATTTAACCGATGTGTACGAGCAATTCGCCTCGCCGTTCACGAAGGAAATTCTGAATCAGGACGGACCGAACGCACTGGCGTCGGCCACATTCGGCGGCAAGCTGATGGCCATTCCGAATACGACCTCGTCGATGGACAATGCGATGCTGCTCTGGGTTCGCAGCGATTGGCTGAACAAGCTGAACCTGCCCGAGCCGCGAACGATGGAGGACGCCTATGCGATTTCCGAAGCATTTACGACGCAGGACCCGGACGGCAACGGCAAGCCGGATACGATCGGAATTTCGCTGAACAAGGATCTGTACGGCGGTTACGCAGGCGTAGACGGCTTTATGAATGGCTTCCACGCTTATCCGCGCCAATGGATTCAAGACGGGTCGGGCCGGCTCATATACGGAAGCATTCAGCCGGAGATGAAGCAGGCGCTGGCCAAGCTGCAGGAAATGTACAAGAAAGGCGAGATCGATCGCGAGTTCGGAGTGAAGGATTCGGGCAAAGCGGCGGAATTCGCGGCGGCCGGTCGGGCCGGCATGCACTTCGGTCAGATGTGGAATCCGCTCTGGCCGCTCGTAGACAACAAGAAAAACGACAGCGGCGCAGAGTGGCAAGCGTATCCGCTCGTATCGGTGGACGATCGCGTCGCGCAGCCGAGAACCGATCTGGCGGTCGGCACGTATTACGCGGTGCTGAAGAAAGCGAAAAACCCGGAAGCGCTGCTTAAAATCATCAATCTGTTCGTCGAAACCGGATGGGGCGAGTCGACCACTCCCGACAATTACGCGGAGCACTTTACGAAGGGCGGCGTCGAGCGCCATAAGTATATTCCGTTCCAGGCGTGGCCGGCGCGCAAAAACTTGGACATTCACCTGCACCTGCTGGAAGCGGCCAATAGCGGCGACAAGAGCAAGCTGAATCCGGAGGAGCAGGAAAACGAGCGGCAGATTAACGAATACTTGTCCGGCAAGGAAGGCACGGAGCTGGGCTGGGCGTACGAGCGCGTATTCGGCAAGGACGGTTCGTTCAAGGTTATTAACCAATATGTGTCGGGAAATCTGATTTTAGCGAACGAATTTTACGGTGCGCCTACGTCCACGATGGTAGAGAAGGATGCCACGCTGCAGAAGATGGAGCTGGAAGTATTCTCGAAAATCATCATGGGAGATTCGATCGACAACTTCGATAAGTTCGTAAGCGACTGGAAGAAGCTCGGCGGCGACGCGATTACGGCGGAAGTCAACGAATGGAAGGCAGCCAAGTAGTCCGGAGGCTGGCGGATCATAGGTAAGTCATGAAAGATTGTCGATGAAAAAAGTGCATGTATCTCCCGAAGATTGCCTCATACGCTCCTGAAATCACCTGATCCCGGGTTAATCGTTCTCCATTCGGGATCGTATAGCATCGGAAGGAGATACATGCGCGGCAACATTGTCTATCGATCATCTTTTCCGCCTTACACGATAACGAAAGCAGGAGGGGGCAGCGATGCTGCGTAACATGAAATCGCCTTATTGGCCGCTGCATCTGATGCTGCTGCCGGGCTTGATTCTGGTGCTGATCTACAGCTACGGTCCGATGGTCGGAATCGTCATCGCTTTCCAGAAGTTCATGCCGGCCAAAGGGGGATTGTTCGCTTCGGATTGGGCGGGGCTGGATAATTTCCGCTATGTGCTCGATATGCCCGATTCGATGCGGGTGCTTAAAAACACGATCCTCATCGCGATGTTCAAAATCGTCGTCGGCCTGATCGTGCCGATTACCGTCGCGCTGCTTCTGAACGAAGTGCGCAAGGAGCTGTTCAAGCGCGGCGTGCAAACGCTGATCTATTTGCCGCATTTTCTATCGTGGATTATTCTCGGCGGCATTCTGATTGATATTTTGTCGCCTTCAAGCGGCATCGTGAATCAATTTCTCGGTCTCTTCGGCATCGAATCGATTTATTTCCTCGGCGACAATTCCTGGTTTCGGCCAGTTCTCGTCCTGTCGGACGTATGGAAGGAATTCGGATTTAATACGATCGTCTACCTTGCCGCTTTGACTGGCATCAATCCCGCGCTGTACGAAGCGGCCATCGTGGACGGGGCAGGGCGCTGGAAGCAGACGCTGAACGTGACGCTGCCGGGCATGATGCCGATCATCGTGCTGACGATGACGCTGGCGCTGGGCAACGTTCTTAACGCCGGATTCGACCAGGTGTTTAATCTGTACAGCCCGCAGGTATACGAAAGCGGCGATATTATCGATACGTTCGTATACCGGATCGGCCTCGTCGACGCGCAGTACGGTGTGGCTACGGCGGTCGGATTGTTCAAATCCGTCGTGTCGTTCACGTTTATTACCGCATCCTATTATTTGGCCTATCGATTCGCGAACTATCGGATTTTCTGAAAGGAGGGGCAATATGGTCGAGTCTTACTCCCCGGGCAGGAAAGTGTTTATCGGCGCAAACTATGCGGCGCTAGCCTTGTTATCTCTGCTCTGTCTCATCCCGCTGATCCATGTGCTGGCCGTCTCCTTCAGCTCCAGTCAAGCGGCGACCGCCGGGCTCGTGAAGCTGTGGCCCGTCGATTTTACGCTAAGCTCTTATCGCTTCGTGCTGGCTAAGCCGGAGTTTCTGAAGTCGATCGGGGTGACGCTGACGCGGGTTGCAATCGGGCTGACGGTCAACATGGCGTTAACCATCCTTGTCGCCTATCCGTTGTCCAAGGAGGTTGGCCGGTTTCCTTACCGCACGCTCTACGTCTGGATATTCGTCGTCACGATGCTGTTCTACGGCGGTCTTATCCCGCAATATATGATCGTAAAGTATACAGGCATTATGGATTCGATCTGGGCGCTTGTGCTTCCGGGGGCGGTTCCTATCTTTAACGTCGTGCTGCTGCTCAACTTTTTTCGAGGGCTGCCCCGCGAATTGGAGGAAGCCGCATTCATCGACGGCGCGGGCCACTGGACGACGTTGTGGCGCATTATGGTGCCGCTGTCCGCGCCCGCACTGGCGACGCTTACGTTGTTCGCGACAGTAGGCCATTGGAATTCCTGGTTCGACGGCCTTATTTTCATGAACTCACCGGACCATTATCCGCTTCAAAGCTATTTGCAGACGGTCGTCATCAACCGCGATCTCAGCCTCGTCTCTGCGGCGGACATGAAGTCTCTCGCCGAGGTGAGCGACAGAACGGCCAAGGCGGCTCAGATTTTCCTCGGCGCGCTGCCGATTCTGCTTGTCTATCCGTTCTTGCAGCGCTTCTTCATGAAAGGCATCGTGCTGGGGAGCGTCAAAGGCTGACGATATCGGTCATATGCGGTGTCATCGGCGCTCCGGCAGAGGAATGAAGGGGCTGTCCCCGAAGTAAAAAGAGTCGTACAAAAAGATAATCGATAGAGAATGTTGTCGTACATGTATCTCCTTCCGATGCTATACGATACTGAAATCTGAATGGGTAAACCCGTTAAGAGGTGATTTCAATACCGTATGAGGCGTCTCCAGGAGATACATGTACTTTTTCTTGATCGATTATCCTGTACGATCTTACTTAGGGGGACAGCCCCTTCTTTGTTGTATTTGTCCGCCATAGTAAGATTTTCAACCCAATAAAGAAATTTAACACATTGTTTGCCGGGGCATTCGTCATGTAAAGTTAACATCAAAGGCTCATCTTCCGGCATCTCGCCGGAGCCTGATCGTTGACGACATTCGCGAATGGCACGGGGGTGCAGCATCCATGTACAAAATTATGCTCGTGGACGACGAGAGCGAAGTCAGGGAAGCGATTCGCGAAAGCATCGATTGGCCCCGCCACGGCTACGAGTTCGTCGGCGGCTATGCGAACGGCGCGGAGGCGCTGGAGGCGATATTGGACCATCGTCCGGACCTGGTGCTGTCGGATATTTGCATGCCGCATATGGACGGCATCGAGATGACGAAGCAGGTCGCGCAGGCGGCGCCCGATACGAAGGTCGTCATTCTGACCGGACACGATGAATTCGACTATGCCCAGCAGGCGCTGCGGTTGAAGGTACACGACTTCGTAATCAAGCCGATTACGCCGCGGGAGCTGCGGGCTTTGCTCGACAAAATCAAGATAGAGCTGGACCGGGAGGCGGAGGAGCGCGACAATATGGCCCGGCTGCGCGAACAGCTGCAGGAAAGCCTGCCTCTGCTTAAGGAGCGGTTTCTGGAATGTCTCGTACAGGGGGCGATCGGCGAAGAGGAGGCGGAGCGCAGGTTTGCGTACTTCGGCCTGGTCAAGCCCGTTCCGCCGCTGGTTGCGCTTGCCGTCGATATCGATCAGTTAAACGACGGTTCTCGTGAACGCTGGGAGAACAATCCCGAGCTCCAGCGCTACGCCGCTTACAAAATTGCCTCGGAGACGACGGAAGGCCGGGACGCTCTTGTGTTTCGGACAAAAGAGGAACGGGTCGTCGTACTTCTGTACGGTTTCCCGGAGGAGGGCGGCGAGGCGGAAATCTCTCAGCTGGCGGAATCGATTCGCCGCAGCATGGAGAAGTATATGAAGTTTACGGTAACGATCGGGGTCGGTGCGCCATGCTCCTCGCTTAGCGATATTCCCTGGTCTTACGAAGCGTCGTTGTCCGCGCTCGACTATCGTTTTCTGCTTGGCAACAACCGGGTCATTCGTTTGCAGGATTTGGAGCGACCTTCGTCGTACTCCTGCCCGCCCGACTATGAATGGAATCGCAAGTTCGCCAGCGCGCTGAAGACGGGAACGCATCGGGAAACGCATCTGCTGATCGAACAATTTATCGGCCAGCTCAAGTCGTCGCCGCTGCCGCTGGAGGTGTGCTACGTGCGCATCCAGTCGATGATGATCGACGTCGTCAGTTCGATTCACGAGCTGCTCGGAGAGAGCGGGAATTGGCTGCGCCAGTTAGGCTCGGCGCTGCAGCACATCGATAAATTCCACCGGCTGGAGGATGTGGAGGCATGGCTCAAAAATATATCCTGCGAAGCGATTGAACTGATTGCGGATCGCCGCAGCGACCTGTCGCAGCTTCAGGTGCGCAGCGCAATTGAATACATCGAACAGCACTATCGGGAAGAGAGTCTGTCGCTGATGGATATTTGCAATCACGTCCATATGAGCAAAAGCTATTTCAGTACGTTGTTCAAGCAGCATACGGGGCAGACGATGATGGAATACGTCACGCGCATCCGGCTTGAAACGGCGAAGACGCTGCTGCAGGCCAATCCGCCGATTAAAACGTACGATATCGCGGCCGGCGTCGGTTATGGCGATCCGCAATATTTCAGCGTACTGTTCAAGAAGCACGTCGGCGTCACTCCTACCGAATACCGCGACGCGATGGCGAAGGAGTCGACGGCATGATCAAAGGCTGGACAGCCGACACCTTTAAATTCAGAAGCATTCAAGTGAGTCTATCCGTCGCCTTTCTGTGCCTGATTTTATTTTCCATTCTGGTGACCAGTCTGATCTCCTATCGTCTATCCGCGCAGTCGGTCGAACGCAATTCGGAGCACTATATCTCGGAAATCGTGCAACAGGTCAATCTCAACCTGCAATCCTACATTAATAATATGGAGAACATCGGAATTCTCGCGCTCACGAACAAAGATTTGAAATATTACATCGAAAGCACGAGCTTTCTGTTGGAAGAGGACGTCAGGCCGTACGAGAAAAAAATATCCGATTTGTTCCAATCCATACGGGTTACGCGCAAGGACATCGCATCGATTATGGTGTTTGGTTACAACGGCCGCATCGTCTCTGATCGTCGTATCACGAGCCTGAACCCGAGCAGCCGAATCGAGGAGCAGCCGTGGTACAGAGATGCCAAGAAGGGAGGCGGCCGCTCGGTTTTGTCGTCCCCGCACGTGCAGAATCTGATCCAGAACGAGTACCGCTGGGTTGTATCGCTTAGCCGCGAGCTGAAGAGCGCGGACGGCATTACGGGCGAAGGTATTTTTCTAGTGGATTTGAATTTGAGCGTCATCAAGGAAATTTGCAGTCAGATCAATCTGGGCAAAAGGGGCTACGTGTTCATTCTCGACTCGGAGGGCGGCATCGTTCACCATCCGCAGCAGAAGCTGATCGCCAGCAATCTGAAGACCGAGCTGATCGACAGGGTGATGACGACCGGAACCGGCAGCTTTACGGCGGGAGAGGGCGGCAGCAAGCGCATCTACACGATCCAGGAAACCCATTTCGGCTGGAAAATCGTCGGCGTCGCCTATGCGAACGAGTTGATTGTCAATCAGGAGCAGATTCGGATGTCCTATCTACTCTGGACCGTGCTCGCTCTCGTCATCGCGCTGCTGCTGTCCTTTTACTTCTCCGGGCGTCTATCCAGTCCGATCAAACGGCTGCAGCTTCAGATGAAGAAGGTGGAAAAAGGGGATTTCAACGTCCGCACCGAAGCGCTGCCGGAGAACGAGATCGGCCAACTGGGCCGTACGTTTAACGTGATGGTCGGCCGCATTAAGGAATTGATGGACCAGATTATCCAGAACGAAGACTTTAAACGGAAAAGCGAATTAAAGGTGCTGCAATCGCAAATTAATCCGCATTTTCTGTACAACACGCTCGACTCGATCATCTGGATGGCCGAACGCCGCAAGCACGAAGAGGTGGTGGAGATGACTTCTTCGTTGGCCAAGCTGTTCCGGGCCATCATTAACCGGAACGACGAGACGGTACCGGTACGCATCGAACTGGAGCACATTACGCATTACCTGTCGATCCAGAAGATGAGATATAAGGACAAGCTTGATTTTCAGATCGAGGCGGATCCCGCGATGATGAACTATAAGGTGCCGAAAATCATTTTGCAGCCGATTATCGAGAATGCGATCTATCACGGCATCAAGAACAAACCGGGGCTCGGGATGATTCGCATCGTCGGCAGCGTTCACGAACAGCATCTCGAATTCGTGATCGCGGACAACGGCATCGGCATGGAGCCGTCCCGTCTGGAACAGGTGCTGAAGCCAACGGAAGGGCCGGCGGCAAGCATTGGCATTCGCAACGTCAACGAGCGAATTAAGCTGTTCGGCGGCGAGTACGGAATTCGGATCAAGAGCGAGCTATCGATCGGCACCGAGGTGACGGTCGTGCTGCCAAAGCTGACATAGAGGGGGAGCCGCATGAGTCCGGGAAAACGATCGTTGACGGCGGTGCTGCTGCTTCTGGTTACGGCGCTGCTCATTGTCTACGGCATCGATACGCTGCGGCTGACAAGCGATCGGGGCAAGAAAATCGCCGTTGTGCTGAAGACGTCGGACATCCGTTCCGAATATTGGCGGACGGTGCGCGAGGGAATGGAGCTGGCGGCCAAGGAGTTCGACATCGACATCGAGATTACGGGGACGCTGTCCGATACGGACGCGGAAGGGCAAATCCGGATGATCGGAGAAGCGCTGGCCAAGAAGCCCGCCGCCCTCGTGTTGGGCGCGACGGAGCCGCTCAAGCTCGAGGCTGCGACGCGCGATGCGAGGCGGGCCGGGGCGAAGCTGATTCTGATCGATACGGACGTTCCGGGCAGCCAGCCCGCCAGCCTGGTCGCGACCGATCATGTGGAGGCAGGCCGGCTGGCCGGACGGAGCATGATTGCACCGCAGGACAAAGAGACGTTCCAGGTCGCCGTGCTCGGAGACCGCGTCGAAACTTCTGCGCAGGTGGATCGGCTTAGAGGGCTGGAGGAGGCGTTCGCGGAGACTCCTGTCGTCGAATTTCTCGGCAAGCACGAATTCGGAGGGCAAGAGGACGACGCGTACGAGCGGACGGGAGAACTGCTCGACCGCTACCCCGCTCTTCGGGGCATCGTCGGCTTGAACGAACAGGCGACAGTTGGAGCCGCGAAGGCGATCAAGGAGCGAGAGTTGGTCGGGAAGGTCAAGCTGGTCAGCTTCGACAGCTCCATCTACGAGATCAAACTGCTGGAGGAAGGCGTCCTGCAGGCGACGGTTGTTCAGAAACCGTTCAACATGGGCTATCTGGCGATCGAATCGGCCGCGCGGGCGCTGCGGGGCGTCAAGCTTGATCCGAGGCTGAATATCGAAGCTCAGGTCATTACGAAGGACAATCTGTATACGCAAGGCAATCAAGAGCTGCTGTTCCCGTTGGTGGATTAAGCGGTTTTGAAAGGGGCAACCGAGCGGATGAGTAAATCGTCGATGGCGACAATCGGGCTGTCGCTGCTGCTGGCGATCGGGCTGATCGTCCGATACGCGGGCATGGGCGATACCGCCCCGGCAGCGTCGAATATCGAGAAGAAATCGCTGATCAAATTTGTCGCCGCGGAATACAGCACCGCGACCAAGCCGTACTTCGAAAATCTGGTCAACGAGTTCGAATCCGAATATCCGCACATCGACATTGAGCTGCAGGTCATCAACTGGGACATTATCGACAGCGTCTACAAAACGATGATCAGCCGAGACCAGCCTCCCGACCTGATGCTGTCGAATTTGTATGCGCATTTCGCCCAGGACGGGAAGCTTAACCGCATGGACGAATTGCTGTCCTCCGAGCTGTCGGCGAAGCTGTATCCTTTTCTGGCGTATCCGCATAAAGTCGGCGGCGTGCAGTATTCGATTCCGTACGTGTCCACCGTTCGGGAGTTGTATTACAACAAGGATTTATTCGATGAGGCCGGCTTGTCCGAGCCGCCCGCAACCTGGTCCGAGCTGGAGCAAGCGGCGCGTCGGATCAAAACTAAGCTGCAGATCGAAGGCTTCGGCGTCGATCTGTCCGACAACGAGATATGGGCGTATTTGACGTATTTCTTCATCGGCGCCGGAGGGGGCTGGATGAAGGACGGCAAATGGGCTATCAACTCCGAGGCTAACGTCGAGGGACTGGAGTTTCTGAAGCGGCTGTACGAGGAGGGCTTGACGGACGCCGATCCGACCGTGACGACGCGCGACGAGAAGCAGCGCATTCTCGGCAACGGGAAGCTGGGGATGATGATCTCCGGCAACTATTTCGAATCGGTCGTCCCTTACGAGTATAAGGGCCTGAAGTGGGGCAAGGGGCCGATTCCCGTCCGCGATGGCGTCGAGCCGTTTGTGTTCGGCGTCCAGGACGTGTTGATCTCGTTCAAGACCGACCATACCGATCGTGAGGCGCTATCCCTGTTCCTTGACTTCCTCTACGAGGATGACAGATACGAGGAACTGATTCTTAGAGAAGGCTTCCTGCCGGTTACGCGTACGGTCGGCGACAACCTGAGTCTGAATAACCCGACGATGACGAAAAATCTGGACGCCTTGAAGCGGGCGATGTTCTATCCGATTCACGATCCGGCTTGGTCTACTGTGCAGGACGCGACGAGAAATATGGGACCGGCAGTGCTGTCCGGACCGATGAGCCCGCGCCAGGTGCTCGACAGACTGCAGGAAATCGCACTCAGTCGCAAACCGTAACGCAGTACTTTTTTCCATGTTTTACAGAAATATATTCGATTCGGATCCTCCTTGATAACGATTATGATGAACATGCAAGCCATCAAACATCGAAATCAAGGAGGTTTTATCGTGTCGAGATTTTTTAGAAAAACGATGACATGGGGTTCTGTACTGCTGATGCTTACCCTTGTTCTGTCCGCATGCGGAGGAAACAAGGACAAAGGAAACGACGCCTCGCCGTCGGCAAGCCCGAAATCGTCCGAAAGCGCGAAGCCGTCTGAAAGCGCTTCAGGGTCGGAGAGCGCAAGTCCCGAAGGCGTCAAGCTGACCGGAGATTTCGAAATTCAGTATTTTGTCGGCGGATACGGCGACGCTTGGTGGAAGGAAGTAATCGGAGAATTCCAGCAGCTTCATCCGGACTTGAAAATCAAAGAGTCTGCCGGTCCGAAAATCAACGATCAGATGAAGCCGCGCTGGATTCAAGGCAGCCCCCCGGATTTCGTCTACATCGACGGCGCAGGCTCCAACACGAGACAGATGGTGACGGACGACCAGTTGCTGGACATTACAGACTGGTTCAAAACGGCGCAAAACACCGACGGCAAGCTGCTCAGCGACATGCTGATCGCCCAGCCGGAGGAGTATCAGGCGGGCAAGGTTCATGCGGTTCCGCTCGTATTCGGCTCCTGGGGCACGTTCTACGACAAGGCGCTGTTTAAGGAAAAAGGCTGGGAAGCGCCGAAGGACTTCGAAAGCTTCCTGGCGCTCGGAGACAAGATCAAAGCGGATGGCCAGATGAGCGTCTACATCCATACCGGCGTCTATCCGTACTACATCAACGGCGGCCTGCTGGATCCGGCGATCGTCGCAATGAACGGCTACGATACCTCCATTGTGAAGAAGATCAACGCTCTCGAAGCGGGGGTATGGAGCAGCGAGCCGGTCAAGAAGGCGCTCGACAAAATCGTGCAAATGCGCGACAAAGGCTTCTTCGACCAAGGGTCGCCGGCGCTTAACCATACCGACTCCCAATCGCAATGGCTGCAGCACAAAGCGGCGTTCATTCCGAACGGTCTGTGGGTAGAGAGCGAAATGGCCAACGATACGCCGGCCGGTTTCGAATTCGGCTTTCTGCCTTCGATTACGCAGGACAATGGCGGCAAATATGTTGCCAACCCTTACGTCGCTACGGTGGCGATCGCGAAGAAAGCGAAAAATCCGGATGCGGCTAAAGCGTTCCTGCAGTTCCTCTACACGGAAGCTCACGGCAAGTCGTGGGCGGAGCTGTCCAAGGCGCCTTCGAACATCAAGGCGGACTTGGAAGCGACAAACGCGCCTGCGCTGACGAAGGAAGCTTCGAGATTCTATAACTCGGACAGCACGGTCGTTTCTCCGGAGGTCGTCATTCCGGAAGAGTTGGTCACCGAGCGCAACAATGCGACGCTGGCGCTGACGAAGGGCGACATTACGCCGGACGAGTGGGTTGACCGCATGGAGAAAGCGACGGAGAAAATCCGCGCGAAGGAAAATAAATAGGCTGCCGATGAACGGAGCGGCGGACGGGAGAGGCTCCCGGCCCCGCTTCTCGGGCAACCAACGGAGGTCTCTATGAACAACGCCAAACGTACCGGCTCCGCGAAGATGAAGCGCAACGCGTTCATTCTTACATTTATTTTACCGACGTTGCTGCTCTATCTCGTCTTCGGCATCTATCCGCTCCTTAAAGGCATCTACCTTAGTCTGTTCGACTGGTCCGGCGGATCCGAGACGTACAATTTTATCGGGCTGGACAACTTTAAGGAGATGATGAACGACGACGTCATTCCGAAGACGATCCGTAACGACTACATTCTTGTGTTCGGCAAAATTATCGGCTTTATGCTCATTTCCGTCTTTTTCGCGGTGGCGCTCACTCGCTTCAACATCAAAGGCTCGGGCTTCTACCGGACAATTTTCTTCATTCCCAACGTATTGTCGGTCGTTGTCGTCGGGGTGTTGTGGCGCTATGTGTACAACCCGAACGTCGGCTTTCTGAATTCAGCGATTACCGCGATTACGGGGAAAACGTACGATTTCGCCTGGCTCGGCGACAAATGGTCGATTTTCGCCTTGCTGCCGCCTTCGATCTGGGCCGGTGTCGGCTTTACGATTATTCTCATTATCGCCGGCATTCTCGCAATTCCGTCCTCGCTGTACGAGGCGGCCGAGATAGACGGAGCATCCCAATGGCGACAATTCCGACTCATTACGCTGCCGCTGTCGTGGGAGCAGATCAAGACTTCGGTGCTTTGGATCGTCATGACGACGTTGAGCGGCTCGTTCGTCATCGTCTCGATTATGACGTACGAGGGCGGAGTCGACAACGCTACGCAGGTCATGGGCTCCTATCTGTACATGAACGCGTTCAAGTTCGGCAAGTTCAGCTACGGCTCGGCGATCGGCGTCCTGATTCTCATTCTGTCGTTTATTACGACTGTCGCACTGCAAAAGCTGATGAACCGGGAAAATATAGAATTAACATAGAGGAGCATATGCCATGAAGACGCGAACGAAGTTCAGCGGCGCCCGCTGGCTGATGAAAGTCGGCCTTTTCCTCTGGGCTGTGGGCGTACTGTACCCTGTCATCTGGACGATTATGAGCGCGCTTAAGGACAACCCGCAATTTCTGCTCGGACGGCCGTGGAAGCTGCCTGACCTGCCGCTGCTCTGGTCCAACTTCACCTACGTTTGGGAGAAATACAGCTTCGGTCATTATTTTGTCAACTCGCTGATCATTACGATCGCAAGTACATTGCTGGGCGCTTTCCTGTCCGCTTCGACCGCCTACGTCATCGCCAGATACGCATTCAGAGGAAGCGGCTTGCTGTATTATTCCTATCTCGCGTATATGATGATTCCGGCGTTTCTCGGAATTATCCCGCTGTTCTTCCTGATGGACGATTTGTACTTGACCAACCGGGCGCTCGGGCTTATTCTCGTCTACACCGTAACGGCCGTTCCGTTTGCCGTGTTCGTGCTGGTCGGATTTTTCAAGCAGCTGCCGAAGGAGCTGGAGGAATCGGCTGCCATCGACGGCGCTTCCCATTACGGAACATTCTTCCGGATTATGCTGCCTCTTGTGAAACCGGGACTTGTCTCGGTGTCGATCATCACCGTTCTGAACATCTGGAATGAATATATATTCGCGCTTGTGCTCGTGAACGACCCGACGAAATATACGATCCCGGTCGCCATCGCCGTCATGCAGAGCGAAATGCAATACCGCACCGAATGGGGACCGTTATTCGCTTCCCTGCTCGTTTCGATGGGGCCCGTGCTGCTCTTCTACATGATTTTCCAACGGCAAATCACCGGTGGCATTACGGCCGGCGCGGTTAAGGGGTAGGTTGCAGGCGCCTCCTGAGATTTTCAACTTGATAGGTTTCATGATTTTAGGTATAGTTGATATATCATGATACATCAAGGGATGGTTGAATGGACGGTCCATTGTACGAGCAAATCTATCACTACCTGTTGGAGAAAATCAAAAGCGGCGAGCTGCCCCGGGGCGGGCGAGTTCCATCGGAGAAGGAGCTGGCCGACCAGTTCAACGTCAGCCGCATCACCTCGAAGAAGGCGCTCGAAATGTTGTCCGCGGACGGCCTGATCGAGCGAGTGCAGGGCAAAGGCTCTTTCGTCGCCGAGACGCTGCCCGAGCCGGAACAGATTCAGGGGGCGCGGAAGTCGTATCCGCAAAGCTGGAAGCTGGTCGGTCTGATTTTGCCGGACTTTGCCGACTCGTACGGGCTGCGGATGATTCACGGCGTCGAGGAACGGCTGTCCGAGCTAGGTTGCCGAATGCTGGTGAAAATTACGTACGACAAACGCGAGGAAGAGGAGGAAGCGATTCGTTCGTTCCTCCAGCTCGGCGTGGACGGTTTTATCATCTTCCCGGTGCATGGGGAGCATTACAATTCGGAGCTGCTTCGCCTCGTTCTTGACAAGCATCCGCTAGTGTTCGTTGATCGTTACTTGAAAGGTTTGGCCGCCTGCTCCGTGTATACGGACAACCGTCTGGCGGCGTTCGAGCTGACGAAGCATCTGCTTGACCGCGGACATGAGGAGATCGGCTTCATCTCGCTGCCGGTGGAGAATACGTCGACGATCGAGGATCGCATTCAGGGCTACACGGACGCGTTGATTCAGCACGGGCTGCGGATGAATCCGCAGCATCTGATGACGAACCTGTTCAGCTCCGTACCCCGTTCGTTCGAGGAACGCAACGTGCAGGTCGACTTCGCCAACGTACAAAAATTCGTCGAGATGAACCCGGACTTGACCGCATTCGTCGCCGTTGAATACAATCTGGCGCTTATCCTGCGGGAGGTGCTGTTGTCCATGAATAGGCGCATCCCCGAGGACTGCAGCATTGTCTGCTTCGACTCCCCGCACAGCGCGTTCAACAAGTATTTGTTTACGCACGTCAGTCAGGACGAATTTGCAATGGGACGAGGTGCGGCGGATCTGCTGCAGATGCAATGGGACATGAAGGAGATTTCCTTCAACAACACTGTACCGTTCTCGATCGTCCAAGGCGACTCTACGACAGCGTAGTTCTACGTTTTCTCTTCCTTACTCCCTAAAACGAAATAGTACCTTTCCGGAAAAAGCTCGAATGCGTATTCGGGCTTTTTCCTATTTGTTCTTTTACTTTTCGGCGAGGAAGAGAGAGAAGATGAGAAAATCATTATGTTGATATATAAGATATTCGTTAAATTTATGTTGACATATTATGTTCTTGGAATTAATATACTATGTGTAAGCGCTTAATAACTGAGGATAAGGGGCTGTCAAAATGAAAAAGTGGATAGGCATCCTAATAACCTGCGCCATGGTGCTTGCCGTACTGGCCGGGTGCAGCGGCAACAACTCCGGCAACGGAGGAGGAGGGACGGCGTCGTCTTCGAACGGGGGCGGCCAGTCGAGCTCCGGAAGCGGGGACGTCGTAGAGCTTACTTTCTGGGGCGACTGGGGCGGCGAAGGACAGAAGCAGTTCGAAACAATGGTCGACGCGTTCAATAAGTCGCAGGACAAAATTCGCGTGAAGTACGTGCTGCAGCAGGACATGATCACGAAGTTTCTGACGGCGGCAACCTCCGGCGGTTCGCCCGACGTTATGTTCTGGGATCGCTGGCGTACGAACCTGTACGCGCCGAAAAACGTTCTGCACCCGATCGACGAATATATGGCCAGAGACGGCATCTCCACGGCGGATTATTACGACGAAGCGCTTAAGGAGCTTTCCCACGACGGCAAGCTGTACGGACTTCCGTTGACGGTAGATGCGCGGGCGCTCTTCTACAACAAGAAGATGTTCGCGGATGCCGGACTGCAGCCTCCGACCAACTGGGAAGAGCTGGCGACCGCCGCCAAGGCGCTCACGAAATGGAACGGAGACAAGCTGGAGGTAGCCGGCTTCTCGCTCGGCGATGCCGGATTGTTCAATATGTATCATCAGCAAGCGGGCGGCCAGATGCTGAACGCAAGCAACGACGCCACCGATTTTAACAACGACAAAGGATTGTCCGTCCTTAACCTCTGGGACCGAATGCTGAACCAGGACAAGGTGTACAAGATCGGTTTCGAGCAAGGGCTGGGCGAAGGCACCGACGCTTTCGTCACCGGCAAGCTGGCGATGAACTATACGGGACCTTGGATGCTAAGCACTTATAAAAAATACGGCCAAGATCTCGACTTCGGCATCGTTCCGCCTCCTGCGGGTCCGAACGGGGACAAAGGAAGCGTCATGGGCGGCTTCGGTCTCGTCATCGGCGAAGGCTCCAAGCATAAAGAAGAAGCGTGGGAGTTCGTCAAATGGTGGCTGGCCAATAAGGACAACGTACTGCTGTGGGCCAAGACGAGCTTGAACATTCCGGGCTACAAGCCTGCGCTCGACGATCCGTTCTTCAAGGACGATCCTTCGTGGCAGCCGTTCCTCGATACGCTCGAGTTTGCCAAAATCCGGCCTCAGCATCCGGGCTACTCCATTATGGAAGGCGACGGTCTCGTGCCGAACCTGCAATTGTTCCTGGAAGGCAAGCAGGATGCGGCGACGACGCTCAAGAAGGCGCAGGAGCAGGGAGACAGATTGCTGAAGGACAATGCGGACGTGAAATAAGCGGCTGCCAAAAAGGAGAGGGAGGTTCGCCTCCCTCTCCTCTATAGAGAGACGACATAAGGGAGTGTGGGGAAATGAAGGTTCAAACGACCGACATGCTGGCAGCGCTGCAGCAATGGATCGCATCGGTGCAGCGGCAATTGCCGCACCGCCCGAAGTCGCAGGCGATGTTCGACGCCTGCATTCGCAATACGATAGAGACGACGTTTCGACAGTTGCAGGACGACACGACATTCGTCATTACCGGCGATATCCCGGCGATGTGGCTCAGAGATTCGGCGGCGCAGGCGAGACCCTATCTGCTGCTTGCGAGATCCGCGCCGGAATTTGAGCATCTGCTGCTCGGAGTCGTGGAGAGACAGCTTCGTTACGTTATTCACGATCCTTACGCCAACGCGTTTAATGAAACCGCTAACGGCCACGGTCACCAGAACGACGAGACGGAGATGACGCCGCTCGTCTGGGAGCGCAAATACGAGATCGATTCGCTCTGCTATCCGCTTCATCTGGCTTACCTGCTCTGGCAAAACGCCGGAACGACAACCCAATTCAACGGCACGTTCAGGAAGGCGGCGGCTCTTATTATCGAGCTGTGGAGAAAGGAACAAAACCACGAACAAGATTCGGACTATCGCTTCGTCAGAAGAAACTGTCCGGTTACCGATACGCTTCCCCGCGACGGCAAGGGCACGGTTACGGGTCCGACGGGCATGACCTGGTCCGCTTTTCGGCCGAGCGACGACGCCTGCGATTACGGTTATCTCATTCCCTCCAACATGTTCGCGGTCGTGGCATTGCGCGAACTGGCCAAGATCGCCCGGGATGTGCTGGACGACGTCGAATTGGAGACGGAGGCGGAGAGGCTGGCAGCGGAGATCGATGCGGGCATTCGCGCCTTCGGCATCGTGAACCATCCTCAGTTCGGCGACATCTATGCCTACGAGACGGACGGGCTGGGCAACTACAAGCTGATGGACGACGCGAACGTGCCCAGCTTGCTCTCGATTCCGTATCTTGGCTATACGGGCAATGACGATCCGACCTACGTTCGCACAAGGAATTTTATTTTGAGCGAGCACAATCCTTACTTTTTCTCGGGGAAGGAAGCAGCTGGCATAGGCAGTCCGCATACGCCGCATCGCTATATCTGGCCGATCGCGCTGGGGATGCAGGGGCTAACGGCGCGGGAGCCCGAAGAGAAGCTGCGACTGCTCGACCTGCTGGAACGCACCGACGGAGGCGCCGGCATGATGCACGAAGGCTTCGATGCGGACGATGCGTCGAAGTATACGAGGCCGTGGTTTTCATGGGCGAACATGATGTACTGCGAGCTCGTGCTGGACGTATGCGGCATTCGCGTAGCCGGATGAATTCGAGAAGAAAGGAAGAGCGCACATGATTCGATCCCGCAAGCTGCACGCCCACCAGGCGCGCATGGCGTATCTGTTCATCTCGCCGGCCATTTTGCTGTTCTCCGTTTTTACCGTTATTCCGGTGTTCATGGCCTTTTACTTGAGCTTTACGAATTACGACGTGCTGAGCCGAATGGATTGGGTTGGACTTTCCAATTACCGAAAGCTGTATACGGACAGTCTGCTGTGGCAGACGTTTCGCAACGTGCTGTTTTATACAGTGGTGTTCGTGCCGCTTAACATTCTGACTTCGCTGCTGATCGCGTTGCTGCTGAACAAGGCGATCAAGGGCGTCAAGGTGTTCCGCACGCTGAACTACTTGCCGACGCTGACTTCGGCGGTGGCCGCGGCAACGGTATGGCTGTGGGTGCTGCATCCGGAATTCGGCTTGTTGAACGGCTTCCTGTCCTATTTCGGCGTCACCGGTCCGGCCTGGCTGTCGGAGACGAGAACGGCGATGGCCTCCGTCATTATGGTGACGCTGTGGCAGGCGGTCGGCTCCAACATGGTCATCTATTTGGCCGGTCTTCAGGGCGTGCCGGACTACTTGTACGAATCGGCCAAGCTGGACGGCGCAAATGCGGTTCAACGGTTCCGCTACATTACGTGGCCGCAGCTTAGACCGACGACTTTCCTCGTCAGCACGATGTCGATCATCGGCGCTTTGCAGCTGTTCGACCAAGCGTTCGTGCTGACCCAGGGCGGACCGGCGAACGCAACGAAGACGCCCGTGTATCTCATCTATCAGCAAGGCTTCAATCAACTGCAGATGGGCTATGCATCGGCTCAGGCGTTCGTGCTTGCGCTGGCGATTCTCATTTTCTCACTGATCAACATGCGGCTATCCAAAGCGGAAGAGCCGATCGTATAGGGGGGGATGAAAGGTGATGAAAACGACATCCGCCGCCGGCGGCTACAATCCGGGCATTAGCCCGGCGCTGCGTTTGACCGTATTTTATGTGACGGCTACCATCGTATCGCTCGTCATGTTCCTTCCTTTCTTATGGAGCGTGCTCACTTCGTTTAAGCCGGACAATGAAATTTTCGCGTTTCCGATCCGTTGGCTGCCTTCGCATTTCACGCTGGACCACTACAGAGATGCGTTCACGACCGTTCCGTTTCTGAGATATTTCGGCAACTCCTTTTATCTCGCGATTATGGGCGTGCTGTCCAACCTGTTCCTCGGTTCGCTGGCCGGCTACGCGTTCGCCAAGCTGACGTTCCGTCTTAACAAGCCGCTGTTTCGCGTGCTGCTGGCGGCGATGATGATTCCGGGCGTCGTGACGATGATTCCGAGCTTTTATGTGCTGATGCATCTGCCGTTCTTCGGCGGCAACGACTGGACGGGGGCGGGCGGACGCGGCTTGCTGAACTCGTTCTGGGCGATCATCCTTCCCGGTGCGGCGGGCTCGTTCGCAGTGTTCTTCATGCGGCAGTTTTTCCTGACGCTGCCGAGCGACATGATGGAAGTAGCGCGGATCGAAGGGGCGGGCGAGTTCCGGATTTTCTGGCAAATCTACCTTCCGCTGACGAAGCCGGCGCTGGCGACGCTGGGAATTTTCACCTTCCAGGCGGGCTGGAACTCGTTCCTCTGGCCGATGATCGTGCTGAACGATCCGATGAAGCATACGATCCAGATGGGGCTGCAGGCGTTCTCCTACAACCATCAGACCGATTTCGGGCCGATGATGGCGGGGGCGCTCGTAGCGACGCTGCCGATTCTTGTGCTGTTTATTCTGCTGCAAAAATATTTCGTGCAAGGAATTGCGTTCAGCGGCGTTAAAGGGTAGGAGGTGGCGAACATCGCAACAAAGCGTATCGTGTGGTCAGGGGGCGCCGTTCTGGCGCTTGCGCTGGCCGCCGTACTCCTCTGGCGGTTGCCCGGCTGGCCGGGAGGCGGCGCGGACAGAGAGGTGTGGGCCGTCCGGGCCGACGAGGCGGGAGCCGAGCTGGATCTCTCGTTCTGGGACGATAAGCGCGGCATGTTTAACAATGCGTCTCCGTGTATTTTGCAGGCATGCACCGACCCGTTTAATTACTGGTGGCAGGCGCACGCGGCCGACGCTCTTCTCGATCGCTACGAGCGAACGAAGGATGGGGACGTAAGGAAGCGGGTGGGCGAGCTGTTCGACGGTATTCGGGACCGCAATGCCGGCGTATGGACGAACGGCTATTACGACGATATGGAATGGATGGCGCTCGCCTGGCTGAGAGCGTATGAGCTTCTGGGCGACGACAAGTATAAGGAAGCGGCGCTTGAGCTATGGGCGGATATTCGCGGCGGCTGGAACGAGGAGATGGGCGGCGGTATCGCTTGGCGCAAAGAACAGCTTGATTACAAGAATACGCCCGCCAACGCGCCGGCCGTTATTTTAGCTGCAAGATTGTACCGGAATTTCAGTTCTCAGGACGATTTGGAGTGGGCGCTGAAAATCTACGATTGGCAGAAGCGCACGCTGGTCGATCCCGAATCCGGCCTCGTATGGGACGGAATCAACCGGACGGGAGACGGGGCGATCGACAAGGATTGGAAGTTTACTTACGGTCAAGGCGTGTTTATCAGCGCGGCGATGGAGCTATACGAGGCGACCGACGAGGAGAAATATCGGGAAGACGCAAATAAGACGGCCGACTACGTGCTTGACGCGATGGCCAGTCCGGCGACCGGGCTGCTTCCGAACGAAGGAGACGGCGACGGCGGTTTGTTCAAGGGTGTGCTTGTCCGTTATTTGACTGAATGGGCGGTTCGCGAGCCAGAGCGGGGAGGCCAATACGGCAGCCTGATCTTGACGAATGCGGCCAGCCTATGGGATTACGGTCGAACCGGCGAGGAGGCAAGGTTCGGAACGTCGTGGGCGCAGCCGCCGGAGACGGTCGTACAGCTCAGCTCGCAGCTTAGCGGCGCGATGCTGATCGAGCAGGCGGCCAAGCTGGAGAAATTGGGTTACAAATCATGAAACGGAGCGGTGATCATACTTATGAGACATCAACAGGAAGCAAGGGCCGCCCGGGCCGACCAAGCGCAGCAGGCGCTGGTAGAACGTTACTGGAATGCCGGAATCGGCATGTTCGACATTGAGACGCCGTGCCCGAACGGCGAATGCAATACGATTTTCCACTATTGGTGGATGGCGCACGCGGTCGAGGCGTTGACGGACGGACTGGAACGCACGGGGGATTCGCGATATTCCGAGCTGCTGGACGCCCTGTACGAAGGATTGCTCAGAAGGAACGGAGGCGCATGGCCGAACGCGTTGTACGACGATATGGAGTGGATGGCGATCGGCTGGCTCAGGGCCTATAATGCGACCGGAACCGAGAAATATAAGGAAGCGGCGCTTCTGCTCTGGCAAGATATCCAAACCGGTTGGAACGAGCACATGGGCGGAGGTATCGCCTGGCAGAAAAGCCAGCTCGATTATAAAAATACGCCGGCCAACGCGCCCGCGGTTATTCTGGCCGCACGTTTGCATGCGCGATTCGGCGATGAAGCCGATCTGGGTTGGGCGCTGCGAATCTACGATTGGCTGAAAAGCAACCTCGTCGATCCCGCAAGCGGCTTCGTCTGGGACGGCATGAACCGGCTCGGCGACGGGGCGATCGACAAGGAATGGGAATTTACGTACTGTCAGGGCGTATTTATCGGCGCGGCGCTTGAGCTGTATCGGGCGACGGGGAACGACGCGTACCTCCAGGACGCCAGGCGAACGGCCGAAGCGGCCGCCCGCAAACTAGCCGAGTCGGAGACGGGGCTACTGCCGAACGAAGGCAACGGGGACGCCGGCCTGTTCAAAGGCATTTACGTCCGCTACTTGGCGCAGCTTGCGCTTGCCGATCCGTCCGGCAGTGGGGAGGCGGCCAAGCTGGTCGCGGGCAATGCCGAACTGTTGTGGTCCAAGGGGCGGGACGCCGAGCGGACGCTATTCGGCCCGAACTGGAGCGAGCCTCCCGGCGGTACGGTGGAGCTGGGGACGCAGATCAGCGGGGTGATTTTGCTGGAGGCGGCCGCGCGGCTTGAAGCTGCGGAGCTTGCCGGACGTACGGAGGCGACCGCATGAGCGGCTGGACGGAGAGAGCTGAGGAGCTTCAGGAGGTTTTCTACCGGCATTACTGGAACGAGCGAACGGCCATTATGAACCAATGGTATCCGGAGAAGGAAGGCTCGGAAGGCGAGAACTATTACTACTGGTGGCAGGCCCATGCGATCGACGCTCTGGTCGACGGGTGGGAACGGAGCCGGAACGGGAAGTATTTGGAGCGCGCCCGTCGGCTGGCCCGCGGACTCAAGGCGTCCAACGGCGGCACGTATCGCCACGATTATTACGACGATATGGAATGGACGGCGCTGGCGCTGCTGAGAATGTACGATCATACCGGCGAAGAGGAATACAAGCTGGCTGTGCTCGATCTGTGGGCGGACATCCAAACTGCCTGGAACGGACATATGGGCGGCGGCTTGGCATGGAATAAAAATCAACTGGACTACAAAAACACGCCGGCCAACGCACCGGCCGCCATTCTCGCGGCCCGGCTTTACGTCCGTTTCGGAGCGGAGGACGACTTGGCTTGGGGTAAACGAATTTACGAGTGGAACCTGGAGAACCTGGTCGACCCGGAGACGGGTTTCGTCTGGGACGGTATGAACCGGCTGGGCGACGGTCGCATCGATTACGACTGGGATTTCACTTACTGTCAAGGCGTCATGATCGGAGCGGGATTGGAGCTGCACGCCATTACGAGTGAAAACCGCTACTTGCGCGAGGCCGAGAGAACGACGCGGGCGACGATCGACCGTTTGGTTGATTCGGCGACTGGAATGCTGCCGGACGAGGGAATCGACGACACCGGCTTGTTCAAGGGCATTCTCGTTCGATACATCAAGCTGTTGATCGATCGTAAGGCGGAAGGCGCCGGGGAGTGGGCGGACATTTTGCGACAGAACGGCGAGGCGCTATGGAATCGGGGGATCGATCGCGCTTCCGGATCGATCGGCCCGTCATGGTCGGAGCCTCCGGCCGGCCCGATCCAGCTTAGCGTCCGTCTGAGCGGCGTTATGCTGGCGGAGGCTTTGGCGGGGCTTGGGGAGTAAGGCATAGGGAGAGGCATTTGCGAGGTGCTGTCATGGCCGGACGCTTTTCGGAGTCTATTAGACCCGGAGAGCGTTCTTTTATATTTCTTCGGAAAGTTCAGCCTCAACGAAAATGCCTTGACGCTGCTCAGGCTGTGGAGCGGAGGCCAAGAAAGTGCCTTGGCGCTGCTCAGGCTGTGGAATGGAGACCCAAAAAGTGTCTTGACATCGGCCAAGCTGAGGAGCGGAGGCCAAAAAAGTGCCTCGACGCTGCCCAGACTGTGGAGCGGAGGCCAAAAAAGTGCCTTGGCGCTATCTGAGTCGAGTGTGAAGGCCAAAGATGCCAAGTGTCCAGCGGCTGAAGTCGCATAGTCCGCTGATAACATTGGGAGAGGCACCGCGACCTTGCCCATTAAGTATTATTTGTATTACAATATATAATACTTAATGCGAGCGAAGGAGCGCGATCTTCATGGTCATTACGCTGCAATTGGATAGCGAAACGCCGCTCTACGAACAACTGCGCAATCAGATCGTGATCGGCATTGCGACAGGCGGACTGAAGGAACAGGAGAAGCTGCCGACAGTTCGCCAACTGGCGGAGGATTTGGGCATTAATACGATGACGGTAAACAAAGCATATGCGCTTCTGAAGCAGGAAGGGTACATCGTCATCGATCGGCGGCATGGGGCGAAGGTCAGTCCGAAAACGCAGATGGATGCCGTCCACAACGAGCAACTCGAAGCTCAACTTCAGCTGATTATCGCGCAGGCAACGATTAAGGGCGTCGACCAATCCGTGTTCCAGTCGATGATCTCCAACATTTTCTCCAAGATGACCTACCGGCATCAGCCATCCTAAAGAAAAGAGTTGATCGCTATTCTTACTCCCGTTTTTTTGATTACGGCCGCTATTTGCTTTATCGTCATGATCGTTACCTATAGACCGCAAGCCAGCTACAGGAAGGGAATGCTATTTGCTATAACCTTGCCCGAGCATGCCATAGTCCATGACGGAATCCGTGAAATTCAGGCCGGTTTTAAGCGGCGTTTCGCGCGTGCGAACTGGCTTATGCTGCTTTTACTCGTTCCTGTGGCGATCCTTTATGCGTTGCCGGCCTATCAAACGATTTATTATTTGTTGTGGATTTGCGTCTATTTTGTGGTCGGGACTGTGCCGTTCAGACGGGCATTCCGGGAGATGCTGGCGCTTAAGCGGGATAACGATTGGTTTGTCGGAGAGAAGCGGGTCATTCAGAGCGATCTGCGCGTCGCCCAGCTAAAAAACCGCCGTTCGGCGCCCGTGGCGCTGTTCGCGATTCCCGCGGCAATGTCGGCGGGGCTGATGGTATGGATGGCACAAGAAGGCTCCGATTTTATCGGTCTTGGGGTTGATGCCGGGTTGGTTACCGTCTTATTCCTGCTTATCTCTCTCGGAACTAGAAGAGCGAAAGCCAGAGTATACAGTATGAACAGCGATGTCAACGTAAGCCTTAATCAGGCGAGGCGGCGCGCCTGGTCTTATTTGTGGCTGATGATGGCCATTGTCGAAAATATCCACGTTGCGCTCATCTATCAGGCCGCCGCTAACGGCAGCGAGGATGGGTTGGGCGTGTGGCTCACGATTACGCTGGCTTTTACGGCAATTCCGCTTGGTTCAATCTTGTATGTACATCGCAAAGTACGCGCTCTCGAACAAGAGCTGCTGGAGCAGGACGACAAAATCGTCTACACGGATGACGACGAGTATTGGGCTAACGGTTTCACCTACCATAATCCTAACGATAAAAGCTTGCTTGTCCCGAAAAGAATCGGCATAGGCGAAACGATCAATACGGGCACGTTGGCGGGCAAGCTAATTGCAGGAGGAGTTTTGGGGCTGCTGGCGGCAGTCGTTGTCGGAGTGTCGTTTATGCTTATTCGATCGGAGCTGACTTCCCCGACGATGACTTTGATGCCGGACAGTACGGTAAGCATCAATTATCCGATGTACTCCTTCGACTTCAGCCTTTCCGACATACAGGAATTATCTCTGGTAGATGAAATTCCATCCGGCACTAAATTAAACGGGGAAGCGACAGGTACGCAAGCGCGCGGACATTTTCGCCTGAAAGGGCTTGGCAAAACACGGCTGTACGTGTTCAAAAACAATCCGCCCTACATCCGCATCAAGCTGGATAAGGTCTACATTTTCTACAATGACAAGGATCCGCTTCGTACGGCGGAGCTTTTTGAGGAGCTTGCACGATCGGTTCCCTCCTCAAAATAAAAACTATTATAAGAGTATATGGACGACTGGCGCATCTAAATGGAATTCCGAGATTGTTGCTACATTTAGGTACAGATACTTATGCTCCTTTAACAGCAGGAAATAAATCTGTCTCTGATGTTACGCAAGATATCATGGAACAACTAGTAATGAGGTCTTTACTGAGTCGAAATTAATAGAAGAATCAGGGTTGAAACGATAATTGAATTGGAGAATGAAAACAGCGGCTTCAAGCCGTTGTTTTCATTCCATCCATTTTTAATGCTTTTAAGAAGGTATCATCTTTCAATACAGCGATCGATTCGTTTGCCTCAATATTTTTAATTTTGAATAGTTTGGTTCCTTTCTTATACTTGTTAGAAAATAAATTCGGTAAATGATCGCTTTCATGGGTAGAATATTTCTTTATAGTTCCAATTTGTTCCTCAACTTCATAAACAATTTCATTTGTTACTTTGTATACCGCATTATCCCACGTTACAACATCGAATGCCCAACTGTGAAGATCATCTTGTTTTGCGTTTGAACATGACGCGCAAAATAACATGGCAACAATCAATATTAATATTTGAATCTTTTTCAAATTATCCTCCTGAAAAGGATTATTGTCTTTATGTCACTCTGCTCCGTATTTTTTTAATATGCCTCATCTGCAGGGGGCGACGACAATTTAATAATGAACTGTCACTTCAATCTCCTGATCGTAGTTGCCGAATTGCCGGCCGAACAAGCTGACACCGCCGGGATGCTCGGCGTCCTCGCGGCTGGCGATGCGGAAGCGAAGGTCTTCTCCGTAGCGTATGCCTAAATCGGAGAGGGTCGTACCGGACAGATATATCCCGTCCAGATAAGTGCCGTCCGACCGGACCGCGAGCGTCTTCAACAATCCGTGCTGCGTGCCCATATTCCACCAAGCCGGCGTGTGCGCTCCGCGCTGGCTTCCATAGTCGCCGGGACAGGTCCATACGCCAATGACGACGCCGTTGATCGAGAAGGTAATGTCGGAGGGCCAATTCTCGTTGTAGCCGGGAGCCTCGGAGCACAGCTCCAGCGACAGGCTGAGGCTTTGCGCGTTCTGGCTGCCGACGAGATAGTTGGGAATCCGGTATTCGACGAAGCCGCTGGCGAACCACAGATGTTTGGCTTTCACGCGTTCCGGATCGGAGAAGTAGCGGGGGTCGTCCACCATTCCGATCAAGGCTTGCTCCGAGGTTAACCCGCAGGTAGGCTTCACTTGAAAATCGGAAAACTGGCCGATCGGTACGGATACCGAATACTGACGGAGGTCCTTCGCTTCCGGCGTTCTGAACTGCAGCGTTACCGTATCGGGCAGCAGGCGGCATACTTTCTGTCTCCCTCTCAGCCCCGATAGGCTTTCCGTCCCTACAATCCCCGCGTCTTCAAGCTTCTGAATATGCTTGGTAATAATGGCCGAAGAAAGCTCCAATTCAGCGGCAAGCTCCTTGATGTTCATCGGTCTTACGTTCAGCAATTCGATCATGCGCAGCCGGGTCTCGGAGGCGAAGCATTCGAAATAAGCCGTATTGCCGGAATGGACTTGTATGATCATAACAATCTCCTCGCATGTATTCCTTTCATTATATAACTCAAAAGTTAATTAAACAATTGAGTATTGACTAAATTAGCTGATTATTCGATAATATGAGCTGTATAATGAATCGTTAAGTTATTTAGTTAATTAAAATGTTAATGATATGGAGGATGAGAGCATGACGACAAAATATCGACAGGAGCATCCGCGCCCGCAATTCGAGCGCGCGGGTTGGATCAATCTGAACGGCGAATGGGAGTTTGAATTCGACGACGGTCGTATCGGCGACAAGGAGCATTGGCATACGGGCGACAAGGAGTTGTCCCGTCGCATTCAAGTTCCGTTCGCGTTCCAAAGCAAGCTGAGTGGCATCGGCGATCCCGATTTTCACGATACGGTCTGGTACAGAACCTCCTTCGAGCTATCCGCGTCCTTCTCCGGCAAACGCACAATTTTGCATTTCGGAGCAGTTGATTACGAGGCGTCGGTATGGGTGAACGGGAAGCTGGCGGTAAAGCATGAGGGCGGCCATACGCCTTTCAGCGCCGATATCACGGATATGATTAATCCGAGCGGCGCCAATGCGCTTGTCGTCAAAGCGGTAGACTACAGCCGCGACGTTACGCTTCCTCGGGGCAAGCAGTACTGGCTCAAGGATTCGGCGAGCATCTTCTATACGCGAACGACCGGCATTTGGCAGACCGTATGGCTTGAGGCGGTCGGACAAACCTATATGGACAAAGTGCGTTACACGCCGGACATCGATCGCAACGATATCGAAATGCGGGTGTTTTTCGGCGGCTTGGCGGACAAGCCGGAAAACCTCACGCTTGAAATCGACATTTCCTTCCAAGGCGCTCTTGTCGCTCGCGACATCGTAAAGGTAAACAACGAGGAGGAGACGAGAACGATCCGGCTGACGGATTTCAACGATCATTCCCAAGGCCGCTGGTGGTCGCCTGAACGTCCGAACCTGTACGACGTCCGTTACACGTTGCGGGACGGCGACGTTGCGATCGACGAAGCTTCCAGCTATTTCGGCATGCGCAAAGTATCCGTCGAGGACGGAAAGTTCTGCTTGAACAATCGGCCATATTTTCAGAAGCTGGTGCTCGACCAAGGGTACTTTCCCGACGGCAATCTGACGCCGCCTAGCGACGAAGCGATCAAGCGGGACGTCGAGCTGGCGAAGGAGATGGGCTTTAACGGGGCGCGCAAGCACCAGAAGCTGGAGGACCCGCGCTATCTATATTGGGCTGATAAGCTGGGACTGCTCGTCTGGAGCGAGGCGGCTAACGCGTATCAATATTCGGAGAAATACGTGCGCCGTTTCGTGAACGAATGGCAGGAGTCGATGGAGCGCGATTACAACCATCCATCCATTGTTGCATGGGTGCCGCTTAACGAAAGCTGGGGCGTGCCGAACATTCAGATCGACAAACGTCAGCAGCAGCACGCGTTAACGATGTATCATCTGACGAAGTCGCTGGACCCGATGCGGCTTGTCGTCTCCAACGACGGCTGGGAGCTTGTCGCAACGGACTTGTTCAACATTCACGATTACGAGTGGCGTCGCGAAGTGCTTGAGGAGCGCTATAGCACTCCGGAGAAGGCGATAAGCACGATGCCGGCGAATCGCAGGCTGTCCGTCAGCGGGCATGATTACGCGGGTCAGCCGATTCTCGTTACCGAGTTCGGCGGAATCGGCTACAAGAAGAGCGAATGGGAGGGCTGGGGCTACTCCGGAGCCGAGAACGACGAGGACTACGCGGAGCGGCTTCGCGCTGTCATTCATCCGCTGTTGAAATCGGGCGTCGTGCAGGGCATCTGCTATACGCAGCTGACCGATGTGGAGCAGGAGATTAACGGGCTGCTGACGTACGATCGCGTGCCGAAAATCCCGGTCGAACTGATCAAGCAGATTAACGAAGGAAAATAATCATCGGCGCCCCCAGATGGGGGGACGGCAAGTCGGAAGAGGCCGATTTACAAACAGAGTTGCATGAAATGCTTGTAGATCAGCCTCTTTCCCATTTCAGCACTACGGCTTAGGTACTTGAACGCTAAGCATCGAGCGCATGCCCGAGAAGCGAGGATCGAAAATACGGATTTCGTCGCCCGACTCTTGCGTCACTACGAACGGAGCGAATAAAAGCAAGCTTTTGGCGGACGGGTACTTCATTAAAGCTTCGACGTCCACCGGATCGATCCGGTGAGTGCGGACGGTCTCGTTTGCGCCGCCGATTTCGTGCCGACCTTCGACGACCTCGAGGTCTTTTTTCGCATAATACGATAGGCCTCCGGGATACCGATCCGCGCGAATGGCTACCCGATCGAAGCCTTCTTGCTTCAAATCCGCGTATACGTAGGCGGAATGGGCGATCTGAAATCCGGCATAAAGCGCGGCCATCCCCCAAAATAGTCGAAACAGCCTCGTTCGCTGCTTCTCTCTGCGGAAAAGCAGCAGGAAGGGGACGATCGCGGCCGCCATCACCCAGAACACATTCCCTTTGTTCGGAATAATGCCGATCGCATATCTGCGCGAGGTGAACGGCTCAAGCAATCCCGTCCCCCAGGCGTTCGTCCAATCGCTTATAATGTGCAGCAGCACTCCTGCGATAGCGGTCCAGAACAATCGTCGATCCTTCACGCGGAATATGGCCCAGGCCAGCAGAGAAAACATTCCCGCCCACACGGGGACCATGGCGAAGGAGTGGGTAATTCCCCTGTGCGACATTAAGTAGTCCGCGCCGGCGCGCGCCCATTGAATATCGATGTCCGGAATAACGCTTGAGCCGACGGAAGCTCCGAAGAAAGCCCACTTCGTCTTGACATCCATGTCCGTTTTTTTCAACGCTCCATAGATGGCGACTCCAAATAATGTGTGAGTCATATAATCCACTTTGCCGGCCTCCTCGTTGCTTTGTTCTTCTTCTTATATTCGCGTATTTGCCAAACTTATTCAATCTTGTGCGCCAGCTTGAATTTTTTTGCAATTTCTCTATTGACATGCTTATTTCCTATGTCTATAATTTCATATGTAATTGAGAATAATTATCATCTAGTGTGAGAAATGTCACATTTGCATCAGGCAAGGAGGCAGTCGAGATGGCCAAATCCGGCCGTATGTCCGCCAGAACGTTGTTGGCGGCAGTAAGGGCGATCCTGCTGGTCGCGCCTTTATTCGGCGTGCTTTCTTTTGCAATCGGCGCGGAAGCGTCGGCCGAACAAGACGCTTCCGCAAAGCAGGCGGTCGCAAGCGTCGAAGAGATGATTTCCGGATTGGAGTCGGACGATTCGGAAGGGGCGGCCGACAGCTTCAGCCGCGTCAAGAAATGGTGGACCGCCAATAAGAAGACGGTGAAAGCAAGCTCTCTCGATCTGTCGCTGGAGATTGACCGGCAGATCGCTAATCTTTCCCTTGCTTTGCTGAATGGGGAGATGCAGAGAGCCGCTGACGAAGCAGGGGCGCTGCGGTTCTCGCTGCGCAACTACGAGGATGGGGCCTACACCGGCAACGACGGCAAAGGGCGTATGTCGTTAGGCGCATACGTGCTGAAGCTTCGCGGGGCCGCGGATTTAATGAAGGGGGAGCATTGGACGGAGGCGCAGGAGGAAGTGCGTCTGCTGCAGCGCCAGTGGCTGTCGGTCGAGGGAGATGTGGTCAGCCGTTCGCAAACCGTATACAACCATGCCGAGAGGGATCTCGTGCTTATGGACGCGTACTTGACGAATCCGTCCCAACGCGGGCAGGCGTTTCCGGTCGCGCAGCGGATGATCGATTCGCTTAATCCGCTTGTCGACGCGAGCTACTCCTGGATTGATGCGGCTCTGATCCCGTTGAGGGAAGGGCTGGAGGCGCTGCTTGTTGTCGGAACGCTGCTGCTGTACGCGCGAAAATCGGAATCCGGCAGAGCGAAAAATTGGGTTGTAGGAGGCTCGGCCGCCGGCGTGTTGACAAGCATCGGAATCGGCTTGGCGGTGTCGCTTCTGTTGACCTCAGGGGCGTTTGGACGCAACAACTCGCTAATCAACGGTTGGACGGGCGTGCTTGCCAGCCTGCTGCTGCTCTATGTCAGCTATTGGCTGCATCGCAATTCCGACGCGAAACGCTGGGGGCAATTCCTGAAAAACGAGAGCGCTCGAGCGATGACAAACGGAAAAATGGCCTCCTTGGGGCTGCTTGCTTTTTTCGCTATCGTGCGCGAAGGGCTGGAAACCGTCATATTTCTTGTCGGGATGGTGGGTAAGTTGCCGGCGGGCGAGCTTCTCGGAGGAATTGCCGCAGGCTTTGGCGTTCTCGGCGTCTGCGCGCTGCTTATGATCCGGCTCGGGACGAAGCTTCCGATTCGGCCCGTCTTTCTCGTTTCCAGCGTCATTGTGTTTTATCTATGCTTCAAGTTTATGGGATCGGGCGTTCACAGCTTGCAGATGGCCGGCGCGCTGCCGGCGACCGTGCACGATTATTTGCCGGAATACGGCGAGATCGGACTGTTCCCGTCCTGGTACAGCACGCTGCCGCAATTGTTGTTTGTGCTGGCTGCCGTCTCCGTCCTTGTCTTCCGCCGTTTGATCGGCGCGAGCGGCAGGTCGGAACGCAAAGCCGAAATTATAAAGACGCCGATAGACGTCGAATAGTCGAAAATGGGGGAAACCGTACGATGAACAGAAACATCAAATTGACCGGCCTGCTGCTGGCTACAGGATTAGCTTTAAGTGCATGCGGTAATTCAAACAACGAGGGCGAGCCGTCAAAGACGGCGCAGGCGACCGCTCCGGCGACTGCCTCCGCAACGTCTGCGGCTTCAGGCGAAGCCGCAGGCAATGCGCTTACTCCGATTCAAGAAGAGACGATCAAGCTGCAGGAGGAAACGAAGAAGCTTCAGGAAGCGATCCAGAAGCAGGATACGGCTGAAGTGAAGAGCCTCGGCAAATCGATCAACGACATTTGGCTGGCATACGAGAACTCCGTTCGTCAGTCGTTCCCGCTCGAGTACACGGAAGTCGAGAAGTATGAGATGCCCATTTTCTCCGCGTCCGCCTATGATAAGATTGATTTTGCCGCGCTGGGAACGACGGCTGAGAAGCTGCAAACGGCGCTGGACAATCTGCTGAACGCCAAAGAAACGACAGGCAGTACGTCCGAACTGCTCACGAAGGCAGTAGCGAACTATAAGAAGTACGTCGAGGAACAGGCCGATCAACTGGTTATCCATACCAAAACGTTCGTCGAAGCGGTGAAGGCGGGTGACGCCGAGAAGGCGATGCTCGAATATCCGCAAGCCCGCGTCTTCTTCGAAAATATCGAGCCGATCGCCGAAAGCTTCGAGGACCTCGATCCGCGAATCGACGCGCGTCTCGCCGACGTCGAAGACGAGAACGAATGGACGGGGTTCCACCGGATCGAGAAGGCGCTGTGGCTGGACCGTTCCCTTGAAGGCATGGAGGTCTATGCGGATCAGCTGGTTAAGGATACGGAGGAGCTGCAGGCCAAAGTTAGAACGCTTGAGCTGGAAGCTCCGGCAATGGTCGCCGGTGCGATGGAGCTGCTGAACGAAGCGGCCATCTCCAAAATTACGGGCGAAGAGGAAATTTACTCCCACACCGATCTGGTCGATTTTGCGGCTAACGTCGACGGTTCGAAAAACGTTTATCTGGCCATCATTCCGGCGCTTAACGAGAAAAATCCGGATTTGGCCAACCAACTGGACAAACAATTCCAATTGCTTGAACAGACGCTTCGAGGCCACCAGACTGACGGGATCTATGTTTCTTACGACAAGCTTACGACTGAGCAGATTCGCGAGATCAGCGATCAGATCAGCCAGCTGTCCCAGCTGATGTCGCAGACGGCGAGCATTCTGTAAACGGGGGAGAAGCATGGAACGGGAGAAAGGAATGTCGAGGCGGGATTTTCTGAAAATATCCGCCTCTCTCGGCGCCGGACTCGCGATCGGCGCTTCCGGCATGGCGGCGATCGGCAAGGCGGTTCAACCCGCCGAGCTGGCTATCGCCGATAACGGAGGCTTGACGACGGAGGAACGGATTCCAATGTACGGGGAGCACCAGGCGGGTATCGTCACGCCTCAGCAAACCTATATGTATTTAGTAAGCTTTCGGATAACGGCCGCAGATCGTGCGGCCGTTATCCGGCTATTTCGCGACTGGACGAAATTTGCCGACCTCGGCACCGCCGGAAGCTCGATGAAGTCGGGAAGCAATCCGCAGCTTCCTCCCAGCGATACGGGCGAGACGCTCGATCTTCCGGCCGCGAAGCTGACCGTAACGTTCGGTTTCGGGTCTTCGTTGTTTCTTCAAGACGGCAAGGACCGGTTCGGACTCGCAAGCAAGCTTCCTCTCTATTTGCAGGATATTCCGCGGATGCCTCGGGACAATCTCGATCCGCTGATGTCCGGAGGAGACGTCTGCATCCAAGTGTGCGCGGAAGACCAGCAGGTGGCCTTTCATGCGGCCCGCAATTTCATCCGACTGTCGACCGGCTCGGCGGCGGTTAATTGGCTGCAGGAGGGATTTATTAGCGGGGGCGGCGGGAAAACCCCGCGCAATCTGTTCGGCTTCAAGGACGGAACGGCCAATCGCTTGCATGATACGCCCGGAGGTTACGACAGCGTCGTATGGGCGGGGGACGGGGAGCCGGATTGGATGCGGGGCGGCAGTTATATGGCTTATCGCAAGGTGCGTATGCTGCTCGAGGTGTGGGACCGGTCGTCTCTCGCCGACCAGGAGGATACGTTCGGAAGATACAAGGAATCGGGCGCGGCATACGGGCGTAAAGAGGAGTTCGACGAGGTCGATCCGTCGCAGCTGCCGGATCGGTCTCATGTGCGGCTGGCGAAGGAAACGAAGCAGCTTATTCACCGCAGAGGCTATTCGTATACGGACGGAGTCGATCCTCGCACAGGCAATATCGACGCGGGGCTCCTGTTCGTCAGCTACCAGCGCAATCCGGAGGAGCAATTGCTGCCGATGCTTAAGCTGATGCAGAGTCGCGACGCCTTGAACGAATATGCGGTTCATGTGGCCAGCGGCATGTTCGCTTGCCCAGGCGGCTTGCGTGAAGGCGAATATATCGGCCAACGCTTGCTGGAATCCTAAAAAAGATGCCCTTTGCTCATTCGCGTCGCAGAGTAAACACGGTCAGCTCTGGAGCGCAGAACAGCCGGATGGGGATGCGCGTCGTTCCGATTCCACGATTCACGTACAATCGGTAAGGTCGCTTGTCGCGGTGTCGACCGCCGATCCGGTACATGCCGCCGACGTATTTGCTTCCGAGCTTCGTACGCACGAGCGGACCGAGAAGCGGCAGGCGCACTTGCCCGCCGTGGCTATGTCCGGACAGCTGCAAGTCGATCGGATAACGAATCAGCCGATCCGCCATATCCGGCTCATGAACAAGAAGCACATGGAAACGATCGTCCTCCAAGCGGGCGATCGTTTTAGCTGCGTTAGGCTTGCCTAGTACGTAATCGTCCAGACCGGAGATCGTAATGTAATCCCCATCGGTATGCTCTATGCGCTGGGTCGAGTTAATCAGTACGGAGAACCCTCCCCGGCTCAGGAACGCTCCCGAGGAGCGGAGCTTGCGTTCGTAGCCGAAATCGTGATTGCCGTAGACGGCGAACTTGCCGAGGCGCGCCTGAATTCCCGCAAGTAATGGCGACGGGTCGTATTTCGCGATGTTGTCGTTTCGCCGCGCATCGTGCAAATCCCCGGTGAATACGACCAGGTCGGCATGCAGCGAATTGACGGCCTCTACGAGCTTGCCCAGCCGTTTAAGAGAATACGCCGGACTGAGATGAATGTCGCTGAACTGCGCGATCGTGACTCCGTCGAAGCTTGGCGGGATGCGAGGAGAACGGATCGTATGTCTAACGATGCGCAATCGTCCCCGTTCTATGAAGAATCCGTATGCGCCTATGGCCGAAATAAGCAGTGACGCCGCGATGACTGCAATGATCATATCGCCTTCCTCCCTATCCTCTTAAACTTACCACTGATGCCGCTTCGATAAAAGCGGAAGACGACGGCTGGCAGCTGGAAGCGTTCTAGGCTAAAATGTGAAGTAAGTCACAGTATCCATGTCGAATGCATGCTTCAATGAAAGCATATTAAGGCCACGAGGAGGAAGCTCATGAAGTCGAAGTTCGGAATCGTCAAAAAAATGGTAATCGGAATTACCGCGGTATCGGCAGTTACATATGCGACCAGCGCTTTCTTTCTCTTAGTACTTAAGGATATGTTCGACTTTATGTCGGGATGGCTGTTTGTTCTTCTGACCCTGCTGCTCGGCATATTCTGGACGGGCCTGTTCGGCTTCTTCGCGGCGAAATGGCTGCTTAAGCCGCTTGTATCCCTGACCGATGCGGCGAGAGAAGCGGCGAAAGGGAATTTGCGAGCCAACGTATCGCCGCCCGCTTCGGGAGATGAAATGCAGGAGCTTGGCGAAGCGTTCGATAAAATGCTGGCGCAGCTGCGAGAGATGATCGACGGAATCAAGGAAAATACGCGGCTTACGGATTCTCACGTCAGGGAGCTGCAGGAAGCGGTCGGACAAGCAACCGGGCAGATCGAGCAGATGACGAACGAATCGGAAGCGATTACCTCCGGCACTCAGACTCAGGCCGAGTCTGCGGAACGGCTGCATCTCGACGCGGAGACGCTGTCGGCGGCCGCCGACCGGATGAGCGACGAGGCGGCCGTCGCCCGCGAGCGCGTCACGCAGATGAACCGAGCGGCCGCGCAAAGCGAGGAAGTGTTCAAGTCGCTTATCGGCGGCATGCGGCAGCTGTCCGAGCTGAACAGGGAAGCGATGGACGTCGTCGAGAAGCTGAGCGATTACGCCAAGCAGATCGGCACGATCTCCGACGTCGTAGGGGATATTGCGGATCAGACGCATTTGCTGGCGTTAAACGCCTCCATTGAAGCGGCAAGAGCGGGGGAAGAGGGACGCGGCTTTGAGGTCGTCGCTCAAGCGGTCAAATCGCTTGCGGACGAGAGCGCCGGATCGGTCAAAAACATCCGTACGTTGATTCGCCACATTCAGGAGGAAGTCGGCAGAGCAGTCGGCCATATCCGTTCCCAATACGAGCTGTCCGAACGCGAGGCGGAGGGCGGACAGAAGTTTGCGGCGGCCTTCCATGACGTGAACGAGGAGGCCCAGCAAGTGGTCGGCCTCGTCGAATCGATGGCGGCCGGCATTTCCCGTCAAGCCGAGCAGGCGACCATGCAGCTGAACGAAGCGCGTCGCGTCGCGACAGTGGCCGATCGTATACGGCTCGGGGCGCAGCAAGTATTCTCCGCGTCTCAGGAGCAGACGGCGGTTATGCAGGAAATTGCCGCTTCCACGGACTCGCTAAGGGCCAAATCCGCCGAACTGAGAACAAAGACGGAATTTTTCCGTTCGTAGGGGATTTTGCTCATTGACAAATGCTTTATAAACGGTCATTATGATATTATCAAATTGATCATATCAAGAGAGGCAGGTGCGTTGCGTTGAACGCCGCTATCGAGGACGAGAATGCGTCCAACTATTCGACCGCTCGCTACCGTACTCCGGACGGCGCGCCTGCCGACATCGTCATCTTTACGATCACTTCCTCCTCGCGCAATCAGACGAAGAAGTCGCTGCCTATCCGCGAGCTGCAGGTGCTGTTGATCCAGAGGAAGAAGTGGCCCTTCGAGGGATGCTGGGCATTGCCGGGGGGCTTCTGCAACGAGGACGAGTCGGTCTACGAATGTGCGAAGCGCGAGCTGGAAGAAGAGACGGGCGTAGGGGAGATACATCTCGAGTACTTTAATGTGTACAGCGAACCGGGAAGGGATCCGCGAGGGTGGATGATCTCTCACGCCTTCTTCGCTCTGGTGAACGAATCGCGGCTGATCAACCGTAAGGCGGCGGACGACGCGTCCGACGTTCGGCTATTCCCGGTATCCGAGGCGCTGAAGCTGCCGCTCGCGTTCGATCATCTGAAGATCTTGCAGGATGCCGTGGAGCGCGTGCGGGATCGGATGCTGACGACGACGATCGCGAAGCAATTTCTGCCGGAGGAGTTTACGATCAGCGAGCTTTATCAAGTAATCGAGACGGTCGTGCCGGATTTTGAGGAAAAAAACTTTATTCGCAAAATTACGTCGACGCAAAGCCGAAAAGGGATACTGGAAGAGGCGATAGACGGCAGCGGGGAACGAAAGATGTCCAATCGTTATTCTCAGCGATCCGCTCAATTGTACCGGTTTACGGACAGTCAGCCGAAGCTGTCCATCTATGGCTGAGGGCGCCGAACGGCGCCTCGGCCGACGGGCTACATGAGTTGAACAATGCGTCCTCTCTTTGGGGGTGCCGCAAGCAGCCTAATCTGCGTCTTTTTGCTTCCTTTGATATTGTCCATTTAATATTATCAAAATAAAACTTTAGGGGATGAGCCTATGAAAGCTTTGATCGTAATCGATTATACGGTAGATTTTGTCGTCGGCAAGCTTCCGGTTGGCGAGCCGGGGGTGGAGATTGAGATTCGGGTGTGCGAGCTTGCGCGGCGTTTTGCGGAGCAGGGGGATTGGGTCGTAATGGCGGTCGACCTGCACGAGGAAGGGGATGCGTTCCACCCCGAAACTCGACTGTTCCCTCCCCATAACCTTCGAGGAACGGACGGCCGACGGCTGTACGGCAAGCTGGACGAATGGTTTGCAGAGGCGGAAGGAGCCGTCTACTGGATGGATAAGACGAGATACAGCGCCTTCTGCGGAACGGATCTGGAGCTGAGGCTGCGCGAGAGAGGCGTCGACGAAATTCATCTGATCGGCGTCTGCACCGACATTTGCGTGCTGCACACGGCCGTGGATGCTTACAACAAAGGCTTTCGCACCGTCGTCCATGCCGATGCGGTCGCCAGCTTTAACCCGCAAGGCCACGAGTGGGCGCTCGGACATTTTGAGAACGTGCTTGGCGCCGAAGTCGTGCGGGACTACTGACATCCAGGAATAATAAAGGAGCTGCAGCCATGAGCGAGCCGAATTTGACGCTTCACACGGATAAATATCAGATCAATATGATGTACGCGCATTGGAAGCGAGGAACGCAGAACGACCGGGCCGTATTCGAGGTTTACTTCCGCAAGCTGCCGTTCGGCAATGGCTATGCGGTGTTCGCCGGACTGGAGCGAATGATCGGTTACTTGAGCAAGCTGTCTTTTGGCGAGGAGGAGCTTCGCTATTTGCAGACGCAGGAGGAAGGCTACGACGAGGCTTTCTTCGACGAGCTGCGCAGCTTCAAGTTTAACGGCAGCATCGACGCGGTTCCGGAAGGGACGCTCGTATTTCCGAACGTGCCGCTTGTGCGCGTAGAGGCACGGGTGTTCGAGGCCCAACTGATCGAGACGGCGCTGCTCAACTTCGTGAATTATCAGACGTTGATCGCCACGAAGGCGTCGCGGGTTAAGCAAGTAGCGCCGAACGAGCTGCTGCTCGAATTCGGCACGAGGCGGGCACAGGAGGCGGACGCCGCGATCTGGGGGGCGAGAGCCGCTTATATTGCCGGCTTCCATGCGACGTCGAACCTGCGCGCCGGATTGCGATTCGGCATTCCGACCGCAGGCACGCATGCGCACGCTTGGGTTCAAGGTCACGACAGCGAGGAGGCGGCATTCCGCGATTACGCCGAAGCTCTGCCCGATCATGTCACATTACTGGTCGATACTTACGATACGCTGAAGAGCGGAGTTCCCAACGCTATTCGTATCGCGCAAGAGCTGCAGGAGCGGGGCAAGCGTCTGAAAGGCATTCGTCTGGACAGCGGCGACTTGGCCTACTTGTCCAAGCGAGCGAGAGAGATGCTGGACGAGGCGGGCTTCCCGGACGTGAAGATCGTCGCGTCTAACGATCTGGACGAGAATCTGATCGCCGAGCTGAAAGCGCAAGGCGCGAGAATCGACAGCTGGGGAGTGGGAACGCAGCTCATTACCGCATTTGATCAGCCTGCATTGGGCGGAGTCTACAAGCTGGTGGCGAGAGAGCACGAGGGAGCCATGGAGCCGGTTATCAAAATCTCCGGAAACCTGGAAAAAATTTCGAATCCCGGCGTGAAAGAGGCTTATCGCATCGTGAACGCGGACAACGGCATGGCGGAAGCCGATTACGTGACGCTGCCCGGGGATAAGGACATTGCCGAGGGAAGGCCGCTCCGGCTGATCGATCCGCTCCATCCTCACCGGATCAAGCGGGTTGATCGCTATCGGGCGATTCCGCTGCTGCAGCCCGTCTACGCGAAGGGCAAGCTGGTCTATGGCCTGCCGAAGCTGGACGACATTCGCGACGAACACGTCAAGCAGCTCGCATTATTTTGGCCCGAACACCTTCGCAAGCTGAATCCGGAACCGTACCGGGTCAATTACAGTCCGGCCGTGCTGGAGCTCAAAGCCGAGCTGATCCGCAAGCATTTATCGGAATAAGGCGCGGAGCCGTCCCATTCGGACGCCAGCCTGCTCTTCATTGCTTCAACCTACTATAAAATGATAGACTACTTAAAAAGCTGCGGCCCAGGTCCGCCATGAAAGCAGGAAGCGTATTGAGCAAAATCAAGATAGTTACGGACTCGACCGTCGATCTGTCCAGCAGCGATTTGCGCGAGCATGGGATCGAGGTCGTTCCGCTATCGATCAGCATCGGCGGCGCGACTTATTTGGATAGAGTGAATATCAGCCCGACAGAATTTATCGAGAAAATGCAGGCGTCCCCCGAGCTTCCGAAGAGCTCGCAGCCGCCTGCGGGAGCATTTCTGGAATTATACGACCGTCTTGGCAGCGACGGCAGCGAGATTTTGTCGATTCATATGACCGGGGAGATGAGCGGAACCGTCCGTTCGGCCGAGATGGGGGCGGACATGTCGGAGGCGAACGTCACCGTCGTCGATTCCCGCTACATTTCGAAAGCGCTCGGTTTTCAAGTCGTCGAAGCGGCCGAGATGGCCAAAGCCGGCAAAAGCGTGAGCGAGATCGTGGAACGGCTGGACCGAATCCGTCGCAACACGCGGCTGTTCGTCGTCGTGGACACGCTCGACAATCTGGTCAAGGGCGGTCGAATCGGCAAAGGAAAAGCGTGGATCGGGTCGCTGCTGAAGATCAAAATCATCGCCAGCCTCGATGGAGGCGAATATACGCCCGTCGCCAAAGTTCGAACCAAGGCGCAGATCGTCGAATACTTGGCGAAGCAGTTCGCCGACGATGTCAAGGGCAAGGTGATCCGGGGAGTCGGCCTCGTTCATGCCGCCGGGCACGAATTGGCTTCCAAGCTGAAAGAAACGATCGTCGAGATGACGGGCTACGACAAAATCGGCATTGAGGATACGACGCCGATTATCAGCACGCACACGGGCGTTGGCGCAATCGGATTTATGTATTACTGCGAGTAGCTCGGAATGCGCTTCGGCAATAATGGTTGCATTCCCCTGCTTCCCCGGGCTATAATTCCAAGTGATTGGTAGCTTGCGGCAATTGAATAGACTCTAAATCTTAAGGTGCCCGATGCGGAAATCGCAACGGGTTAAAAGGGAAGCCGGTGCAAGTCCGGCACGGTCCCGCCACTGTGAAATAGGGACGGCCTCGATATGCCACTGTCCGATCGGACGGGAAGGCGGGGCGCGTCGCGAACCTATAAGTCAGGAGACCTGCCTTAAGATGCAGCAGACGAAATCCTTCGCGGATAAGGATACGGCTCACTCGGGAATGCATCACGTTCTTATGCGTATCGATTTCCCTGTTTGCTGACCCTCTCTCCGGATTTATGCGCAGAGAGGGTTTTTCGTGTCAGTCGTTCAATCGGTCAAGCTCCTCTTAAATAGAAATCGGGGAGAGATGGATTGTAATGGAGAACAAACGGATATGGAGTAAAATGGGATTGTGGCTGGCGGCAGCCCTGCTGGTGCTGGGTCTTGCCGCATGCGGCAGCAACGAGGACAAGTCGAGTCCGTCGCCTTCCGCTACCGAATCGGCTTCGCCAAGCGCTTCGGCCTCGCCGGAGTCGTCGCCTTCCGCGTCGAGCTCCGAGGAAACAGCCGCTTCGTCCGAGACGGTATATCCGCTGACGCTGAAGGACAGCACGGGAACGGACGTCGTGTTCGAACAAGCGCCCGAGCGGGTCGTTACGCTCGCACCTTCCGAGACTGAAGTGATGTTCGCGATCGGAAGCGGAGCGAAGGTTGTCGCGGTAGACAACTACAGCGATTATCCGGAGGAAGCGCAGTCGCTCGAGAAGGTCGGCGACATCAACACGAATCTGGAAGCTTTGCTTGCCGCGAAGCCTGACGTTGTGCTGGCGCATAGCGGGATGCAGGCAAACGTAATCGAGGAATTGCGCAAGCTGAACGTCAAAGTGTTCGCGTCCGATCCGAAGACGCTGGAGCAGGTAATGGAGAAGATAGGCACGGTCGGGCAAATCATGAACGCTCAGGAAGGCGCGGCTCAAGTGGTCGCAACGATGAAGGACGAGCTGAAGCGGGTAACCGACGCTCTGCAAGGCGTTGCCGCCAAGAAGGTTTATATGGAATTTTCGCCCGGCTGGACAGTGGGCAGCGGCGAATATATGGATGAGATACTGACGCTTGCCGGCGGAGACAACGTGTCCAAGGAGAAGAGCGGCTGGTTCGAGGTCGATCCGGAAGCGGTCATCAAGTCGAATCCGGAAGTCATTCTTTACGCGCTTAACCCGAACTACGATCTCGGCATTCTGCAGGCGATCAAGGACCGTCCGGGCTTTGACGCAATCGACGCTGTGAAAAACAATCGGATGTTCGCTGTGGACGACAACTCGATCAGCCGCGTCGGCCCGCGTCTGACGAAGGTGCTGTACGATATGGCGAAAGCGATCCATCCCGACAAGGTGAAATAGGATGCGCGGCAAATTAACGATCTATATGGGAGGAGCCCTTGCGCTCCTCCTTTGTTCGATTATATTGAGTCTCTCCTTTGGCGGCGCGAGCGTGCCGATCGGCAAAGTATGGAGCATCCTGCTTCATCATATTCCGTACGCGAGCGAACTGCTGGGTCTGTCTCCCGTCGCGGCGGGCGCGGCCGATCCGGACGAGACGATCATTATGAAGGTTCGCTTATCGCGGGTCGTGCTGGCCGTGCTCGTCGGAGCGGCGCTCGCGCTGGCCGGGGCGGGCTTCCAGGGCGTGCTTCGCAATCCGCTGGCCGACCCGTATACGCTCGGCGTGGCGACGGGCTCTTCGGTAGGAGCGGCGCTGCTGATTTCGTTCGGCCTGCAGGTGTGGATCGGCCAATGGACGATTCCGGCGGTATCGTTTCTGACCGGCTTATGCACTTTATTTATCGTTTTGCGTCTGGCCTACCACAAAGGCAGAATGGAGCTGGAGACGCTGATTTTGTCCGGCGTCGTCGTACAGGCTTTTTTCGGATCAATGGTATCGTTCATGGTGTCGCTCTCGAAAAATACGATAAACGAGATCGTCTTCTGGATGATGGGGAGCTTGTCGATGCGCGGCTGGAATCATTCCTTGATCGTTCTTCCCTACGTCATCCTCGGTGCTATCGTGCTGATCTCGCTGAGCCGGGAGCTTAATCTGTTCGCGCTCGGAGAGAGGCAGGCCATGCATCTGGGCGTTAACGTGCAGCGGACAAAGCTGATTGTGCTGATCGTCTCTACGCTGATGACGGCGGCGGCGGTCTCGGTATCCGGCGTCATCGGCTTCGTCGGCTTGGTCGTGCCCCATCTCGTGCGGCTGGTCGTCGGACCGGACAACCGGATCGTCGTCCCCCTGTCGGCGGTCATCGGCGGCGTTTACGTGCTCGGGTCGGATACGATCGCTCGGCTGGCGCTCAGCCCTAAGGAAATTCCGCTGGGCGTCGTGACGGCGTTTATCGGCGCTCCCTTTTTCGCTTATTTGCTGTGGAAAAGGAAAACGAAGGGCGGGGAGGCGAGAGCATGATCGAGGCCAAAGCGCTCGATTTTCGGATCGGCGGAACGGATATTTTGCGCGGAGTGGACATTTGCGTAAGCAAAGGACAATTTTTTGGCATTATCGGCCCGAACGGGAGCGGCAAATCGACGTTGCTTAAGCTGTTGTCGGGGATCGAGCGGCCGCTGGCGGGAACAGTCGAGTTTGCGGGACGAGATCTGAACGCTTATCCCCGCAAAGAGCTGGCCAGATTGCTGGCCGTTCTGCAGCAGGATGCGCTGCCGCCGCTCGGCTACACCGTTCGCGAGGTCGTCGAGATGGGGCGCTACCCGTATCAGAGCTGGCTCGGCAGCGAGAAGGAGGATCCGGCGCAGCTCATCGACAAGGTGATGGAGCAGCTCGATCTGAAGAGGCTGTCGTCGCGGCAGGTCGCCGAGCTGAGCGGGGGCGAGCGGCAGCGGGCGGCGCTGGCCAAGACGCTTGTTCAGGAGCCGGGTGTTCTAATGCTGGACGAGCCGACGACGTTCCTGGATATCGGTTTTCAGCTACAGATGATGGATTATGTTCGCGAGTGGCAGCGGGACAACGGGCTAACGGTCGTAGCGGTGCTGCACGATCTGAATTTGGCCGCGCAATATTGCGACAGGCTGCTCGTTCTCCACGGCGGCCGAGTGGCCGCCGTAGGCGCGCCTGCGGAGGTGCTGGTTCCAGAGCTGGTGGAAGAGGTATACGGCACGATGCCGATCGTGCTTCCGCACCCGGACAACGGCGTGCCGCAAATTTTGTTGAGAGGGAGATTGGACGGATGACGAACATGGCGAACGAAATCCGGGAGATCGCGGAGCGCATTCTTCCGCTTGACGAAGAGGCGATGCGGGCGGCGCAGGCGCGATTGGACAGCCTGACGAAGCCTCCGGGCAGTCTGGGCAAGCTAGAGGCGGCGGCTGCGCAGGCGGCCGGCGTTACCGGCGAAGCGATGCCGGATCTGTCGCGCAAAGCCGTTATCGTGATGGCGGGAGACCATGGCGTCTGCGAGGAGGGCGTCAGCGCCTTCCCGGCGGAGGTGACGCCGCAGATGGTGCTGAATTTTCTGAGCGGCGGGGCCGCGGTGAACGTGCTGGCGCGTCACGCCGGAGCGGACGTCGTCTGCGTGGACGTGGGCGTGAACGCCGACTTGTCGCATCCCCGGCTCATATCCCGCAAAATTCGCCGAGGAACGGCGAATATGGCACGCGGGCCTGCGATGTCGCGGGAAGAGGCGATTGCGGCGATCCGCGTCGGGTACGACGTTGTCGCCGAGCTGGCCGAAGCCGGCACGCGGGTGTTCGCGACCGGAGAGATGGGAATCGGCAATACGACGCCTAGCGCGGCGATTCTAATCGCTCTCGGCGGCCTGACGCCGGAGCAAGCGGTCGGGCGCGGCACCGGCATCGACGACGAGCGACTGCTGCACAAGCAGCGCGTCGTCGAGCGGGCGCTGGCGGTCAACGGCGCCGATCCGGCCGATCCGCTCGACGTGCTCGCCAAGCTGGGCGGGCTCGAGATCGCGGGCCTCGTCGGCGTCATTCTGGGTGCGGCGGCCCATCGTTCGCTTGTCGTCGTCGACGGCTTTATATCGTCGGCCGCCGCCTTAGTCGCCGCCAGACTCGCCCCGGCTTGTACGCCTTACATGCTTGCTTCTCATTTGTCCTTGGAACAGGGACATCGGAGCATGCTGGAGACGATCGGGCTGTCGCCGATGATTCATATGGATATGAGGCTGGGAGAGGGCACCGGCGCGGTGCTCGCTTTTCATTTCCTCGACGCCGCCGCGAATATTATGCGCGAGATGGCGACGTTCGAGAGTGCGGGAGTGTCGCAGGGATGACGAGCGGGAAGCAGAAGCGAGCCGGTGGGGGAGTCGAAAACGGGGGCCGGGATAAGAAGGCCGTCTCCCGGGTGCTGATGGTACAGGGAACGGCGTCGGACGTCGGCAAGAGCGTGCTGGCCGCGGCGCTATGCCGGATATTCGCCCAGGACGGCTGGAAGGTCGCGCCGTTCAAGTCGCAGAACATGAGCTTGAACAGCTATGTGACGCCGGACGGCAAGGAGATCGGCCGGGCGCAGGGCATGCAGGCCGACGCCTGCGGCATCGCGGCCACGACGGATATGAATCCGATTCTGCTCAAGCCTTCGTCGGATAGAACGTCGCAGGTCGTCGTTCACGGCAAACCTTATCGGACGATGGACGCTTTCAGCTATCGCAGCGAATATTTGACGGAAGCGGGGGAGATCGCCCGCGCGGCGCTAGCCCGGCTGCGCGAGCGGTACGAGATCGTCGTCATGGAGGGCGCGGGCAGCCCTGCGGAGATTAATCTGAAAGATCGCGACATCGTCAACATGCGAATGGCCGCTTGGGCGGACGCTCCGGTGCTGCTGGCGGCTGATATCGACCGGGGAGGCGTGTTCGCCGCCATCGTCGGCACGCTGGAGCTGTTGGAGCCGGAGGAGCGAAACCGGGTAAAAGGCTTTGTCATCAACAAATTCCGCGGGGATGTCGAGCTGCTCAGGCCGGGGTTGGATTGGCTCGAGCAGCGCACCGGCAAGCCGGTCGTCGGCGTGATACCGTATATCCCGGAGCTGCGGCTGGAAGCCGAGGATTCGCTCTCTTTTCGCGCTCCTGCAACAGACGCCAGGAGGAACGGCGAGCAGCTCGATATTGTGGCGATCCGCATGCCGCGCTGGTCGAACTTTACCGATGTCGATCCGCTGCTTGCCGAAGCGGACGTCTCCGTGCGCTTCGTAACCGGGAAGGAGCAGTTTGGGTCTCCCGATGCGGTTATCGTGCCGGGTAGCAAAAATACGGCGGAGGATCTGCTGTTTCTACGGGAAACCGGTCTCGATCGGCTTATTGTGGAGCATGTGGAGCGAGGGGGCTGGTTGACCGGTATTTGCGGAGGCTATCAAATGCTGGGAGAACGGCTTAACGATCCGGACAGGATTGAATCGGCTCATATGTCGCTTCCGGGACTGGCGGTGTTTCCGCTCGAGACGACGTTTGGTCAGGACAAGGTTACCGAGCGCGTGAGCGGTCGGGCGCAAGGCTGGGGAGAAGGAACGGCAGGTTCCGGCGCTGAACGGCAGGCGACTTTCGAAATCGAAGGTTACGAGATTCATATGGGGCGGACCGTCTTCACCGGTCCTGTCGCTCACCCCTTCAGCCTGGTTTCCGCAGCAACCGGTGAGGGCGCCTCGTACTTGGAAGGAGCCCGTTCGCCGAACGGCAGAGCTTGGGGAACGTACGTGCACGGCATCTTGCATAATGACGAATTCAGGCGCGATTGGCTCAATGTGATCCGCCGCTCGAAGGGCTGGTCGCCTGTGGCCGGAGAGCTGATCTACAGCCGGCTGCGGGAGGAAGAGTTCGATCGGCTGGCCGACCATGTAAGGCGGCATCTGGACGTCCGCAAGCTATACGAAATTATGAACGAAAGCATGAACGAAAGCATGGGGGGATCGCAATGAAGACGAGCGACGGCGTTTTGGAGGCCTACGGACACGGGGGAGATCTGTGGACCGCCTCGGCGAAGTTCGGCGTTCGCCCGGGCGACTGGCTAGATTACAGCGCTAACATCAACCCGCTCGGTCCGCCGCCGCAAGCTTTGGAAGCGCTGCGGAGCGGACTGGCCGCAATCGTCAATTATCCCGATCCCGGTCATCGCGAGCTAAAGAAGAAGCTTTCGGCGAAGCTCGGCGTCGAACAGGAGAACTTGCTGATCGGCAACGGAGCCGCCGAGTGCATTGCGCTTGCGCTGTCCGGGCTGGACATTCGCTCGGTCGGAGTTGTTGCGCCGTGCTTCTCGGAGTACGGACAGCTTGCCGAAGCGTACGGGGCGGAAGTGCGAACAATTATCGGACGGGAAGAGAACGGGTACAGGGCCGAGCCGGCCGAGCTGGAGCCGCTGCTCAAGCAGGTCGATTTGCTGTTCCTAGGCCATCCGAACAATCCGACCGGCCTAACCTATTCCTTGCCGCAGCTGCGGCAGATCGCCGAGCTGGCGGCAGAATGCGCGGCTTACGTTGTCGTAGACGAGGCATTCATCGACTTCATCGCGCCCGAGGAGCGTCAAACGCTGCTGCCGGAGCTGCAAAGCCATCCGCATGTTCTGCTGCTGCACTCGATGACAAAGTTTTATGCGATTCCCGGCCTGCGGCTCGGCTATGCGATCGCCGCCCCCGAGCTGATTCGCAGAATGGCGCGCAAGCAGGTAACCTGGAGCGTCAACGGCCTTGCGTTGCTTGCCGGACAAGCTTGCCTGCAGCCGGAAACCGCGGAGTACGACCGCAGGACGAGGGAACTGGTTGCGGCAGAGCGGACTTATTTGCGGGGGGAAATCGATTCCCGGCTCGGGTGGCGGACCTGGCCCGGCGAAGCGAATTTTCTGCTGCTTGAGCTGTGCGAGAAGTGGACGGCAGAGCGGCTGCAGGACGCACTGGGGCCGAAAGGTCTGCTTGTGCGAAGCTGCGCCAAGTACGACGGGCTGACGGAGAGGCATATCCGAATCGCCGTGCGCGACCGTGCGGATAACGATCGGCTGCTGGCGGCGCTGGCGGAGGTTCATAAGGAGGGGGGGCAGCGATGAACATCGTGATGGTCAGCGGAGGCGTTCGCTCGGGCAAAAGCGCCTATGCCGAGCGACTTGTGCTTGAGCGTTCGTCGGCAGCCCCCGCCAAAGTGCTGTACGTCGCCACAGGTCTGCGTTGGGACGGGGAGATGGACGAGCGCATCGACAAGCACCGGGCTCGTCGTCCGGCCGAGTGGGATACGCTGGAAGCTGCAAGCGATTTGTCCGTATCGCCTTATGAAGATTACGACTTTGTGCTCGTTGATACGCTGTCCGCCTGGATCGCCAACCGGCTGATGGAGATCCCGGAAGAGCGGCTTGGGGACAAGAGCCTGGCACAGCGTATTTTGACCCGAGTCGATGAGTATATCGAGGCACTAGGAGCATCACGTCTGCGCGAAGCGGTTATCGTCACCGACGAGGTCGGCTGGGGAGGCGTGGCGCTGTCACCGCTAGGACGCCGGTTTCAAGACATTGTCGGCGAGGCGAACCAGCGTCTCGCCGCTCGGGCGGACGAGGCGGTCGTTGTCGTAAGCGGGCTGCCGTGGAGGCTAAAGGGATGAGCGCATTTTGGCAGGCGGTCGGATTTCTAACGCGTTTTCCGGTGCCCAAACGGGCGCAAACGCTTGAAGGTTGGGAAGGCAGTCCAAAGTTTTATCCGCTTGTCGGCCTGCTGCTGGGCGCTGCCATTTGGTTGGCAGGATGCCTGGGGGGCTGGCTGTTCGGGCAAGTTTCTCTGCCGCTTGTCGCAGTCGTTGTCGTCGCTTTCTGGGTATACGCGACCGGGGCGCTTCATCTGGACGGCTGGATGGATCTCGCCGACGGGCTGGGCAGTCAGCGCAGCCGCGAGCGGACGCTGGAAATTATGAAGGACAGCCGCGTCGGGGCGATGGGCGTAGTGGCGGCGATTGTGCTCATACTGCTTAAAGTCGCCGCCGTTCAGCAGTTGGCCGCAGCGGGAGCGTTGGCCGCGATTGCCGTTATCCCGGCGATGGCGAGGGCGGCGCTGCTCGCGGCGATTCGCTTTTTTCCGTATATTCAGCAGCAGGGGCTGGGCAGCAGATTGCGCGCCGGGGTTACTCCGGCCGTTCTGCTCGTCAACGGTTTGCTCGTCGCGGCGGCATCCTTCGGTTTTGCAGATTGGCGCGGCGTTGTCGTCTTCGTCTTTGCGTTGCTTGCGGTTTGGCTGTTCGGCAGCTATATTACGCGCAGGCTCGGCGGATTTACGGGCGACGTTTACGGTGCGCTGATCGAAGGCGCAGAGACGCTTGCGCTGCTTGCTTTACTCGCATTAATGACCGGGAGGCACTTATGACACAACCTTTTCGCGGAGGCGCCGCCTCTTACTTGTCTCCGTTATGGCCGGAATTGAAAATCCGGTTCGAACGGGACCATCTGTCTGTCGAATGCGGCCGCAGCTATCAGACGCTCAGCAACGCCCCCTTCAGAGGAGGGCCGGTTCACGGAGAGCGCTTCGTCAATTGGAAGGTTCCGCTGAACTACGATTGCACCGATCCGGCGGAAATGATGCGCCAGGCGCTGAACGGCTGGGGCTACGATCCGCAGACGACGGTCGGGCTGCAGACGGCCGCGCATCTGACCCACGCCTCCTTCGCCGAGGAGGAGGGAGACGAATGTCGTTTGTTTGTCTGTGCCTCGGCCGGAACGGGCAATGCGGCAAGAGCGGGAGTGCTGCGCGAGACGTTCTCGGCTTATGAGCCGGGGACGGTAAACATTATTCTCCTGATCGACGGCCAAATGACGGAAAGCGCAATGGTCAACGCCATCATCAGCGCTACGGAAGCAAAAAGCGCCGCTTTCGCCGATCTGGATATTCGCGATCATAGTCACGGATGCACGGCGACGGGAACGTCGACCGATGCCGTGCTGGTCGCCGTCAGCCAGTCGGAGAGCTACGGGCGCGTTCACCGCTACGCCGGAGTCGCGACGACGATCGGCAACGCTATCGGCAGGCTGGTCTACGCTGCCGTTCACGAAGCGGTCCGCACGCAAGGAGAACGTTAAATGAACATTGAGATGGCCATCGTGTTTTGCGCGTTTATGATCGACTTGGCGATCGGAGACCCGCGAGCGCTGCCGCATCCCGTCGTCGGAATGGGCCGCGTTATTTCCAAGCTGGAGCGACCGCTGCGAGCGGCTGCGGCCAGCCCGCTGCTGCAATGGCTTGTCCGTCCGTTCGGCGGCTCTTGCGAAGATAGAGCGCTGAAGCTGGCCGGCCTGATCTATCCGCTCGTTCTTGTCGGAGGCTCCTTCTGTCTCGGATGGGCGATCTTATACTTGCTGAGCTTGCTTCATCTCTGGCTTGCCTACGGAGCGGCCGCCTGGATGATCTCGACGACGATCGCGGCCAAAGGGCTGGGAGACGCCGGGATGGACATCTATCGATTGCTTAAACAGGGCAAGCTGCCGGAAGCCCGGTATGCATTGTCGATGATCGTGGGACGGGATACCGATCAACTCGACGAGAGCGAAATTACGCGCGGCGCAGTGGAGACGGTGGCGGAAAATATCGTGGACGCTATTATATCCCCGCTGTTCTATGCGTTCATTGGAGGGGCGCCGCTCGCCCTCGCTTACAGGGCCGCGAATACGCTCGATTCCATGGTCGGCTACAAAAATGAGAAGTATCGTTATCTCGGCTGGGCGTCCGCCCGGTTCGACGATGTCGCCAACTGGATTCCGGCCCGACTGACCGCGCTCGCCATTGCGGCGGCTGCGGCGATACTCGGGCTAAAGGCGGGCGGAGCGCTTAGCACAGTTCGCCGCTATGCACGTCTGCATCCGAGCCCGAACAGCGGCTTCCCGGAATCCGCCGTCGCCGGAGCTCTAGGCGTGCAGCTCGGCGGCTTGAACTATTACAAAGGCATTGCATCCGACCGCGCTAGAATGGGGGAGCCGCTGCATTCGCTGAAAGCCGAGCACATCCGTCTGACGGTGCGAATCATGTACGTCTCCTCGATTATTTTTGTTATCGTCGCTTCCGGAGCAGTCCTTGCTGTCGCTCGTCTATTTTCACATACATAATCTTCCTGCCGTAAGCCCATACTGAGAACGAATAAATTCTCGGAAATGGGCTGATGCACATGTGTAACCGATATTCGCTTACGGCGGAGCTTGCGGATTTAACGGAGCGATTTCGCATCGACAGAGTTCACGTGCCTTACTTGATGCGGTACAATATTGCTCCGACGCAGCAAATTCCGATCATTCAACAGATCGGAGAAGAACGCTGCCTCAATCAGCAGCGCTGGGGATTAATGCCTTACTGGGGCAAAAATTCGATCAACGCCAACGTCGATACGCTGACCGACAGACGATATTTGCGCAATATGCTGACGAAGAAGCGGTGCGTCGTGCCATGCAGCGGGTTTTACATTTGGAAAATCGAAGGGAAGACGAAAAGCGCGTGGCGCGTCGTGCACCGGACGAAGCCGACATTCGCCATGCCCGGTATATTCGACGTCTGGCTCGATTCGGAGCGGAACGAGTATCCGATGTGTACGGTTATTACGCGCGGCAACGCCTTCGGCACGAATCACCCGCTGCCGCTCGTGTTGGACGAGGAGGCGATAGAGCTGTGGCTGAATCCGAAGGAGACCAGAACGGAAGTGCTGCAGGCGACGCTTTGCTCGCTGGAGGATGCCGATTTCCGAATCTACCCGGTGACGCCGTATGTCGAGAATAGGGCCTGGGAAACGCCGGACTGCATCGCAGAAGTGCCGCCATCGCTGGCGCTTACTAAAATATAAAAGGCTCGGGTTGCAGGGAGCTTCACTTGCGCCGGGTCGACTTATATAGCCTGCATAATCGATCGATCGCAGAGGCAATCCTAAGGGGAATTCGATTCCCGAAAGGAGATGATGGCTCTGTCAGACGTCAAATTAGCGGTGATCTACTATAGCTCGACCGGAACGAACTATCAGCTGTCGCAATGGGCCGTGGAAGGCGCGAAGCAGGCCGGGGCGGAGACGAAGCTGCTGAAGGTTCCCGAGCTTGCCCCCGAGGCGGCGATCAACGCGAACCCGGCATGGAAGGCTCATATGGACGCGACCCGGGACGTTCCAACCGTCTCGACCGGCGATCTTGAATGGGCGGACGCTTATATTTTCTCGGTGCCGACCCGTTTCGGGAATATGGCTTCGCAAATGAAGCAGTTTTTCGATACGCTCGGCGGGCTGTGGTTTAACGGCAAACTGGCGAACAAGGTCGTCAGCGCCATGTCCAGCGCCAGCAATTATCATGGCGGACAGGAAGCGACGATTCTGTCGCTATATACGTCGATTCACCATTGGGGAGGCATTATCGCCGCCCCGGGGTATACCGATCCGGTTATTTTCGCCTCCGGCGGCAATCCGTACGGCACAAGCGTCACGGTCGACCAGTCCGGCAAAATGCTCGAGGATGTACGTCCGGCGGCGATTCACCAAGGCAAGCGCACGGCGACGGTGGCCGGCTGGATGAAGAAGGGCATGCAGGGCTAGTGCAACGACGTTAAGGAGATATCGCAAGGGACGCTCTCGACCATCAAGCGGATGGCGCGGGCAGTCCCTTGTTTTCATTTTCGCCGGAAGGGGAATTGCCGCTACTGTATCCGTGCTATCTGTTGTATAATGTTTGCTGTCTATAACTTGATTGCGGAGGTAGCGCATTGGCTCAGTTGTACTTCAAATACGGCACGATGAACAGCGGCAAGTCGTTCGAAATTATTAAGGTCGCGCACAATTATGAGGAGCAAGGCAAGCCGGTCTTGATCTTTACGCCCGTCATCGATACGCGCAACGGGACCGACAAGGTCGGGACGAGAGCGGGTTTTACGCGCCCCGCCATTCCCGTATACGAGGACACGAATCTGTACGACGCCGTCAAAGCTCAGCTTGACGAATCGGGCCGCTATTACTGCGTGCTCGTCGACGAGGCGCAATGGCTGAACAAACGACATATTATCGAGCTGACCCGAATCGTCGACGAGTTGGACGTGCCGGTGATGGCTTTCGGATTAAAGAACGATTTTCAGAACCAACTGTTCGAAGGCAGCTACAATTTGCTCGTGTACGCCGACAAGATCGAGGAGATCAAGACGATCTGCTGGTACTGCGACCGCAAAGCGACGATGGTCATTCGCTTCAAGGACGGCATCCCGGTCAACGAGGGAGAGCAGATCCAAGTCGGAGGCAACGAGGACTACAAGCCGGTGTGCCGCCGGTGCTATAATGAAGCTTTTAAGCGGAAATGAAAAGAGCCGACGGCGAGGGGCAGAGCAGATGCCCGCTTGCCGTCGGCTTTTTGACGAATCGGGGAAGAGCCTAGGAAGCTAAGCGCCCGAGTCGAAGTTTGTTGTCCGGTCGAGTTGAGAAATCGCTTGACGATCCTGCTTGCAAGGCAGTCTTATCCTCACCTGAGTTCCTTCTCCTACCTTGCTTTTAATGGTCAGGCTGCCGCCGTGGTTCTCGATGATCTTGAAGCTGATCATCATGCCCAGCCCGTTTCCTTTCTCTTTGGAGGTAAAAAAAAGCTGTCCGATCTTCTCCAATTGGTCGTCCGGAATTCCGTTCCCGCGATCGCTCACGACAAATTCAACCTCATTTCCCAACAGCTGCAAATCGATGTGCACTTCTCCCCCTTCAGGCATGGAGTCGATCGCGTTTTTGACGAGATTGATCGTGACCTGCTTGATCTGGTTTTCGTCGCAGTCTATATAGATCGACGGCTGGGAACAGGTAAACCGGATGCGCACATTGCTCATGATCGACTGGGATTCCATCAGCGTCGTTACGTCCGTCAGCAGTTGTTTAAGATCCTTGGATTCCATTTTGGCTTCATGCGGTTTGGCCAGCACGAGCAGCTCGGTCAAGATCAGTTCAATGCGGTGGAATTCCGAGAAAACGATATCGTAATAATGATCCTTAACCCCGTCGGACCTCATTAATTGCAAAAAACCTTTGACAGCCGTTAACGGATTGCGGATTTCGTGGGCGACGCCGGCGGCCATCTGGCCGACCAACGATAGTTTGTCCGAATTGTGCAGCAGCAGCTCGGTCTTTTTTCTGTCCGTAATATCTTGAATTTGAGCTATGTAAAACAAGGTATTCGTCGTTTCGCTGATCACCTTCGATACGTGCAGCGATACCCAAATCGCACGGCCGTCTTTATGGACATAACGTTTCTCCAGCTTAATAATATTTATTCTGCCTGCGGCCAGATTTCCGAAATATTCCTCGCTCAGCCCAAGATCTTCAGAAAACGTAATGTCGTAAAAGGTAAGCCTCATAAACTCGGTTTCCGTGTAGCCTAAAATCTCGCACAGCGATCGATTGACGCGCAGCCAGTGTCCGGAATCAGATACGAGCGCCATTCCAATTGGGGCATGGTTAAATGCTGTTGAAAAAAACAAGGTATCATTCGACTTCAACAATTAGGGCACCTCCAAGATGAATGTATGCTTTGTACTTATCTAGTTCTATAGTCCGATATAGAAACCTTCCTGAGAGAAAGTTAATTTCAACTGCGGATTTGCATCGATGCATGGTCGAAAGCGAGCATTCGCGCAGCCGGAGACCTAAAAAAAACACAAGCGGTATTAAAGCGATTCCATTGTGTTGGTTGTTGGATTGTCCGGGAGCCATTAGAATAAGAGAGAATAGAAGACAATCAGGGGGAACCGCGAATGAGTACGGAGAGAGAATGGATTCAATTATGGACCGAGAACGCTCCGGGAGCGCAGGGCGGCGGAGACGAGGATGTTCCGGCGCTTCAAGCCTATCCGGTGCAGGAGAAGGGAAGAGGGGCGGTTATCGTCGTTCCCGGAGGAGGATACGGCATGCGTGCCGACCATGAAGGGGAGCCGATCGCCCTGTGGTTGAACGATGTAGGGATTCCCGCATTCGTGCTGCGCTACCGGGTCGCTCCGTATCGCCATCCGAGCCCGCTAACCGACGTGCAAAGGGCAATCCGCTATGTGCGACACCATGCCGGGCAATGGGGGATCAATCCGGCCAGAATCGCCGTGCTCGGATTTTCGGCGGGCGGTCATTTGACCGCATCGGCAGGGACGCTTTACGATAGCGGCAATCCGGATGCGACCGACCCGATTGATCGCGAGAGCTGCAGACCGGATGCATTCATCCCTTGTTATCCGGTCATTACGATGAAGCTTCCTCACGTACACGAGGGCTCCCGGCTGAATCTGCTCGGCGATAATCCCGATCAGGCTCTGGTGGAATCGCTTAGCTGCGAGACGCGGGTTACGCCGGACACGCCCCCCGCTTTCATCTGGCACACAGCGGACGATGAAGTCGTTCCGGTCGAAAACGCGCTGCTGCTTGCCGGAGCGCTGAGCCGGAATAAAGTGCCTTACGAGCTGCATGTCTATGAATCGGGAAGACACGGACTGGGGCTTTCCGAGGGAGACCCGCACGTGGCGACGTGGACGGACTTGTGCGGCACTTGGCTGACTAAGCGAGGCTGGTAGCGGAAGTTGTCAAGAGCTCGGCGACGCCGCAGCCAATCGCGATAAGATAGGAGCTTTGACATGTTATTCGTCTGGATCGCGTTATGGGCGGTTGCGCTGATTTTGCTGCTCGCAGATCCGCGTTCCGCCGTAAATCGCAGGCTGAGCGCGGTCGCCTTATGCGGAGGAGCGGGAGCTCTTGCGGCGACGCTTTCGGAAACTTTTATCCCGTATATTCACGAGTATCGTCCCCATGTCGGTCTGGAGAATACGCTGTACTCCGTGCAGGCGGCCGCTTCTTTGACCTCCTATTACGGTTTGCCGTATTTTTTTCTGTTGTTCGCTTTGGCCTATCGACCCGTCCGACTGCAGGGAGTATTGCGTTGGAGCATCCCACTGCTTTTGCTACTGCCTGTCGCGTATTGTCTCGCTTTCACGCCGCCATACAATGAAGTTCGACCGATCTCCCATTCGCTCGTTGTCTGGTGGGCCGTGCCTTATTTTCTGCTTGCAGCCGTGATCGTCCTGTTCAAAAAAACAGGTTATCGTTCGCTGTCCCACACGCATTGGACCATCTGTCTGGCGGTGCTGCCCACTGTGCTGATGTCGATGGTGATGAGCTACGTGCTTCCGAGTCTGGGCATGCTGCGGATGTGGCGATATAACGTGTGGTTCGTAGGGATTGGCGTCGCGGTGTTTCTGATCGGGCTGTTTACTTACGGCTTTCTCGGGATGAGGCTGCTCGTCGACAGGCGGCGGCTCGATTCCACGCTGCGAGCGGTTACCTCCGGGACGGCGATTCTTCACCATGCGATCAAGAACGATGTCGGGAAAATGCGGCTTTTTACCGAGAAAATGAAGAGCTACGCAGAGTCGACGAATCAGCCGGAATTAGTGGAGGATCTTGGGGTCGTGCAGGCGGCTTCGAGCCATATCCAAGAGATGATCTCCCGAGTGCATCGGCGTACGGAGGATCTGGAGATTCGGCCGCAGGACGTCAGGCTGGACGAGCTTGTTCGCGAGACGATTAAGCCGCTCGTTCCGCGTCTTGGACAGGTTCGATTGGAGCTTGATCTGGCGGAAGGCTGGCGCTGCCTGATCGATCCGGCGCAGACGGGCGAGGCGCTTGGCAACGTCGTCTCCAATGCGCTGGAAGCGATGAACGGGCGAGGCGTGCTAGTTGTAGCGTTGAAGGAAGGCAAGCGGGAGCTTACGCTTGAGGTGCGCGACTCGGGGCCGGGAATGAGCAGAGCCCAGGCGGTGCGTGCGCTGGAGCCGTTTTATACGACGAAGGGCGGAATGGGCGGATTCGGGTTAGGATTGCCTTACGCCTACCATGTCGTGCGCAAGCACGGAGGAGCGCTTCATCTTCGCAGTAAGGCGGGCGAGGGGACGAGCGTGTATATGGTCTTTCCGAAGAAGCGCGTTCAGGCGGTTAAAGCTTCTTCTATATCTTCGCTTTCGTCGTCTTTGTCGGTATCCCGTTCGATCAGGGAGTTTCGGGAGGAAGGCTAACCGCTCCGGGATGGGCTTAGTTATCCCTTACACTCAGATGTAGTGCGGATGTAAGGATTGTAGGTTGAGAAAAAATGACGATGAGGAGGCGCGGGGGCATGGACGCGATTAAAGTGGGGATTGTGGAGGATGACAAGGATTGGCTTCGCGGTCTGCGCGCCTATCTGGAGAAACAACCCGACATCGAAGTCGTATTTGCCTCGGACGATAAGGTCGAGACGAGGGAGGCGCTTGCTTCTGGTCGGCTGGAAGTGGACGTCGTGCTGATGGACATTATGCTTCATGGGGAGCCGGAGGGCGTACAGTTGGCGGAGGAAGTGACGGCGGCTACCGGAGCGCGGGTCGTCATGCTCACCTCTATGGAAGAGAAGGAGCTGATTTTCCGCTCCTTCCAGGCGGGAGCGATCGACTATCAGATTAAGAGCGATTTTGAGGCGCTACCGAATGCCGTCCGCGCCGCTGCTCGGCGCGAAGCTCCCATCAGCCCGGCGGCTGCGGAACGGATGCGCGAGGAATTCCGCAGATTGAAGCAGCTTGAACGGGAATTCGAAAAGAAAAAGCTGCAGGACCTGATCACTCCCTCCGAGCTGGAATTGCTGAAGCTGATCGACAAGGGCTACACCCAAACCGAGATTGCCAACAGGCTCGTTCTGTCAATTCGAACGATCAAAAACCACGTCAACCACATCCTGAAAAAGCTCGGCTCCAAAGGATCAAAGGAGGCCGCTCGCGAGGCTAAGGAGAAGGGTTTGTTTTAACTCGCCAGCCCGTTCCTTCTCCTAGTAGCGCGTACGTGCTTGATGTCTCCAATCCGTTCGCTTCCACCAGAATAGAACCGCCACACGCGCTTAAAGCCACCATCATTTCCGTTTCCCACGCAATAGAACCGCCACACGTGCTTAATGCCGCCAGCCTACCCATTAGTTTGCGACAAGGTACCAAACAAAGTTGGTACTTTTTTTTGCGTGTGGATTTTCTAGAATGAAGTTGTAACAACTAACACACAATTTCCAAATAAACCCTTCGGAAATGAGGATGGCGAATATGGCTGCAATGGTTTTCGAACCTTACACGGCGGGGCACGCACTGGGGCTCGCGATGGCGGCGGCGATCATTGGCGGCATAATACTGTTCCGCAAACGGCTGAACACTCCCCGTGCGAACCGCGGCGCCAGATATGCTCTTGTCGCGATCCTGATTGGCTGCGAGCTGGCGCTGCAAGCATGGTACGGGGTTACGCAAAATTGGGGCCTGCATTCCTTGCCCCTCCAGTTATGCAGCGTCATGATGTGGCTGTCGGCGATCGTGCTGCTCACGCGAAGTCGCAAGCTGTACGAGGTGACGTTTTTTATCGGCATTCTCGGCGCGCTGCAAGCGCTGCTGACGCCCAATCTGGATGCAGGATATCCGGAGTTCCGCTTTTTTCATTTCTTCATCGCCCACGGCGCGATTATCGGAGCGAGCGTGTTCCTGACCTCGATTGAGGGCTATCGTCCGACAATAGCATCGGTATTCCGGGCGCTCGGCTGGCTTCACGTCATCGCGATTCCCGCCGCTATCGCCAACGCGCTGACGGGAGAAAACTTTATGTTTCTTGCCCGTAAGCCCAGCACGCCTTCTTTGCTCGATCTGCTCGCGCCATGGCCGTGGTACTTGTTGCAACTTGAACTCGTTGCGCTCGCGTTATGTTTTCTCATGCTGGGCGTCGTAAGGCTTATCGATCGTTTGCTCCAAATCCGCGCCGACAAGGCGCCCCAATCCTAGGAGGCTGATGAAGATGGATATGCTCCTTCGCAAGCACTGGACTTCCCTGCTCGGCGTGCTGTTTGTATTGGCCGCATTCATAACGCTCTTCAAATATTCCATAGAGCAAGGCTGGATTACCGACGGCATGAAGATTGCCGCAGGCTTGCTCAGCGGCGCAGGTCTGTGCATCGCCGGACAGGCGATGACCGGACGCGGATCCAAATGGGCTTCGGGCGTACAGATCGCCATCGGCTTGGGCGCCTGTTTGCTCTATGCGACGTTCGCGTTCGCCGGCGTTTACTATCGGCTATGGAACCCGATGACCGTTCTCATCGGGATGACTGCGGTCACGGCTGGCGTCTCGTTCTATGCCTACCGCTTCGATTCGCGGCTGTTGATGAACATCGCCCTGGCCGGCGGCCTGCTCTCTCCGCTGATGATGCAGCCGGCAACGGACCAGGTGTTTACCCTGTTTCTCTATTTGTTCGTATTGAACTCGGCCTTCTTCTTCCTGAGCATTGCGAAAGGGTGGAGCGAGCTGCGAATAGGCGCATTTGTCGGTACATGGATCATCTATGCGGCGTATTACGTACACTTCGATCCGCCTACAGACGGGCTGTGGAGTATGCCTCTTCGCTACGCAGTCGCCGCCTTCGTCTTTTACCTGGTTGGTTTGCTGGTCGCTTCGTGGCGGAACAATCGCTGCTTCGACGGCTGGAACCTGTATATGACTTTGGCTAACGGGGTATTGTTCGGTACATGGTCGATCTTCATTCTGAATGGGGAGCTTCATTACGCATACGTGTTGTCGCTGATCGGGTTATGCTATCTTGTCTCAGGCGCCATCGTGCTCCAGCTCACGCGGCGTTTCCAATCGGCATCCGCCAGTCAATTGATCGGAGGAGGGGCGCTGCTGCTGCTTGCATTCTCCAATCTCGGAAGCGGCATGGACGTTAAGCCGATCGTTAACGTGTTTTTCTGGGGCGGAATCGCGGCAGCGCTGGCAATGCTGGGACATCGTAAAAAATACGGAGTCGCGAGTTTGGCGGCAATCGCTGTCTGGACCGTCGTCGGCGTCTACTGGTTTCTCGTGACCTGGGATGCGCCAAGAGGAGACTGGTTCGGCACATTCATTCCTTTTCTGAACTGGGGAGCGCTGTCCTGGGTGCTGCTTGCATTCGTCGGCTTCTACTTGTCCGTTACGGGAATTTGTTTCAGAATGACGAAGGAAACGACCTCGTTTCTGTCGAATTTGTTCGCAGTGCTCTCTCATCTCATCGTAGGCGGCCTGTTGACCGTGCAGATTGAAAACGTATTTCTCGTCTACGCCGAGGATGCTCCGAACCGGTTGGTGCAGCTGTCGCTGAGCGTATCTTGGGGCGTTTATGCGCTGTTGCTCACTTTATGGGGCACCGTCGCCCGCCAGCAGCTGTTCCGCATTTTCGGCGCCGTCGTATTGCTGCTCGTTGCCGGTAAGGCGATTTTCCTGGACCTGGAAGGGGAAGAGACGTTATACAAGTGCGCAGTGCTGCTTGTGCTGGGAGGCATCTCCTTCTTGATTACGTGGATTAACGGTAAGAAACGGGAGCAAAAAGGAGAGCCGGAATCCGTGCCTGCCGATCCGGAAATGTGAATCGTTTTACATTCCAAAGCGGCGAAAATATGGTATATTCTTTTTTATACGCAAGGCAACAGGAGGGAACATCTGTGGAAACAGAAGCGCTGCTCAAGGTAGAGCAATTGGCTCTCAAAAAATCCCGAGTCTACGAGCAGAGCCTGCTTCGTTACATCGCCCGTTCCATGCTGGCCAGTATGTTCATCGGTTTCGGCGTTATCGTCGCCTTTAAGACGGGGAGCTATTTTTACAACGTGGAATCCCCGTTTACCTACCCGATGGCGGCGATAACGTTCGGCTGCGCGATCATTCTGATTTCCTACGGCGGCGGCGATTTGTTTACGGGCAACACGTTCTACTACAGCTACGCGGCTCTGCGCCGCAAAATGACCTGGAAGAGGACGGTCAAGCTGTGGGGGCTCAGTTACTTTGGCAATATTCTCGGAGCGGCGGCGTTTGCATTGCTTATTTTTACGACAGGGCTGTTCGAGGAATCGTCGGTCAACGGATTTCTGCTCAGCGTCGTGGAGAAGAAGATGCACGCACCGGCAATGGAACTGTTTTTCCGCGCGATTCTGTGTAACTGGCTCGTCTGTCTGGCGTTTTTCGTGCCGATGTTCATGCAGTCGGACGGAGCGAAAATGTTCGCGATGATGCTGTTCGTCTTCTGCTTCTTCATCTCGGGCTACGAGCACAGCATCGCTAATATGTGTACGTTCGCGATCGCGCTTGTGTTGAACCATCCGGGGACGATTTCCTGGTACGGGGTGGCGCACAACCTGATCCCGGTCACGCTAGGGAATATGATCGGCGGGGGATTGCTGCTGGGCTACATGTATTACTACGTTAACAAACCTTATTTGGACAAATAGAGAAAATCGGAGGCTACACACAGTATGGCTGAAAACGGTATGGCTAAAAAGACAAGAGTGGTTATTATCGGAGCGGGAGCGGTCGGATCGACGACGGCGTACACGCTGCTGTTAAGAAATCGGATGGATGAGCTCGTGCTGATCGACGCCAATCATAAGAAAGCCGTCGGGGATGCGCTCGATATGAATCACGGCATGCCGTTCCTCGGCGGAGCCAAGGTATGGGCAGGTACATATGAGGATTGCAGAGAAGCCGACGTTATTATCATTACAGCGGGAGCGGCGCAGCGCGAAGGAGAGACTCGCGTCGATCTGCTTAAGCGCAACGTCGCTATTTTCGATAGCATTGTTACGGAAGTGCTCAAGGTTAACTCTCACGGCATTTTGCTGATTGCATCGAATCCGGTCGATATTATGAGTTATTTCTCTTGGAAAAAATCGCAGTGGCCGGTGAATCGGGTTATCGGTTCGGGTACTCTGCTCGACAGCGCCCGGTTCCGCTATTTGATCGGCGACAAGCTCGACATCGACCCTCGCAGCGTGCATGCGCACATCATCGGCGAGCACGGCGATTCCGAGCTTCCGCTCTGGAGTCTCGCGAACGTTGCCGGGGCGGAAGTGAAGTTGAACGACGCCGAGCGGGAAGAAGTATTCGTTAATACGCGCGACGCGGCTTACCAGATCATTAGCGCCAAAGGGGCGACCTATTACGCGATCGCTCTCGCGCTTGATCGTATCTGTACCGCTATTTTGCGCGACGAAGGCGCCGTGCTGAACGTTTCGACGCTGTTGAACGACTATCACGGGGTATCCGACGTCTATCTGGGCGTTCCTTGCGTCGTGGATCGCTCCGGCGTGCGCGAAGTGATGGATATCCCGATTACCGCAGAGGAGAAAGAACTGCTTCACCGTTCAGCCGACAAGCTCAAAGGGCTGATCGAGTCGATCCAGTAAGGAGGACTAGCGGCGATGCAACTGCAAAAAGGACAGAAACTGCTGTTTATCGGAGATTCGATTACGGATTGCGAACGGGCCAGACCCGATGGGGAAGGGCTGTTCGGGGCGCTGGGCAAAGGTTATGTGTCCTTGGTCGACGCGTTCCTGCAGGCGGTATACCCGGAGCTTGGCATTCGCGTCGTCAATATGGGCTGCAGCGGGAACAACGTCGTCCATCTGGAGGAAAGATGGCAGGAGGACGTGCTGGATCGGAAGCCGGACTGGCTGTCGATCATGATCGGCACGAACGACGTTTGGCGGCAGTACGACATGCCGTTCATCAAGGAAAGCCACGTCTACCCGGATCGTTACGAAGCGACGCTGCGCGCTTTGGTAGAGCGGACGAAGCCGCACGTAAGCCAGCTTGTGCTGATGACGCCGTTTTATCTGGAGAGCAACAAGCAGGATGCGATGCGCAGCTCGATGGATCAGTACGGCGCGATCGTAAAGCAAGTGGCGGAGGAGACGGGCGCTCTGTTCGTTGACACGCAGCTTGCGTTCGACGCTGTACTGAAGGAGCTGTATGCGGCGACCCTGGCTTGGGATCGCGTTCATCCGACGCAAGCCGGTCATGTCGTGCTCGCCAGAGCGTTCCTGAACGCTGTTGGTTTTGATTGGAATAAGGGGTAAGAACATAAGTAATGGGCTGTCTTATAAGCAGAACTGCTTGAGATGGATCGATAGACAAAGTAAGGGGGATGTACCTTCTGTAGACTGCCTCATACGCTCCTGAAATCACCTTACCACGGGTTAGCCTATTCAGGTTTCAGGAGCGTATAGCATCGGAAGGAGGTACATCCCCCTTGCATCTTGTTCATCGATTATCTTTCACAGCAGTTTGAAGCGCTTATGGGACAGCCCATTTAAGGTTTATTCCTGATTCAGCCCGAATCGCTCCAGGTGAAGGAAGAGCTTTTCTTTAATCAGAATTTCCTTCTGCTTCGCGCCCAGCAAGTCGAAATGCGGGAACATCGACCGGGCGTGGATATACTTCGGGTTTAAGCCGTTGTCGCGGCACCACTTGGCCAGCCGCTCGTAATCGGCGTTGCCGACTTTAGTGACGGTACGAAATTGCGGAAACCTCGGATCGTACCAATAATGCGTTAGGAACGCGGTTTCCCCGCGGGAGACGGCGGCCTTCCACGCGTTCAATTCCGCCCTGTCGATGCCGAAAGCCACTTCACTTCATCTCCTGTCCGTGTTAGATTAGTTTAATCATACTTTATCAAGCTGCCAATGGGAATTGGCGGTTTGGCAGCATGGAAAGGCAGACTCGGCACAGTGGACATTTTATTGCACATTTTATGGAACAATGTACTTCCTTTGTCGCTTGTTATCGGTTTGGGGATTGTGCTGCACCGCATTTTTTCGCTTGATATCAGGACGCTGTCCAAATTGAACTTTTACTTGTTCTCGCCGGCGATCATGTTCGAGCTGCTATACGGAACGGCCATCTCCATGCAAATGTTCGGACAGGTGCTGCTCTTCTTCGTGTTGTTCATGCTGCTGCAATACGCGGTGCTAGAGGTCGTCGTGAGAGTTCGCAAGTACAAGGGCGGCATGCGCGCAGCGATGAGAAACAGCGTGCTGTTCTACAACAGCGCCAATTACGGCATTCCGATCAATCAGCTTGCGTTTGCGGGCAATACGTACACGCTGTCGGTGCAGATTATCATCATGATGATGCAGTCGCTCATTCCGAACACGTACGGCATCTACAGCGTTAATGCGCACAAAGCGGATTGGCGCGCCATTCGCAAAGTGATTTTGTCGATGCCGGTCATCTACGTCATTCCGTTGGCGTTGCTGCTGAGAGGCTTGCAAGTTCCGCTTCCCGGATTTGTAGACATCTCGGTCGGTTACTTGTCGGATGCTTTCATCGGCATGGCGCTATTTACTTTGGGGGTTCAACTCGGCGATATGAAGGGTTTTCTGACCCGCAAGCTGGCGGCGGACGTCGGCATCGCCACAGGGCTGCGCCTGATCGCCGGACCGCTGTTGGCCTGGGGAGTCGTCGTAATACTGGGCATCGACGAGCTGATGGGCGCCGCGCTGATCGTCTCTTCGGCTGTCCCGACATCGCTGTCCAGCGTGCTGCTGGCCGTCGAGTTCGACAACGAGAAGGACTTTGCCTCGCAGAGCGTGCTCGTGTCCACGGCGCTCAGCATCGTTACGGTGACGGCGGTTATCTATTTGCTGCGGATATGAGATGTGCGGTTGCAATCCTTGTTGTGCCATATTTTGCTGATTATCTACTGGAGCGGCGCATGCCGCTCTTTTTTTGTCGTTTGCATGCCAAACAACCTGTCTGAACCCGGCAAAGCGATCCCATTCGAAATGCAATGGGCTTCACTTCATTCGTCTATCTAGTAGACTCAGAGTTAAATCAGAAACCAATTTCAAGCCTAGGAGTGAAGTTCATTCACAGTCAACATGTTACAATGAACCAAGAAGGCGATTATAATCGGAATGGAGCGAATCTCTGTTGAGCACAGTGAGAATCGGTATAGTCGGTCTAGGGAACATGGGCAAGGGCCATGCGCAATATTTGATTGAAGGTCAAGTTAAAGGGGCGGTTCTAGCGGCGGTTAGCGATGTGCGCCCGGAAAGTCTGGAGCTGGCCAAGCAAACGTGGGGAGATCAGCTTCTAACGTATGCAAGCGCTTCAGAGATGTTCCGATCGGGAGAGATTGACGGCGTGCTGATCTGTACGCCGCATTACGACCACCCGAAAATGACAATCGAAGCGCTGGAGGCGGGACTGCACGTACTGGTGGAAAAGCCGGCAGGCGTCTACACGAAACAGGTACGGGAGATGAACGAGGTCGCGGCGAAGAGCGGCAAGGTGTTCGGCATTATGTACAATCAGCGCACCAATCCGCTGTATGCGAAGCTGAAGGAACTGATTTCGTCGGGTGAGTTGGGAGAGGTGCGCCGCACGAACTGGATTATTACGAACTGGTATCGTCCGCAAGCGTATTACAATTCCGGAGGCTGGCGAGCGACTTGGGCCGGCGAAGGCGGCGGCGTGCTGATCAACCAGGACCCGCACCAGCTCGACCTGTGGCAGTGGACGACCGGACTGATGCCGAAGCGCATTCGCGCGTTCTGCGGCTTCGGCAAGCATCGGAGCATCGAGGTGGAGAACGACGTGACGGCTTACGTCGAGTACGAAAACGGAGCGACAGGCGTATTCGTCACTTCGACGTACGAATGCCCGGGCACGAACCGCTTCGAGATTTCCGGCGATCGCGGCAAAATCGTCATCGAGAACGACCGGATGACGTTCTGGCGTCTCAGACAGCTCGAATCCGAGTTTAATCGGACGAATACGGAATCGTTCGCGCAGCCGGAATGCTGGCAGTTCGACATTCCGATCACGCCGGGAGGAGCGCAGCATAAGGAGATTACTCAGGATTGGACAAATGCGATTTTGCACGGCAAGCCGTTGCTCGCTCCGGGCGAAGAAGGCATTAAAGGGCTCACGATCTCGAATGCGATGCTGCTGTCTACATGGATCGATGACTGGGTGGAGCTGCCTATTAACGAGGATCTGTTTTACGAGAAGCTGCAGGAGCGGATCGCGTTATCGACGGTCTCCTCCGGACAAGGAGAATCGCGATGAGCAACGCTAACGGAATGAATTATGCGCCGCAAGGCAAACCGCGGCCAGTCGTCACCGATGGTGAGTTCGTCTTCGCGGCGATGGCGCTGAACCACGGCCACATCTACGGGATGTGCAACGGTCTGATCGAGGCGGGGGCGACGCTCAAATGGGTATACGATCCCGATCCGGACAAGGTCCGCCAATTCGTGGAGACCTACCCGCAAGCGAAGGTCGCCGACTCCGAGCAGCAGATTTTGCAGGACCCGGAGGTGGCGCTGATTGCGGCCGCGGCCATCGCGTGCGACAGGGGACCGCTCGGCGTGAAAGCGATGGAGCACGGCAAAGATTATTTTACCGACAAAACGCCGTTCACGACGCTGGAGCAATTGGAGCTCGCGAAGCGGACGGCGACGAAGACGGGGCGGAAATATGCGGTGTACTACAGCGAACGGCTGCACGTGGAAAGCGCGGTGTTCGCGGGACAACTAATTGCGGACGGAGCGATCGGAAGGGTCGTGCAGGTGCTCGGGCTCGGACCGCACCGGCTGAACGCCGCCCAGAGGCCGGCATGGTTTTTTGAAAAAGCCAAGTACGGCGGTATTTTGTGCGATATCGGCAGCCATCAGATCGAGCAGTTTCTGCATTTTGCCGGCTGCACGAACGCCGAAGTGCTGCACAGCAAGGTGGCGAACTACAACTGCAAGGCGTACCCCGAGCTTGAGGATTACGGAGATGCGACGCTCGTCGGGGATAACGGGGCGACGAACTATTTTCGCGTAGACTGGCTCACGCCTGACGGGTTGTCGACCTGGGGAGACGGCCGTACGGTTATTCTCGGTACAAACGGGTATATCGAGCTGCGCAAATATGTCGATATCGCCCGCAGCAGCCAAGGGGATCATCTGTACCTGGTCAACGGCGAAGGCGAGGCGCACATGGAGCTGGCGGGAAAAGTCGGCTTTCCGTTTTTCGGAGAGCTCATTCTGGACTGCATCAACCGGACGGAAAAAGCGATGACGCAGGCCCACGCCTTCAAAGCGGCTGAGCTGTGTCTGCTAGCCCAGGCGAAAGCGGTTAAAATTGAGTAGTCAGCGATAGGAGGACGTACGAATGATGAAGCTTTCTGTATTCACGGTGGCGACGCCGGAGCTTGGTCCGGAGGAACTTGCCGCGGCGGCCAAAGAAGCGGGACTGCACGGCGTGGAGTGGCGATATACGGAAGTGCCGGAGGAGGTGCGGGAGCAAGCGCCGTCCTTCTGGGGAAATAACCGCTGCACGATCTCTCCCTCGAAAGGCTTGGCCGAGGTCGATAGATTCAAGCAGGCGGCGCTGTCGCACGGTCTTGAGGTAGTGAGCGTCACGCCGTATTTGCGCGCGGGCGATTTGCAGGCGACAGAGCGCGTATTGGAGGCGGCGCGCCACGCCGGAGCTTCGATGATCCGGCTGGGCGTTGCCGGATACGACCGCAGCAGGCCGCTCGACGAGCTGCTGGAGGAAGGGCGGGCCTACTTGCAAGAGGCGCAGCAATTATGCCGCAAGTATGGCGTAAAGGGAGTCGTGGAAATTCATCACGGCACGATTGCGGCTTCGGCTTCGGGAGCAAGGCGGCTGGTCGAAGGGCTGGATCCGCAGTGGGTCGGGGTGCTGCTGGATCCGGGTAATATGATTCACGAGGGCGTTGAGAATTATCGCATGGCTGTAGAGCTGCTCGGCCCTTATCTGGCGCACGTACATGTCAAGAACGCCGGCTGGCGCCGCATCGAAACGAACGAAGCGGGAGAAGCGGTCTGGAAATGCGAGTGGGTCGGCTTGAAGGAAGGGGCCGTACCGTGGCGCCAAGTGCTGTCCGATCTGCTGGCGGCCGGTTATGACGGCTATTTGGGCGTCGAGGATTTCAGCGGACAGTTCGCCGAATCTCCGGCCATGCTCCGCCACTTCTCCGAATACATCGGAGGGCTGCTGCGGGAGCTGAGCCCGAATGTTTGATTTTTCTTACCGTTCGACAGGAGCGTTCGATCCGGTATTTCATTCGCATCCCTTTTACGAGGTGTATTACTTTCACGAAGGCAGATGCAATTACCTGATCGGAGACCGCATCTACAATCTGGCTCCCGGGGATCTCATTCTCATGTACGGAATGACGCTCCACTGTCCGAAAATCGATTCGTCCGTGCCTTACATTCGTTCTATCGTGCATTTCGACCCGGCGATCCTCCGGTTTTATACGGAGCTGCCACAGGCGGTCCCGATCCTGCAGCCGTTCGAGCAGTTCAAGAATTATCGGCTGTGCTTGCGGGGGACGGACAAGGAGGAGGCGGAGCGGATTCTGCTGCTCATGCGCGACCATCAAGCCCGGGGAGACCAGGTAGGCTCCAGCCGTCTGCTGCTGGCTTTCATCGATCTGCTGCACTTCGTCTATGATCGCTGCCAGACGCAGCTGAACGAGAAGAGAGAGCTGCCTTCCGACAAGGAGAAGACGGTGCAGGATATCGTAGCGTTGCTGGAGCGAAAGTATACGGACGACGAACTGGACATGGAGAGCCTGCAGCGGGAGCTTCATCTGAGCAAATCTTATTTGGCGAAAATATTCAAGGAAGTGACCGGAGCGACGATCTTCGAGTACGTGTACCGCAAGCGGATCAACGAAGCGAAAATTTTGTTTCTGCTGCAGCCGGAGCTGGCTGTGACGGAGGTCGGTTTTCGCCTCGGCTTTAAACATCTCGCGCACTTCAGCAGACTGTTTAAGCAGCAGGTCGGCGTGACGCCGGAGCGGTACAAGAGACAGCTTAAGGACGATCGTTCCGGGCTTCCGGCGACGGGGGTGCAGCATGAATCTGTTTGATTTAAAAGGCAAAACGGCGGTAGTCATCGGCGGCTCTTCCACTCTTGGAGGCGTGATGTCCGAAGCGCTGGCGGCATACGGCGCCAAGGTGGCGCTAACGGGGCGCAAGGCGGATAACGCGGAGCCAATTCGCGAGCGTATCGCGGCGGCCGGCGGTCAGGCGCGCTGCTACGGGGTCGAAGCGACCTCCCGCAGCGATCTGGAGAAGCTGCTTGCCGAGGTGGAGGCGTGGACCGGAGGAGCGGATATTTTGCTGAACTGCCCCGGCGTGAACAGCGCAACGCCGTTCTTCGACATTACGGAAGAGGAATGGGACCGCATAATCGACGTGAATGCCAAGAGCGTGATGATCGCCTGCCAGGTGTTCGGCAAGCATATGGTCGAACGGGGCCAAGGGGGCAGCATCATTAATTTGTCATCGGCTTCGTCCGTTACGCCGCTGTCACGGGTGTTCTCGTATTCGGCCTCCAAGGCTGCCGTCAACAATATGACGCAGTTTCTGGCGCGTGAATTCGCTCCTGCCGGCGTGCGAGTGAATGCGATCGTACCGGGCTTCTTCCCGGCCGTGCAGAATCGGGCGATTTTGTCGGAGGAAAGGATCGCTTCGATTATGGGACATACGCCGATGAAGCGCTTTGGCGAGCCGGCGGAGCTGCAGGGGGCTGTTGTGTATTTGGCGTCGGAGCGCGCGTCCGGCTTTGTGACCGGCTCGCTGCTGCGCGTTGACGGCGGTTTTGGTGCGATGACGATCTAACGTAGATGAGAATGGAGAGGAGAATCGTAAGATGCAAATGACATTTCGCTGGTATGGCGACGACGATCCGGTGAAGTTGTGGCAAATTCGGCAGATTCCCGGTGTGACCGGAATTGTAAGCGCGGTCTACGACATTCCGGTAGGCGAAGAATGGCCGCTGGAACTTATTTTGGAGCTGAAAAGAAAGATCGAAGCGGCGGGCCTGCAGCTGAGCGTTATCGAAAGCGTGCCCGTGCATGAGCATATCAAGCTGGGACTGCCCGGCAGGGACCGGCTGATCGAGAACTACAGACGCACATTGCGCAATCTCGGACAAGCCGGCATCGGTATCGTTTGCTACAACTTCATGCCGGTGTTCGATTGGACGCGTTCGCAGCTCGACTACGAGCTTGAGGACGGCTCCACCGCCCTCATATACGAGGAAGAAGTCGTGCGGCGAATGAATCCTCTAACCGGCGAGCTGCAGCTTCCCGGCTGGGATAGCAGCTATCGCAAGGAGGATCTGCAGCTCCTGTTCGAGCAATATGCCTCGGTGGACGAGGAGAAGCTATGGGACAACCTTTCGTATTTCGTTAAGGCGATAATGCCTGCTGCCGAAGAAGCCGGAGTCCGCATGGCGATTCATCCGGACGATCCGCCATGGCCGATCTTCGGTTTGCCGCGTATCATTACGGACGAAGCGGCATTGGACAGATTTTTGCGGCTGTACGACAGCCCCGTCAACGGGCTCTGCCTGTGCAGCGGTTCGCTTGGGGCGAATCCGGCGAACGATTTTCCGGATATGGTACGGCGGTTCGGTCGGGAAAGCCGCGTTAACTTCGTTCATGCGCGCAATGTCAAGATTACGGGGGAGCGTTCGTTCGAGGAGTCGGCGCATTTGTCCTCGGCCGGATCGCTTGACATGGCGGAAATTATTCGCGCACTGCGGGATATCGACTACGCCGGGCCGATTCGTCCCGATCACGGCCGGATGATCTGGGGAGAGACGGGCAAACCGGGTTACGGTCTGTACGATCGGGCGCTTGGAGCGGTGTACTTGAACGGAATGTGGGAAGCGATCGGCAAGGAACGGGCGGCTGGACAGCAATAAAGAGCGGTTTCTTCGCGGCGGCGTCGGTGGTACAATAGGAAACGACAGTGACCACAACGACCGACAAAGGAGCTAGCCGAATGCCTTCTGAACTGTTAGGGCAATTGACCAGAGAGAAAATCGTCGCGATCGCTCGCGGCTTTACGCTTGAAGAGACGCTGTCGGCGGCGGAGGCGCTCGCCGACGGCGGTGTTGTGTTTCTTGAAGCGACTTTGAATACCGACGGCGCGCTGAACATCATCTCCAAGCTTCGCGAGCGATTCGGAGACCGGATGCGCATCGGCGCGGGAACGGTGCTCGACATCGGGCAGGCGAAGGAAGCGATCGCCGCGGGAGCGCAGTATTTGATCTCGCCCAATGTGGACGAGGAAGTGATCTATCATGGCGTCGAGCAGGGGCTGGACGTCTGGCCGGGCGCGATGACCCCGACGGAAATCGTCAACGCGTATAAGGCGGGCGCTTCCGCAATCAAGCTGTTTCCGATGGGCACGCTGGGCATCGGCTACTTGAAGGAGATTCGAGCTCCGCTTAATCACATTCCGTTTATTGCGACTGGCGGCGTCAATCTGCAAAACATTACCGAAGTGCTCGATGCCGGGGCCGTCGCCGTCGGCATGGGCGGCAAGCTGCTAGACCCGACTTTCGTGAGAGCGGGCAAGTTTGACGAGCTTCGCGATTTGGCGAAAGCTTACGTCGATCGGGCTCACGGAGCCAGCTTGGCCTAAGCCGGGTCTGCCATTTATGGCGATATCAAAGCGCCGGCGCGCAAGGGAGTGAGCGAATCATCGAACTTACGGCCAGGCAAGTCGCGATTATCGATCTTGTCAAGAAGCATGCGCCCATTACGGGAGAGCAAATCGCGGAGAGCTTGGGCGTCAGCCGCCCGACTATCCGCTCGGATTTGTCCGTGCTCGTCATGCTCGGCTATATCGACGCCAAGCCGAAGGTCGGATACTTTCTGGGCAAAGTTATGACGACGGAAGGCCGGCAAAGCGAGAGAGCTTTGAGCCTCAAAATCAAGGACGTGATGAACCGTCCGGTGGTCATCGTCGAGACGGCGACCGTTAATGACGCCGTCATTGCGCTGTTTGTGGAAAATACGGGGTTTCTGACCGTGACGGACGAGCAGGGGGCGCTTGTCGGAACCGTATCGCTTAAAGATTTGCTTAAAGTGACCTTGGGCAATCCGAATGCGGCGTCGATTCCGATCAGCATGGTGATGACCCGCGTAACCAGGCTCGTATACGTGACTCCGGAGGATTCGCTGTTGGACGCGGCCAGGAAGATGCTGGACCACCAGGTCGGCGGATTGCCGGTCGTGAGCGCAACGGGAGAACGCTCGAGGCTTGAGGTTGTCGGAAGGATTACGAAAACCAACATGACGCTGGCTTTGTTGGATTTAACCTCCGGGTATATCGCGGAGTAGGGGGAGCAGTTGATGTCGGAGGAACGGCAGAAAATCATATTCGTATGCTCGGACGCGGTAGGGGAAACCGCCGATGCGGTCGCACGGGCGACTTCCCGGCAGTTTGCCGCCGAACAGGTAAAGATTAAACGTTACGGCAACATCAAGCAAGAGGACGAGGTTAAAGCGATCATTACGGAAGCGGCGCAGGTCGGAGGGTTTATCGCTTATACGCTTGTTCAACCGGAGCTTCGCGATACGATGCGGGAAGAGACGATTCGGCTTGGAGTGCGCGCGGTTGACGTAATGGGGCCGATGATGCAGGCCTTTATCGATACGTTTAACGATTCGCCCAAGTACAAGCCGGGCCTGCTGCACGAGATGGACGAGAATTACTACCGAAAGATTGAAGCAATCGAATTCGCGGTCAAATACGACGACGGCAAAGACGCCCGAGGATTGCTTCAGGCTCAGGTCGTGCTGGTCGGGGTGTCCCGGACGTCGAAGACGCCGCTCAGCATCTATCTCGCGCATAAAGGGATCAAAACCGCGAACTATCCGCTTACGATCGAGGTCAAGCCTCCTCAGGAGCTGTTCGCGCCGTCGAACCGGCTGATCGTCGGCTTGACGATGCAGCCGGAGCGGCTGCTCAAAATCCGGACGGAACGGCTGAAGGCGCTGGGGCTGCCCAGTCAGGCCAACTATGCCTCTATGGAACGAATCGCTAAGGAGCTCCAATTCGCTTCCGATATTATGGAGCGCTTGAAATGTCCGGTCATCGACGTGTCCGAGAAGGCGATCGAAGAGACGGCCGGTCTGATTATAGAACTGCTCGTTCCTTGAAATCCCGAATGCAAGAGAAGACTCGCAAAAAAACAGCAAAGCCTGAGTCGTCCGGAGGAGGTTGCTCCTGCGGATCGCTCAGGCTTTGCTGTTCTCCTGATCTCGTCGCAATAAAGGATGTAGGTGGACTTAGCCGAGAAGCTGGCGAATCATCTGTTGCTTGCGTCCGGAGCAAGGCAGTCGCTTCGTGGTGTCCTCGAAGAAGAGATGGTGTTCCCCGATGTCGGAAATGTTTTTGATGTTGACGTAGCAATCGGAAGAAACGCGGAAGAACGTCGCGGAGTCCGCGATGAGGCGGTTTCTTTCATCGGCGGACAGTCTTTTTTTGATGTTGTAGTTCCGTCCGTGAAAGCTGATCAACCCGTGTGCCCCGACTTTGAAGAACAACGTGTCCTGACATGGTTCAAAATCCTCGTACACATTTTTCTCCTGAAGCGCTGCATTCATCGTTTCAATCCCCCTTAGAATGGCTTTGCTTTGGTAGCGCTTTCAGTATAACACACTTTTTTGAGTTTTGGGAGTCCCTCCTAAAAAAATTATGAAAAATGACAACCCGAAAAAGATAAGCCGCAGAAGACTGCCCGTCAAGTCAACTGAATGACTTGCGAGACATTCTCCGGCGGCTCTCTTGTCGGCTTGCCGAGCGGTTAGTCGCTAATGCGAACGCGAATGACGTTCCAGGAAGCTTTGCCTAGAGTTGCGGTTATTTTGGAGCCGTCGACGGACGCGTTTCCTCCATCGCGCGGCGCAACGCGGTTTGGGGAAGCGGCCGTATTGGCTGCCTTCAAATCCTCATGCTCCAGCACGAGGTGGGCGATCAACTCGCAGCGGCTGAAGCTTCTCAAGTCGACCGTCAGCGGCAGCGCATTATCGAGATCGCGATTGACGGCGAACAGGGTTACCTCGCCATGCTCCTCGTTATAGACGGCGATCGATTCCAGGTAAGGGATGTCCGTAATTTCCTTCGTATCGTATTTCGGCGATTGCACGAGCGGCACAAGCGCTTGTCCGCGGCCGTAAATCGAGGCGTGCAGATAAGGATAATAAATCGTTTGGGCCCACGCTGCACCGCCGTTAACCGTCATGATCGGGGCGATCACGTTGACGAGCTGGGCGAGACAAGCGATTCTAACGCGGTCGGAGTGCTTTAGCAGAGCTATCAGCAGGCAGCCGACGACCAGCGCGTCCTCCATCGTATAGACGTCCTCCAGCTGCGGCGGGGCGACCTGCCACGGCTCGAGTTTCCGGTCGGCTTCATTGGAGTGGAACCAGACGTTCCATTCGTCGAACGAGAGCATCATCGTTCTTTTGCTTCTTTTTTTGGCCTTGATGTAATCGCATGTCGCGGTTACGCTGCGGATAAAATCCTCCATCTCAAGAGAGCGGCCCAAGAAGGTGGGCGTATCGTTCTCGGCGTTGCCGTAGTAGGTATGCAGCGAGAGATAATCGGCATGCTCGTAGGTGTGGTCGAGAACGGTTGCTTCCCACTCGGGATAGGTCGGCATGCCTCTGCCGGAGCTGCCGCAGGCGACAAGCTCGATGGACGGATCGACCCATTTCATCACCTTCGCAGATTCGGCGGCGATTCGCCCGTATTCTACGGCTGTCTTGGCGCCGATCTGCCAGGGGCCGTCCATCTCGTTGCCCAGACACCAGGTTTTAATGCCGTGCGGCTGTTTGTAGCCGTGGCTGATCCGCAGATCGCTCCAATAAGATCCGGAAGGGTGGTTGGCGTATTCGACGATATTGCGCGCTTCGTCCGCTCCGTGCGTGCCGAGATTGATTGCCCACATGACGTCGGAACCGGCGGCGCGCGACCAGTCCGCGAATTCGTTTAAGCCGAACAAATTCGGCTCGACGGTGCGCCAGGCCAGCTCCAGCTTGCGCGGACGCAGCTCCTTCGGCCCGATGCCGTCCTTCCAATCGTAGCCGGAGACGAAGTTGCCGCCGGGATAGCGAATAATCGGAACGCGAAGCCCGCGAACGAGCGCAAGGACGTCTTGTCTGAAGCCTTGATCGTCCGCCTGCGGATGGCCCGGCTCGTAAATGCCTCCGTATACGGCCCGGCCCAGATGTTCGATGAACGAGCCGTAGAGGCGGTCGTCAATCCGGGAGATAACGAAGTCTTTATCGACGATCATGGAAGCTTGTCGTGCGGTCATGCGGATCATCCCTTCTCATTAAATTAACAATATAATTAATCGATAAATAAAAATAGTACTTCAATTAGTATTTAACAGGAGAGAAGCTAAAAATGCAAGCTAGAATTAAGGATTTGATTTGCATTTTTATGAATTTATATTTATATTAATTGAAGCGATGAAATGGGGGAGGACTGCGTCGATGATTAAAGCGAGTACGGATCGCAAATGGCTTCCTCTCTACGAGGCGCTTGCGAGCGACGTCCGCTTGACGATAATGGAGCTGCTTGCCGAGAATCCGATGAACGTGAAGGAGCTTGCCGAACGGCTTGAGCTGAGCAGCGCAATCGTAACGATGCACGTGCGCAAGCTTGAGCAAGGCGGCCTGATCGCGACGAAGATGGTCCGCAAGCAAGGCGGTACCCATAAGATGTGCTCGTTGGCCGAATCGACGATCGAGATCGTGCTGCCGAACGCAAGCGCGGAAGAGAGGGAGTATTACGAGCAATCGATTCGCGTCGGCCATTATACCTCCTTCGAGGTTTTTCCGACATGCGGACTAGCTACCCGCGAGAGGCAAATCGGCCAATTCGACGATCCGCGCTATTTTCTCGATCCCGAGCGGGTGAACGCGGCGATTCTTTGGTTCGGTCGGGGGTACGTGGAGTACAAGACGCCCAATTACATTTTGCCGAGCCAGCGGCTTGAGGAGCTGGAAATTTCCTTCGAGATCGCATCGGAAGCGCCGGGGGCGAACGATCATTGGCCCTCGGACATCCGTTTTTACTTAAATGGTACTTATCTTGGAGAGTGGACGAGTCCCGGCGACTACGGCGCGAACGCGCGCGGCAGGTTTACGCCTGAGTGGTGGGGGATTCAGCTTAACCAGTACGGGCTGCGTAAAATCATTCGCGTGAACGACGAAGGCAGCTTTATGGACGGCCAGCGCATTTCGGACACGACGCTTGACGAGCTTCGGGCGGACGAGCCGTTTTGGACGCTGCGTTTTGCCGTCGAGGAGGATGCGCGGCATATCGGGGGACTGACTTTGTACGGCGCCGGCTTCGGCAACTATAATCAAGATATTGAATTTCGCGCGTATTACAGCCAGAGGAGAGAGACGACTCGATGATCAACCGTACCATCAAGGCTGCCGAGAGCGGCAAGAGGCTGCACCGATTTTTGCGAACGCTGATGCCTAACCTGCCGCTCGGCCAGATTTACAAGATGATCGACAATGGCAAAGTAAAAGTGAACGGCAAACGTAAAAATCAAAACTACGAGCTGGCGGCGGGAGACGAACTGGTCCTCTATGTGGAGGAGGATGCGTATAAGGAAGCGAGCATCGGTCAGAAGAAAGCCAAGTATGTCGGCGTTAACGCCAATGTGGACGTGCTCTACGAGGACGCCGAGCTGATGGTCGTCAACAAGCCGGTCGGCATGCTGACGCATCCGGATCAGGCGGATCAGAAGGACACGCTCATCAATCGCGTGCATGCTTATATGTACCGCAAGGGAGAACTGGACAGCCCGCTGTTCATGCCGGCGACGGCGAACCGGTTAGACCGCAATACGAGCGGCATCGTGCTGGTCGGCAAGACGGCGGGCATGCTGCACCAGCTCAATCAATGGATCCAGAAGCACGAAATGCAAAAGTATTATTTGACGATTGTGGAAGGACGACTGACCGGCGAGGGGGAAGTGACGGGCGAGCTTGTCCGGGACGAGAAGAGCAATCGGACGAAAGTGGCGGCTGCGGGCACTGAGCAGGCCAAATCGGCCGAAACCCGGTACAGGACCGTGCAGACCGGAGACTCCTATTCGCTCGTGGAGATCGAGCTGATCAGCGGGCGTACGCATCAGATTCGCAGCCATTTCCAGCATATCGGCCATTCTCTGCTCGGCGATATTAAATACGGGGGCAAACGGTTCGGCGACGTCAACCATCAACTGCTGCACGCTTGGCGAATCGTGCTGCCGGACGGACGCGAGTTCAAGGCGCCGCTGCCGGCGCGTATGCGCGAGGTTGCGGTAAGGCTCGATTTAGGCACAAGCTTATAAAATCGAAGACGTTGCGAGGGTGGATCGTTATGGAAGATTACACGGCCGAGCTGGCAGCGTGGTTTCGCAGCCATGCGGCCCCGGAGAAGGCTGCCCCGATGGCCGCTTACATGCGCGACAAGTTTCCATTTCTGGGCATCAAATCGCCTGAACGCAAACAGTTGACCAAGGAGTTCTGGGCCAACCACGGGATTCCGACCGGGGATGAGCTGCTGGAAGTGGTCAGACGGCTGTGGGAGCTGCCGGAGCGCGAATTTCAGAACGTAGCGATGTCCTTTCTCGACAAGCATGGCAAACGGGCCAAGGTGGAAGACATCGATACGTTCGAGCATCTGATTGTCACGAAATCCTGGTGGGATACGGTCGATTATTTGGCAGCCCACTCGATGGGCGATCATCTGACGAAATATCCGGAGCTGATCCCGGACTATGCCGATCGTTGGATCGTCTCGGACGATTACTGGCTGCGCCGCACTGCCATTCTTTATCAGCTTCGCTACAAAGGGCGGACGGATGTCGACAGAATGTTTGCGTATATTGAGCGCTGCAAGGACGAAAGCGAGTTTTTCATTCGCAAGGCGATCGGTTGGGCGCTTCGCGAATATTCGAAAACGGACGAGGACGCCGTTCGCCGGTTTGTGGAGCGAACGCCGCTCTCGCCTTTAAGCGTCAAAGAAGCGCTCAAGCACGTGTCTACTTAAAAACGGACACAGGATGGACATGGTTTTCCTCGCAAACGGTTGGTAAGATGGAATAAACATAGACCTATGCGGAGGTAACCTGCTCGATGCTGAAAACCCCCCTCGGAAGATTGCGGGCGATCGGGACGGTAGAGGCGATCTCGTTCCTTGTGCTGCTTCTTATCGCGATGCCGCTGAAGTATTTCGCGGACATTCCCGAACCGGTCACGATTGTCGGCATGGCTCATGGCGCATTGTTTGCCTTGTATTTGTTAGCCATCGTCAATGCTTTTGCGGCGCGCAAGCTGAGCTGGCTCATGTCCTTGCTTGCCGTTATCGCAGCCTTCGTTCCGTTCGGCCCCTTTCTTATCGATCGTAAAATTCGTTAATTCGTCCAACCATCGCCCCCGGCGAACGCGACCTCAAGGTCCGTCCGCCGGGGGCGATTTATTTTGGCGCGAGCCGGAAACGGAAATCTACGAGCCGTTCTTTGCTGTTGCACTAAGTGTATTAAGTGATATAATACACTCATAACAATTTCGGAGGAGGAAGTCGCTTGGAGGAAGTGCGGGTCGGCGGGATGCGTTTCGCGTTGGATCTCAGTCAGCCTCTATACGAACAGGTGCTGGACCAAGTCCGCAGCTCCATTGCGAAAGGCGAGATCGCCTTGGGTGACAAAATCCCTTCCGTCAGGGAGCTGGCGCAGGCTTTGAAAATCAATCCCAATACGGTCATGAGGGCGTACCAGGAGCTGGAACGGGATCGGCTTACGGAAACCCGGCGAGGACAAGGAACTTACATCACGACGGACATGAATGTTGTCGAGGGCATTCGCAGCCGGATCGCGGAGCAGGCAATCGACGAATTTTTGACGAAAATGAGCAGCCTTGGCTTTGATGACGGTGAGATCGATCAATTGCTGCGGAAGAAAAGAGGCATGGACGATGAACGTAACGGCTAACATGGCGATTCGTGCGGATCGTCTGAGCAAGAGCTACGGAAAGAAACTGGCGATCGAATGCCTTAGCATGACTGTTCCGGAGCATTCGATCACCGCCGTTCTCGGCCCGAACGGGGCGGGGAAGTCGACCTTGATGCGCATGATTGCCGGCCAGGCAGCGCCGGATGAAGGGATTCTGACGGTGCTAGGGCGGACGCCCGATCGGGAAGCAGGCCGCAGGGTGGCATATTTGCCTGACCGCGCGCGATGGTATCCGCATCATACGGTAGAACAGGCAGCGGAATGGTTTGGCAAGCTGCAGGAAGGCTTCGATCGGGAGCGGGCTTGGGAGCTGTTCGATTCGTTCGGCCTGGAAGCCGAGATGAAGGTGTCGGGGATGTCGCGAGGACAGGAAGCCCGCCTGATGCTCGCTCTCTGTCTTGCGCGCGATGTACCGCTGCTCGTGCTGGACGAACCGTTCTCGGGCATCGATATGATTTCCAGGGAGAAGATCGTAGGAGCGCTCATCGATTCATTCGCGGAACGGATGCAGACAGTGCTGATCAGCACGCATGAGATCGCCGAGACGGAGAGCCTGTTCGATCGAGCGATCTTTATGGACCGCGGAACGGTCGTGCTGGAAGGGGAGGCCGAACGGCTTCGCGCCGAGCGGGGCTCGCTACAGCAAGTGTACCGGCAATTATTCGGTTAGGAGGACGAAGGATGCCTCAGGGAACTTTTTTCTTCCTGGTCAAGCATGAACTTGCCGCTAGGGGCAGTAAGCTTCGACTGGGCAAGTGGCTATGGATTTACGGCGGATTGCTTCTCCTGCTTGCCGCTGTGGCGGTTGCGATCTGGGGAAATAACGCCGATTACGATCCCTCTTATTTTATGTTCACGGCATACGTTTTTCCGTTTATGATCTTCGGGTTCGCAGTAGAAGCGCTGAAACGGGAATGGGCCGAAGGGACGATCGGATGGTGGCTGTCGCTGCCCCACTCGCGGGTGCAGTTGTTAGGCGCCAAGGCGATCGCTGCGTGGATTCGTTTTACGAGTTACGTTCTGCTATATTTCGCGGTCGTGCTATTGCTGGATGTGTATTCTGTCGCCATGTACGGCGATCGGGTCACTTCCGTTAAGGGAATGCTCGTGCTGGAGGCCCAGCTATTCGGCATTCTGGTCGGCATATCTCCGGTGATGCTGGCAATCGGCCTGCTGTTCGTCGCTGTCAGAAGGTCAGGGTTGAAGCCGCTGCTTCCTCTGCTGTGGCTGTTAATGGGAATCGGAGGCAATGTGTTCGGCTGGATGACCGGGGGAGGTCAACTGACCGTGTACGGATCGGACGAAAATTTGGGGCCGCTCGTCTACCCGATTTGGATCTGGCTGTGGCTGATTCCGATCTGGGCGATCGCCGCGCTATTGTTCGCCGCGACCATTAAAGTATGCGACAAGCATCTAGAGCGTTAACAGGAAAGAAAACAAGGGAGAGAGTCGGATGAAAGCCGCAATTGCAGTAAAAGAACTATTCAAACAATACGGCAGCAAGACGGCGCTGGACGGAATCACATTCGACGTGTCGGCCGGCGGCTGCTTTGGGCTGCTTGGCCCGAACGGAGCAGGCAAATCGACAACGATGAAAATCCTATCCGGGCTGCTGGAGCCCGATCGAGGGAGTGTCGCTATTTTCGGCAAAGCCGCGGGAAAGGAACGGGATTCGATCAAGGAGCTGATCGGATATGTCCCCCAATCGATTACGTTGTACGAGAAGCTGTCGGCAAGAGACAATTTGCGATTTTTCGGCGATATGTACAAGGTGCCTAAGCGCGAGCTGACTTCCCGGATCGGCGAGGTGCTCGAACAAGTCGGCTTGGCCGACAGAGCGAAGGACGCGGTGTCGACGTTCTCGGGCGGGATGAAGAGGCGCGTCAATATCGCGGCCGCTCTGCTGCATCGGCCTAAGCTCATCATTATGGACGAACCGACCGTCGGCATCGATCCGCAGTCTCGCAATCATATTTTCGAAATGATCCGCTCCCTCAAGCAGGGAGGAGTGACCGTGCTTTACTCCACGCACTATATGGAAGAAGTGGAGGCGTTGTGCGAGGATCTCGCCATCGTGGATCATGGCCGGGTCATTGCGAGCGGCTCCTTGGACGACGTTCTTGAGAAGCACGGTACGCAAGCGGTGTATCTGGAGCTTCAGGACGGCTCGCGGCCTCCGATACCGAACGGCTTCGGCGCTCCCGTTCCAAAAGGGCGCGGCTGGACGGTCGAAACCTCGTCTCCGTTGGACGCGCTGGCCTCGTGGGCGCAAGCTTGCCGCTCCGCTTCGCTGGGCGTAAAGCAGCTCGAAATCGTTCGGCCTTCATTGGAAGCCGTATTCTTAAGCTTGACGGGGACGACGCTCAGAGACAATTAACTGCGAATGAGTCCGTTTAAAAGGGGAAATCGAAAATGGTATGGAAGATCGCAAAAAACGAATGGAAGCTGCTGCTGAAGGAAAAAGGCACTTTTTTCTGGCTGCTCGGGATGCCGATCCTGTTCATCGTGTTGTTTGGATCCGTGCTCGGCAGCGTAGGGAAGACGGAAGTTACCGTTCCCTATGTGGACAACGACCGGTCCGAGGCTTCAAAGGCGTTCTTGGCTACAGTTGAGGAAAAAAGCGGATACGTGCTTGAGGAGAAGCAGCCTGCCGATATGGAGGAGCAGCTCGATAAAATCCGCGACGGCAAAGGCACCGGGCTGCTGGTTGTGCCTCAAGGTTTCGGTCAAAGCCTGAACGGAGCGGGAGGAGAGACGTCCGCCGTCGAGCTTTACCGGGAAGCAACAAACGAATCGGTCGTCGCGCCGCTGCGCGCCGTGCTGGAAAACTTGGCGAACGGCTACAGGGAGACGAAAATCGCTTCTGCGCTCGCGGCTGCCGGCTTGTCCGACAAGGAACGCGAGAACGCGCTCTCCGCAGCGTTCTCGATTGACGACCGGCTGGAGAACGGCACCGGCTATAATGTAATCACGCAGATCGTGCCGGGTTACACGGTTATGTTCGTTTTCTTCGTCATTATTTCAATGCTTAAGCGGTTCTTGGGCGACAAAGAGTCCGGTATGACGGCTCGTCTGCGCAGCACCCGGATGAGTCCTCTAAGCTACTTGCTTGGCATGTGGCTTGCCTTTTTGGTTGTGGCTCTTGTGCAATGCTGCGCGCTGCTTGCCTTCGGGCATTTCGCATACGGCCTTCAGCTCGGCGATCCGCTCGCCGTTGCCGCGCTCGTCGTGCTGCTGTGCGCTTGCGGTACGGGCATTGGCCTTGCGGTCTGCATGATCGCCAAAAGCGAAAACCAGGGCATGGCGTTCACGCAGCTGTTAACGATGGGCGGAGCCGTGCTCGGGGGCCTGTGGTTCCCGATCGATCTAATGCCGGAAGCCGTCCAGACGATCAGCCGCTTTACTCCTCAATATTGGGCTCAGAAAGGCTTCCAAGATATCATGCTGCGCGGTGCGCATGCGAGCGGTATCGGCTATTCGCTTCTTGTGCTGGCCCTGGTTGCCAGTGCGGGATTAATCATTGCGTTGCTGCGTTACCGCCGGTTTATCCGGACTGCGCTCGGATAACGCATAGAGGCAAGTGTTGCATCGAAACATAAAGATGGCCAATTAGGGCTATTCAGACACGCCCTAGCCGTCTTTATGTTTTTTTTTGCACCGATTGCGCGCCAATTGTCTTTCGTTCATATTGAGTTCATAATGTCGTCATATGATCTTTTTTACATAGGTTGAGGTTAACATTTATTTCATCATGAACGGAGTTGATGACAAATGCTAAAGTTGTTTCGCTTCCTGCAGCCGTATCGCTGGCAGGTGGCGACCGTAATGCTGCTCATTCTCATTCAGTCGCTCAGCGAGCTGTATTTGCCGACGCTGATGGCGGACATCGTGAACGATGGCGTTGTCCAAGGGGACATCCCTTACATTTGGAAGATCGGCGGCTTGATGCTTGCGGTGACGGCAGCCGGAACGCTCGTCTCGATTGCGGCCAGCTATTTATCGTCGCGCATCGCGGCCGGCTTCGGCAAAGACGTGCGCAGCAAGACATTCCGCCAAGTCGAAAACTTCTCCTTGCTGGACTTCGACAAAATCGGAACGGCGTCGCTCATTACCCGTACGACGAACGATATTACGCAAGTGCAGACCGTGCTGATCATGATCATGCGGATGATGGTCGCTGCGCCGATGATGTGTATCGGCGGTTTGATTATGGCAATCTCGAAGGATGCGCATCTGTCGCTCGTATTCGTCGGCGCGATTCCGGTACTGGCTCTGACCATTTACTTAATCGCTAGCAAAGGCATTCCTTATTTTAAGGCGATGCAGAAAAAAGTAGACAAATTGAATCTGGTTCTGCGCGAAGGCTTGACCGGCATTCGGGTCATCCGCTCCTTCAACAGGTTCGATCACGAGACGAAGAGATTCGATGAAGCGAACCGGGATCTGACGCAAACCGCGATCAAGGTCAATCAGATTATGGCGTTTATGATGCCGATGATGATGCTGATTCTGAACTTCTCATCGCTGGCGATCATCTGGTTTGGCGGCATTCGGGTCAGCGAGGGGCATATGCAGGTCGGCGACCTGATGGCGTTCCTGCAATATGCGATGCAAATTATGTTTTCGCTGTTGATGGTATCGATGATGTTCGTAATGGTGCCGCGCGCTTCCGCGTCCGCCGTTCGGATTAATGAGGTGCTGAACCTGAAGCCGGCGGCAAGCGAAACGAAACGCAGCGGCGGAGCGGCCGGAAGTATGCCGGCGAAGCGGCAAGCGGCTACGGGACCAAGCGGCCGCCTCGAATTCGAGAACGTCTCGTTCCGTTATCCGGGAGCGGAAAATGCCGCTATCTCGGGGATCAGCTTTAATGCCTCTCCGGGAGAGGTGACGGCGATTATCGGCGGCACAGGCTCGGGCAAGTCGACGTTGATCAGCATGATTCCGCGTTTCTACGACGCCGAGGAAGGCGTTGTCCGCATTGACGGGACCGACGTACGCGAGCTGTCGGTCGAACGGCTTCGTTCGATGATTGGGCTTGTTCCTCAGAAGGCTCAGCTCTTTACCGGCACTGTGGAGGATAATATCCGCTATGGCAAAGACGACGCAACCGATGAAGAAATTCGCCGTGCGGCGGAAACGGCTCAAGCCGGGGACTTCATCTCGGAGCTTGCGAACGGCTATTCGGCGGAAGTGTCGCAGGGCGGCTCGAACCTGTCGGGCGGCCAGAAGCAGCGGCTGTCCATCGCGCGTGCGCTGGTGAGAAAGCCGTCGATCTACGTGTTCGACGATAGCTTCTCCGCGCTGGACTTCAAGACGGACGCAAAGCTGAGAGCCGCATTGAAAGGCGAGACGACGGACGCGACCGTGATTATTGTCGCACAGCGCGTCAGTACCGTTATGGACGCCGACCGGATCATCGTTCTGGATGAAGGTAAAATAGTCGGCAGCGGCACGCATCAAGAGCTGATGAAGAATAACGAAGTGTATCGAGAAATCGTGTCTTCGCAGCTGTCCGAGGAGGAGATTGCATGAGCGAGCAACGAGGAAGCGGCAAAATGCCCGGCCGCGGCGGCGGGCCCGGAATGGGCGGTCCCGGCGGTATGGGCGGTATGGGCATGCCCGTTCAGAAAGCAAAAAACTTCAAAGGCACGCTTCGTCGATTGGTCGGCTATTTGCGGCCTCAACGCTTTAAGCTGCTGGCCGTCTTTTTTACAGCGATTCTAAGCACGGCTTTCGCCATCTATAGTCCGAAGGTGCTCGGAGAAGCGACAACCAAGCTGTTCGAGGGTATGATGGGTAAAATCAACGGAGACCCGAACGCGCACTTCGATCTGGCCGGCATCTGGCAGATTGTGCTCTTCTTGGCGTCTCTGTACATCATAAGTTCGCTTTTCAGCTATATTCAGCAGTTTCTGATGGCCGGCGTCGCGCAGAAAACCGTATACGGGCTGCGCAACGAAGTGAACGCCAAGCTGGGCCGGCTGCCGCTAAAATATTTCGACGGGCGGACGAACGGAGAGATTCTCAGTCGCGCGGTTAACGACGTAGACAACATCAGCAATACGCTGCAGCAGAGTTTGACCCAGCTAATTACATCCGTGATTACGATCGTCGGCGTCATTATTATGATGCTGACGATCAGTCCGTGGCTCACCTTGATTTTGCTGCTGACTTTGCCGCTGTCCATGATCGTCATTCGAGGTGCGGCCAGCAAATCGCAAAAGTACTTCAAGACCCAACAGATGGAGCTTGGACAGCTGAACGGTCACGTCGAAGAAATGTATTCCGGCCATAAAATTGTGAAAGCTTACGGACGCGAAGAGCAATCGGTCGCCAAGTTCGATAGCATCAACGAGCGGCTGTACGAATCCGGCTGGAAGGCGCAGTTTGTATCCGGGAACATTATGCCGCTCATGAGCATGGTCAGCAACATCGGCTACGTGTTCATCAGTGTCGTTGGCGGCATTATGGTGACAAAGGGTTCGATTACGATCGGGAACATCCAGGCGTTCATTCAATATGCGCGCCAATTCTCGATGCCGCTGGTGCAGACGGCAAACATCGCCAACGTGATCCAGTCGACGATCGCTTCGGCGGAACGGGTATTCGAGCTGTTGGACGAGGAGGAAGAAATTCCGGAAGTTGCGGACAACGCTGCGGTCACGCTCATTGAACCGCGCGGAGACGTGGCGATGCACGGCGTCAGCTTCGGCTACAAGGAAGACGCGCTGCTCATCGAGAACATGGATATCGACGTTAAGAGCGGTCAGATGGTCGCGATCGTCGGGCCGACCGGTGCGGGCAAAACAACGCTCGTTAATCTGCTTATGCGCTTCTACGAGTTAAACGCCGGACATATTACAATCGATGGCCAGGACATCACTCGGATGAAACGAGGCCATCTGCGCAATCTATACGGCATGGTGCTTCAGGATACCTGGCTGTTCAACGGGACGATTCGCGACAATATCGCGTATGGTCGGATCGGAGCGACAGAGGACGAAATCGTCGAAGCGGCGAAAGCGGCTCATGCCGATCATTTTATCCGAACGCTGCCGGAAGGCTATGAAACGGTGCTCAATGAAGAAGCGTCCAACTTGTCGCAAGGACAGAAACAGCTGCTGACCATCGCGCGGGCGATACTCGCCGACCCTTCGATCCTCATTCTAGACGAGGCGACGAGCAGCGTCGATACACGGACGGAAATCCACATTCAAAGGGCGATGCACGAGCTGATGAAGGACAGAACAAGCTTCGTCATCGCGCACCGGCTGTCCACGATTCGGGACGCGGATTTGATCCTCGTCATGAATCACGGCAGCATTATCGAAAAAGGAACGCATACCGAGCTGCTGGCTCAAGGAGGCTTTTACGCCGACTTGTATTACAGTCAGTTTACCGGCGGCGTCGCAAAGGCGAGCGCGGGGTAAGCCCTCACGATTCCTTTGTCGGTATCCCGTCGGTTCAGGCGAATGGATGAGCGGAGAGAATGTGCGACTTCCGCATCTTTTGTCGGTATCCCGTCGGCTCAGAAGTATGGTATGATTTTGGATAGGTTGTCGGTTAGTTGGAGATTTGAGGGGAGCAGTGAGATAGCATATGGCAAGTTTTGATGAAGTGGTGCGCGGCAGACGCAGTATCGGTAAAGTGAAGGACGAGCCCGTACCGCGGGAACTGGTGGAGAAGCTGATCGAGGCGGCTGTCTGGGCGCCTAATCATTTTAGGACCGAGCCTTGGCGGTTTATTGTCATGACAGGAGAAGGCAGACGCATACTCGGCGAAGCGTACGTAGCCATAGCCTCGCAAGGCTGGACGGAGCTGACGGAAGAGGAACGCGTCAAGAAATACGATGCGGAGATCGCGAAGGCGCTTCGTTCTCCGGTTGTCATTGCCGCCGTTTGTTCGCCTTCCGATGACGCGCGTGCGGTGCCGCAGGAAGAATTGGCCGCGGCGCATGCAGCGGTGCAAAACCTGCTGCTGGCCGCTCACGACAACGGGCTCGGCGCAGTATGGCGCACAGGAGCTCCGACCTATCATCCGAAGATGAAGCAGGCGTTTCAACTCGGTGAACGTGAAGAACTGGTCGGCTTCATTTACGTCGGTTATCCCGATATGCCGCAGCCGGCAGCTACGCGGACGCCCGGCACAGAGAAGACGACCTGGCTGGAAGGCTAGGGCGTGTCTTCAGACCCGCTCAGGGGCAACTATCATCCCCTGCTGCGTCACTTTTGCTTGACGTTCCTCCTGTACGTCAAGCAAAAGTTCCTGCATGGAACGAAAATTCGGCAATGTCTGCTGTCCTCGGAGTATGCAGACACGCCCTAAGCGAACATCAACAAAGGATCGGTGATCAACATGGATTTCGATGCGGTCATGCAGCAGTTGGAAGCTCTCGGCAAGGAGCGGACGAAGAAGATTTACATGTCTAACGGCGCTCGCGAGCCGCTGTTCGGAGTTGCCACGGGCGAGATGAAGCCGATGTCCAAAATCATCAAGATAAATCAACCGTTGGCCGAGCAGCTCTATGCTACCGGTAATTACGACGCGATGTATTTTGCGGGTGTGATCGCCGATCCGAAAGCGATGACAGAGGCGGATTTCGATCGTTGGATGGAAACCGCGTATTTTTATATGATATCGGACTTTATCGTGGCAGTGACGCTTGCGGAAACCGACATTGCGCAACAGGTGTCGGACAAATGGATCTCTAGCGGGGACGAGTTGAAAATGTCGGCGGGCTGGAGCTGCTACTGCTGGCTGCTGGGCAATCGTCCGGATCATGAATTTTCCGAGGACAAGCTGAGAGGGATGCTGGAACACGCGAAAAGCGCAATCCACGATAGTCCCGAACGGACCAAATACTCGATGAGCAACTTTATTTATACGGTCGGCGTATCCTTCCTGCCGCTTCACGATCAAGCGCTGGAGACTGCCAAGGCGGTCGGCCAGGTCGAGGTCAAGAAGAAATTCCTGAACGCTTTGGGGAACATCGAAAAGGCGGCGGCCAAAGGACAGATTGGGTTTAAGCGTAAGCATGTTAGGTGCTGAACAGGCCTTGCGAGTAACCGGATGGTTGCTTAAGAAGGCGACAATAGGAGATTAAGCTATAAAATGGCGGCGGTACAGGGAGGGCAACCCCGTGCACCGTCTTTTTTTTCTATAAGAATGGTCAAGCTATTTAATAATTTCTTAAGATATACCCCTCCGTAATTTTAAAAAGTCCCCTTTATTCTTGAGGAAGATTAAAGGAGGATGCGCAGCATGAAGAAACTGTTGTTCGGAATCGCGATTTTGCTGCTGCTCGGATACGGGTGGAATGCGTTGAAGTCTGCAGGGTCGGAGGAAAATAAGGTCGTTGTGCGGGAAGGTACGGCAGCGGCTTGGGAAGGTGCGGAGTCCGAAAAGCCGGGAGCGGGACGGCAGATGATGTTGGAAATCGATTCCGGTGAGATCTACAAGGGAGATTTGCTGCTCATCAATTCTCGCCACCCCGTGCCGAAGGGAGCGAAGCTGCCCGACGTGGTCAATTTGTTCGAGCGGCCGGAGCTGGCGGAGGGGATCGGCATTTTGGACGACAGCGTCGAGCTGCCGCCGGAGCTGCTGAGTCGGTTCGTGGAGATGATCAAGGCGGCCGAGACCGACGGCGTCGATCGTTTTCTGATTACTAGCGGATACAGAAGCGTGGAGAAACAAGCCGAGCTATATGATAAAATGGGAGCGGACTATGCCAACCCGCCGGGCCATAGCGAACATAACCTCGGGCTAGCGCTTGACGTCGGGTCTGCGCTCGGATTAATGAAGGAGGCTCCGGAAGGCAAGTGGCTGGAACGTAACGCTTGGAAGTACGGCTTTGTGCTGCGCTATCCGGAGAACAAGACGGAGATTACGGGCGTTAAGCATGAGCCTTGGCATTTTCGCTACGTCGGACTGCCTCACAGCGCGATTATGCAGAAGATGGACTTTGTGCTGGAAGAGTACGTAGATTACTTAAAGGAACAAGGGCAGATTCAGGCCAAAGTGGACGGTACAGCGTACGTTGTGTCCTACTATGCCGTGAAGGGCAAGCGCTCGCTTTCGATTCCGATCGCAGGCAGCTACTTTCTGTCAGGAAACAATATGGACGGAGTGATCGTCACGACCTGGGGCTCGGATGCATCGGGCGCGAAGGAGGTCGTTCCTTTATGAAGCGATCAATAACCAAGCGACCGCTTATCAACGGACAAACCGTCCTGCTGTGCGCAGTGCTTGCTGTCTACTTATATGTTTTGGTGAAGATCATTCTGTTCAAGGGCCATTTCGCAGAGCCGGCCTATCTGATGCGACAGCTGCAGATCAGCGTTCAAGATCCGGCGCTTATTCTAACGAGAATGAAGCAAGGAAATCTGATTCCTTTGCATGAAATTACGAGCGCGCTGAAAGCGGCCACGAGTCACAGTCAGGTGAATGTATACGGCAATATTGCTATTTTTGTGCCGTTTGGCCTACTGCTTGGGTGGCTTGGGGCACATAAAGGAAAGGGAGCAATCGTCGTTGTGGCGCTGGCTTTTGCGCTCAGCTTGTCGCTGGAAACAGCCCAGGCGCTCTTCTCCATCGGGAGATTCGACGTAGACGATCTCATTTTGAACACGACCGGAGGATTTGCCGGATATCTCTTGTCCGCTCTGTTCTTCAAGTTCGGGAGGGAAAAGATCAGTGGAACGGATTACGATACTGATAGCGGACGACGAAGCGGAAATCGCCGACCTCGTCGAACTGCACCTGATCAAACAGGGCTATCATTGCATCAAGGCGAAGGACGGGCAGGAGGCGTTGGACGCGATTCTGAAGCATCCGATTCAGCTAGCCATTCTCGATATTATGATGCCGAAGCTCGACGGCTACGAGGTGACCCGACAAATCCGGGACAAACACCATATGCCAATCATCTTTTTGAGTGCGAAGAGCTCCGACCTCGATAAAATTACCGGCCTCGTTCAAGGAGCCGACGACTATATGACCAAGCCGTTTAATCCGATGGAATTGGTCGCGCGAGTGAACGCCCAACTGAGGCGTTCGTTGCAGTTCAACCGTCCGGTCGAGGCGGACAAGCCGGCGGTCGTCGAGGTCGGAGGCGTCGTGATTCATCCGGAGGAGCGGACGGTTATCGTCGACGGTTTGCCCGTGAACCTGACTCCTAAGGAGTTCGATATTTTGCATCTGCTCGCCTCGCATCCGAAGAAGGTATTCAGCACGGAAAATATTTTCCAGCAAATATGGGGCGAAGCGTACTACACGGGCAACAATACGGTGATGGTGCATATTCGTACGCTGCGCAAGAAGCTTGGCGAAGATTGGAACAAAAACAAACGGATCAAAACCGTATGGGGAGTAGGGTATTCCTTCGATGGCTAAACCAACCCGCAGCTTCAGGTTTAATATGGTCGCCTTGTTTGGACTTAGCATGCTGCTTGCCGCTGCGGTCACGTTCGGTATCTATAAAGCTGCCCAGATGTATTACTATACGACCAAGCTGGAAGACCCGTCGACGCAGGTTCGCATTTTAATTAGACAGATCGGCGACATCAACTTTTTTCTCATTTTCTTCGTCCCGCTTGCCATCTGGTTTTTCTTCCTGCTCACCAAGCGGTATGCTCGATATTTTCGCGATATTTCCGACGGGATTAATCAACTTGCCTCCGGTAATTTCGACGCGCGGCTGGAAATTCCATCCAATGACGAATTCGGCGATATTGCCCGGGATATCAATCTGGCCGGGGAGAAGCTGCGTCAGGCGCTGGAAAGAGGCGATTTTGCCGAGAACAGCAAGGAGCAGTTGGTGTTAAATCTGGCGCACGATCTGCGCACGCCGTTGACTTCGGTTATCGGCTATTTGGATTTTATACTGAAGAACGATCAGTTGCCTTCGGAGCAGGTCAAGCATTATACGACGATAGCCTATACGAAGTCGCAGCGTCTGGAACGGCTGATCGACGAATTGTTCGAAGTGACCCGCATGAATTACGGCAAGCTGAAAATCGATCGCAATCCGATCGATCTGAGCGAACTGCTGCTTCAACTGAACGAAGAATTGTATCCGATGCTGGAAAACCATCATCTGACCTCGCGACTGCATGTCACTCCGGCGGTGACGGTGAGGGGCGATGGCGAACTGCTGGCCCGCGTGTTTGAGAACTTGCTGAGCAACGCGGCGCGTTACGGCAGAGAAGGGGAGTACATCGATATTCACTGTTTGCCCGAAGGAGGCGATGCGGTCATTCGAATCGTCAATTACGGCGATAGTATCTCTCCCGTGGACCTGCCGCATATCTTCGATATGTTCTATACAAGCGACAAAGCCCGCACCTACCATGAAGGCAGTACGGGACTCGGTCTATTTATCGCTAAAAATATTGTAGAACAGCATCAGGGCGTCATCTCGGCGGAAAGCAGCGTAGTCCGCACGATTTTCGAGGTTCGTTTGCCTCGAGAAGTGCCTCCTGAGCATACGGGATAGGGATAAGACGGGCGACGGCTGATTTAAGCCGTAGACTGGAAGCTTTACATCGTAGAATTGAGGTGGTTATATGCCAACGAGCATGGCCAAGAGACTTCGACGCATTCAGGAAAATAACGATTTCTCGGGAACGATTTTGGTTAAAGAAGAATCGAATTCTTTGGCGGAGCTGAGCTTCGGATATGCGAATCGATCCGAGCAAATAGAGAATCAAACAGGGACACGATTTGGAATTGCTTCAGGATGCAAGGTTTTCATTGCGGTCGCCATTTGTCAGCTTGTAGACAGCGGGAGGCTTTCCTTCGATTCCAGGCTCAAAGACTGCGTTGATTTTGACTTTCCGAATTTCGATCAAGAAATAACCGTCCATCATCTTCTAACGCACACTTCAGGAATACCGGACTACTTTGATGAAGAGATAATGAATGACTACGAAGAACTGTGGCGCTCGAAGCCGATGTACCATATTAGAAAACTCAAAGATTTTTTACCGCTGTTTCAGGACAGACCCATGAAATCTGGAAGTGGGACGCGATTTAGCTATAACAATGCAGGCTATATTTTGTTGGGCTTGATCGTTGAGGCAGCGAGCGGTCAAAGCTTTTCCGAGTTTGTTCAGAATCATATTTTCAACAAGGTTGGGATGAGCGGGTCGGGTTATTTCGAGTTTGACCGACTTCCAGCGCAGACAGCGCAAGGATATATTGACTTCCAGGACGGTACGTGGAAAACAAATATTTACTCTTTGCCTGCCAAGGGCGGTTCCGACGGCGGAGCATTTGTAACTGTCCATGACATGGTCAAGTTCTGGGAAGCGCTTATGACATATGAGTTATTAAGCCCTTCAACCACAGAGAGAATGATTGCCGCTCATGCAAAGGTGGATAACGGTGACAATTATTACGGATATGGTGTCTGGATCGCGAAAAATAAAAATGACGAAATCGTAAAGTATCACGTGATGGGCTACGATCCTGGCGTAAACTTCCACTCTTCCTATTATCCGCGTAAATCGATTAAAGCCGTTGTATGTTCAAACCGGTCGTCTGGTGCGTATGACATGATGAAGTGTATAGAAGAAGAGTTTTTATAGGTCGCCGAAAGGGGAGGGGGGGCAGACGTATCGGAAAAGTCCTTCCCAGGTACCTATTAGCATGGCACCCGCTCGGACGCATCAGATAAGTCCTTCCCAGGTACCTATTAGCGTGGGATCCGCTCGGACGTATCGGATAAGTCCTTCCCAGGTACCTATTAGCGTGGCATCCGCTCGGACGTATCAGATAAGTCCTTCCCAGGTACCTATTAGCGTGGCATCCGCTCGGACGTATCAGATAAGTCCTTCCCAGGTACCTATTAGCGTGGCACCCGCTCCGACGTATCGGATAAGTCCTTCCCAGGTACCTATTAGCGTGGCATCCGCTCGGACGTATCGGATAAGTCCTTCCCAGGTACCTATTAGCGTGGCACCCGCTCGGACGTATCAGATAAGTCCTTCCCAGGTACCTATTAGCGTGGCACCCGCTCCGACGTATCGGATAAGTCCTTCCCAGGTACCTATTATCGTGGCATCCGCTCAGACGTATCCGATAAGTACTTCCCAGGTACCTATTATCGTGGCATCCGCTCAGACGTATCCGATAAGTACTTCCCAGATACCTATTCACGCTGCATCTACTCAGACGGACCGTTAGGATACAATGGAGACAATTCAATGCCAACTTTATCGGCGATCAGAGTATAAAACTCTGGAAATCGTCGATCCGCGGGGCTGGGAATTTCTTCGAATGCCCGTATAAATAACCCCGCTGCCCCAATGGAAGTAAGGATGTCGCCGACAGTCCAGCTTCGCACCAACACCTTCCCCAAATCAGAGCGCTCCTCTTCAGGCAGCAATTTAGCAAAAGCGACTTCTCCTTCTCTGATCTCATCGTCAAAGTAATTCCCGGTTGGTTGTTTTAAGTTATTCGTGTTTAGCCAAGCACGGGCGAAAGGATGAAAGTCAGTCAGGATAAGCCGGCCGTTGTCCCGTAATCTGCGACGAACTACGGAAAAGATCGAGTTAAGCTCCGCAAAATAATGCAAAATTCCGAATTCCATCAACACGATATCGTATTTGCCCAAGCTCTCTTCGTCCGGGATGGACAAGACGTCCGAGCAAATATAGTGGAGTTCAACACCGGCGGCAGCGGCTGTCTGGGTGGCATATAGTCGGTTTTCTACGGAGATGTCGACTACGGTAACCTCGGCGCCAAGCAATGCGAGAGAAATGGCCTTTCGCCCGTGCGAGCCCAGCAGGTTAATCACTCTTTTGCCTTTCGGATCGCCGATGTACTTTAGCCAATATCGAAGATGATGCCGGTGTTCCCGCTTCAGCTCGATCGCGAGTTCATCGGGCGTTCCATACTGTTGAACCCAAGCCCGATAAGCCTTTGTTTCCCATGCGGCTTTGTTCGCAATCGCCAATTTATCTTGCATTCATATTCCTCCCCCGATTCGTTTTTCGTCCTTGGACGGTACATATTACCATTTGCGAATCGAGTTGTCCACGATGCGCTTCCTACTTGTTAGCTAAATGAGACGAGCCGCTAGCGGTGTTCCTTGCTTGGCTTTCTTTCCTATTTTCTACAAGCGCACGATAAAGTGGCGGAGAGCAGCCTATTCCTTTCGACTAAAAACAAAAAGAAAATGAAAACGAAACAATAAAGAAACAAATTGACAAGTAAATCGGAATAAAATAGAATGAAATCACAACATCGAAGAAATTTGAACAACTGGAAAGCGAGGTGGAATTATTGAATTCCGTTAAAATGTCTTTATCTCAATTGCTAGGAAATCAATACATGACTGCCGTAATCTCCGCGGCGACATCGCTGTTAGAGCTGGACAACGAAGAAGCCGAACGTCTTGCAGCAGATGAAATCGAGTTTTTGCCGGAGGCATACGTAAGCAAAATGAACGGTTTGCTGGAAAACGTAGGCAAGCCATTTGTTCCGGAGATGAAGAAGGCGCTTGCCGGAGCTCCGACGGATGCTTTCAAAAACGCAAGCAATACGAAAGCCAGTCCGATCGGCGGATTCGGTTTCTTCCGATTAGGCGAAGACGGCAGGCTTTACTTGGCGGCGAAGAGCGAGCACTATCATACGCCGCTCGGACATAATTTCCCCGGCTATACGCTGATTGATCGCGCAAGAGCTCTCGGAATAACGAATGCATCCCACAACAATACGCGCGGCTATATTACCCGCTTGCTTGAGAGAGAGCTCATCAGGTTAATCAACGGGCTAAGTCTGGCGGATACGGACAGTCTGGACTCCATATTGGCCTCGCGCGAGGCGCAAGTGCTGAATCGCGTCATCAACCTGGAGACCGGGTCATTGGCCTGCGAGGCCGGCATCAAAATGATGCTCGCGCGGTTTTATCAGCTTGACGGGACGTTTCCGCAATCGAAGTACGCAGATCGGACACCGGTATTTTTCGTCATGGGGGATCATGACGGCGGCGCGAAAGCGAACTATCACGGAACGACGATTTTTGCTCAATTGATGCGCGACATGTGGCCCGGTATTTACGAAAAGATGGAAGCAGCGGGGATCTTGAAGGTTTGCCCGGTGAAAATTAATGATTGGGAAGATTTCCGGGAGAAATTCGAACACTACAATAAGCCGCCGTTCAAGGTTGCCGGATTTATGCACGAGATTATATTGATGAATTACGGGGGCATCAAGCTCGATCGAGACTACTTGCACAAGGCATACGCATTGTGCCATAACAACGATGTCCCGATCATGTGCGACGAAATTCAATCCTGCATGTGGTATCCTACGATCTATTTGTTCCGCGAGTATGGACTGAATCCGGATTTCGTCGTGATCGGGAAGGGCTTCCCGGGCGGCCAATATCCGGCTTCCCGCATCATTACGACCGCCGAGATGGACAACTTGAACCAGTTCGGGGCATTGGTTACGAACGGTCAGGAAGAGCTGGCGGCATTGGCTTATTTGATTACGATGAAGTTTACCGAAGAGAACGAATCCTTTATTCGTGCCATGGGCGAATATTACGAAGATAATCTTCGAGAGCTGGCGTCTCGTTATCCCGCTCTTATTGAAAGGACAGAAGGAATGGGCCATCTTACAACCCTATTCTTTTATGAGGCACAGACAGTCTCGCGATTTACGGGTATGCTTAATGATGCGTGCATCGACGTGAGCGCTCAAACGTACAAAGCCAGCTGTCCTCCCGCCGCGCTTACGAAGCCGCCGATCATTGCAACCAAAGAAATGATAGATTACGTGTTGAAGATCATGGGGGAAGCGCTGCAGACGATTGAAGCGCAAGAGTCGGGCTGATTGTCGGATCGCATTAGCGAATTTGGAGGGATGATGATGTACGAACCCGTCGGCGGAGATATAGACATCGAAGAGAGAAGAAAACGAATATTGGACTTGCTTCAGAGGGACGGCAAAGTCAAGGTGACGGATTTAAGCAAGCTGTTCGGCACTTCGGAAGTGACGATTCGCGGAGATCTGGACGGACTTGAAGGGCAAGGGCTGCTGCAGCGCGTTCATGGCGGCGCGATCAGCAACTACAAAAACTATTACAATATGACATTCCATGATCGAACGGAAACGAACGAAGAAGAGAAGAGAAGGATAGCGACTGAAGCGGCTTCGATGATCTCGGACGGAGACACGGTGATTATCGGTTCCGGGACGACTCCTCTCTATGTCATGAGGGAATTGAAAAATCATAAAAATCTGATTGTGATTACCAACTCCCTGCCCGTAGCCCATGAAGCCGGCTTCAATCGCAACTTGAACGTCGTGATTATGCTCGGAGGCACGATCAATTTGCAGTACGGTTTTGTTTCCGGGGACGATGCCATCAACCAGTTGAACAGATATAAGGCGGATAAGCTTATTCTCTCGTCGGACGGCGTAAGCTCCGAGTTCGGGGTAACGACCTATCATCACCTGGAAGCGGAACTGTATCGTAGAATGATCGCTCTTGCGGACCAAAGAATTCTCGTGGCCGACTATACGAAAATCGGGCGAGCCAATTTCGCTCGAATCGAAGATATCGATAAAATCGACTGTCTCGTCTCCAATCACAACGCGAACAAGGACGAGATCGCAGCAATTAAGGAAAAAGGCGTTGAAGTAAGAATAGTCTAACGGTGAAATCGGGCCAAGCCTGCTACCGAGAAAGGGGATCGCGATGTCAGGCGGAACGAACCGAGAGCATGCCTATCTGATCGGACTTGACATTGGAACGTCTGCCGTCAAAGGAGTATTGATGTCGGTTGAAGGTTCGATTAAATCTCGGGAAAAAAGCGAGACGGCCTATCAAAGGATGGATGACGGCGGGATTCAATTTGACGTTCGCCAGTTGTACCGTTTGACGGTTGACGTCATCCGCAGACTGGCTGACGCTTTGCCTCAAGGAGGCTCCATTGCCGGGCTCAGCATCGCTTCGGCCAGCGGGAACACCGTGCTGGTGAACGAGCGGGGCGAGCCGATGATTCCGGCGTTTAGCTGGATGGATCAGCGCGTAAACGACGAGATGAACGCGGTGTTCGGGAAGCTGGATGCCGACGAAGTACACGATACGGTTGGCTGGCCGCTGCTTGATACTTTCCCGCTCGCGCATCTCGCCTGGCTGAGATGTCATGAACCGAAGCTGTTGGATGCATCGTCCGTCATCTGCATGAGCACGGATTATCTTCATTTCAGATTGACGGGCAACTGGAGTATCGATCGCTCGACCGCCACCACTTTTTATTTGCAGGATCAGAAAACGGCGCAGTGGCATTCGCCCTATTTGCAACAATTGGGCATACCGGAGAGCAAGCTGCCGCCGATTCGTTCCACAGGGGACGTCATTGGCTATATTACTTCAGAGGCTGCGGACGAGACTGGTTTAGTACAAGGAACGCCCGTCGTGCTTGGCTCTTTCGACCATCCTTCCGCGGCAAGAGGAACCGGAATTCTCGACGAGGGGCAGCTGCTCATTTCCTGCGGTACTTCCTGGGTTGGGTTTTGGCCGGTAAAAGACAGACGCCAATCCGTGTCGCTGCGAATGCTGACGGATCCTTTTCTTCAACCTGCGGGACCGTGGGGCGCGATGTTTTCGCTTCCCGCGATCGCAACTTCAATAGACGACTACATCCGTAAGTATATTGCCGACGGACCGGATCGTTATCGCGAATTCGACCGTCTGGCCGAATCCGTCAGTGCCGGGGCGGGCGGACTTCTCGTCAATCCGAGTGCGGAGGAGATTCCCGGCGATCTTGTGCAGGCCGGGAAAGCACAAATCGCAAGAGCGCTTATGGAAGGCACCGCGTTCCTCTTGAAAGCGCAAATCGACAAGCTCGAAGCGAACGGCACAAGGTTTGCCGCCGCGACAATGGTAGGGGGGCCGTCCGAGACGTTTCCATGGCCGCAAATCGTGGCCGACGTGCTTGGCATGGATATTCGCACGGTCAACGGTTCCTGCGCGGGAGCTGCCGGAGCCGCGATGATAGCGGGGATAGGCGCGGGGCTGTATTCCGATGAGCGGGATGCGCTAAAGCAATTGTCTTTCCCCGAGCTTGTTCGGAAGCCGGACCCCGGTACGACCGCGATCTATCAGGCGCAGTACAGGCAATTTATGAACAAGTATATGAATCTCGGGAGCGATGCAAAGTGAAAACGTTGTTTGAAGTGAAGGACGTCGACCAAAAGTTCTACGAGCAGAAACTGAGAGATTTTTTGCCGGATAAAATTATAGATATCCATACGCATGTATGGTTGGACAGCATTCGAAAGCCCTCCTCTTCCGTGCCTGTGAGAGCGGTAACATGGCCGACGCTGGTCGCCAAGGACAATTCCATCGAGGACCTTTTCGAGACTTATCGGCTGATGTTTCCCGGCAAGGAAGTGACGCCGCTTCTCTTCTCCCAAGTCAGCATGGACTATGACATTGCCGGTGGAAACGAATATGTCAAGAGCTGCGCGGAACGGCATCGTTTGCCGTCCTTGATGGTCGCGAGACCGCAGCAGAGCGCCGCGGAATTCGAAGAGGGGATAGAGCGCGGCGGTTTTCTAGGCTGCAAGGTGTACTTGAATTTTGCCGATCCCTACATCCCGGAGAAGGAGATCCGGATTTTCGATTTTCTGCCGCACCATCAGCTGGAAGTGCTGAATCGGCATGGCTGGATGGCGATGCTGCATATCCCGCGGGACGGCCGACTGAAGGACCCGGTCAATTTGGCGCAGATGCTGGAAATCGAACGCAACTATCCGTCGATAAAGCTCATTATTGCCCACGTAGGAAGAGCATACTGCCCGGAGGATGTAGGCGATGCCTTTGATATTTTAGCAGAAACGCGAAACATGGTATTCGACTTCAGCGCCAACACGAATACCGAAGTATTCCGCCAGCTGATCCGGGCGGTCGGACCGAAGCGAATTTTGTTCGGCAGCGACTTTCCAATCTTGCGAATGCGTACGAGACGGATTTGCGAAAACGGCAATTATGTGAATTTGGTTGCGAAAGGGATGTACGGGGACGTGTCGGGAGATTCCCACATGCGCGAAGTCGAAGGAGCGGAGGCGGATTCCCTGACGTTCTTTATGTACGAGGAGATTGAAGCTTTTCGCGCAGCTGCGACAGCGGAAGGATTAAGCAAATCCGACATCGAGAATATTTTCTACGGTAACGCCCGATCCCTCATCGATAGCATAGAGAAGGAGCAACGCAAATGAACAATCTGAAAATCGGACTGCTGCCTTTATATGTCAAGCTCTATGACGATATCTGGCCGGAAGCAAGAGAACGGGTTGATGCATTTTGTCTTACGATTGTCTCCGAAATGGAAAAAAGAGGATTGGAAGTCGAACAAGCGAAGGCGTGCAGAATCAAGCCGGAATTCGAAGCGGCGGTTCGAGCGTTCGAGCAAGCCGAAGTGGACGCTATCGTAACCTTGCATTTGGCCTATTCGCCTTCTCTTGAATCCGCCGACGTCTTGGCAGCTACCGAGCTTCCTTTGATTGTGTTGGATACGACGCCAACCTACGATTTCGGTCCTTCGCAGCACCCGGACGAAATTTTGTACAACCATGGCATTCATGGCGTTCAAGATATGTGCAACCTGCTCATCCGCAAGGGCAAGAGCTTTCGGATCGAAGCCGGTCATTGGGCGGATTCCGACGTCCTGGATCGGGTCGCAGACAACGCGAAAGCCGCGAAAATCGCTAAAAAGCTTAGAAACGCCAAAGTCGGCTCGATCGGCAAACCGTTTGACGGTATGGGGGATTTCCGGGTGCCGACGGACGAGTTGCGCAGCGGGATCGGGATCGAAGCGATTTTCGTAGATTCTCTTGATTCCGGTAACGCGTTCGACTCGATCTCCGAGGAGCGTATAGACCGGGAGATGGAATTGAACGCGGTTCGTTTTCACTCCGGTACGCTTGATCCGGAAACCCATCGGCAATCGACAAAGGCGGATCTTGCGGTCAGAGATTGGATCGAACGGAATGAACTGACGGCATTCACCGCCAACTTCCTGGAAGTGACCCGTGCGTCGGCGCTGCCTTGCATGCCGTTTCTAGAAGCGAGCAAAGCGATGGAACGAGGCATCGGCTATGCGGGAGAGGGCGACGTGTTGACCGCCGCGCTAGTAGGCGCGCTGCTGTCCGTCTACCCGGACACTTCATTCGCGGAAATGTTCTGCCCGGATTGGCACAACAACCTGATTTTTCTGAGCCACATGGGCGAAATGAATTTGCGAATCGCTGCGGGAAAGCCCGATCTTATGGAAAAAAGCTTTCCGTTTACGGATGCCGGCAACCCCGTCGTCGCATACGGCAAATTCCGCGGCGGTCAAGCGGTCTACGTCAATTTGGCTCCGGGACGAAACAACTCCTATTCGTTGCTTCTGTCGCCAGTGGAGATGGTGGAAGGAGATGGCGAGGACAGAATGAGAGATGTCATTCGCGGATGGTTCCAACCCGTCATTCCGGTCGCCGATTTCCTAACCGCATATAGCGAGCATGGAGGGACGCATCACGGCGTAGTCGTGTATGGCGACACGATCCGAGTTTTGGAACGGTTTGGAAAGATAATGGGCTGGAATACCGTCATTATTAAGTAATAGCGAGTTCCGAGCAATGAAGTGAATCGGTCTGATTAAAGGATAGAGGAGACCTAGCGACATGATGGAATGCGTGAGATTGGCAGTTGTAGGCGGAGGAAGAGGTTCGGCTTTTAGCGAAGCGCTGAAAGCGTTGACAGATAAAGTACGACTAGTCGCCGTATGCGATACGAACGAAGCGGTATTGAATAAGTGGAAGGGCGAATATCCAGGCGTTAAAGCGTATCTCGACTACGCGAAGCTCCTAGAGGACGCTTCAGTAGACGCCGTATTTCTGGCAACGCCTCTGTTTTACCATGCCCGGCAGGCGATAGCGGCGCTGTGTGCCGGCAAGCATGTTATTAGCGAGGTGATCGCTTCCACGTCCATCGAGGACAGCTGGGAGCTGGTCGAGACGGTACGGCAAACGGGTCTCACGTACATGATGGCCGAAAACTACTGCTTTATGCGCCCGAACATGATGGTTGGCCATATGGCGGAACACGGCGTGTTCGGGGAGATTACGTATGCGGAGTGCGGCTACATCCACGACGTTCGCGAATTGCTTCATGCCTCCGACGGCAGCTTGACTTGGCGCGGGAATCTGTTCCGCGATTATAATGGCTGCACTTATCCGACACATTCTCTCGGACCGGTAGCGAAGTGGTTGGCAATCGGCCGAGAGGGCGGGGATGAACTGGAAAGTTTATCTACATTCGTGTCCAAAAGCCGTGCGTCGGCCAAGTATTTCCATGAACATTTCGGCGATGAGCACCCCGGCTCCAAGCCGGAATATTGGGGGCTGGGCGATTCGACCGTCACGATGCTGCGTACAAAGAAAGGCGCGCTGATTACCTTGAAATACGACGTTCAGTCCGCGCGCCCTCACAATATGACGCATTATTCGCTGCAAGGAACTTCAGGAGCTTATTTATCGGGAAGGCACGATCAGGATGAGCCGTTGATTTGGCTGGAAGGCGCATCCGAAGCCGCTCATCCGGAGTGGGAGTCGTTGTGGCTGCATAAGGACCGGTGGGAGCATCCGGTATGGCGGCGTTGGAGAGAAGAGGCGGAGAGAACCGGCCACGGAGGCGGCGATTTCCTGGTGCTGGAGGAATTCGCGACGGCGATTCTGGATGGGAGAAAACCCGCCATTGATGTGTATGACGCGGTGGTGTGGAGCTCGGTGTTCCCGCTGTCGGTTGAGTCCGTCGCCGGAGGCGGCAAAACCGTTCCGTTCGTCGATTTCAAGAAGCCGAGGAACGAAGGTAGATCATAAACTGTTCGGGATCGATCCGCAAGTTTACGAAACGTTCTGAAGCTGCCTGAAGGAAATTGCGGCGTGATTCAGGGAGGCTGTCAGTTGGCCGGATTGAGAAAATGGAATAGAGCTGCTGGCGCGAGCCGGCAGCTTTTTCACGTTTATGGGGTATGGATCGAAGCTACCGATCGACGAACGATCATGTCGGCGGGGAGTACGATTTTTTTCCATGGAAGGCCGGTGACGTCGCGCTCCTGAATGCGGTCGATGAGCATTTGCGTGCCGAGATAACCGAATTGGTACGCCTGCTGGGCAATGACGGTCAGGAACGGGTCGATCTCGGAGTAGGGACCGAGATCGTCGAAGCAGACGACCGATACTTGCTCGGGAACCCCGAGCCCTCGCGCATGCAGCGTTCGGATGACTTCGACGGCAAGCACGTTGTTGCCTGCCACGATAGCGGTCGGAGGGGCAGGCATGCGGTCGAGCCAGCCTTCGATCTCGCTTAGGTCGCTGCGGGGCTCGAATGCGGTTTCCAGCACATAATTCTGATCGAAGGGGATATCGTTCAACTTCAACGCCTCGCGATAACCCTCAAGTCGCAGCCGCGCGCTGGAAATCAGCGGCGAGCCGTTGATCAAAGCAATTCGTCGATGTCCACGGGACGTTAGATGGTCGACGAGCTTGCGCGCGCCTTCCTTGCTGTCCCCGAGCACGACGTCGCTGTCCATGCCCGGTACTTCGCGATCGAGCAGCACGAACGGGACGCGATGCAGCCGCAGCGTCTCCAAGTGGGGCAGCGACAGATCGCTGGCCGGGGCGACGAGCACGCCGTCCGCTCTTGTCGCAAGAATGGTGTCGATATAATCCTTTTCCTTCTCGACGCTCTCGTCCGAATTGCCGAATAGCAGGCGGTAGCCGTGTTTCTTGGCTGCATCTTCCGCGCCTCTGGCAAGCGTCGTATAGAAAGGGTTCGTAATGTCCGTAATGAGCAGGAACAGCACGTTGCTCTGCTGAAGCACGAGACTGCGCGCCATCTGGTTGGGCACGTAGTTCAGCTCCTCCATCACGCGGCGCACCTTGTTGCGAGTTTTGTCGCTGATTTTGCCGGTGTTATTGATAACCCTGGAGACGGTCATCGCCGACACTCCGGCTTTGGCGGCGATATCGTAGATCGTAACCATGGAATTAAGCTCCTTGTCGTCATACTGTTCTTTTATCTTACAAAATTAAAGAATTGACAGCAAGCGTTTTCCTTGGTAACTTGAGGTTATCGATAACATTTTTTTTATTTCATTGGAGGCTGATCACATGGCAGACCAACAGTTCAGGTGGAAAGGCGAATTCCCGAAAATCGGCATTCGTCCAACGATTGACGGCCGACGCAGAGGCGTCCGCGAGTCACTGGAAGAGCAAACAATGAACATGGCTAAAGGGGTTGCCAAGCTTCTTTCCGATCACCTTCGCTACCCGGACGGTACGCCGGTCGAGTGCGTGATCGCCGATTCGACGATCGGCGGCGTGGCGGAATCCGCGGCTGCGGCAAGCAAGTTCGCTAAGGAAAATGTAGGCGTTTCAATTACGGTTACGCCTTGCTGGTGCTACGGCACGGAGACGATGGACATGGACCCGGCGATTCCGAAGGCGGTATGGGGCTTTAACGGTACCGAGCGTCCGGGCGCTGTATACTTGGCCGCCGTATTGTCCGCTTATGCGCAAAAAGGGCTGCCGGCATTCGGTATCTACGGCAACGACGTACAGGACGCGGGCACGACGGACATTCCCGAGGACGTCAAGGGCAAGCTGCTCGGCTTTGCAAGAGCGGGACTGGCCGTTGCGCTGATGAAGGGCAAGTCGTACCTGTCGATGGGTTCGGTCTCGATGGGCATCGCGGGTTCGATCGTTAACGACGCGTTCTTCCAGGAGTATCTCGGACTGCGCACGGAATACATCGATATGAGCGAATTCGTTCGCCGTTTCGACGAGCTGATTTACGATCCGGTAGAGTATGAGAAAGCGCTTGCCTGGGTGAAGGAAAACTGCATCGAAGGCCCGGACAACAACCCGCCGCATCTGCAAACTTCTCGCGAGCAGAAGGACAAGGATTGGGAGACGGTCGTCAAAATGACGATAATCGCCCGCGATCTGATGATCGGCAATCCGCGTCTGGCCGAGCTAGGCTTTGGAGAAGAGGCGCAAGGCCATAACGCGATCGTCGGCGGCTTCCAAGGACAGCGTCAATGGACCGATCACTTCCCGAACGGCGACTTCATGGAGACGATTCTGAACTCCTCGTTCGACTGGAACGGTATCCGCGCTCCTTATATGGTGGCGACCGAGAACGACAGCCTGAACGGCGCGGTCATGCTGTTCGGCAACCTGCTAACGAATACGGCGCAAATTTTCGCGGACGTTCGCACGTACTGGAGTCCCGATTCGGTAGAGCGCGTAACGGGCCACAAGCTGTCCGGCGCGGCTGCTGGCGGCATTCTGCATCTCATCAACTCCGGTTCGGCAACGATGGATGGCACGGGCGAGCAGACGAAAGCCGGCCAGCCGGCAATGAAGCCATTCTGGGAAATTACAGAAGAGGAAGCGCAGAAGTGTCTCGACGCGACCTCCTGGCGTCCGGCGTCGGTCGAATATTTCCGTGGGGGCGGCTACTCCTCCGACTTCCTGACTCGCGGCGGCATGCCGATGACGATGTCCCGTCTGAATATGGTCAAGGGTATCGGACCGGTGCTGCAAATCGCGGAAGGCTATTCCGTCGACCTGCCTTCGGAAGTGCATGACGCGCTCGACAAGCGGACGGATCCGACTTGGCCGACGACCTGGTTCGCTCCGACTCTGACGGGCAAGGGCGCATTCAAGAACGTATACGACGTCATGGATAACTGGGGCGCGAATCACGGCTCGATCAGCTACGGCCATATCGGCGCGGACCTGATCACGCTCGCTTCGATGCTGCGCATCCCGGTCAGCATGCACAACGTGCCGGATGAGCAGGTTTTCCGTCCGCGGGCATGGGGACTGTTCGGCACCGACAATCCGGAAAGCGCGGACTATCGCGCATGCAACAACTTCGGACCGCTGTACAAATAATAAATCAGACAAAGCTGTCGCAAGGGCGTGTCTGAATACTCCGAGGCAATCGGGTGTTCAGACACGCCCTAGCTCCCTGCCGGGAGGGCGGCAGTCGTTTGTCCATAGAATGGAGTCAAGCGAATATGAGCAGCCAGGAAATTCGTCAGGAATTGTGCAAGTACGCGCAGAAAACAGTCGCCAACAAGCTGGTCGTCGGACCGGGCGGCAACCTTAGCGCGCGCCACGAAGGCAAAATGTATTTATCCCCAAGCGGCTTCGCGCTGGATGAAATCCAGCCGGAGCAATGGGTAGAAGTCGACATCGAGACCGGCGAGATTACCGATATCGGACTGCGTCCGTCCTCGGAAGTGCTGATGCACTTATATGCGTATCGCCAAAATCCGAACATCGGCGCGATGGTGCATACGCATCCGCCATATTGCATCGCTTTTACGCTGGTGGAGAAAGACCTGCCGATCATGTTCCCGGATCAGGCCGCGCTCGTCGGGAAAACCGTATACGTAGATTACGTGCTGCCGACGACCGACAGATTGGCCGACGCGGTTGTGGAGAAAATCGAGCATTCGTCGATTTTGCTCGGCAACCACGGCCTCGTAACGACCGGACGCAACCTGCGCGAAGCATATTATCGGACGGAAGTCGTAGAGGAAAGCGCGAAAATTTTCCTGATCGCCAAAGCGATCAAGGAGCCTAAAGTGTTGACGAAGGAAGAGTTCGAGGAGATCGCGTCGCTGGAGAGCGAGGCTTATCGGATACAACTGCTGCAGAAAATGAAATAAAACGGACGCCGCGAGCAGAGAAGGAGGAACCGCGATGACACAAGGAGCCGCCGTACTGGCCTTTGATATGGGCGCCAGCAGCGGCCGCGCGCTTGTCGGCCGACTGACCGAAGGGGATACCGGCAAAAGCAGCCTGGAAGTAACGGAAATCCACCGTTTCCCCAATCACGCGATCCAGGTCGGCAAGCATCTGCACTGGGATACGCTCCGGCTGCTGCACGAGATGAAGAAGAGCATCCGCTTCGCGTTCCAGAAGGGCTTCGAGCCGGCGACGTTCGGCATCGATACGTGGGGCGTCGATTTCGGGCTGCTTGACGCAAACGGCGAGCTGCTCGGCAGCCCGTACCATTACCGCGACCCTCAGACGGAAGGGTTGATCGAAGAGGTAAGCGGCTTGATCGGACAGCGCGCGCTGTTCGAGCAAAGCGGCTTGCAGTTTATGCCGTTTAATACGCTGTATCAGCTCTACGCAATGGTTAAGGCCGCTTCTCCGAAGCTGGAAGTCGCCAAGACGCTGCTGCTGACGCCCGATCTGTTGGCATACTTGCTGACCGGAGTCAAGTCGTGCGAATTCACGATGGCGACAACGACGCAGCTGTTCGATCCGGCCCGACAGGCGTGGAATACGGAGCTGATGGAACGGCTTGGCATTCCGTCGCATCTCTTCCTTGAACCGGTGCAGCCAGGGACGATAGTCGGCCCGCTCTCTCCGGAAGTGCAGGAGGAACTGGGAGTGCCGGCGATTCGAGCGGTAGCGGTCGGCACGCACGATACCGAGTCGGCGATTGCCGCCGTACCGGCCGGCGAGGAGCCGTTCGCCTTCCTCGTATGCGGAACGTGGTCGCTGCTTGGAACGGAGATGGACGGCCCGCTGCTGAGTCCCGAGACGATGGAGCTGGAGTTTTCCAACGAAGGCGGCGTCGGCGGCACGTATCAGCTGCTGAAAAACATCATGGGCCTGTGGCTGCTGCAGGAATGCAAGCGGGAGTGGGACGAGCAGGGCAAGGAGCTTGGGTTCCCGGAATTGGTCCGTTTGGCGGAACAAGCCGCGCCGTTTCGCAGTCTTATTCATCCCGACGATCCGCGGTTTTTCTCACCTGGCGGCATGGCCGACAAGATCCGCTCGTTCTGTGCGGAGACGAAGCAGCCGATTCCGCAAAGCGAAGGCGAGATCGTCCGCTGCATCCTCGAAAGCTTGGCGCTGAGGTACCGTCAGGCGCTGGAACAGGCGGAGAAGCTGACTGAACGCGTATACGGCGGCTTGCACATGGTCGGGGGCGGTATTCAGAACGAGCTGCTGTGCGGGTTTACTGCTAACGCGATCGGCAAACCGGTGTGGGCCGGACCGGTCGAAGCGAGCGCGATCGGCAACATGCTGATGCAACTCGTCGCGCTTGGAGAGTGCAAGGACTTGAAGGAGGCGCGCAAGCTTGTCGCTGCCTCGTTCCCTGTTGATATCTACGAGCCGGAGTCCGATTCCGGATGGGCGGAAGCCTACGAGAAGTTTCTGGGCTTCGGACGGGTATGATCCGGTTATGATCGATTCGAAAGGAGTTGGCGGCGGATGCTAAAAGGAATATCAAGCCTGATTTCGCCCGAATTGCTGAAAATACTGATGGAGATGGGCCACAGCGACGAAATTGTGCTGGCGGACGGCAATTTTCCGGCGGCCAGTCACGCGCGGCGGCTTATTCGCGCCGACGGACACGGCGCTCCCGAGCTGTTGGATGCAATACTGGAGCTGTTTCCTCTGGACCAATACGTGGACAAACCGGTCGCGCTGATGCAGGTTATGCCGGGAGACACGGTCGAGACGCCGATCTGGAACGCTTACGGGGAGATTATCGAAGCTCGTACCGGTCTGACAGCGCCGTTCGAGGAGGTCGAACGGTTCGCTTTCTACGAGCGCGCGAAGAATGCGTATGCGATCGTCGCCACGGGTGAGGGGGCGCTGTACGCCAACCTCATATTGAAGAAGGGCGTTATTGCGGACTGATACGAACTGAATTTCAGTTGAAGCGTTCCGAGCCTTCTGCAAGGCTGCTGAAGTCGAACGGGTTAGGCAGGAACGGGGCCGAAATTGCAACGGAAAGCATTACAGTTTGCAATTTCGGTTTTTTTACGTTAGAATACTGAATAAACGTTCAGTATAGATGGCGGTGACAGTATCGGAATGAATAAAAAGAAGCTGCAAAGCGAGCAGACGAAAAAAAGGTGGCCGATGCGGCGAAGGCGTTGTTTGCGCTCAAAGGGTACAAAGCGACTTCGATCGAGGACATCGTAAGCGCCACCGGCTGCAGCGCGGGAAATATTTATTATCATTTCAAGAGCAAGGAAGGGCTCTTCCTCCACTTGCTGCAAGAGTGGGATCGGGAGTGGGAAAGCGGCTGGAAGGAGAAGGAGCGGCTGTACCCGACATCGAAGGATAAGCTGATCGGCATGGCGGGGCAGCTCTTTACCGACAATTTAAACCATCCGCTGACGAAGGCTTCGGACGAATTTTTCAACAATTCGGAAAAAGCGAACGACGTCGAAGAGCGAATTGCCGAGATGATTGCTGGGTATGTTAGCTTTAACCGCAAACTGCTTCAGGAAGGCATCGACAACGGAGAATTTAAGCCGTTCGACACGGAGAAGATGGCTGTGATTTTGGACAGCGTCATTTACGGACTGAGTCAGCATTCGCGCAAATTAAACCGCCAAGAAGCGCTCTCTCTGTATCGCACTGCGATGGAGACGTTTCTGTACGGAATTGCCAAGCGAGAAGGGTGAAGCTAACGCCGTATCCCTTTTTTTATACCCTCATTTAGAATGAATATTCAGTATTATTTTGGAGGATTTTCATCATGGAACTGCTTCTTAGAAAAAGAGGGGCGATCTTGCTCCTTATGCTCAACATTTTTCTTATTTTTATGGGGATAGGGCTCGTTATTCCGGTTATGCCCAAATTCATGACGCTGCTCGATATCAGCGGCTTCATTGTCGGTTTGCTGGTAGGGGCATTCTCGCTGACTCAGCTGTTGTTCTCGCCCTTTGCGGGTCGATTGTCGGACTCGTTGGGACGGAAAAAGATTATTATCGCGGGCATGCTCGTCTTCGCTTTGTCGGAGTGGATGTTCGGGATCGCGCATTCGTCCGTCTTGCTCTTCGCGGCTCGTTTTCTCGGCGGACTCGGCGCAGCGCTGATCATGCCTGCGGTTATGGCCTACACGGCGGACATGACATCGAACGAGGAACGGGCGAAAGGCATGGGGTTGATTAACGCGGCGATCACGACCGGGTTCATTATCGGACCGGGCATCGGGGGATACTTGGCGGAATTCGGCATACGCGTGCCATTCTATGCCGCTGCGATTGCCGGTCTCGGAGCTGCGGTTTTGACCGCCTTTATTTTGCCGGAATCGCTCGTGCCTGCTAAATCCGCAATCAAGGAGGCAGCTCCCGAGGAGCGGGAAAGCTTGTGGAGCATGCTGCGGAATTCGTACAAACAGCCTTATTTTCTCAGTCTCATTCTCGTGTTCGTTATTTCCTTCGGCCTGGCCAACTACGAGACGATCTTCGGTCTGTTCGTCGATCACAAATTCGGATTTACGCCGAAGGACATCGCCTTTATTTTGACGTTTGGCTCCATTTCGGGGGCTGTCGTGCAGTTGACTGCTTTCGGCTGGATTATGAACCGGTTCGGGGAGCGGAATGTGATTACGTTTTGCCTGCTTTCATGCGGCTTGTTTATTTTGCTTACGATTTTCGTCAGCGGCTTCTGGATGGTGTTCGCGGTTACGTTTATCGTCTTCCTGTCGATCGATATTTTGCGTCCGGCGATCGGAACGCAAATGTCGAAGATGGCGGAGGAACGGCAGGGCTACGTTGCGGGTCTCAACTCGGCGTTTACGAGCCTCGGCAACATCGCCGGTCCGGTTATCGCCGGATTTCTGTTCGACGCGGATGTCAACTACCCTTACGTGCTGGCTGCAGTCGTTCTGATTATCAGCTTCATTATGGCTGCCAGGGCGGGCGCTCGGGCAACAAAAGCTGCGGTCGCGAGGTAATTTGAATAACGCGGAAATTTACGCAACCCTGACAGACAGTTGTCAGGGTTGTTAGGATATAGTGGAGTTATCGCGACGGAGGTGAAGAAGTTGTGAATGGAAAGATAGATTATAAAAAGGATTTCAAAACGCTCTATATGCCGAAAACGGCGCCGGAAATTGTAGATGTGCCGAGTATGCCGTTTTTTACGCTGAGCGGTTCCGGAGACCCGAATAGAGAGGCATTTGCCGAAGAGACCGCAGCATTGTACAGTTTGAGCTATGCGGTGAAGATGTCGTACAAAAGCGATAATGTACCGGCGGGCTACTACGAATATACGGTTTTCCCGCTTGAAGGCGTATGGGATTTGCTGGATCGCTCCAAGCCTGCGACGGATAAAAGCAATTTGAAATACAAGATTATGATCCGTCAGCCCGATTTTTTGACCGAGCCGATGTTTGAGCGCTTCCTGGAACAGACGAAGAAGAAAAAGCCGAATCCGTTTCTTGGACAGGTCCGGTTCGAGCGCATTTCGGACGGGCTTAGCTGTCAGATGATGCACTTGGGCAGCTTTGACGACGAGCCGCAAAGCTTTGCGCGTATGGAGACGTATTGCGAAGAGCAGGGCTTTATTCGTACAAGTCTGCTCCATCGGGAAATTTATTTGTCGGATCCCCGCAGGGTTGAGCCGGCCAAGATGAAGACGGTGCTGAGGTTTCCTGTGAGGAAAAGCTGAATCGGCAAAACTTTAACCAAGGAGCGAATGAGAAATGAATAGCGGAGCGGGAGACAAAATGGTTAGTTTGGATTCGTTTAAACTGATCGGAATCGATGTGCGCACGACCAATCAAGCGGAAGTGAGCGGGCAGGGGAAAATCGGCGAGCTGTGGGGGCGATTTTGGAGCGCTGACGTACAGGGAGCGCTGGCTAAAGCTGCGCAAGAGGGAGACGCGCGCGTCTACGGCTGCTATACGGATTACGAGAACGGCGCAGCCGGAGAGTATACAATTTTGATCGGCCGCATGGCGGGACAAGCCGAAGACGTTCCCATAGGGCTGACGACGGTCCACGTTCCCGCGGCGAAATACGCGGTCTTTACGACAAGGCGCGGTCCGTTCGGAGAAGTCGTTCACGAAGCTTGGCAGCGCATCTGGGAATGGGCGTCGTCTTCGTCCGAATGGGAGCGAACGTATACTGGCGATTTTGAGCTGTATGACGAGCGCAGCGCCGATCCGGAGAACGCCGTAGTCGATATCTATATTGCCGTAAAATAGTTTGGCACGGGGGGACTGTTGATCGAGACTGTCGATCGACGGTTCCTTTTTTCGCTTCAAAGACAGTTCTCCGCTTTTTTTGACGATGTAAGCGTTGTTAGGTAGGTATTTCCAAACGGATGTCGAAATAACAGGGGTGAACCTATCCTCAGGAGGAATACGATGGAAAACCAACCGATCTACAAAGACAACAACTTCACGATCACAAGAGAACTGTTCGTCAGCGGCAATGCCCGGTTTGCCATCCAACACCTGTGCTCGATTCGGCTCGTCAAGTCAAGAAGGCAGATTCCGTATGCGCTGCTCGTTCTCGAGCTGATTTTGATCGCAACCGGTTTGATCTTGGACTTCCGGTTTCATGAGTATGTATCGCTGCTCGGCGGCGCGGGACTGATCGCCAACATTCTCGTCTATATTTTGGTTAAACCCGTCCATAAGCTGACGCTTGTGTTCTCCTCGGGAGAGAAGGAGATTATCGGCGTCACCGATTATATGTATCTGGAAGGGCTTGCGAATGCGTTCAGCCGCTCGATCACGGAAACCCGGCACAAAAATTTAATGGTGGGTTAGACCGTTAAACACAACATCGATGGATGAAGATGTGGGCGTCTATCTCTTTAGCATGCTATACGATCCTGAAAGTTGAACGCTAAACCCGTGATAGGGTACTTTCAGGATCGTATGGGGAGTTTGCGCTGGGAAGCTAGGTGGAAAATCGTACAAAGCAGCTCGAATCAGGCCTAAACGGCGGACGTTTGTTCGAAAAATCGTACAATGCCTGCCCTGTTCAGGCTCAAACGACGAACATTTGTAGGGAAAACCGTACAAATAGACCGCAATCAGGGATGTCCCTAGAGTGTCTGCGAATTATTTGGATTCGCCTTGCAAGTAGTTATAGAACGGACCGTCGACCCAAAAGTTGTAACTGACGACTTTCGCGGACGGATCAAGCTTCTTGAAGCCTTCGGTTACGGAAGCGGATTGATCTTTCAGCGAGAAGGACTGCGCATAGTACTTGCCCGCGGAAATTTTGTTGTTGGCAATTTCTTTATAGCCGCCCAGCTCGGTCAACGAATAGTAGAGCGGCTGCCACCACGAGCCATAGATCAGACCGGGTTGATCGTCTTCGTTTTTCTTCGCGTACGACAGGATAATTCGGTCGAAGCGCTCCTTATCGTAAGTCGATTCGAATTCGAAAGCCAGATCGTACTCTTTGGCATACTCGATGTAATTGCCGTTCTCGATCTGGACGACCTCGAACAGATCGGACTGCCCCGGATCCCCCCACTCCTTCAAATAAATAAAGGCGGAAGTTTTCGGCTCGAACTGAACCTTTGCTTTGATTTTCTCGCTGCGCAGCAGACCGACAAGCTGGAGCGCGTGCTTGAAGTCCGAATGTCCGTACACGACCGACAGGGAATCGAGGAAATTGGCGTCGAAGCGGCTGTCCTTCAGGTTGTACCCGGTGACGAGATTTTGCTTCAGCGCCTTGTCGACGATTTGGCGAAGCTCGGGAGCCTGAATAATGTCCGAGGTCCGGTAAGCGTCGCCGAGCTTCACGAGAATGTCTGCGTCCGTCGTAGTGCCGAGATAGCGTTTGTATAGCCCTTTCGCTTCAAGCACCTTGCCGAGCAGGACGGCAGCCAGCGAAGAAGGGGCGACGGCATCGTTGCGGATTTCCGGGTAGTAACTGGAGACGAGAAGGCCCGTGTTGACGGCTGCGGCCAAAATTTTGGCCTTGTCGGCAGCGTATTCCTCGGATGTCCAGCCGAGCTTGACCCAGGCCAGAGAGACTTTGGCTTTGTTCGCCGAGTATGTATAGGCGAGCTCTTCGAGATCGGCCGCCTTAAGCGCAAGCGATACGGCTTCGATCGCCGTCAATGGCTCCGACGTATTGCCGGTCAGAACGATCGCTTTCTCCGTTCCCGGCGACACGACGGCGTTCAGGGCGTCTGCGAATTGTCCGCGAGTCCATGAAGCTGCGACGGCGATGCCGTATTTCTCTTGCAAGTAGTCGGCATATTCCTGCGCTTGCGGCGACAGTACGGAGTCGGCAAACGTCGCGATTTCTGCCGCAGCGGCGCGCTGCGGCAGAAAGGCGGCCGGAGTGGTCCAGACTAGAGCCGCGGCCAGAGAAAGCGCGACGATCGATTTCGAACGGTGTTTTGCCATTATAAATCCCCCTATGCAGATCGGATATTAAGAAATAATAAAACCGATCATATCACCAGGTTTAATGGCTGTCAATCCATGGGTTGCTGTCGGTCTGACATAAGCTTTAGCCTTGAAGCTCTCGGCCGACCTCAGCGACCAGCTCGTAGGAGCGAAGGCGCGCGTCGTGATCGTAGATTTGCGAGGCGATGATTAGCTCGTCGGCCCCGGTCGACTCGATTATGCCCTTGAGCCGCGCTCGAACCTGCTCCTTGTCGCCGACGACGGCGAAGCCAAACTGCCGGGTCAGCGCCGCTTCCTCATACGGGGTCCACAGGCCGTCCATACTGTCGACCGGTGGCGGGAGTTGGGCGAAGCGCCCGCGGATCATATTCAGGAACGCTTGCTGCTGCGAGGTAGCAAGCCTTTTTGCTTCCTGCTCGGTATCGGCGGCTGTGACGTTGACTCCGATCATCGCGCATGGCTTATCCAGCACCGCCGAGGGGCGGAAGTTCTCTCGGTACAGTTCAAGCGCAGGCATCAGATAGTCCGGCGCGAAATGGCTGGCGAACGCGAAGGGAAGGCCGAGCTGCGCGGCGAGCTGCGCGCTGAAGCCGCTGGAACCGAGCAGCCATATCGGCACGTTCAGTCCTTCGCCGGGGATGGCGCGTACGATCCCGTTGCTCGGCGCGTCGTCCGGCTGAAAATAGGCGCGCAGTTCCGCGAGCATGGCCGGGAAATCCTCTCCGGCGCCGCCGTGCTCCCGCCGCAGCACCCGAGATACGGCCTGATCGGAGCCCGGAGCGCGGCCCAGTCCAAGATCGATGCGTCCCGGATAGAGCGATTCGAGCGTGCCGAATTGCTCGGCGATCACGAGCGGGGCGTGATTGGGCAGCATGATGCCGCCCGAGCCTACGCGAATCGTGGACGTGCCTCCGGCGACGTGGCCGATCAGCACGGAAGTGGCCGAGCTGGCGATGCCGGGCATGCCGTGGTGCTCGGCCATCCAAAAGCGGCGGTACCCCCATTTCTCGGCTTGACGGGCAAGATCGAGCGTATGGCGGAAGGAAACGGAGGCCGAGCCTCCCTGTGTAATCGAAGCAAGATCGAGGACGGAGAAGTTAAGGGTATTCGAATGTGTCATGATAAGTTATTCCTCCTTAATATTGTTAAGTTTGGTCAATAAATGCGAAGCCCAGCGGGGGTACGTCAAGCAAAAGTGACGCAGCAGGGGGGCGAAAAGGCGGTGATAGATGCCCCAGAGCGGGTTTTCAGACACACCCTAATTGCCTTGCATTTCGTCAGGGTCAAAGACCGGCGCGAGGGCCGCGAAACTGCTCCGGGCTTATGCCTTCTATTTTCTTGAACACGCAGCTGAAATAGCTCGGACTGTCGAAGCCGGTTCTCAGCGCCACTTCCCTGAGCTTAAGCTGGGGCTCCTGCAGCATCAGCTTCTTGCTCCGGTTGATCCGTTCCCGATTGACGTATTCCATCGGCCGCAGTTGGAAGGCGTGGCGGAACAATTGGCACAAATATTGGGAGCTGACGTCGATCTGCGCCGCCAGCTCGTCGATCGATACGACTCGATGGCAGTTGTCCTCGATGAAGCGGATAACCGGTTGCAGCTTCAAACAAAGATGAGGAGCGGCAGCAGCGTTTGTCCTTACGTTCCGGGACAAGTCCAGAAGCAGGCCGTACAGCAGCTTGGAGCACTCCGCCCCGAGAAAAGGGCTGCCGGTAAGCGACGTCGCATAGATCGCCTTCATCTGTCCGATCAGACTGTCGGAGTCGGACAACGCGTACACGCCGGAGCGGCGAATGCCCGACATGCTCATCCACAACGGCATCAGACTGCCGTTAAAGGCGATCCAATGAAGCCCCCAAGGCTCGACAGTCGGATAATAATCGTGCGCCTCATTAGGAAGCAGGAGGAAGCCCTGGCCGGGCTTAACCTGCCAGCGCGTTCCGTCAACCTCCAGTTCGCCGAGGCCCGTTGCCGACTGCAGCCATTGGTAATCCGGGAAGCCGTCGGGCCGCCTTGTACGTTCTTGAAATTCCCAGTGGCCGATGCTCGTCAAATAGAGCGGAAGACGCGAATCGGATTCGGTCACAATCGGAAAAGAAGGCTGAACCACCGGTGATACTCCTTTCATATTTTGATAGAAAGATGAAAATGTTGAGATAGGAATAGGGAAGGAACGAATTTATAATACGAATATAGTGATATTATAACCGAAAAAACCGCCGACGGCACGTCGGGCGAAGAGGAGAGACGGGAAGAATGGGAATCCGCTATCGCGAACAAGAAAGGGCCTTTCATTTGCAAGGACCCCATACGAGCTACATCATTCAGTTGAATCAAAAAGGAGTTCCGATGCATGCGTACTGGGGTCGTAAAATCCGCGAAGAGAATTTACAGGGGCTGCTCGTCTATACGGAGCGTTCGTCGTTCTCGCCGAATCCGTATCCCGAGGATCGTACGATATCGTTCGACACGCTGCCGCAGGAGTATCCCGCATATGGAGGCGGCGATTTTCGCCACCCCGCCTTCCAGGTGCAATTGGAGGACGGTTCGACCGTATCGGAGTTCGCTTGCACCGCTCATCGCATATTCTCGGGCAAGCCTGAGCTGGAAGGTCTGCCTTCCACCTATGCCGAGCGGGAGGACGAGGCGCAGACGCTCGAGCTGACGCTGAAGGACGAGCTGTCCGGCCTCGAAGCGGTACTGAGCTACACCGTATTTGCCGCTCACGACGCGATCGCGCGCTCCGTCAGACTGACGAACGGAGGTCGCTCTCCGCTTCGCCTGCTTCGGGCGATGAGCGCGAGCGTAGACTTCAACCGCGACTCGTTCCGTATGCTGCAGCTGTCCGGATCGTGGGCAAGGGAACGGGACTTGTACGCACGGGAGCTTGTCCCCGGCATTCAGTCGATCGAGAGCCGCAGAGGCTCCAGCAGTCATCAGCACAATCCGTTTATTGCGCTTGTTGCTCCCGGCGCCGACGAGCAGCAAGGAGAAGCGTATGGATTCAGCCTTGTGTACAGCGGCAGCTTCGTTGCTCAAACGGAGGTCGACCAATTCAAGACGGCAAGGGTGTCTATCGGCATCAACCCGTTCGATTTCGAATGGCGATTGGAGCCGGGGGAAAGCTTCCAAACTCCCGAAGCGGTTATGGTCTACTCGTCGGAAGGACTCGGCGGCATGTCGAGAACCTATCACCGACTCTATCGGACCCGTCTCTGCCGCGGCGTTCATCGCGATCGGGCAAGGCCTGTTCTTGTGAACAACTGGGAAGCGACTTATTTTCAGTTTAATGCCGACAAAATCGAGAGCATCGCCAAGGTAGGCCGCGAGCTCGGCATCGAGCTGTTTGTGCTGGACGACGGCTGGTTCGGCCGCCGGGACAGCGACAATTGCTCGCTAGGCGACTGGAAGGTCGACTATCGCAAGCTGCCCGGAGGACTGGAGGATCTGGCCGCGCGCGTCAACCGGCTGGACATGCGATTCGGCCTCTGGTTCGAGCCGGAGATGGTGTCCCCGGACAGCGACTTGTATCGCGCTCATCCGGATTGGTGTCTTCACGTTCCGGGACGGCGCAGAACGGAGGGGCGTCAGCAGCTCGTGCTCGATTTGTCCCGCGAGGACGTATGCGACTATTTGATCGAATCGATCGGATCCGTGCTTCGTTCGGCGCCGATCACCTACGTCAAATGGGACATGAACCGCAATATGACGGAGATCGGCTCGGCGCTGCTCCTGCCGCACCGGCAGCGCGAAACCGCTCACCGGTACATGCTCGGCCTGTATCGGGTACTGGAGGCGATCACGTCGCAGTTTCCCGATATTCTGTTCGAGAGCTGCTCCGGCGGCGGCGGACGCTTCGATCCCGGTATGCTTTATTACATGCCGCAGACGTGGGCGAGCGATAATACGGACGCGATACACCGTCTGCGCATTCAGTACGGGACGAGTATGGTCTATCCGGTCTCTTCGATGGGAGCCCACGTCTCCGCCGTGCCGAACCATCAGACCGGACGGTTGACGTCGCTCCAAACGCGAGCGGACGTCGCGATGTCGGGCAATTTCGGCTACGAGCTGGATCTGACCCAGATGACGGACGAAGAAAAGGAGGAGGTAAAGAAACAGGTCGAATTTTACAAGGAAATCCGCCATGTGGTCCAATTCGGCGAGTTCTACCGTCTGCGCAGCCCGTTCGAGGGCAATGACGCAGCCTGGATGTCCGTAACGGAAGATGGGACTGAAGCGTTCGCCGTTCATGTGAACGTGCTTGCCGAACCTAACGGACCTCTCGAATGGTTGAAGCTTCAAGGTCTCGATCCGGCAGCTCGCTATCGCGTCGAAGGCAGCGGAGAAGTCTACGGCGGAGATCAGCTCATGTATGTCGGCCTGCCGATCCCGCGCGCGCATGTCGATTACAAGAGCCACGCGTGGAGACTCGTTCGTCTGTAAGCCCGGTCGGTGTCTGCATAATTTTCCCACAGCTGCGGACACTATGTATCGGAGGTGGTCTTATGGAACAACAAGACGGCAAACCGCACGTCACGGCCGTCCGTAAAAACGGAGACGGAGACATCGTAGAGCTTCAGTTGTCTTCCGGACAAGTCGTCGGCTACAAGGAAGCGCAGCAGATGGCCAAGAGCGATCAAATCGCCAACGTCAACGTGTTTAAGGGGCGCGACGGAGACGAACATCTTCGTTCCGATCCCGACGGCCGCGAGGACAACAATTTGGACAACCTGCCGACTTTCTAAGCCTGACACCCGCGCCGAGCGCAGCCCGACCCGAATTTATCGGGAAGGGCTGCGCTTTTTGATATCCCGATCGGCTGGCGGAAACCCACTTGTGCCGGAACCGTGGACGATAGGATCTTTTCCTCTGCCTCCGCCACTGCGTATCTATAAGGTGCCGTACCTATCGCGCAACTCCGCGCGAAGCGTCTCCATTCTACAGCTGTGGGAATAGCCGCGCATCGCAAATTGCCCGGTCAAAGAAACAGTTGTATTCTTCAAACAGTTCCCCTACAATAAACGAGTAAACATGTACGTACAAGTTATTATCTATTCTTATTCCTGGCAGGAGGATTGTGCAATGTTAAAGCTACATCCTTATGAATTTTGGTTTGTTACCGGTAGTCAGCACTTGTACGGACCGGATACGCTGGAAGAGGTGGCCGGCCACTCGCGGGAAATGGCGGAGGCGCTGACTGCGGATTCCGCCGTTTCTTATCCGATCGTATTCAAGCCGGTTGTGAAAACGCCGGAAGAAATTCGCCAGCTGTGCGCGGACGCAAATGCGAGCGTTGCTTGCGCGGGCATTATTACGTGGATGCACACGTTCTCGCCGGCGAAAATGTGGATCGCAGGCTTGTCCGAGCTGCGCAAGCCGCTGCTTCATCTGCATACGCAATACAATCGCGACATTCCCTGGGACACGATCGATATGGATTTTATGAACACGAACCAGGCCGCTCACGGGGATCGCGAGTTTGGTTTTATCGGAGCTCGGCTGGGCATTTCCCGCAAGGTCGTCGTCGGTCATTGGCAGGACCCGCAAGTTCGGCGGCGGATTGCCGGCTGGGAGCGGACGGCAGTGGCAAGCGTCGAGAGCCGCAAGCTCAAGATTGCCCGCTTCGGAGACAATATGAGGGAGGTCGCCGTGACGGAAGGCGACAAGGTCGAAGCGCAGATCCGTTTCGGATGGTCGGTGAACGGCTACGGCGTTGGCGATCTCGTCCAACGGGTAAACGCGGTAACGAAGGAACAGGTCGAACAACTGCTTGCGGAATATGACGCGGCCTACGAGATCGTCGAGGAGGGACGTCGCCCTGGCGCTGTCAGGGACGCGATCGCTTACCAGGCGAAGCTCGAAATCGCGCTGAAGTCGTTTCTGGAGGAAGGCGGATTTACCGCGTTCACGACGACGTTCGAGGATTTGCACGGGCTGGAGCAGCTTCCCGGGCTTGCCGTGCAGAGGCTGATGGAGCAGGGCTACGGATTTGCCGGAGAAGGGGATTGGAAGACGGCAGCCCTAACCCGGATCGTGAAAATTGTCGCAGGCGGCGTCGATACGTCTTTCATGGAAGATTACACTTATCATTTCGAACCCGGCAACGAGCTCGTGCTCGGCGCGCATATGCTGGAGGTATGTCCTACGCTAGCGGCCGCGAAGCCGCGCATCGAGGTGCATCCGCTCGGCATTGGCGGCAAGGCCGATCCGGCGCGCATCGTATTCGACGGAAAGGGCGGGTCGGCGCTCAACGTGTCCGTCGTCGATATGGGCAGCCGCTTCCGCATGATCGTCAATGAGGTGGAGGGCGTCGCCGTGAACAAGGCGATGCCGAAGCTTCCCGTGGCGCGAGTGCTGTGGAAGCCCCAACCTTCGCTGCAGATCGGCGCGGAGGCGTGGATTTTAGCCGGAGGAGCGCACCATACTGTCTATTCGTTCGCGGCGACGACCGAGCAAATGCTTGATCTCGCCGATATTTTCGGCATCGAATGCGTTGTGATCGACGAGCATACGAGCCCCGTGCGGCTGCGCAACGAGCTGCGCTGGAGTCAGGCCGCCTGGAAATAAATATTAACTTTGGCGAAGAGAGGCTGTCCCTAGGCAGAGTTGGTCCGGATTATCGATAGACGAAGAAAGGGGGGACATCCCTCTTGTTCATCGATAATCTCCGGAGCAGCTTGAAGCGCTTAGGGCAGCCTCTCTTCGGCGTCCAACGATTCGTTGGACGCCCGGGATAATTGCAGATCTCCGGCAGGAAACGAACGGTCGGAATGCGAATTATTGAAAGAGCATAGATATAGTTCCACGCAGGGGAGGGACGACTTCTATTAAAGGGGGACAAAAGGTCCGATTTTGATTGCGAAATCCGTGTATGGAGCGGAATCGACTTCGCGCTTTTTGAATGCTCGTTCCCGGTAAATTAGGGTGATTAATTGTGAGGTTTTCGTTATAATGGATGTAACCTATATGTAAGTTGTCAGCGAAGTTGACAGAAAATTCTCGAAATTTGTCGACAACTTACAGGATAAGGGTTTGAAAGCCTTGGGGGAGGTGACGTTGCATGCAGGAATCGCCGGCTTTTGTATCATCCGACGACCTGTACCTGTTTAATACTGGGCAGCTATTTCGAGCTTACCTTACCTTTGGCGCACATGTGATGGAAGTTGAAGGGGAGCCTGGCGTACGCTTTGTTCTCTGGGCGCCTAATGCGCGCGCCGTATTCGTCATCGGTGATTTCTGCGATTGGAGCAGCTCCGATCGATCCCGGGCAATCGAGCTGGAGCGGATCGGAACGACCGGCGTATGGGTTGGATTTGGCCGCGGGCCGGGCGACGGCAGCCGCTACAAGTACGAGCTGATCGACGCCGAAGGCGAGCGCCGGTTGAAGAGCGATCCGTTTGGATTCCGCTCAGAGCTGCGACCGAATACGGCCTCCGTCGTGACGTCGCTCGCTCGCTACGACTGGCAGGATGGCGAATGGATGCAGCTTAAACGGCAGCGCCTCCCGTACGACAAGCCGATGCTCATCTACGAGGTGCATCTCGGCGCCTGGCGAATGGACGCGCCGGAGCAATTCCGGAGCTACGCGCAGCTGGCGCGGGAGCTTGTCGATTACGTCGTCGACATGGGCTATACGCACATCGAGGTGCTTCCGCTGGCCGAGCATCCGCTGGATCGCTCGTGGGGCTACCAGACGACCGGCTATTATGCCGCCACCAGCCGTTACGGACCGCCGGAGGGCTTGATGGAGCTTGTCGACTGCGCCCATCGGCGCGGGGTTGGCGTTCTGCTCGATTGGGTCAGCGGCCATTTCTGCAAAGACGAACACGGACTGAGGCTGTTCGACGGAACGCCGCTCTATGAGCCCGCCGATTACCGCCGTGCCGAGAAGCCGCTGTGGGGCACGCTGGCCTTCGATTTCGGCAAGCCCCAGGTGCAGAGCTTCCTGATCTCCAACGCGCTGTTTTGGCTGGATATGTACCATATCGACGGACTGCGCGTCGACGCGGTGGCCAGCATGATCGACCTCAATTTCGATAAACCCGACTCGATGCGCACGACGAACCGCTACGGCGGAACGGAGGACATCGAAGCGCTCGCTTTTTTGCGCAAGCTGAATGAAACCGTCTTTCGCTATTACCCCGAGAGTCTCATGATGGCTGAAGATTCTTCTTCCTACCCGGCCGTCACCTCGCCTACCTATCTTGGAGGCCTTGGGTTCAATTACAAATGGAATATGGGCTGGATGAACGATATGCTCCGCTACATGGAGACGGACCCCGCCCGCAGATCCGACCGCCATTCTCTAATCACGTTTTCCATGCATTACGCCTATTCCGAAAATTACGTGCTGCCGCTGTCGCACGACGAGGTCGTACACGGCAAGCATTCGATGCTGAACAAGATGCCGGGAAGCTACGAGGAGAAATTTGCGAATCTCAGACTGTTTTACGGCTATTGGATGAGTCATCCCGGCAAAAAGCTGCTTTTCATGGGAGGCGAGTTCGGCCAGTTCGACGAATGGAAGGACGACTCGGGACTCGATTGGAGCCTGCTGCGTTATCCGCTGCACGACAGCATGCGCAGTTACGTTCGCGATTTGAACCGGATCTATCTGGACCGGCCCGCTCTCTGGGAGAACGATCATGCGCCCGCCGGCTTCGAGTGGATCGACGTCAACAATGCCGACCAGTGCATGCTGTCGTTTCAGCGCCGGGACAAATCCGGCCACCGTTCCGTCGTTGTCGCCTGCAATTTCTCCCGACGAAGCTATGACGTCTATCGCATCGGAGTAAGCCAATCCGGTATATATCGGCTTCTGCTCAGCAGCGACCGCGCCAATTACGGAGGTTCGGGGGCGCCGATGCCCGAACGGGTCCAAGCGACCGACATCCCTATGCACGGCAAAGCGTACAGCATCGAAATTCCCGTCCCCGCTCTCACCGTCTTAATGTGGGAGACTGAGGAGCCCGCTTCGCGTTTCTCTAACTCATATGAGGAGGTTTGATGTGCATGCGCAAAAACGAATGCATCGCCATGCTGCTCGCCGGAGGCGAAGGACGCCGATTGGGCGTTCTCACGAAAGATCTGGCGAAGCCCGCCGTTCCCTTCGGAGGGAAATACCGCATTATCGATTTTACGCTCAGCAACTGCGTGCATTCCGGGATCGAAACGGTCGGCGTGCTGACGCAATACCAGCCTCTCGTGCTGACGCAGCATTTGGGCATCGGCTCTCCTTGGGGGCTCGACCGGCGCGACGGAGGGATGCATGTTCTGCCTCCTTACGTCCGCCAGAAGGGAGGGACCTGGTACAAAGGCACGGCCAACGCCATCTACCAAAACCTCGGGTTCCTTGAAAGCTACGATCCCGAATACGTATTGATCATTTCTGGGGACCACATTTATAAAATGGATTACGATCTGCTGCTAGAGGCCCACAAGAAAAACAACGCGGATGCGACGATTGCCGTCATCAGCGTGCCGTGGGCGGACGCCAGCCGCTTCGGCATCATGAAGGTGAACGAGGAAGGACGCATCGTCGAATTCGCGGAGAAACCGAAAAATCCGACGAGCAACCTGGCGTCGATGGGCGTCTATATGTTCAACTGGTCGGTGCTGAAAGAATCGCTGATTCGCGACGAGGCAAATGCGCAGTCGTCCAACGACTTCGGCAAGGACATTATTCCGACTCTGCTTGCGGAAGACGCGCGGCTGTTCTCCTACACATTCAACGATTATTGGAAGGACGTCGGCACGATCGACAGTTTGTGGGAAGCGAACATGGATTTGCTGGAGGAGCGTCCATCGCTGCAGCTAAACGATCGTTCGTGGCGCATTTTCACCTCGAATCCGAACCAGCCGGCGCAATACGTGTCGCCGTCCGCCAAGGTGCAAAGCTCGCTGATCAACGAAGGCTGCGTCGTCGAAGGCGCGATTAATCGCTCCGTACTGTTTAACGGCGCACGCGTCGGAGAGGGCAGTCTCGTCGAGGATTCGATTCTGATGCCGGGAGCGGTCGTCGGCCGCAATGCCAAAATCATCCGCGCGATCATCGGCGAAGGCGCGATTGTCGGAGACGGCTGCCAGCTCGGCAGTGTCGACGCAGTGGACATCGCGGTTGTAGGAAGCGGAGAGACGATATGCCTGACGGCAGACGACAAGGAGGCTGAAACGGTATGAAGCTGCCAATGATGGGCGTCATCAATTTGATTCACGAAGCGGACGAGATGGAGGCGTTGACGGCCAATCGCTGTCTGGCGTCGGTGCCGTTCGGCGGCAGATACCGGCTCATTGATTTCGCGTTGTCCTCCATGGTCAATTCCGGCATACCTAACGTTGCCGTATTCGCCCACCGGAAGTTTCGTCCGCTGATGGATCACCTCGGCTCCGGGGCGAACTGGGATTTGCATCGCAAGATGAGCGGACTGTTCGTGCTTCCGCCGTCGATGGATGACCAGACCGATTTCGGCAAGGGCGATCTGTATCACTTTTACCGCAATCGCGATTACTTTACCCGTACGCCGCTGGAATACGTCGTCATCTCTCGCAGCCATATGGTGTCCAACGTCGACTTCGCGAAGGTGTTGGACCAGCACCGGGAATCCGGGGCGGATATTACCGTCGTCTGCAAACAGACGCCGGAGGGGACGCCGGGCCTCGCTCGCAAAGCGAAGCTGGACGACACGGGACGAATCGTGGAGATGCAGGATCACTTTGGCCGTTTGGACAGCGACATTGTGTCGATGGAGATGTACGTGCTCAGCAAGGAGCTGCTGCTCGATCTGGTGGAGACCTCGCTGGCTCAAGGACGCGATCATTTCGTCAGACATTCGATTCTAACCAGATTGCACCAACTGAACGTTCGCGCCTATATGCATGAAGGAGTGCTGGGCGTCGTTAACAACATCGCCGCTTATTATCAGCACAGCATGGAGCTGCTGCGGCCGGAGGTGTGGCGGGAGCTGTTCTTCAAGCCGGGCTCGATCTATACGAAAGTCAAGGACGAGCCGCCTACGCATTATCGAGGCGGGGCGGACGTGTCGAATTCGCTCATCGCCAACGGCTGCGACATCGAAGGCGAAGTGACGGGCAGCATTCTGTTCCGCGGGGTTAAAGTCGCTAAGGGAGCGGTCGTTCGCAACAGCATCGTCATGCAGAACGGCATTATCGGAGAGAACGGCGTGCTGGAAAACTGCATACTCGACAAAGAGGTGGAGATCCGTCCGCAGGTGCAGCTTCGAGGCTCGTCGGAAGTGCCGTTTATCGCGTTGAAGCGCAAAGTGATTTAAGCCGTCGGGAGTCAACGGGCATGTCGATCGAAGCAAACAATGGAGGTAGACGAATGAGAGTGATGTTCGCGGCGTCGGAGGCGATGCCGCTCGTCAAAACCGGAGGGCTGGCCGACGTCGTCGGCGCCCTCCCCAAGGCGCTCGCCAAGCTGGGGGCGGAGGTGACGGTCGTTCTGCCCAAGTACGAGACGATTCCGCAAGAGATCGCGGAGGCCGCCAAGACGATCGCCGTCACGGAGGTGCAGCTTGGGTGGCGTAGACAGTATTGCGGCATTCAGGAAGTAGTCGTCGACGGAGTTCGCTTCCTTCTAATCGACAACGAATTTTACTTTAAGCGGGGACAGCTGTACGGCTACGGCGACGAGGCGGAGCGGTTCGTCTTCTTCAGCGTCGCCGTGCTGGAAATGCTGGACAAGCTGGGACGGATGCCCGACATTCTGCACTGCCACGACTGGCAGACTGGGATAATTCCGTTCCTGCTGAAAACAAGATACGCGAATCGTCCGGGATATCGGAACATTCGAACCGTATATACGATTCATAATCTGCAGTATCAGGGCGTGTTTTCCCGCGAGCTGCTGCAGGAGCTGCTGACGACCGGCGACGATTCTTTTACGGAGGACAGCCTGGAGTTTTACGGCGCGGCGAGCTGCATGAAGGGGGGGCTGCGCTTTGCGGACAAGCTGTCTACGGTGAGCTTCACGTACGCCCGGGAGATTCAGTCCGAAGAGTACGGAGAGAAGCTGGACGGCGTCATTCGCCAGCGCTCGCACGACCTCTGGGGCATTCTGAACGGCATCGACACGGAAGTATACAATCCGATGACCGATCCTAATCTGGCGGTCAATTACCGCGACTCGCTCGAGAAGAAGCGCCGGAACAAGCTCGCGCTGCAGCGCGAGCTGGGTTTGCCGGAGGACGCCGGCGTGCCGCTGATCGGGATCGTCTCGCGATTGACGCAGCAGAAGGGCTTCGATCTGATCGCAGAGGCGCTGTCGGAGCTGCTTAAGGAGCGCATCCAGCTCGTCGTCCTCGGCTCGGGAGAGCCGGGCATCGAGGACATGCTGCGCGGCGCGCTGCCCGCCAACCGGGACAAGATGGCGATCTGGTTCGGCTTTAACGAAGGCTTGGCGAGACGGATTTATGCGGCTTCGGACTTGTATCTGATGCCTTCGCGCTTTGAGCCGTGCGGTCTCAGCCAACTGATCGCCTTGCGTTATCGGTCGGTGCCGATCGTGCGCGAGACGGGCGGGCTGAAAGACACGGTTGCGCCGTATAACGAATATACCGGTACGGGAAACGGTTTTACGTTTGGCCCGCCGACGGCGCACGATATGCTGTACACGATTCGCCGCGCGCTGTCGTTCTACGGCGACGCCGAGCATTGGGAACGAATCGTGGCTAACGGCGCCAAGAACGATTACGGATGGGAATCATCTGCTGAACTTTATTGCAAATTATATCGCGAGCTTGTCAGCTAAGAGGGAGAGGATAGCATGGCACGTCATCTGGTCATCGGAAATGGAAAAATGCTCGTTAATCTGGATAATCGCTGCTTCATTCGGGACGTTTATTTTCCGTATGTGGGACAGCTTAATCACGTCGGCGGACACGCCTGCCGGTTTGGCGTATGGTGCGACGGCCTGTTCGCCTGGCTGGACGATCCGGAGTGGAGCATCGAGCTCGGCTACGTCGAAGACTCGCTTGTCACGAACGTCACGGCCCGCCACGAGCGGCTGGGACTGGAGCTGCAGCTTAACGACGGCATACACCAAAGGGAGAGCATTTACTTAAAACGCGTCGTTGTGCGGAATTTGCGGGAGTACGAACGGGATGTCCGGGTGTTTTTCCACCATGACCTGATGATCGACGGCAACGAGGTCGGGGATACCGCCGCGTTTTATCCGAGCAACCGCACCGTTTTTCACTATAAGAGATCGTCGTATTTCATGTTTAACGGGCGTTCGGATCAGGGCGGCATCTACCAGTTTTCCACCGGCATCAAAAGGTTTCACTCCGCAGAGGGAACTTGGAGGGACGCCGAGGACGGAGAGCTGATGGGCAACGCGATCGCGCAGGGATCGGTCGATAGTACGATCAGCTTCCGCACGTCGGTTCCGGTCGGCAGCGAGCGCACGATCTATTATTGGATGTCTGTGGGCGAGAGCATGGAGGAGGTCAAGCGGCTGGATCAATACGTGCAGGACAGCCATCCGGAGAAGCTGCTCAGCCGCATCGTCATCTACTGGAATCAATGGCTGTCGCGGGCCGGCGGCAGCTTTGGCGATTTGCCGACGGCCGTCGTCCGCCAATTCAAGCACAGCCTGCTGATCGTCAAGACGCAGACCGACGAGCGCGGCGCCATCATCGCGGCGAACGACACGGACATCCTGCAATACAACCGCGACCACTACAGCTATATGTGGCCGCGGGACGGGGCGTTGATCGCGGACGCGATGTCGCTAGCGGGTTACCACAGGACGATAGCTCCGTTCTTCCAGTTCTGCGGGCGCAACCTGTCTCCGGAAGGCTATCTTCAGCATAAGTACAACCCGGACGGCACGGTCGGCTCAAGCTGGCACCCTTATGTCGTGAACGGAGTTCCGCGACTGCCGATTCAAGAGGACGAGACGGGACTTGTGCTGTACGCGCTCTGGAAGGATTACGCGCGACACGGTGAGATCGAGCTCGCGCAGTCGTTGTACAGTACGCTGATCCGCAAAGCCTCCGCCTTTCTGTGCGACTACATGGAGCCGGAGCTGGATTTGCCGAAGCCGAGCTACGATCTGTGGGAGGAGCGCTACGGCATCTGGACGTATACGGTTGCTTCGGTATACGGAGGCCTGATGGCGGCCGCTTATTTCGCCGACCTGTTCGGGGACTACGACCGCAGCGATCAATATCGCGAGGTTGCCGAGCGCATCAAGCGCGGCATCGAAGAGCGGCTGTGGGACGAAGAGGCGGGACGGTACGCGCGAGGGCTTGTACAGCAGGACGGCCATTGGGTGAAGGATATGACGGTGGAGAGCAGCCTGTTCGGCCTGTTCGAGTTCGGCGTATTCCCGGCGGACAACGACCGGGTCGCCAAGACGATGCAGGCGATCTCGGAGAAGCTGCGGATCAACACCTCCATCGGCGGTATCGCTCGCTATACGAACGACTACTATTTCCGCCAATCGGACGACATCGAGCGGATTCCGGGAAACCCGTGGATCATCTGTACGCTGTGGGTCGCGAACTTCCAGATCGAGACGGCCCAAGACCCTGCAGCGCTGGGGGAGCCGCGCCGCACGCTGGAGAAGGTCGCGGGCTTCGCGCTCGCTGGCGGCAATCTGCCGGAGCAGCTTCATCCGGAGACGGGCGAGCCGTTGTCGGTCGCTCCGCTCACCTGGTCGCACGCCACCTATGTGGCGACTGTGTGTAAATACGTACGTAAGCTGGAGCAGCTGAACGCGGCCGGTACAGGCGGATAAAACGCAAGCGAAGGAATATGTATTACGAAAAGAAGCCGATCCTTGGTAGAATGGAAGGCGTGAGCCGCCGTTCGCCTTAGGTATCGGTTTTTTCGCGATTCAGTGAGGGGAGGCAGGCTGATCTTATCGAAGCGTCTACGGAGGAACCATGATTCCATTTTTATACGAACTGATCGAAGCAAAGCTTGTGACGGGACATGATTATCCCCTTCGCGCTATTTCGAATTCGCTAGCGCTGCTTATTCCGACCGACGACGTGCAGGTGAAGTTGGGCGATCGAACATACGATCTTCGCTGCAAACAGATGATGATGCTGCGCGATCCCGATTGCGAATTTCGTCTGCTTCCGACGGAGCCGGGGGAGCTTGGAGAGGTGTATGCCCTCGTTTTTAGGTGCTATCGCTTGTCTGCCAAAGATGACGATCAACTGCGTTATTCGGCGGACAGCGAGCACTTGCCCGAACACGGGCGCATTCTCGATTTAACCCGCCATACGACCGACTTGTTGCAAACCGCGCTTCATTCCGCCAATCAAGACGCTCATCATTCGAGCTCCCGCAAAAAGCATGAAGATTTGCGCAGCTTAATGGAGGCGCTGACGGCCAACGATTTGTACGGCGCGGCTTTTCCCCAGCGCGATCGCGCGATCCGCCAAGCGGCGGAGTATATTGAAAGCAACTATGACAAGCCGCTTTCCCGCTCGACGGTCGCCCGGTTGACAGGCTTTAACGAAAGCTATTTCTCATCCCTGTTCCGCAAGGAAACGGGGTGGAGCTTTGGGGACTATGTCAGCCGGGTGCGAATCGACGAAGCGAAGCGTCAATTGCTTAGCTCGTCGGATATCGCGGGAGACATCGCGTTTAAGGTCGGGTTTTCGGACAGCTCGTATTTCGGGAAGGCGTTCAAGAAGTGCGCGGGGATGTCGCCCTCCCGATTCAGGACGCTGCGAGGCGCGACGCGGATAGCGGCCATGCAATTTTACGGGGCCCTGCTGGCGCTGGATATCGTTCCTTTGGCGGGAACGAGAGAGGTGCTTCGCTCCAGTCTCCTGTTGCGCGAACAATTGACGAAGATGACGGTAATGGAAGAGATCGGTCAAATTGAACTGCTGATGGCTCTGAAGCCGGAGCTCATTCTCGTTCCCTCTTACTACTACAACATCCCCGACGTTCTTCATGCGCTGGAAGCCGTTGCGCCCGTCGTTTCTTTTCCATGGGGCAGGCTGAATAAGCTTGAGGAAATAGACGAGCTTGGAAAGCTGCTGGGCAGAGAGGTTCAGGCAAAGCGGTGGATCGATGTCTATCGACGACAAGCGAAAATTGCGAAGGAGAGAGTCAGGGAGCTTCTTTCCGCGAACGAGACAGTCGGTTTATACGAGCTATGGAACGGAAATCAATGGATGCTTCCGCATTGGCCCGTTCGCTCGGCGTACAACGTCTATTCGTCGCTTGGGCTAAGCCCGCAGGCTCGCATCGAGGAAGAGGTGCTGGGGCCGAACGAGCCGAGTCACATTCAAGAAGACGAGCTTGCGGACTATGCCGCCGATCATATGTTTCTCATTGTTCCTTCGGACGAGCCGGAAAGCTATCGGGAGCGGCTTATGCAGCGCGAAATCTGGCGAGAGCTGGTCAACCGCCGCGGCTGCCGTTTATACCTGCTAAGCTTGAACGAATTTTGGCTGGACGACGGCGCAGCGCTGCTAAAACAGCTGGCTATTCTTGTCTCGCTGATAGAAAAAGAGGTCGAAATCCAACGATTTTACCATAAGGATATCCAATAGAAATACATCGACTTTCCTGAAGACCAACCGTTACAATGAAATTCATTCGAGAATGATTATCATTATTAATGGAGGGTCAAGAGTTGAAACATTCTTTGGTATGGAAAACGATGATAGGTTTGATGTTGGTTGCGTTATTCGTCACGGCATGCGGTAATGGCGGGAACGAGGGGAATCGACAAGCGGGCACTGCGACGCCGGTTGCGTCCTCTGCGGCTCCAAGCGAGAGTGCTGAAGCCGAAGCGACTACGAAGAAAGTGGCCGCGCCTCTGGGGGAGATCGAAATTCCGACGCATCCCGTAAAAATTGTGACCGACGGCTATTTGCCGGAATTGCTCGTTCTTGGCGTGAAGCCGGTAGGAGCTACGCAATGGGAACTGGAGAATAAAGTCATTCAGGACCAAATTGCCGGAATCGCCAACACGGGAGAGCGCTCCTTGGAAGCCATATTGGCGTTGGAGCCGGATTTGATTGTCACGTGGGTGTCCGATAAGGCGATTTTGGAGCAATACGAGAAGATCGCCCCGACGCTAGCGATTCCCTACGGTCATTTCTCAAGCATTCACGAGACGTTGAACTTCCTTGGTGACGCCTTGGGCAAGCAGGAGGAAGCGAAGACGTGGTTGGCGGACCTGGATCAGACTGCAGCGGATGCGCGGGCGAAGCTGGAAAAGGTGATCGATCCCGCTGCGACGTTCTCCTTAATGGGCGTGTTCGTAGTTGATAAGGGGTTTTACGTATACGGCGACGGCGGGTACCGCGGCGGCGAAGCGATCTACACTCATTTGCAGCTGACGCCTCCTGCAAAGCAGAAAGAGGAGATGATCGGCAAAGAGGCATACAGACAAATCTCCTACGAGGTGGTCGACGATTACGCCGGCGATTATATTTTCCTGGATCAGGGTCAGATGATATCCGAGGTTTGGGGAAGCGATGAAAAGCTGTGGAAATCGTTGGATGCGGTGAAAAACGATCGCGTATTTCAACTGGACCCCGAGTTGTTCTGGGGGAACGATCCGATTTCCCTCAAGTTGCAAATCAATGAAATCGCCCGAATGCTGCTAGAGAAAGCCGGTTCGTAAAAGAGAAAGGTTCGACGGATGGCGTTAAGCTTGCAAACATGCAGGCTTAACGCCATTTTGGCATTCGCTGCGACAACTCGATCGAATTGCGGGCTTGAAGTGAGAATCATTATCGATTACAATAACCCCAATTCCGAAACGGCAGGGCGAGGTGCAGGCATTGAATTGGGACGAGCAGAGGCTGCTGTGGAGCAGCGCGGCCGTAAATGTATGGGATATTCGTTATAACACGCTGTGGGAAGGGCAGGATTGGCTCTCCTATCGGCTTCCCGCGAACATCTTTTTGTTTGCGGTCAGCGGCAGCGCCTATGTGCAGATCGACGACCGCAAATACTACTTGAAGAAGCACCATCTGCTGCACGCCGGTAAAGGAATGGGGATGGACATTATGCCGGCCAAGCATGAGTTTTCGTTTTATCTCATTTACTATAAGGCGACTCTGCCCGCAGTAGCTGCAGGCTCCGCCGTTAATAGATTGCTTGCGGAATCGCGGGCATTTGACAAAGTCTATCCTATTATTTTGCCAGAGCCCGGTTCTGTGCACAGTCTAATTCGTCGAATGTACGAGGAATGGCGGCAGTCCGGCGTATTGGTGCAAATTCGGATGAAATCGATGCTGTACGAAATGATCTACGAGTTGCTCAGCCAATTGCACCATTCCAAAGACAGAGGAAGTCCTTCGGATCTTGTGGCCTACGCGCTTCGTTATATCCACGAGCATTACGCCGACGCCGTAACGATGGAGCAATTGGCCGAACTGCTCGGCTGCAGCAGCAGCTATATGTACAGACTGTTCAAGGCGGAGATCGGCAAAAGCCCGAACGAAATAATAATCGGAATTCGAATGGAGCACGCCAAGCGTCGTTTGTTGACCACAAAGCTTAATCTGCGGGACATTGCCCTATCCGTAGGCTACTCGGATGTATATTATTTTAGCCGGTTATTCAAAAAACAGTTCGGAGTTTCCCCGCTGCAATTTCGTAGGCGCGAATACGGAACCGACGCTCTCCATCTTAGTCCATCAAATGCGTCAGTATCCTCCATTGTTCCGGCCGGGTCGCTCTCCTATAATCGTAATGTAAATGATAATCATTATCATAATGAGGGAGAGAGACAATTGATTTTAAGCAACCGCCCCAAATCTTCAATGACCGCCTTGGTCATGCTATGTCTATCGCTGCTCGTCAGCGCCTGTCAAACGAACAACAACGCCAATTCGGCGAGCGAAGGCAGCTCCGCGCCAGCGGCGGCCAGCGCTGTCAATTCCGCTTCCGCTACCGCCAGTCAGAGTTCCGAGACATCCTCCGAAACTCGAGTGTACAAGCATAAGCACGGAGAGACGGAAATTCCGACGAATCCGAAGCGCGTCGTCACCGCGTACCATCTTGGACATATGCTGGCTTTGGGGGTGCGCCCGCTCGGCGCCGCGACCTATATTTTGCAATATTCCGAGAAGGCTATGGACACGACGGGCGTCATCGACCTGGGCGCTCCGCTGAATCTGGAGGTCATTGCCGGCTTGGAGCCGGATTTGATCATTCTGATCGAAGCCTATCTGGAGCCAAGCGGAGGGTACGAGAAATTCAGTAAAATCGCGCCGACCGTCGTTCTCGAAGCCAATCAGGACCCGGTGAAGGATATTCGGCTGGTTGGAGATTTGCTGAACAAGAAGGATGAGGCCGAGCAATGGATTAAGCAGTATGAGGATAAAATCGCGCAAACGAAGGAGCGCGTGCTGCAAAAGTTCGGTCCTGACGAAACGTTTACGATTCTGAACGTACGGAGCGAGAAGCTGCAGATGATCTACCGGGATCGCAATATGGGAGGCAATATTATTTATTCCTACTGGGGCTTAAAGCCGCAAGAGAAAGTTCTCACAGACCTCATTAACGGCATTGACGACGAATCGTCCTATCTGAACATTTCCAAAGAAGCGATACCGGACTTTGCAGGCGACCATCTCATTTTGGCTTCCGATGCCAGCGCAGAGGATGCCGTTGGCCAACTGCTGGACAGCGGGCTGTGGAAATCCCTCGACGCCGTTAAAAACAATCATGTCTATCGCATCGACTTCGATCAATTTTTGTTTAACGATCCGATCTTCGCGATGAAGCAGGTGGATCTATTGGCAGACGTGCTAACCCGCAAACAATAGAGCGGTTCTCATCCAAACCTTGAGGGACTTGAATCCTTCAAGGTTTTTTAGTGTAATTATGAAGAAAGCGAATCGAGGGATTCGGCAAGGAGGAGCAAAGTGGAGAAAACGAGAAAAACGAGAGTCGCTCCGGAGATCGTCGAACCGCTGTTTTACGCGTTGGCGGCGACGTCGGTCTTATGCGCGGTGTTAATCGCCATTAGGACGCTGCGTATGGAGGATGTGCAGTACCGGTTTCTGCTGTGGAATTTGTTTCTGGCCTGGCTTCCGTTGATCGTATCGATGACCGCCTTGACGTTCGTTCGCGTCGCCCGGGGAGCGATGCTGGGAGCCGGACTGATCGTGCTCGGCGTCGCCTGGCTGCTCCTGTATCCGAATGCGCCCTACTTGACGACCGATTTTATTCATCTGATCTTCGATACCTACTACATTCGCTACGATAAGGACGGCTTGCTGCTGTGGTACGATCTCGTTTTGTTTTTTCTGTTTTCCTGGTGCGGGCTGTTGCTTGGCTATTTGTCGATGCGGCACTTCCATGAGCTTGTCAATCATTACTTCGGGCTGCTGACGGGATGGATATTCATTCTGACGGTATCCTTCCTGGGCGGCTTCGGCGTCTATCTGGGCAGAATCGTCCGACTGAACAGCTGGGACGTGCTGTTCAGCCCGTTCCGGTTGCTTGAAGGCGTATTAGAGGGGATCAACAGGCAGGCGGTCGGATTTACGCTGTTGTTCGGGACGCTGATTCTGATCGTCTACGTATCGCTATTTCTCGGATGGAGCCGGAGATCCTCCTCATCGTCCGCAACGACAGGAGAAGGGCCGTGAAGCCTGCGATACTGCTCGGGCGTCAGCCCCTCCTTCTGCCTGAAAGTAGCGACAAAATGGCTCGGATCGCGAAAGCCGACCGCCTCGCCGATCCGGCGCACGCTCCAATCGGGGCGGGAGGGCAGCCATTCCTTCGCTTTGCGCAGACGGAGCTGGATGAGGTAGGCGTAAGCGGTCTGGCCGAACGATTGGCGGAACCTCTCATTCAGCTGCCGCTCGCCGATGCCCAATCTCTCCGCCATAGCCGCCAGCCCCAAGTCGGGGTTGGCGTATTCTTTTTCCAGCCACTGCAGCAGGTCCTGCACGCGCTCCAACCGTTGATTCAACGAAGGGAGATGGTTGCTTCTGCCATTTGTTCGCAGCAGCGTCAGAAATCGATACAGCTCCGCAGAGCTCTGCCAGCCCGACGCGTCGACACCCAATTCCGCCAGCCTTAGCATGCTGTCTACTTGTTCCGTGATCGCGTTGTCGTCGCCATCCCATTGGATTTTGCCGGGAAGCGCTCCGATCAGCTCGGAGACAAGTCCGTCGGCCAGCGTTCCCGTGAATGTGACGTAAGACGTTTTCCATAGAGGGCTTTTGGCGGAATAGAAATGGCGTCTCCCCGGCGGCAGCAAAATGCCGGACCGTTCGGGAAGCTTAAAGCTCCGTCCTTCGGCCCGCAGCTCCCCTTCTCCTTCGAGCGTAAGCAGCCAGTGGTAGCAGGGATAACCGCGGGGCCGTTGAATCGGCTCCTGCTCGGGGTTGATGCCGATCGTTTCCATCTGCAGCGGCAGCGCATCCGTCGGTACGGGCGGGACGACTCGTCGTATCACTCTGAGACAACCTCCATATTCTTATATGCCTAAACCATTTTATTATATAGGATAAGGATAAATATTGCTTATATAATTTAATGATAAACGACATTTTACAATATGATGAGGTGCTTTCCATGATCAATGAACGGAAGCCGAAAATATGGTACGGAGGAGATTACAACCCGGATCAATGGGAGAAGCCGGTCTGGGACGAGGATCTGAGAATGTTTAAGCTGGCCGGCATCGACGTTGCGACGCTTAACGTGTTCGCATGGGCGCGCAATCAGCCCGACGAGGATACGTACGAGTTCGGCTGGCTCGACGAGATGATGGACAAGCTGCACGCGGACGGCGTCGGCGTCTGTCTGGCGACGAGCACGGCGGCTCATCCGGCTTGGATGGCCAGAAAATATCCCGACGTGCTAAGAGTCGATTTCGACGGGCGCAAGCGCAAGTTCGGCGGCCGCCACAATTCCTGTCCGAACAGTCCGACCTACCGGAAATACTCGGTGCGGATGGCGGATAAGCTGGCAGAGCGCTACAAGGATCATCCGGGATTGCTAATTTGGCACATTTCCAATGAATACGGCGGATACTGCTACTGCGACAATTGCGCGGCGGCTTTTCGCGAGTGGCTGCGCAAGCGGTACGGGTCGCTGGAGAGAGTCAACCGGGCGTGGAACACGGCTTTCTGGGGTCATCAATTTTACGATTGGGAGGACATTGTTCCGCCAAGCTCGCTCAGCGAGGAATGGCGCGGCCCGAACGGGCGGACGGCGACCAGCTTCCAAGGGATTTCCCTGGATTATTGCCGCTTCCAGTCGGACAGTCTGCTGGAGTGCTATAAGCTGGAATACGACGCAGTCAAAAAGCATACGCCCGACATTCCGGCGACGACGAATTTAATGGGCGCCTTTAAGGAGCTGGATTACCACAAGTGGGCGAAGGAGCTGGACGTTGTCTCGTGGGACAACTATCCGGGCCTCGATACGCCGCACAGCTATACGGCGATGATGCACGACCTGATGCGCGGGCTGAAGGACGGCCAGCCGTTTATGCTAATGGAGCAGACGCCGAGCCAGCAGAACTGGCAGCCTTACAATTCGCTCAAGCGTCCCGGCGTCATGCGGCTGTGGAGCTACCAAGCGGTGGCGCGCGGCGCGGACACGGTCATGTTCTTCCAGCTGCGGCGCTCGATCGGCGCGTGCGAGAAGTATCATGGCGCGGTCATCGAGCACGTCGGCCACGAGCATACACGGGTGTTCAAGGAGTGCGCGGAGCTTGGGCGGGAGCTGTTCGAGCTGGGAGACGCTTTGCTAGACGCGCGCGTGAAGGCGAAGGTGGCGATTCTGTTCGACTGGGACAACTGGTGGGCCGTCGAGCTGTCCAGCGGTCCAACCGTCGCGTTAAAGTATGTCGAAGAGCTGCATAAAGCGTACGACGCGCTGTACAAAGCGAACATTGCGGCCGATGTCGTCTCGTTGGAGGCCGACTTGAGCGGATACGACCTCGTTATCGCACCGGTGCTGTATATGATCAAGCCGGGAATTGCGCAGAAGCTTGAGGAGTATGTGTCGGCCGGAGGGACCTTCGTCACGACATTCTTCAGCGGTATCGTGAACGAGAGCGATCTGGTCACGCTCGGGGGGTATCCGGGAGAGCTGCGCAAGCTGCTGGGCATCTGGGCCGAGGAAATTGACGCGCTGCTGCCGAGCCAGAGCAATACGATCGTCGTCCGAAATCCGGGGGATGGCCTCCAGGCCTCGTATGCTTGCGGAATGCTCTGCGATCTTATTCATTCGGAGGGGGCCGAGGTTGTCGCCGAGTATGGGGAAGATTTCTACGCGGGCATGCCGGCGTTGACAGTCAACCGTTTCGGAAACGGGGAAGCCTGGTATTTGGCTACAAGTCCGGAGGCGGCGTTCCTGCAGGATTGGCTGCCTAAGCTGTGCGCCTCTCGCGGTATCGCGCCGCTTGTCGCCTCCGCTCCGGAGGGCGTCGAGACGACGGTTCGCGAGAAAGACGGAACGAGTTATCTGTTCGTCCTGAACCATAATGCCGAGGCTGTATCGGTAGCCTTGGGAGTACAGTCGGGTGTGGACATGTTGAGCGGACGCAACCTGAGCGAAGCTGCGGAGCTGGCCGGCCGGGATTTATGGATTGTGAAGCTGGACCGATAAACCTGATCGCGGGCTATGGGAGCATGCGCATTTTCTCGCCGTAAGGCGGGGGAGAGCCATGCTTCTTTGTCATTGATCGGCGCGGTTGCGGCATAGGTTTGAATAAGTGCGCGGAACCCTGTAAAATTGTCGAAGTATGAGATAAAATAATGAAATGAGCTACTTCATTACATGGGTTTCAACTTATGCAAGGCATAGGGAGGAGAGATTGGGATGAGCTTTTTCAAAAAAATTACGGATTCGGTCAGCAAAGGGGTTACGACGGCAACGGAGAAGGCGCAGCAGACCGTGGAAATCACCAAGCTGAACAATCAAATTTCCGGCAAGCGCAAGGATATCGATAAATTGTACGCTGCTATCGGCGAAGTTGTATACGACGCTTACTTGGCGAACGATGTGTCCGTTTCCGAGGAGCAAGTTAAGCCGAAGTGCGAGGAGATTTCCGCAATTCGCGAGGAGATCGCTGGGCTAGATGCCAGAATCAAGGAGATTCGCAACGAGAAGGATTGTCCGTCCTGCGGCAAGCGGGTGTCCGATGAAACGAAATTTTGCCCTTCCTGCGGCCACGCTTTTCCTCCGCCGGTCATTGATAAAGAGCCGATCCAGGTCGATCTCCACGTACCGGATGAGTCGGAAACGTCTGTAGAGACGGATGAGCCGAATGCGGCGTTAGAGGGAGACGCTGAGTCGCCGCGTGCAGATCAACGGCAGATTTGCCATAGCTGCGGTACTCCGCTTTACGCGGATAGTCATTTTTGCCCGGCATGCGGGCAGTCGACCCGCGCGTAAATCGCGCAGCGCTTCTTAAGACGGAGGGCGTCCTTAAGTCGTTACAAGACGACTTGGGGGCGCCTTATTTTTATTTCTGGAGCGCTCATCGTTAGGGGAGAGATTGGTCATCAAGTATTTGATGTTAAGTAACGTTACTTTAAATAAGCGGAGATCGCAAAATAATGGACGATTTTAGCTGTGATCATTAGATTTTTAACAATTTTAAGTGAAAATGCTTCTGTTTATGTGTTATTATATATGACATAATAAGATGTTGGGTCTGTTTTTAATGTGAGATAAGTTGTTTGTGTCATCTTAATTGGCATTTTGTTGAGGGAGGCTGGTTCATGACCATCATGCCGTGCAATGAAATGGATATCGGTCGCATGGGAGGGAGAATCGCCGTTCACGGTAGCGGAATTGCTGACACAGCCGATCATGAGGGTAAGGAGACCGATTGGGAACAAAGGGTCGAAGCGTACGAATGCTTCGTTCCGAACGAGTTGGCGTTCGTCGCCGTGCTGGTCGAATTGCCCTCGGATGGCTGTATGGCGTGCTGGATTCGGGAGGTTCGCCGCGTTCTTCGCTCGGAGCAGGAATGCGAGCCCGGAATGCTCGTCTGTACCGTCGGCAAAGATCTAGCCTTCATCCTGCCGGTTGCTCAAGGGCAGCCGACCGAGGCGGAGCGCGAGTCCGCTCTGCTGTCCGAGTTATACCGACTGAAGGAAAAGCTGAAAGATCGGCTCGATACATTCGGGTTAAGGCTCTATGCGGGAAAGGCCGTTTCCCGCCCGGAAAGTCTGCAGGGCAGTTGGGCGCAGGCGAAACATGCGCGACAGGTTGCGAAAGTATGCGGATTGACGGCAGAAGTCGTCGCTTATGATAAGCTAGGCGTTTATTCGCTTCTCTATTTGATTCCTTCGGGAGAAGAGCGGGAGCAATTTATCCGGCGGTATTGGATGCCGCTGCAGTTGGCGGACCGCAAAGGAAGCGGAAGGCTGGCGGAGACGCTGGAAATGTTTTTCCGCTGCAACGGGAACGTTAAGTTGACTTCCGAGAGGTTGCTCGCCCACTATAATACGATTGTCTATCGGTTGGAGAGAGTTCAGGCGATTTTGGGCGTTTCCCTCGATGATCCCGAAGATCGGCTGCAGCTTCAATTAGCGTTAAAGCTAGGCCGGATTTCGCCTGCTTCAGCATCAATGTGAGCGACATGCCCGCTGGGGCGGTCTTGTGAGTCGCTGGCAATTTGGGGCGGTCCTAAAAGTTGATCCAAGGTACAGCGAATGTGCAAAGAAACCGCTCCTTTCTTAGATGGGTTACGACTCCCATTTACTAAAGGGCGGTTTCTTTTGACTTATTCGTAGTCTCGATGAAAAGAGGGGGGGATACCCCCCGCTAAAAACCTTATCGAGTAAATAAATCAAGGCTGCTCATAAGTCACTTATGAGACAGCCCCCTGAGGTAGAGACGATCCGTTTCACGCGAACCTTCTGGAACGAATCTGCTATTCGGCGCTTGATTAAAATCCTGCGCGGAGGATGATGACCAACAGAATGAACAGAACCAGGGCGAATGTAGCCGTTCCGAATTGGCCGCCGTGAGTCGGCCCGCAACCGCAGCCTGCTGCACCTGCTACCGGATAACTCATTGTTAAACCCTCCCGTACTCATAGGTTTGTGATGGCGAATCACAATGTCAGCATATGACGGGGGACATACGGAATCTTGGACGTTTGTACCGTCAGGACGAATATTCTCTATATTTCCGGCTCTTGCCCGGGTTGATTAAAATTCCGAATGTGCTTGATCCGGGAAATTCCTTGAACCGGGCCGCTGCAGCCGACGCGGAGCGTGGAGGAGCTGGATACGCCGAGCGAGTAAATGCAGCCGACGCGAAGGACGGGGAAAGGCGAGTCGCTCGTAAAGCGCACGGGAACTTGGGCTCCCGGAACAAGCTTCGGCAAATAAAAAAGAGGGTACGACTCAAAGAAAAACTCGTCCTTCTGAACGTTCGCGACGGCCCGCTGCACGGCAAGCGCCTGCGAAGTCATATCGGTGTTGTCTCCGTCCCCGAGCTGTACGATTCCCGACGAACTGACGGTGTTCACGAAGAGAGAGAGCAGAACTGTACTTCTGCAGTCATGATTCATTTTCTCCCTCCTCTTCTTCGGGCAGCGGAAGCGGCGCTAACGGCGAGACGATCACCGACTCCGGCGGCGTATCGAAGTAGGAGTACAGCGTAATCGACTCGGTATCGCCGAGCAGCAGCGCCGACGAGCTGGACACTCCGACAAGATTAATGCACCCGACGGATACGGGGCCGTTGGTAACATGAAGAGACAGCGGCGACGACAAGCTCTCTCACCTCCTTGTATCGGATTGCTGAAGCTGCTGTTGCTTGGTCAAGTACGCGGTAAAAGCGCCCTGGACGTCTCGCATCGTTTTCTCTTTGACGGTATCCCGCCATTTTCGTTTCTCTTCTTCCGTTCCAGAAGCCGGGTATGCTTCGGAGCGGACATAATAGTGCACGCGTTCGTCCAACTGCCGCTTAACGTCCGCGACAATTCTCCTACGATGCTCCTCGTTCAGGGGGACTCCAAGCTGTCGCTCCAGCTCGGTCAGGTCGACGTACGCTTCCCTGTCCATGTACGCCGCGACCTCCTGCTGAAGCTGCCGCATCGGTTGAAGCGCCTCGTCGGCGCTTCCTTCCGCGGCCTTCCACCCGACGAAGTTGGGTGTCTCCAGAGATTCGAGGCCGGGGATGCTCTGCGGGGAAATTCCAACGTTCAGCGTTCCTTCCAGACGGTTGACTTTTAATTGGTCGAAATGATACTCGACGTGCAGAGGGGGTTTGCTCTTTATTTCATCCAGTTGTTTCTGCATCGAAGCGATTTGTTCCGACATCTGTTTGAGCGAGAGTTCGGCCTGGTATAAGCGCTGGGCTAAGCTGGAGCAGAAATTCGGAGCCGTTCCCGCCGCCTGCGAAGCATGCGGATAAGGCGCGGGTTGCGTCGATTGATAGACGCCGTCCCATACATTCGGTCGCTGCTGCTGCATCGTCACTGCCCCTCTCTTATGTCGGATTCGGCAAAGGCACCAGCGATAAGGCGTTGAGTTCCTCGCCCAGCTCCGGGGCGGCCTCAGTGAAGCCGCCGGTATTGTAGAGCTGCGAAAGAGCTTGGATGCTCCCCGCGCTTCCGATCTGCAGGACGGAGGAGTTGGTAATGCCATCTATTCGAAGCTGGCCGATCGTTATCGTCTGCTGCACGTTCCAGGTCATGTCAGACAACCCCCGAGTTTCCGACGTTGTTTTCGCTGGAATCTTGCACGTCGGGATCGTTCGTGTTCGTGGCGCTGATGGCGTTATTGGTGCGCGATAAATCTCCTGTCAGAAACGAGCCGGCGCCGGCATAAGTTTTGTTCGTGCTTGAAGGAGAGATTTGAATCGCGTCGCCGAATTGCACGACGCCGCTGCTGCCGATGCTCAGGATTTTGACATTGCCGACGATGCAGGGCATGGGCATAACGCCTCCTTCGCTGTAGGCTCTTAAACAGTGTATGAAGGCAGTAGCCCAGAGGTTCTCCCAAGACGGGCGGGAACGAGCGAGACTTCGCTCTCATATGCTGAAGGAAGGTGTCTGGGCGCTGGCCCGGTTATCGGACTATCGGGCAGGGGGGAGAAGGCGTTGAAATCTTTTTTCGATAGCGGACCGCTTCCGGATTGGCAGGAGCTTAGGAAGTGGCTCGGCAAGGATATCCCTTGGAAGCTGGCGGAAAACTGGGATCGGGCGGGGGACGACGATTGGATGAACAACTATGTCAAGCAGATTTTGCAGAACGCCAAATCCGGTGCGAACGCTCCGGACCGCTCGGCGGTACGGACGGAAATCAAGCAGGACGGGAAATATGTCAGGGTTGCAATTCGGCTGGCGCCGGAGGTTGATCTGCGCGCGTTGCAACTGATGGCGACTTCCGATCGGCTCAAAATCAACGGACTGCCGGGAGACAAGAAACGCGTGATCCGGTTTCCGGGGCTCGTCTACCCGCGCACCGGCAAAGCCGTAATGAAAGCGGATCGTCAGATTCTCATTCGTTTCAAGCGGAGGCCTCCGGAAAAGTCCGAATATGAATTGTTTATCCAGACGTAAAACGTTATAATTCTAAAGGAAGCTAGCATTGGAAGTTTCGGATCAGTTCGTTGCGAGGGGGCAAGGAAGTGGAAATTACAGACGTGTCGGGAGTGTCGCCCGGCTTGTTTATTGCAGGAGTCATTTTCATTACGATGATCGGTTCGTTCTTGAGCATGGGGGTGCTGCGCTTTTTTCAACTGAAAAAGCGTCAGGGAGGCATTTACTTAGGATTGTCTGCGGTTTCTTTCGTGACGATGGTGCTTGTGGTCAATACGTGGTTTTCTTCTTAAACGAGGAAGTACGAGCCGCTCGCGCCGGATGAAAGGCAGGGCGGCTTCTTTGGTATGGGGATTTGTGCGGAACTTTGCGATAATTCCGGGCTGTCCGAGCGACTGTCCGAATAAAGGAGCCCGCCCGACCGCGGAGGCGGCGATCGGGGAGGCCGGCGATCAGGGCAGGTTTAGCGGCGTTTGTTTCTCCAGCTGGACGTAGTGGCGCTGCCTTCGCGGCCGTTACCGCCTTCGAAGTCTCCGCAATATACGTCTTTGACGGATACGCTGGTCTTATGATGATAGCACGGGACGCAGTGATGACGTCTAATGACTTGGATTTGATGAATAACGTCGACATGCTGCGGATGGTAGTAATCTTCGTACACCGTTTGCGGAGGATCGAAGACGGCTTTGCTATTGCATTTCGGATGATCGGACACTTAGATCATTCTCCTTCCTTGGGATGTTGTACATTATACGGCATCCATCGCGCGTTGCCTGTTCAAAGGCCTAAGGGCTCGCCCACATCTTGTGCGGTTTGACGAGAGCCCAGGTTTCCTGCATAGTAAGAGTAGGTGTTCGATTATAAGAAAAAGCTTTGCGGGAGGTGATCTCGTGAGTACGACTGAGCACATTATGCAGAGGATGTCCCGGAACGGACTTCGCATCACCGAACAGCGCAAGACGATGGTCCGGCTGTTCGACGGAGCCTCCGGCTATTTGACGCCTAAAGAAGTGTACGAGCATATGCAGAGGGTATACCCGGGTCTCAGCTTCGATACGGTCTACCGAAATTTGCGGCTGCTGCTGGATATGGACGTTGTGGAACAGGTTGTGTTCGAGGACGGTGTCAAATTCAAGCTGAGCTGCGAGGAGCAGCACCATCATCATCATATGATTTGTTTGCAATGCGAGAAGACGCTTCCGATACGCTTCTGTCCGATGTCGGAGACGGACGTGCCGGGAGACTTCAAGGTCGTCAAGCACAAATTCGAAGTGTTCGGCTATTGCGGCGAATGCCAGGAGGCGGCTTCGGGCGCCGCGCCGGAAGCGCGATGAACGTCGCTCGGCGGGTGCTGCAGGCGCCGATCCATGTGTACCGCAAATTCATCTCTCCGCTAAAGCCTCCGACCTGCCGTTTCCTGCCGACTTGCTCGGCGTATGCGCTGGAGGCGATCGAGGTGCACGGCGCGGCTAAAGGCTCGTATCTCGCCGCCAAACGGATCTGCAAATGTCATCCGTTCCATCCCGGCGGCTTCGACCCCGTGCCGGAACGTAAAGCTGAGAAATAGCTTGCAGAGGCATTCAAGGGGGACAGGCCGTGAAGAAGACAGTGATGGCGCTATGTCTCGTGTTTCTGTTGACCGCGTGCGCTGTCGGCAGCGGGAAGAGCGCCGAAGCGGAGTATATCCGGGAGGATAAGTACGCGGGAGATGAACTGGACATCGTCCGGTTGATCAATCAAAGAATAAAATATTTGCAAGAAGAAAACGAAAGCGAATACATGAAGCTGTTTTATACCGACAGTCCGATCAACGGAATGTCGAAGTTTAAGCTGAAGGCCGTCAGGCTGACTGAGGACATTAGCATTCAGCAGCAAAAGCAAGCGGTTGTTGCTTTGGCGCGGGCTGAAGATGTCGTATCGACGGGAGAGACATTCAACAGCCAATACGTTTTTATTAAGTCGAAACGTACCCATGACGAATGGAAGATCCTCGATATTGACTAACTAGAGGACGACTGCGGGAGCGGCACCTGACATGAAAACGGCGCTCGACTTGACACGAACCGTTCGTTCGGCTATATTGCGGAAAGAAGATCATATTGTTTCCAATGAAGGGATAAGTACAAGGAATCGCGATCTATCGCAGAGAGCCGGAGAAGCTGCGAACCGGCATAGGGCGACCTTGGAAGATGGTCCTGGAGGAATTGCTTTCGAGCATGGCGCGGCACTCAGCAGCCGCATCGGTAAGAGGGCGACGCGGAGATCAGCGTTAAAGATCGGCTTAATGAGCTTTCGCGGGGGATTTTTTTCGCGGGAGGAATTTGGGTGGTACCGCGTGAGCGCAGCTCTCGTCCCATACGGACGGGAGCTTTATGTTTTTTAAACGTAAAGGAGATGAGCAGGATGACGGAAAAAGCAAAATCGTTTTACATTACGACGCCGATTTATTATCCGAGCGACAAGCTGCATATCGGGCATGCGTATACGACGGTAGCGGGCGATGCGATGGCTCGCTACAAAAGGCTGCGCGGCTACGACGTTCGCTATTTGACCGGAACCGACGAGCACGGGCAGAAGATCGAAAGGAAAGCGCAGGAAGCGGGCAAAACGCCGCAGCAATTCGTCGACGATATCGTCGTGGGCATCCAGGATTTGTGGAGAAAGCTGGAAATTTCCAACGACGATTTCATTCGCACGACGGAGCCTCGTCATACGAAGGTCGTACAGGATATTTTTGCGAAGCTGCTGGAGCAGGGGGATATCTATAAGGGCGAGTACGAAGGCTGGTACAGCATTCCGGACGAAACGTATTATACGGAATCGCAACTGGTCGACGTGGAGAGAAATGCCGACGGCGTTGTCGTAGGCGGCAAAAGCCCCGACAGCGGCCATCCGGTGGAGCTGGTCAAGGAAGAGAGCTACTTCTTCCGGATGAGCAAATACGCCGACCGCCTGCTTCAACATTACGAGGATCACCCGGACTTCATCCAGCCGGAGTCGCGGAAGACGGAGATGATCAACAACTTCATCAAGCCCGGATTGGAAGATTTGGCCGTGTCGCGGACGACGTTTAACTGGGGCATCCCTGTTCCTGGAGATTCGAAGCATGTCATTTACGTCTGGATCGACGCGCTGTCCAATTATATTACCGCGCTCGGCTACGGGACGGATACGGATGAGGCCTACCGGAAGTATTGGCCGGCCGACGTTCACTTGGTGGGCAAGGAAATCGTTCGATTCCATACGATTTATTGGCCGATTATGCTGATGGCGCTTGGCGTGCCGCTGCCGAAGAAGGTGTTTGCCCACGGCTGGCTGCTTATGAAGGACGGCAAAATGTCCAAATCTAAGGGCAACGTCGTCGACCCGGTGAAGCTGATCGATCATTTCGGTTTGGATGCCGTGCGTTACTACTTGCTGCGGGAAGTGCCTTTCGGAGCGGATGGAGCGTTTACGCCGGAAAATTTCGTGGAGCGGATCAACTACGATCTCGCCAACGATTTGGGCAACCTGCTTAATCGAACAGTGGCGATGATCGACAAGTATTTTGGCGGCGAGGTTCCGCAATTCGAGCTTGGCGTAACGGAATTTGATGGAGATTTGGAGCGCACGGTGCTGTCTGCAGTGGAAAAGGTAGAGGCGGCGATGGAGAACATGGAGTTCTCGGTCGCGCTGTCCGCGATCTGGACGTTGGTCGGGCGGACGAACAAGTACATCGACGAGACGAAGCCTTGGACGCTGGCGAAAGAGGAGGCCGATCGGGCGGCGCTCGCTTCTGTCATGGGGCATTTGGCGGAAAGCCTGCGGGTCGTGTCGATTTTGATTCAGCCGTTCCTGACGAATACGCCTCGTCTCATCTGGCAACAGCTCGGTTTGACGGAAGGCGGGCTGACCGAATGGGAGAGCATTCGCAAGTTCGGGGCACAGCTGGCCGGCACGAAGATCAGCAAAGGCGATCCGATATTCCCGCGTCTGGATCTGGCGGAAGAGGTTGCATGGATTTCCGGCTCAATGGGCGGAGCTGCGGCTGCAGTGAGCGCGGACGAAAACGCGGAGGCTGCAGTTCCCGCGAAGGCGGAAACGGAGGAGGCTCCGGAGCTTGCGCCGGAAATTACGATCGACGATTTTATGAAAGTCGAGCTGCGGGTCGCGCAGGTGGTCGCCTGCGAACCGGTTCCGAAGGCCGACAAACTGCTTAAGCTGCAGCTAGACTTAGGTTTCGAGCGGCGCCAGGTCGTATCCGGCATCGCCAAGTTCTACAAGCCGGAAGAGCTTATCGGCCGCAAAGTGATTTGCGTAACCAACCTGAAGCCTGTTAAGCTGAGAGGCGAGATGTCCCAGGGCATGATCCTCGCCGCGTCGAAGGACGATCAGCTGACGCTGGCGACGGTGCCGGACGGCATGCCGAACGGCGCGATCGTTAAGTAGGACTCGAAACGAGTCGTCTATCGAGTCGTCTGATGAGCGATTGAGACGAATAGGGCAGTTCAGAAAGAAGCATCGAACCCTTCTCCGCTCCTGGAGCGAGCTACAGAGAAGGGGCGATGCTTTTTTTCCAGGTTCAGCGTAAAATTGGCGATCCTGTTCTGAAAGACGCTGCCCAATTTGAGTTCACTTGTACGATTGATCATACAATGTCGCTAACTTATGGGGGCGCGTCTATTTTGTAGGATTTCCCATGCAAAAAACGGTGGTGGAGAGGTCGAGGTGGCAAATTTGTACGATGAATCGTACAAGTCGGCTTCCAATAAACGATGAGGGATGAATTTTGTCCGAAATTTCACCTAAATGGTTTGTGACGACGAACGGCCCACACCACATCCACACCCGCATCCACACCGCATCCATACCACCCAACACAACCTAGCCTGGTCAATTCTACGAGAAATATAAAGTTGACAGAGGGCGGATAGCGGCCTATAATCGGATCTGTTAATAAAAACGATTACGATTAAGGGGTCTATCATGAAGAAATTATCTTTTCAGCTAACATTGATCATAGCGTTGAGCGTTTCCGTAGCGCTTTTGGCCGGGTGCGGCAAGGACGATACCTATGCGCAGGAGGAAGGCAAGGTCAATGTGGTTACGAGCTTTTACCCTCTGTATTTCTTTGCGAAGGAGATTGGCGGAGAGCACGCCCACGTCGTGAATCTAATCGCAGCAGGAGTCGAGCCGCATGAATGGACGCCGAAGAGTCGCGATCTGGACGCCGCCTCTAAGGCGCAGCTATTTCTTTATAACGGTGCGGGCCTGGAAGGCTGGGTCGACGGCTTTCTGAAAGGGCTTGGATCGGGCAGTCAGGTGCTGACGGTGGAGGCAAGTCAAGGAATCGAGCTGATCCAGGGCAACCCGGAGCACGGGCATAAGCACGAAGGCGAGCAAACGGACGCAACGGGTACGGAGGCCGAACACAGTCACGAGGGAGAAGAAACGGACCACGATCATGAGGGAGCGGCGGAGGACGATCACGATCATGAGGGCGAGGATGCCGAGCACAGCCACTCCGATCTGGACGTCGATCCGCACACATGGACCAGCCCTCGCTCGGCGCTGGTGATGGCAGCCAACATTCGCGACGCGTTTGTGAAGGTGGATCCGGAGAACGGAGCGGCGTATGAGAGCAACTATTCCAATCTGGAGAAACAGCTGCGCGAGCTGGACGATAAATTCACTCAGGAGTTGGCCGGATACAAGCGTCGCGACATCGTCGTCTCGCACCAAGCATTCGGATATCTGTGCCGGGATTACCAGCTGAACCAGATTGCCATTATGGGGCTGTCCCCAGAGGCGGAGCCAAGAGCGCAGGATTTGCTGGAAATCGCCAAGTTCGTGAAGGATAACGGCATTCCGTACATTTTCTTTGAGGAGCTTGTATCCGAACAGCTTGCCGATACGTTGGCCAGAGAGGCGAAGGTGGATACGCTTGTGCTTAATCCGCTGGAGGGTCTCACCCCGGAGCAGGAAAAAGCGGGAGACAATTACTTTACGCTGATGGAGCGCAATCTGAAAAACTTGCAGAAGGCGCTGCAGTAAACTAACATAAAGGGACGGATACAAGCAGGAAGGAGGGGCTGCGCATGGAAGCAGCAGCAAGCATGGCGCAAACTGGTTGTCACCGCGAGATCGTCAATCTAAGCGGGGTATCGTTCTCGTACGACAACCAGCCGATTTTGCAGGATGTGAACTTCCGCATTATGGAGCGCGATTTCGTCGGACTGATCGGCTCCAACGGAGCGGGCAAAACAACGCTGCTAAGGATGATTGTCGGCCTGACCCGTCCGCATAAGGGCGCAGTCTCGCTGTTCGGAACGCCTGCGGCTCGATTTAAGGACTGGAACCTGATCGGCTACGTTCCCCAACGAAGTCATTTTAACCCGTTGTTTCCCGCTACGGTTAAGGAAGTCGTGTTGTCCGGACTTTACGGTAGGAAGAAGCTGTTCCGCCGCGTAACCAAGGAAGACGTTGCCCGCTGCGAGGATGCGTTGAGAGCGATGAAGATCGAGGAACTTGGCAACAAGCGGATCGGCGCGTTATCGGGCGGACAGCAGCAGAGGGTGTTTCTGGCGCGTGCGCTGATCAACAATCCGAAGCTGCTTATTTTGGACGAGCCGCTTACCGGCATCGATGTCGAGACGCAGCAGAACTTTTTCCAGATGATCAAGCATATGCACCAAAGACACAATATTACGTTCCTGATGGTGTCGCACGATATGGACATGGTTCGCTCCTATTTGGGCGAGGAACCGAAGGGAAGAAGCGGCAAGCTCAGCTTCTACGTGCGTCACTCCCATGACCTGGAAGATTGCCAGGGGACGGATTTGCTGCACTCGTTGCGGAAAGAAGGGTAACCGGGATTGGAACTTTTATCGGCTGAATTTTTCCAGAGGGCTTTGATCGGAGGCGCCTTGATCGCGATAACCGCTCCGCTGATGGGGCTGTTTCTCGTGCTCAGGCGCTTGGCCATGATCGGGGACACGCTGGCCCATGTTAGCATTGCGGGTGTCGCGCTCGGCTTCTTGATAAACGTATACCCGGTCGCGGTAGGGCTGCTGTTTGCGATTGCCGCCTCGTTCGGGATCGAAATGCTGCGCAAGATGTACCGGACTTATGCGGAACTGTCGATCGCCATCATTATGTCGGGAGGAATCGCGCTCGCCTCGCTGCTGTTTACGATGGGAAAAGGGTTTAATCTTAGCGTAACCTCCTATTTATTCGGAAGTATCTACACGCTTGATTATACGGACATTTATGTCATTATGGGCGTGACGGTTATCGTGCTATCGATGGTGCTCATTCATAAGAAAGAGTTGTTCCTGCTGACGTTCGACGAAGACGCAGCGGCGGTGAGCGGTTTGCCTATGAAGTATTTTAATATTATGCTAAGTATATTAACCGCTCTCGTCATCAGCGCGGCAATCAAGATTGTCGGCGCACTGCTCGTGTCCGCCCTGCTCACAATACCGGCCGCGTGCAGCCTGGCGCTGTCGCGCAGCTTTAAGCAAGCCGTCATTCTTGTCGTAATCATCGGTGAAGCGGCGGTGCTTGCCGGGCTGTGGATCGCCGGCGTCGCCAACCTTGCTCCGGGAGGAACGATCGTGCTGCTGCTTATCGGCATTCTGGCGGTGTCGGTGGCTTCAACGAAGTTAATTAGAACCTAGGTTCAGGAGGGGATATACGCAATGGCGGACTTAAACGTCGGAATCGCCTTCGCCGCCGGCTTGGCCTCATTTATCTCGCCGTGCTGCCTGCCGCTCTATCCAGCGTATCTATCTTACATAACCGGCGTATCCGTCAATCAGATTAAGACGGATACGAGCCGGAGCATGCGAATGAAGACGATGACCCATACGTTTTTTTTCATCCTTGGCTTTTCCGTCGTGTTCTTCGCGCTGGCATACGGCGCCAACGCGTTTACCGATGCTTTCCGGGATTATCAGGATACGATTCGTAAAGTTTCAGCCATCTTCATTGTGCTGATGGGCTTATTTCTTATGGGGATTTTTCAGCCGCAGCTGCTGATGAAGGAGCGGAAGCTGAATATGAAATGGAAGCCCGGCGGCTACTTGGGCTCGTTCGTCTTCGGAATCGGCTTCTCCGCCGGCTGGTCGCCCTGCGTCGGTCCGATTCTCGGCTCGATCTTGCTGCTGGCCGCCAGCAATCCCGGAACCTGGGTCGGACTGACGACGGCGTATTCTCTTGGTTTCGCCCTGCCGTTTTTCGTTCTGGCTTTCTTCCTCGGCACGGCCAGATGGATTCTGAAATATTCGAACATGCTTATGAAAATCGGCGGCGTGCTGATGATCGTGATGGGCGTATTGCTGTTCACCGACAAAATGACGCAAATTACGATTTGGCTGCAGAGCATTACCCCGAAATGGCTATTCGATATTATGTGAAGTATTCGATCCGAGCTTGGGGAAAATGCTCAAAGATGCGCTCCGTGATCCATTCGCGGAGCGCTTCGGCTTGTTCGTCGGGGTACACATATTTGTGTTGTCCCCAGCGTCCCCACTTTTTTTTGCGCTTCGCCTCGTCCATCTCCAGCTTGGACTTCGGGTATCTCTTCTCGATGACCGTCTTGGCCGTCTTGGTGAAGCGGTGCTGAATGAGCTCGAAAGTCAAGTCTTTCGTCGCTTCGGTCGGCAGCTCCTTCGCAAGCTTATCGAACAGCTCGGCGTAGCCCTCGGGCCAGCCCTCGTACCAAATAATCGGCGCGACGATAAAGCCGAGCGGATAACCGGCCTTGCCGATCCGGCCGGCGGCCTCAATCCGTTCGTGAAAACGGGAGGTTCCCGGCTCAAAGTTGCGGATGACGTAATCCGCGTTGACGCTGAAGCGGATGCGCGTATGGCCGTTATGCCGCAAGGGAAGCAGCGAATCGATATGGTGATATTTGGTTACGAAACGGAGTCTGCCTAACGGCTGATCGGCCATGAATTCGATCGTTTCCGCCAGCGAGCCGGTCAGATGCTCCAACCCGACGGGATCTGACGTGCAAGCAGCCTCGAATCGGGTAAGCTCGGGGGCGCGCTCGTCAATGTACGTTTTGGCGGCCGCGAAGATGTCCTCCGTATTCACGTAAACCCGAATATAGGGCTTGGCTCCCAGCGTCGTCTGCAAATAGCAATAATGGCAGTGTCCCATACACCCCGTCGCCAAGGGCAGGGCGTATTCGGCAGACGGCTTGGACGTGTCGAATTTGAGCGTTTTGCGGAGACCGACGACCAGCGTACGCTTGGCCGTTTTGTACTGCTCCAGCTCCGTGTCGCCGGGCAGGTTCGTGATCCGGTTGTGGGACGCCGTCGTGCGGTAGGGCAATCCGCGCTCCTTGACCCAGTCGAGAATGCGTTGTCCTTTCGGGTATTCGAGCGCCGCCGGCTCGAAGTAGACGAGCTCGGGCACGAACAGGGCGGTTTCTTTGGCACGGCGGGAAGGGGTATCGGTTGAGGGCATCTTATAACCTCCGTTTCTGTCGGAACGATTCGATCGGTTTATTATGCAATGCGCAAGGCAGCTTAATACTTTCCCTGCCGGGAAACGAGTTCGGACTTGCTCGGTTTGCGTCAAACGGTGTATGATATGGAAGGAAAGGGGGACTAGCGTTGCCTACCCCAAGTATGGAAGATTATTTGGAGAAGATTTACCGCTTGATCGACGAGAAGGGCTACGCCCGCGTCTCCGATATTGCCGAAGGCTTGGAAGTGCATCCATCCTCGGTGACGAAGATGATTCAAAAGCTGGATAAGGACAATTATTTGATTTACGAGAAATACAGGGGCCTTGTGTTGACCAACAAGGGTAAGAAGATCGGCAAGAGACTCGTCGACCGCCATCACCTTCTGGAGACGTTCCTGTCGATTATCGGGGTCCAGGAGGATAAGATTTACGCCGACGTGGAAGGGATCGAGCACCATTTGAGCTGGGATTCCATTACATGCATCGAGTCGCTTGTGGAATTTTTTAACCGCGATCCGTCCCGAGTGGAGGATCTGGTCAAGATTAGGTCCGAGATGGACAGCGAGTAAGCGAAAGTTACGAAGATTCAGCCAAGCAGCCATGCCCGCACGAGGCTCGGCTGCTTTTTGAATGCGCGGAAGTCGGCGTGTTGCTGTATTAGGGAGGTCTCCGAACGCATAGGAATGAAAGCGAGGGCTGGAAGGTAAGGCCGAACAGGCGCGAAGTCCGCGAGGAGGCGGGGCAGTTGGAGACGACCCGAGTAAATGCGGTATTCGAAGGCGGAGGCGTAAGGGGAATATCGTTAGTAGGCGCGGTTTGCGCGGCGGAGCGGCACAACGTCGTTTTTAATCGGGTCGCAGGCGCGTCGTCGGGAAGCATCGTCGCCGCGCTGCTGGCTGCCGGTTATACGGCCGCCGAAATGAAGGCGGCGATCGAACGCACGCCTATTAGCTCTCTTCTGAAGAAAAGCGTCTTCCCCGCAGTCCGTCTCTTCCTACGCAAAGGACTCTATTCCGGCAAGTGGCTGGAGCTCTGGATCGCGGAGCTGCTCGAGGCCAAAGGCGTTCGGACGTTCAGCGACCTGCCGGACGGCAAGCTGCGGATTATCGCTTCGGATATTACGAACGGCAGACTTCTCGTTCTTCCCGGCGACATTGCGCAGTACGGCGTCGCGCCGGAGCTATTCTCCGTCGCCAGAGCGGTGCGGATGAGCACGAGCATTCCGTATTTTTTCGATCCGGTTATTTTGCGTCAACCGTTTAAGGAGCGTCAAAAACAGGCGGCGCTTTCGAAGTTTTCCTATGTCGTCGACGGAGGCTTATTAAGCAATTTTCCACTGTGGTTGTTTCAGCACGACACTTCGTCCGATCCGGCCGTTCCGGTGATCGGCTTCCAAATGGTCGGGCGCTCCGATGCGCATCCTCATCGAATCAACGGTCCGGTTTCGATGTTTCAGGCGATATTCGAAACGATGCTCAGCGCGCACGATGAAAGATATATTGAGAAGAACAAAGCGATCCGCACGATTAAAATTCCTACCTTGGGCGTCGGAGGTACGCAGTTCAATTTGTCTCCGGAGAAAAGCGAGGCGTTGTACCGTTCAGGACTGGAGGCGGGGGAAAAGTTTTTTCAAAGCTGGGATCGCAAGCTGGGAATGCTGAAGGTGACGATATCCAAAACGAAGTAAGTTGCGCGTCAGAGTTTGTTAGATAGGTTGGAGGGTAAGACAAAGGGGCTGCTCGATCGGCATTGGATCCCGCACGGGTTCCGGCCGATCGAACAGCCCCTTTATCTGTTTAGTGATAGCGCGGAGGTTCGTCATCCCGGTTTTTTCGGCCTTCGATGACGGTGAACGGAGAGGCGCGTCTTCGTTCCGACTTAGAGGCAGCGCTGCGAAAATCCGGACGCGGTCTCTTGGAGGGCGGTTGTTTCTTCTGAAGCAGCTTCCTCCATCTATCCGGCGGAAACTTGTACAGCAGAAACACGATTGCCGCGAGTCCCAGCGGAATTGCCCACGAATCGACGGAGCCCTGCAGTAAAGTCGTGATCACTCCGATCGCCATAAATGCGAGCACGACGGCAAACCAGGGTTGAATTCGATTTCTCATGCGCATCCTCCTCAGGATACCTCAATGATCTTAACTGGCGAACAGCAGAATCAAGCTTGCTTCGCAAGCGCAACGCGAGGGGTGGAAATCTCTGCGTCGAGCTCTCTCATCCGGTTGAACGAAGCGATGGAGACCGCTACCTGCTCGTCGTTAGGCTCCTTGGTCGTCAGAAGCTGCAGCCACAAACCGGGGGCTCCCAGCCACTTCAAAACCGGAATGTCCCGAAGCGCATTCGTCCATCTCAGTACTTCGTAAGAGACGCCAAGCACGAGCGGAAGCAGCAGAATGCGTTGGATAATGCGTTCGGCCATCGTGTCCCACGTAAAGAAGGAATAAATAATGACGCCGACGATGACGGTGAAAATGATGAAGCTGCTGCCGCATCTGTAGTGAAGCCGGCTGAACTTCTGAACTTTCTCGACCGTAAGTTCCGATCCCGCTTCGTAAGCGCTGATGACCTTGTGCTCGGCGCCGTGATATTGGAACAGTCGCTTGATCATTGGAGTTTGCGAAATGAACCATAGATAGGCGAGCAACAGGATGATTTTAATGACGCCTTCAAGCAGGTTATGCATAATTTTATTCTCAAAAGCTTGGCTGAAGATCAGTCCTTCCACGAAAGCCGGAACGACAGTGAAGATGAGCTTGCCGACGACGAAGGACAGGATGCCGACAACGGCAACGCCCAGAATCATCGTCAAGTTCCAACGCTGATCTTTCTCTTTTTCCTTCTGCTTGGCCGCTTCTTCCGGCCCGGTCTCGTCTTCTGCGTAGGCTTCGGCGGAATAGGTCAAATGCTGAGAGCCTTTGGCCGCCGATTCGACAATGCCGACGATGCCGCGCACGAACGGAATTTTCTTAATCTTGTTGAGGACGGGTGTGGGCTTCTTGGGCACCTCGAGAAAGGTAATTTGCTGATCCTTGCGGCGAACCGCAGTCACATGGACATGCTTGCCGGCGAACATGACGCCTTCTATGACGGCCTGTCCTCCATAGATCGAGGTAGATGGTTTTGACATGACGGGTCACCTGCTTTGCGAATAACTCTGGAAGCGTACGAAGCTGCGCCCCAAGTAATTCTATTTTACAGGATCGGGGAATAGAAAGCCACTGGGAATGGGGAAAGCTCGTCCCGGCACGGAGTAGCGGGAAGTAGACGGGGCTATACTAGGGCGTGTCTGGATACTCCGAAGGCAGCAGATGTTGCCGAATTTTCGTTCCATGCAAGGAACTTTTGTGAAGGCGTACCGGGGGTACGTCAAGCAAAAGTGACGAAGCAGGGGGCGAAAAGGCGGTGATAGATGCCCCTGAGCGGGTTTTCTGACACGCCCTAACCGGGAATCCGCAATATGACGCGAAGGATGGGATCGCATGACGGGTAGGAACGACCCGGCTCCGACAAGGCCGGTCTTGTACAGTCTGAAGATCGGTTTTTTCGCCGGACTGATCTGGGGATTGCTCCGCTGGTTGGCAACGGGACTCCATTTTACGAAAGTTTCGCAGGCTTTTTTGCTTGATCCGTTCGTTCCGCGCGCTTGGCTTGGCGGGTTTTATTGGCAGTTGGGCGGACTTGGCGCGTTTATCGCGATGTCGATACTGGCGGCGGTCCTCTACGTAGCGCTGCTGGGCAAGCTGACGGGGCCATGGCCGGGACTTGCTTTCGGAGCGGTCTGGTGGGCGCTCGTATACGCATGGGCCGGGCCCTTGGTCGGAGCTCTGCCGCCGCTTAACCTAATCGGCTGGGATAGCATTGCAACCGATTTCTGCCTGTTCCTGCTTTGGGGCTTGTTTATTGGATACAGCATTTCTTTCGAGCTTCATGACGAAGCCGCGCGGGAGCCGTCTCCCAAGAAGACGCAAGGCTCTCCGCAGCCGTCCTCCTGACCAGAAATGTCGGAAAAAACTGTAATCCCCCGTTTTCTTGGAAGCCGCAGATATGTTACAATGTCTGATGTACTTGGCCCGTCGGCCCCGGCCGATCCGGTCAACCGGTTGGACGGCGACGGCTGCGAGCGGGAGGAGCGGGACAATGGCAAGCATATTGGTACTGAACGGTCCGAACTTGAACATGCTCGGCATTCGCGAGCCGGACATCTACGGCGCCGTAACGCTGGCGGAGATCGAGAAGCGGCTGCGAAAGCTGGGCGAATCTCTGGGCGTGGAGTTAAGCTTCTTTCAGTCGAATCACGAAGGGGCTCTGCTGGACGAAATTCATGCCGCCTACGGCAAGCACGACGGTATTCTGATCAATCCGGGCGCGCTGACGCATACGAGCTATGCGCTAAGGGACGGGCTCTCATCCGTCGGGCTTCCCGCCATCGAGGTTCATCTCTCGAACATTCATAAACGCGAAGCCTTCCGCCATACTTCGGTGACGGCTGCTGCGGCGCTCGGCCAGATCGCCGGATTCGGAGCGGACAGCTACGAGCTGGGACTTCAAGCGTTATGCCGTCACATCCGGGGAGGGATAACGAATGCCTAATCAGAGGGTCGCCCGTTTGCGCGAAGCAATCGCCCGAACGGAAGCCCAGGCGATTCTCATCACCAATCGCCACAACGTTCGCTACTTGACCGGCTTTACCGGGACATCCGGAGCGGCGCTCATTTCGACCGACAAGGCCGCGTTTATCACCGATTTCCGCTACACCGAACAGGCGGCGGAGCAGGCGCAAGGCTTCGATATCGTGAAGCACGGCGCCGACATGAACGCGACGATCGCCGGGCTGCTGAAGGATTGGAATACGGAGAAGCTGCTGATCGAGGAGCAAGACGTTACGTATTCGGCTTATCTGAAAATGGAAGAGGCTTTCCGACCGGCGAAGCTGCTGCAGTCGAATGGCATCGCAGAGAAGCTGAGGATGACGAAAGACGAGGCCGAGCTGGCTATCTTGCAAGAAGCGGCCGATTTGGCGGACCGGACCTTCGATCATATTCTCGCTTATTTGAAGCCTGGCGTCGCCGAGCGGTCGATCGCCCTGGAGATGGAAATGTTCATGCGATCTCAAGGCGCGGCAAGCTCGTCCTTCGATACGATCGTCGCTTCCGGCGAACGTTCGGCTCTGCCGCACGGAGTGGCCAGCGACAAGATCATCGGGACAGGGGAATTCGTAACGCTCGATTTCGGCGCGTACTACAAGGGCTACTGCTCGGATCTTACTCGTACGGTTGTCGTCGGCAAAGCGAGCGATAAGCACAAAGAGATTTATGCGATCGTACGGGAAGCGCAGCAGCACGCGCTCGATCACCTGCGCCCGGGGATGACCGGAAAAGAAGCCGACGCCTTGACGAGAGATATCATCGCACGTTATGGTTATGGGGAATATTTCGGTCATAGTACGGGACACGGAATCGGATTGGAGATTCACGAATTGCCTAGGCTGTCGCTTACCGGCGATGTCGTGCTGACCCCCGGAATGGTCGTGACGGTTGAGCCGGGCATCTATCTTCCCGGCTTCGGCGGGGTTCGGATCGAGGACGACGTCGTGATGACCGAACGCGGAATCCGCGTTCTGACAAGCTCGCCCAAGCAGTTGATCGAGTTGGACTAATCAAGAGCAGTGTCTCTACAGGAGGAGTATCGAAGTGATTTCTGTCAACGATTTTAAAACAGGCTTGACCATCGAACTGGACGGGGCTCCGTGCACCGTTGTTGACTTCCAGCACGTTAAACCGGGCAAAGGCGCCGCGTTCGTGCGCTCCAAGCTCAAAAACCTCCGCAACGGCAACGTCGTAGAGAAGACGTTCCGCGCAGGCGAAAGCGTCGTTCGCGCCCATGTTGAAAACCGTGCGGTGCAATACCTGTACAATTCGGGCAACGAGTACACATTCATGGACAACGAGACGTTCGATCAGTTCGAGCTGTCCAAGTCGCAGCTGGAGTGGGAGATCAACTTCCTGCTCGAGAACATGACTGTTAACATCTCCAGCTACCAGGGCGAGCTGATCGGCATTTCCATTCCGAACAGCGTCGATCTTAAAGTCGTGGAAACAGAGCCCGGCATTAAGGGCAACACCGCGACGGGCGCTACGAAGAACGCGAAGCTGGAAACCGGCTTTAACGTCCAAGTTCCGCTGTTCATCAACGAAGGCGACGTGCTGACGATCGATACGCGCGAAGGCAGATACGTTTCCCGCGCCTAAGTCGCAGAATGCACCGAATTCCCGATTACGCCTTGCCGGCGGGTCGGGGATTTTTTTTCTTTTTGGGCCAATCGACTTGTGCTATAATATAATGCTGTATGCAGAGGTTCTTCAATAGCTTGGAAAGTTAACTGGGGGAGTGACTACCGGTGTCATTGATAGTGATGAAATTCGGCGGAAGTTCCGTAGGCACGACGGAGCGGATGAGCCGTGTCGCGCAGCGGATCGTGGACAAAAAGCTGCAGGGCGACCGGGTTGTCGTGGTCGTGTCGGCGATGGGAGATACGACGGACGATTTGATCGACAAAGCAAGCGAAATTAACGCCAATCCGCCTGCGCGCGAGATGGATATGCTGTTGACGACGGGCGAGCAGATTTCCGTAGCTTTGCTGTCCATGGCTATTCATAAGCTGGGGCATGAAGCGAAATCTTATACAGGCTGGCAGGCCGGAATCGTTACGGAGGCAACCCATGGCAAGGCGAAGATCAGCGACATTTCGCCGGAGCGGATTTTCGCTGCGCTTGACGACGGCAACATCGTCATTGTCGCCGGCTTCCAAGGGATGAGCGAGGCGGGAGAGATTACGACGCTTGGCCGGGGCGGCTCGGATACGACGGCGGTTGCGCTGGCGGCGGCTCTGAAGGCGGACATGTGCGAAATCTATACGGATGTCGACGGCATCTATTCCACCGATCCCCGCATTGTCAAATGCGCGAGAAAGCTGGATGAAATTTCGTATGACGAAATGCTGGAACTGGCTCATCTGGGAGCTGCGGTGCTGCATCCCCGTGCGGTCGAATACGCGAAGCACAATAAGGTGAATCTGGTCGTACGCTCGAGCTTTACGAATAACGAAGGCACGCTCGTGAGGGAGGAAGCGGAAATGGAACAAGGAATCGTCGTAAGAGGGATCGCTGCGGATAAAAATGTGGCCCGCATCAGCGTGCTAGGTGTCGAAGACACTCCCGGCGTATTGGCCGATATGTTCGGGGCGCTGGCTCGTAACGACATCAATGTGGACATCATCGTACAAAGCGGCGTACAAGACGGAGGAGCGGACTTCTCGTTTACGGTGTCGGTGGCCGACCGTCAGAAGGCGCTCGACGTTCTTGCCAGCATCAAGTCGGAAGTGCCTTATCGCGAAGCAACGTTCGAGGAAGGTCTCGTCAAGGTGTCGATCGTAGGCGCAGGCATGGTGTCGAATCCCGGGGTAGCCGCGCAAATGTTCGAGGCGATTTCCGACGTTGGCGTCAATATCAAAATGGTGAGCACTTCCGAAATCAAAGTTTCCTGCGTGATCGCTGCCGAGCCGCTGCAGGACGTGATTCGCGCGCTTCATACCGCGTTCGGGCTCGATACGGCGGACACCGCGTTCGTCGGCGGACCGTCCGAGCGTCGCTAACGGACAGTAGGGAATTCCGTAGATAGCAGAGTTGTGCGAATTGATTATCGATGAGTTAGCGTTGTGTGCATCTATCTCTCTCCGATCGCTCCGGGAGCTAGATGCACTTTCGCTTTTTTGATAATCATGTACGACTCTGCTTTTTTTTCTTACAGTCTCGTTTATTTTCCCGCAAGCAGTTGGACCAGCTTCACAAGGACGGCGGTAATGCCGGCTGCCATCAGCGGGCCGACGGGGATGCCTCGCAGCAGCACTACGCCGACGATCGAGCCGATGACGATGCCGACGATCAGCTGCGGGTCCGATTTGAGCGTGTCCAATCCTCGGCTGTTCAGAAAAGCGCCGATCGCTCCTCCAAGCAGGGCGACCCAGCCGACCCAGCCGGAGAAGGCGTCGATAATGTCCTTGGGCTGAATGCGCCCGGCGGCGAAGGGAACAAGCACGGCCAGCGTCAGGAAAAGCAGACCGAGCTCGATGCCTCTTCTTTCGATGACCGGCAGGTAACGATCGAGGTGGGTAAGCTTAACGATTAGAAGGAGGCATGCCGCGGTCGTGATGATCGACGATCTGCCGACCAATCCGATAACGATCAGCGCAACAAGCACGATTTCTCCATATAACACCCGCGTCACACTCCCGATGAACTCCAGATGGTACACGATATGGAACAAGCCTCGCGTTTAGAACGCGAGGCTTGTTCCGGCTGGGGCGACCGAGCGCCTTCAAATCATGTAATCGCTATATGGAGCGCGCTGTAGCTCGAACGTATCCGACCGCAGCCCTCGGCGCATAGCCTCGAGCGCAAGAACGTCCTGGAACGGGACGTTGCCCAGATTGACCTCCGAGCCGAGCGCCTTCAACAGTGCGACCTGCTGGTCCTTCAACGGCGCTTCCCAGAGAATGCGCTCTAGGTTCGGCAATGTTTTCCGAATGTAATGAAGGTCTTCCTCCCGACAATCTCCCTTCTCGTCGAACAGGCCGACCCCAAGGCCGGATTCTCGCGCCTCCACCGTTACCAAGTCCGCTCCGCAGGCCAGATCTTGCTCGGCGACGGCTGCGAAGTCGGCGAAGTCGATGCGCGAACCGGGCTGCTTTTTGCCATATTCCGTGAACACTTGCAAGCCGTAGCTTTTCGCTTCCCTGATCAGCTCGCTGCGCTGGCCCCGTTCGAGATAAATCGTGCCGTCCGACACTTCGATTCCGTTAAACCGCAACGCCAGCACCTGGCGGAAGAAACCCGGAACGACATCGAGCTTAACCGCCGCTTCCAGCAGCGTGCCTCCGGGAATAACAACGATTCCGCGTGCGGCGGCGAGCTCGATTTTTTGCCGGATCACGGGAAGCGGGTAGAGCGGCGATGTGCCGAAGCCGAGTTTAACGATATCGATATAATCTCCGGACAAGCTTAGCAGATCCTCAAAGGCGTTCAAGCCCAAGCCTTTGTCCAGCACCATCGTCAGCCCGGTCTGGCGGGGCTTGGCGGCCCTTCGTCCGCTAGGATCGGCCAGCCCGGCGGGCCACTCCGGTTGCAGGGTCGTATTCCGCATGCTCAACTCTCCTCGTTCGCACCAAAGTTGGATAATACCCGAGCAATATATGCGTTAGCCCAGTAAATGGTGCTCCCCTCTTATTCTCGCAAATCAAGAGACAAGTTATGATGCGAGCCGGCATAGAGTAGAGTAGCGCGAAGAGACCTGGCAATCGATAAGGAGGAATGTTCTGTGGATAAAGCGGCATTCAGCATGGCGATGCTGCGGGTGTTGTCCGGCAGCATCGAATTGATCGCCGCGATTGTCATGCTGCGGCTTAACGACGTTCAGAAGGCGCTGGCGGTCAATTCGATGCTCGCCCTGGTCGGTCCGCTTGTGCTGATTTCTACGACGACGATCGGACTGGTGGGTTTGGCGGACAAGCTGTCGCCTTCCAAGTTCGTCTGGATTCTCGCAGGGGTCGGCTGTCTGATGATAGGAATATTAAGGAAATGAGATTTTCCCGGCGAGGCGGCCAAGCAGGCATAATCCCGCTGTCCAAGCATACATTTGAACAAGCAATGATCCACTGCCGGCGAGAGGGGGAGTCATGTTGCCGCAATTGATCATGGAGCTGTTTCCGGCCTCCTTGCGCTCGATTCTGGAGCGAATGCCGGAGGCGGTCAAGATGTCTCTGGAAGAGATTCGCATTCGCGAGAATCGCCCGCTGGAAATCGGATACGCAAGCCGCTACTCGTTCGCGCGCGAGGACGGCTCGCTAACGGAGCGCAGCGAGGAAGCCTATGCTCCCGGACGCGATCAGTGCCGAGCGCTGCTCGAGAGGATCACCAATCACTCCATCTATGCGGCGGAGGAGGAGCTTCGCAGAGGTTATATTACGGTAGCCGGAGGGCACCGCATCGGGCTTGCCGGCCGAGCGGTGCTGGACGGAGGCGCAGTCTCCCACTTGAAGGATATTGCGGGCTTTAATGTTCGGATTGCGAGGGCTCGCGACGGATTCGGCGCACAAGTGCTGCCGGGACTGCTGGACGTCCCGGCCAGGACGATCCGTCATACGCTGATCGTTTCCCCGCCGCAGCAGGGCAAAACGACGCTGATTCGAGACTTGGCCCGCTGCATCAGCTACGGCAGCTGGCATCATCCTGCGGCGAAGGGCTGGGGCAGTCGCAAGGTCGGCATCGTGGACGAGCGTTCGGAAATCGCCGCCAGCGAGCGTGGAGTTCCGACCTTCGATCTGGGCCCGCGCTGCGACGTGCTGGACGCCTGCCCTAAGGCGGAGGGCATGATGATGATGCTTCGCTCGATGTCCCCCGAGGTGCTCGTCGTAGACGAGATCGGCCGGCCGGAGGATGCCGAGGCGATTCGCGAAGCGATTCACGCCGGCGTGCGCGTGCTGGCGACCGCCCATGCCGCCGATATGGCCGACGTCCTGGCTCGGCCGGCGCTTGGCAGGCTGGCGGCGGAAGGCGCGTTTGGCGCTTACGTCCTGCTGAACAAATCGGGCGGCGGCGTGGCGCATCGGATCGTCGCCGCGGAGGATGCGGAGCGCGAGGCCGCACGAAGCCGACCGCGAGCGGCGGCGGCCATGCCGAGAGACGCTCCCGGATTCGCGGACGCGGAAGCGCTTCGGCCCGATGGAACGGTTGCGCCTGGCACGGCGGCGTTGGGAACGGCCGCACGGGTGACGGTCAAATCCCGTCCGATGCCGGTCATCCGTTCGCCGAACGGCTTGAAGGGAGGGGGCGGCAATGCTTAAGTTCGTTGGCGTGCTGCTCGTGCTGTTCGCCGGAACGATGATCGGGCTGGTGCAATCGGCGCGTTATGCCGCCAGGCCAAGGCAAATTCGCGAGCTGCTCCACGCTTTCCAGCGGCTGGAGACGGAGATCGGCTATGGCCGAACCCCTCTGCCCGAAGCGCTGGCCCGCATCGCGGCGGCCATTCCCAAGCCGTTGTCGGCGATGTTCGCTAGCGTGTCCGCATCGCTTGCGGGAGAAGAGGCGCGTTCGGGCGAGACAGTGAGCGAGTGCTGGGAAAGGGCGGTTCGCGATTTCTGGCCGGCGACGGCGATGAAGCAGCCGGAGCGGGAGGCGGCGCTCAGACTTGGCGCGACGCTTGGCGGAAGCGGCCGAGAGGATCAGTTGAAGCATCTGAAGCTGGCGTTCCATCAGCTACAGGCCGAAGAGGCGACCGCCCGCGAGGAACAGCGCAAATACGAGAAGCTGAGCCGCAGCTTGGGCATGCTGGGAGCGGCGCTGATCGTCATTCTGATGATTTAGCGGGAACGGACGGTTGCGGCGTGGCGCACTTCGTTGTCGCGGGACAATTTAGGAGGCCATAGCGATGAACATCGATATCAGCACCATTTTCCAAATCGCCGGCATCGGCATTATCGTGGCGATGATCCATACGGTGTTGAAGCAGATGGGCAAGGAAGATATGGCGCACTGGGTTACGCTGATCGGATTCGTGGTCGTGCTGTTCATGGTCGTGCGTATGCTTAACGACTTGTTCCAGGAAATCAAGACCATTTTCCTGTTCCAGTAGGTGGGTTGGGATGGACATACTGCAAATCGTCGGAATCGGGTTTCTCGCCACGGTGCTCATTCTCGTCATCCGGGAGCAGAAGCCGATGTTCGCTTATCTGCTCGCCGCCTTCGTCGGGGTAGGAATTTTCCTTGCTTTCGTGGGCAAGATCGGCGACGTCATCTCCGTCTTGGAGGAGCTTGCGGATCGCTCGGGCATTCCTTCGGTTTATTTGAAGACAATGTTGAAAATTATCGGGATCGCCTACATCGCGGAATTCGGGGCGCAGATCGTCCGGGACGCGGGACTGGAAAGCATTGCGACGAAAATCGAATTTGCCGGAAAAATGCTCATTCTCGTCATGGCGGTGCCCATCATCAGCGTGATCGTCGAAACGGTGCTGAATCTGCTGCCGGCTTGACGGACGCGAAGACGGGAGGAACGGGATGAGGCGAACGGGGAACGCATTCGGGCTGTTGCTGCTGGCATTGTTCGCCTTCCTGTTCGCGGATGCTTCGGTCGCGCTGGCCAATCCGGTCGGGGAAGGGGCGCGGTCGTCGATTGAAGGGCAGGAACGCCTGTCCGATGATCTGGCCCGCAAGCAGAGCGAGGAGCTTGAGCTGGGGCGCATCCAGCAATACTGGAGCAACCTGAAGTCGGAATACGGCGGGTACTTTCCCGAGGGCAAGCTGCCCGAGCTGCGCCAGTTGATGTTTCCCGACGGGGAGAGCTGGAACATCGGTCAGGTGCTGTCTGGTATGGCGAAGTTTTTCCTGCATGAGGTGCTGTACAGCGGCAAGCTGCTCGTCACGATCGTGTTGCTGACCATCTTCACGATGCTGCTGGAAACGATGCAGAGCGCGTTCGAGCGGGGCTCGGTCAGTAAAGTCGCTTACGGCATCGCTTATCTCGTCGTCATCATCCTGGCGGTGAACAGCTTTCGCACGGCGACCGCTTACGCGGCGGACGCAATCGGCAGCATGGTGCAGTTTATGCTGGCGATGGTGCCGCTCCTGCTGACGCTGCTGGCTGGAACGGGAGGAGTGACGTCGGTTGCGGTCCTTCATCCGCTCATCGTGTTCATGATCCATACGATCGGAACGCTCGTCCATTTGGTCGTGTTTCCGCTGCTGTTCTTTTCCGCGGTGCTGCATCTGGTCAGCGCTATGACCGAAAGGTACAAAGCGACGCAACTGGCCAACCTGCTACGCAACGTCGGCATCGGCTTGCTGGGCATTATGTTGACCGTTTTCCTCGGCGTGCTGTCCGTGCAAGGGGCGACGGGAGCGGTGACGGACGGGGTGGCGCTGCGGACGGCGAAGTTCGTTACCGGCAATTTCGTGCCGGTCGTCGGTAAAATGTTCTCAGACGCGACGGATACGGTCCTATCCGCCAGTCTGCTCGTCAAAAACGCGGTCGGTTTGGCCGGGGTTATCGTCCTGATCTTCTTGTGCGCCTTTCCGGCCTTGAAAATATTGACGCTCGCGCTGATCTACAACGTGGCGGGGGCGGTCATGCAGCCGCTGGGAGATACGCCGATCGTGCACTGCCTGCAGACGATCGGCAAGACGCTGATCTACGTCTTCGCCGCCCTTGCCTCGGTCGGGCTAATGTTTTTCTTGGCGGTGACAATCATTCTGACGGCGGGCAATGCCGCCCTTATGATTCGATGAAGGGGAGGCGATCGCCGGTTGGACATCATGAACGGATTGTCGGTCTGGCTAAGACAGGTGATCGCGGTTCTTCTGCTCGCCTCGCTCATCGATCTGCTGCTGCCGAACAAGACGATGCAGCGTTATGTACGACTGGTTGCCGGGCTGTTTATTTTACTCACGGTGGCGTCGCCGATTATTCAGTGGGTCAAGGGGGATTTCGGAAGTCAGTTGGCTCAGGGGCTACAGTCGGTCGAGCAGTCTCCCGAAGGGGCGGGCAGGCAGCTGGCGATGATTAAGGCCGATGGCGCGAAGCTGCGCGACCGCAAAGCGGCGCAGGCGGCCGAACTGACGGCGGCGAGGCTGGAATCCGAAATCGGAAAAGAAGTAGAGCAGGCCGAAGGCCGCTCGGTTCGACGCGTGAGCGTCGGTCTGGAAAAGGTGTCGGACGGCTCGCTGGCGGTGGTGCAAGTGATGATCGAACTTGAGCCGGAAGCCGCCGGTCGGCCGAGCGGCAGAAGCGGCGGCGCGCATGCGGAGGAGATCCGGGAAGTGGAAGCGGTGGCCGATGTCGAAATCGAGGTCGGGGTTGGGGGCGAGAAGGCCTCTACAGAAGAAGGCGATCGGGCGGTTATCGCCAATGAAGCCGGTGCGGAGCAGGAACTCGACAAGGGCGTCCGGACAAAAGTAATCGCGCTCGTAGCGAACCGCTTCGGTATCGCTCCGGGGATCGTCGAAGTCAAGCTGCCGGACGAAGAGCGAGCCGTTAGGCGAGATTAGGGAGAGATGTGTCATGGCGAATTGGCTGGAGCGGCTCGAATCTTACATCGGCGGGGGGGCAGGGGGACAGCGCAGGGTAAAAGCGTTTCGCTGGCTCGTGCTAATCGGCTTGCTCGGCGCGGCGCTGCTGCTCGCGGCTTCTCTGTTCAACGTCAAGACGATCGATCCTTCCAAGTCTCCGGACTTCTCGCCGCCCCGAGATCAGGATCCGCAGCAAGAGGTGTTTCTTGGAGGCGGTGAAGACAAAGGCGTCTCGACATTCGCCGATATCGAATCGGAATTCGAAAGCCGGCTTAAGGGGATGTTGGAGAAAATCGTCGGAGTCGGAACCGTCGACGTTCTCGTTACCGTCGACTCTACGGAAGAGACGGTCGTGCAGTTGAACGAGAAGCAGATGCAGACCATTACGGACGAGACGGATCGCAATGGAGCCAAGCGGCACATCACCGACATTTCCAAGGACGGTCAGGTCGTGCTGTACGAAGTTTCTTCGGGCACGCAGTCTCCGATCGTCGTCAAAAAGATCAAGCCGAGAATTCGCGGGGTGATGATCGTCGCCAAAGGCGCGGAGAGCGCCGCCGTCAAGAAGCTGATCGCGGAAGCCGTATCGGGAGGGCTCGACGTACCGATTCATCGCATCTCCGTCGTGCCCCGCAAGACGTAGGGAGTCCATAAAAGATTTAACATCTAACATACCGGGAGGAATAGAACAATGAACAACAAACGCCAAACGATCTGGCTCGTATCCATGCTTAGTTTAATGGTCATCTTATCCGCTTATTATTTGTTCAGCGAGGACGCTCCGTCGACGAACAAAGCCGCCGGAGGGGCGAATCAGGCGATCGAGGAGGCCGGCAAGGTGTCGGCGACCAATCCCGACGGCGTTACCGTTCAGCAGGTCGATCGAATGACCGACGAGCTGCCGGACGCCGAGACGGGGGCGACGGGAACGGGCGAGCAGATGTCGCCGGAGGATCAGGAAGTGCTTAAAGGAATCGCCAATGCGGCGGGCAACGATCGTCTGGAGCAGATTGCCTACGACAGAATGAACAAAGTGAGCAAGCGGTCGGAAGAGCTGAGCGCGACGATTGGCAATGCGAAAGCGACCCAGGAGGAAGCGACGGCCGCGGCCGAAGAGCTGGATCGTCTGGAAGATCTCGACTTACGGATTACAAGCTTGCAGGAGAAGCTGCTCCAGGAGTTCGACAACGCGGTCGTGGACGAGGTCGATTCGAAGTTTAAGGTTATTGTGCTTAGCGACAAGCTCGAAAAGAAACAGGCGATCGGCATCATCGACCTGGCGACCAAAGAGCTTAACGTTGGCCCCGAACGGGTCAGCGTCCAGTACGTGGATTGATCGGGAATCGGAGCGGCTAGTGCAATAAACGGAGGCGAGGCTGCCTCGGAAGCGGATCTCGCGATCCGTCTCCGGGCAGCCTTCTTTGCGCTTGCAGGTTAGAGCTAATCTTCGGGAGAATACCGAACGAGCCTTATAACCCTTTCCATTTCGAGCGTTTATGGTATAATAATCCCGTTGTGGGTTCGAACAAGCCTTCTCTTCGAACATGCTTTCTTCAGACGGGTGAATCCCGAATCAAGGAGTGACCGAGATGTTTAAGTTGAGCGAAATTAAAGAATTGATCAAATTGGTGGACCAGACGAGCGTGCACGAATTGGAAATCGAAAACGAGGGCGCGCGGCTGTCGATCCGCAAGCCGGGCCGCACCGAGGTTGTCAATGTGCAAGCGCCTTCCTTCCCTACTACATATCTTCCCGCGGCTCCGGTCGCGCACGCTTCGCCCGTAGGGGCTCACGCTGTGCCGGCAGAAGAGGCGAAAGCCGCTCCTGCAGCCGATACTTCCCATCTGAACCGGATCGTCTCGCCGATGGTCGGAACGTTTTATCGTTCGCCGTCTCCGGACGCAGCGCCGTTCGTCAACATCGGCGATCGTGTAACGGATAAGACGGTTGTGTGCATCCTGGAAGCGATGAAGCTGATGAATCCTCTGGAGGCGGAAGTTAAAGGAGAAATCGTGGACATTCTCGTGGAGAACGGACAGCTCGTCGAGTTCGGCCAACCGCTATTCCTAGTCAAGCCGGAATAATCCCGAGGAGGACTTCGCTTTGAAATTCAATAAAATATTGATCGCCAACCGAGGCGAGATCGCGGTCCGGATTATTCGCGCATGCCGCGAGCTGGGCATTACGGCTGTTGCGGTGTACTCCGAAGCCGACAGGGAATCGCTGCACGTGCGCCTGGCCGACGAAGCTTATTGCATCGGGCCGACCGCATCGAAGGACAGTTACCTGAATTTGACCAATATTATGAGCGTCGCCACTCTGACCGATTGCGATGCGATTCACCCCGGCTACGGCTTTCTTTCGGAAAACGCCGATTTCGCGGAAATCTGCGAATCGTGCAATATAACGTTTATCGGACCTTCGTCCGAAGCGATCAGCCGGATGGGCGACAAATCCGTCGCCAAGCAGACGATGAAAGAGGCGGACGTTCCCGTTATCCCGGGTTCCGACGGCCTGCTTGAAGATCTCGACGACGCAGTGCGCGTCGCTCGCGAGATCGGCTATCCGGTCATCATCAAGGCGACGGCCGGTGGCGGCGGACGCGGTATTCGCATCGCGGAAAACGAGGAGATGCTGATCCGGGAAATTACGACCGCTCAGCAGGAAGCGGAGAAGGCGTTCGGCAATGCCGGCGTTTATCTGGAGAAATTTTTGACTGGAATGAAGCATGTCGAGATTCAGATCATCGCCGACAAGCATGGCAATGTGGCGCATCTCGGCGAGCGGGACTGCTCAGTGCAGCGCCGTCGCCAGAAGCTGGTCGAGGAAGCGCCTTGCCCGATTATGACGCCGGAGCTCCGCGAGCGCATGGGCCAAGCGTCGGTTCGCGCCGCCCGCGCCGTGAACTATTCCGGCGCCGGCACGATCGAATATTTACTTGGACCGGACGGCAGCTTCTACTTTATGGAGATGAATACCCGCATTCAGGTCGAGCACCCGGTAACCGAGATGATTACCGGAATTGATCTGATCAAGGAAATGGTCTTCATCGCTCAGGGCGAACCGCTTTCCTTCAAGCAAGAGGACGTCAAGTTTGATGGATGGGCGATCGAATGCCGCATTAACGCGGAGGATCCGGAGCGCAACTTCATGCCTTCCGCCGGACGCGTCGGCTTCTATTTGCCTCCAGGAGGTCCGGGGGTGCGGGTGGACAGCGCGGCTTATCCGCAGTATGTCATTTCGCCGCATTACGATTCCATGGTGGCCAAGCTGATTGTCTGGGCGCCGACTCGCGAGGAAGCGATTGCCAGAGCCCGTCGGGCGCTTAGCGAATTTATCGTGGAAGGCGTCAAGACGACGATTCCGTTCCACATGAAGCTGATGAACCATCCGATTTTCAATAAAGGCACGTTCGATATCAAGTTTCTCGAGGAGCACGACGTCGGTCTCGAAGGCTGACGCCGGCGTCGTTTGCCGGTTTGGGGAACAAAAAAAATCGGCCAAGCGTTTGTCATAATAATCCGGGAATGCTATATTTATAAGTAGTGAAGGCGGACGCTCGGACTTACGCGAATAGGTCCGGGATATGGAGGTGGAACTGCGAAATGGAAATGTTAGCACCGGATTTCGAGAGAACGGATCTCGGTACGATCGAGATCGCCCCGGAGGTCATCGAGGTGATCGCCGGCCTGGCAACCGTCGAGGTGGACGGGGTCGCCGGGATGAGCGGGGGCCTGTCGTCCGGCATCGCCGAATTGCTCGGACGCAAGAACCTGTCCAAGGGAGTCAAGGTAGAGGTAGGCCAGAGAGAAGCAGCCGTTGATGTTTCGATTATCGTGCATTACGGTCGCAAAATTCCGGAAATTTCAACCGAGATTCAACGCAACGTCAAGCGCTCGATCGAATCGATGACGGGATTAAACGTCGTGGAAGTCAACGTACATATTCATGACGTTCACTTCAAGACGAGTGAGAAACCCGAAGAAGAAGAATCCCATACACGCGTACGATAATGACGTGCCATACCCGGTTTCCGCAGCGTCGGCAATAGCTTCGGTCTGCGGATGACCGCCCTCTGACGAGAGTTTCCCGTAGGAGACTCTCGTAGAGGCCTTTTTCGCGATCATAAGCGCATCATCGTACCTGGAAACAGGGAACAGGGAGGGCTCATTCGTTGATTAAAGTGTTGGACAGGCTGCTTCTGTTGCTATACAGCTTAGTAATTGCAATTGCCTCGATCGTGGCGATTGTAGCTGCGAGCGGAGGTTTCTCCGTAGAGTGGCTGCAGGAGGTTGTTTCTGATTTTACGGGCGACGTGCGCGTCGTGCAGGCTTCGGTAATCGGAGTATCGATCGTGCTGCTGCTCGTCAGCGTTCGATTCTTGTTCGTCTCCCTGCGTAGAGACGGCAATTCCGCTCCTTCGATTAACCAGCGAACGGAGCACGGAGATATTCGCATCTCGGTTGAGACGGTCGAGAATCTCGCGCTGAAGGCTGCATCCCGCACGCGGGGCATCAAAGATTTGCGCGCTCGAGTCAGAGTATCCGAGGCCGGCCTCGGTATTCTCATCCGGGCGTTCGTAGACGGTGAAAGCTCCATTCCGACATTGTCGGAGGAAATGCAGCGAGCGGTCGCGCAGCAGGTGGAGGAAGCGACGGGCATTCCGGTAGCCGAGGTTTCGGTGTTTATCGCGAATGTGACCCAAGCGCCCGCCACTTTTAAGAGCCGCGTGGAATAGGAGGGCGGACCGCCTATGTGGAAAGCTTGGTTGGAAGCCTACGGCGGCAGAATCGCAGGAGTTGCGGCGGGTCTCTTATTCGGCGTCATCTACTTGATCAGCGGATTTTGGGATATGCTGTTTTGCGCATTGCTCATTGGCATAGGTTATTGGATTGGCAAACAGAAGGACGAACGGCGCGGTCCGATCTTTCCGCTGGAAAGATTGACGGACTGGGTGTCTGACCGTTGGCCCTGGTCGCGATAATCCCTGCGAATGCATGGGATTTTTTGCGTGTTTATGGAAAAAATGCAAAGAAACGGGCAACGACGACACGAAACATTCGGGAGGACTCATGAAGCGCAGACTGGCAAGAGAAATTGTGGTGCAGAGCTTGTACCAGATCGAAATGAACGGGGTTACGGGGCTTGAGGCCGTCAATACGGTAATGGACGAGGCTCGTCAAGATAACGAGGTCGGCGCCGACGTGGCGGAGCTGGCGAGCATCGACGCTTTTACAAGAGAATTGGTGCAGGGCGTGCTGGACAAGCAGCAGGAGATCGATCAGCACCTTGTCGTCTATTTGACGGGATGGCAGGTAGATCGGCTATCGCGGGTTGATCGGCAAGTATTGCGTTTGGCCGTTTATGAGATGTTGTATCGGCAGGACGTGCCCCCCAAAGTTGTCATTAACGAAGCGATCGAGCTGGCCAAGCATTTCGGCCGGGACGAGAACGGCAAGTTCGTGAACGGCGTTTTGGGCCGGATGATGAAAGAGAGAGAAGAGAACCAACCCGAGGAGAGTGACCGGAAGTGAGCGCACAACTGATCGAAGGCAAAAAAATATCCGATTTTATCCGCGAAGAGATTAAGCTTGAAGCGGATCGATTGAAGAGCGAAGGCGTAACTCCGGGCCTTGTCGTCATCTTGGTAGGCGAAGATCCGGCTTCGCAGGTTTACGTTCGCAACAAGGCGAAAGCATGCGAGCAGCTTGGCTATTATTCCGAGGTCGTTCGTCTGCCAGCCGAGACGAGCCAGCAACAACTGCTGAGCCTGATCGACCGATACAATAGCGACGACAAAGTAAATGGCATTCTGGTGCAGCTCCCGCTGCCTAAGCATATCGAAGAGAAGGCGATCATCGACGCGATTGCGGTGGAGAAGGATGTCGACGGCTTTCATCCGGAGAGCGTCGGCAATCTGATGATCGGGGACGACACGTTGCTGCCGTGTACGCCGGCCGGCGTCATCGAACTGCTCAAGCGGACCGGCAACGATCCTGCGGGCAAGCATGCCGTCGTCATCGGACGCAGCAACATCGTCGGCAAGCCGGTCGCGATGCTGCTGCTTCGCGAGCATGCGACGGTGACGATCTGTCACTCGCGCACGCCGAATTTGCCGGAAATCGCCAAGCAAGCCGACATTCTGGTTGCCGCCGTCGGCGTGCCGAAGCTGGTGAAGAAGGAATGGGTCAAACCGGGCGCGGTCGTCATAGATGTAGGCGTTAACCGTCTTCCGGACGGCAAGCTGTGCGGCGATGTCGATTTCGACGACGTCGTGGATACGGCGGGGTGGATTACGCCGGTACCGGGCGGAGTCGGACCGATGACGATTACGATGCTGATGGCCAACACGCTGAAGGCGGCCAAGCGTTCCCGCGGTTAGGGCGCAGACGATGAGAGGAGAACCGGCGCGCGCGTTGACGATTCGCGAGCTTACCCGGCTCATCAAGGGTAAGCTGGAAGGCGACCCGGGCCTTCAGGATATATGGCTGAGGGGCGAGATTTCGAATTTTACGCTGCATTCGAGCGGACATATGTATTTCACGCTGAAGGACGATGCCTCCAGATTAAAATGCATCATGTTCGCTTCCTACAATCAACGTTTGCCTTTTGTCCCGAAGAACGGAACAAAAGTATTGGCGCGGGGAGGCGTCTCGGTATACGAGAGGGACGGCCAATACCAGTTTTACGCGACGGCGATGCAGCCCGACGGAATCGGCAGCCTGTATCTCGCCTTCGAGCAGCTTAAGCGCAAGCTTGAGGAGGAGGGGCTGTTCCGTCCGGAGACGAAGCGGGCGTTGCCGCTTTATCCGCGCACGGTCGGGGTAATTACCTCGCCGACGGGAGCCGCCGTTAGAGATATTCTGATTACGCTTGAACGGCGCAACCCTGGCGTGCATGTCCTGCTCTACCCTGTATCCGTGCAAGGCACAGGCGCAGCTCCCTCTATCGTTAAAGCGATCCGCGAGATGAACGAGCTAGGCGCGATTGACGTGCTGATCGTCGGACGAGGCGGAGGCTCGCTCGAAGAGCTGTGGGCGTTTAACGAGGAGCCGGTCGCTCGGGCGATTCGGGCTTCCGCGATTCCGATCATCTCTGCCGTCGGGCACGAGACGGATTTTACGATTGCGGATTTCGTCTCAGATATGCGCGCCGCTACGCCGACGGCCGCTGCCGAAATCGCCGTCCGGCATATCGGGGAGCTGAGGCAGGAGCTGACGTATCTGGAGCGGAGAATGGCCGGTGCGCTGGGACGCGGCCTGGCCAAGGCGAAGGAGCGGTGGCAGCATGCGGCGCGCTCGCCGTATTTTACGCAGCCTAAGCGCAGCTTATTGGCGCAGGCCGAGCGACTGGACCGGCTTAAGGAGACGCTTCGCTACCGGATCGGCGCCGAGCAAAGCCGAGCGCAGGAGCGGGCGACGAGGCTGGTCGGCAGACTGCAGGCGGTTAACCCGCAGCAGCAGGTTATCCACGCCCGGCAGCGCGCGACGGCGGCCGCCAAAAGGCTGGAGCTGGCAATGGGTGCGATCATGCGCGAACGGACAAGCCGTTTCGGTTCGATCGTTAAACAGCTCGATGCGCTGAGTCCGCTCAAGGTTATGGCTCGCGGCTATAGCTTGGCTTACGACGAGCAGGAGAAGAAGCTGATTCGTTCGATCGACGAAGTTCAGCCGGGAGATCTCCTTCATCTTCGGCTTACGGACGGCAAGCTGGTCTGTCAAATATGGGGGATTCACGGGGAGGAACAAGCGAATGGCTAACAACCGCACTGGAAAAGCCGAGGCGGCTGCCGCAGAGGAGAACGGAGTCACGGAGGTGTCGTTCGAGCTGGCGATGGAGAAGCTCGAGACGATCGTCGCGAAGCTGGAGAGCGGCGACGTGCCGCTGGAGACGGCGATCGAGCTGTTCCAGGAAGGGATGACGCTGTCGCGACTGTGCGGGCAGAAGCTGGAGCAGGTGGAGCGCCGCATCGAGATGCTGGTGGAAGGCGATGGCGGATTGCAGCGCAAACCGTTCTCCGCCGGGAAGGAAGAGTAATTTTCCCGCGTTATTCGGCATACATAGGTTTTGAAGAGCAGAGGGGTAATAACGTGAAGACTTCGGTAGCATTGCACACTTATTTGCAAGAGCAGCGGGCGCGAGTGGAAGCAGCGCTGCAGAACGTTTTTCCGGTGGATTGGGCGATTCCTGAGCGGCTGCGGGAAGCGATGGATTATTCCTTGCTGGCCGGAGGCAAGCGGCTGCGTCCGATTTTGGCGCTCGCTGCAGCCGAGGCGGTAACAGGCAAGGAGGAGACGTCGGACAGGGCGCTCGCTTTCGCCTGCGCGGTCGAGATGATCCATACCTATTCGCTTGTACACGATGATTTGCCTGCCATGGACAATGACGACTATCGCCGAGGCAGACCGACGAATCACAAAGTGTTTGGCGATGCGATGGCGATTCTCGCCGGCGACGGTCTGCTAACGCATGCCTTCCACGTCGCTTCGCGGGCAACCGATGACGGCGTACCGGCGGAACGCGCGCTTGCCGTCATTCGGGAGCTGAGCTGTTACGCAGGCTTGCCTGGCATGGTCGGCGGGCAAGTATCCGATATGCTCGGAGAGCAGGGAATCACTTCGCTGGAGCAACTGGAGCATATTCATCTGCACAAAACGAGCGATTTGATCGCCTTTTCGCTGCGAGCCGGCGGCCATGCGGCGGAGGCGGACGAGCGACAGGTCGAGGCGCTGGGACGTTTCGGGCGCAACATCGGTCTGGCATTCCAAATCCAGGACGATATTCTCGACTTGACGGGCTCGGCGGATAAGCTGGGCAAGCCGGTTAAGAGCGACGAGCGTCAGCACAAGGTGACCTATCCTTATTTGCTAGGGCTCGACGAGAGCCGCAGACGCGTCTCGGAGCTGACGCGCGAAGCGACCGATGCCTTGCTGCAGGTCGGGCTAGCGAAGCCGGAGCGCCTGCTCGAGATCGCGGATTATTTGCTGAATCGGGATCACTAAGCAATTGCGTACTCGGAGGCCCCGCAAGGGAAGGGCGGCGCGTTAGGCGACGGTTGTCCCTTTGCGGGGCTTTTTGGCGCTGAATTTGGGCATTGAATCGGGGATATGGTATAATAGGTCTAATATTGATGTGGGGAAAGCGGGGAACATGACTTGCTGCTCGAGCAAATCGACAGTCCGGATGACCTGAAGAAACTAACGCTGTCCGAGCTTCCTCAACTGGCGGAAGATATTCGACATTTTCTTATTCGGAAACTGAGCGTGACCGGGGGGCATTTGGCGCCTAATCTCGGCGTAGTGGAGCTGACGCTTGCGCTCCATTACCACTACAACAGCCCGAAGGATAAATTTATTTTTGATGTAGGTCACCAGGCGTACGTACACAAAATGCTAACGGGACGGCAGGATCGTTTCGACACTTTGCGTCAGAAGGATGGCCTCTGCGGCTTTGTAAAGCGCAACGAAAGCGAACACGACGTATGGGAAGCCGGCCATAGCAGCACCTCTTTGTCCGCAGCGATGGGGATGGCTTTGGCGCGCGATTTGAAGGGCGAGTCGAACCGTGTGATCGCCATCATTGGCGACGGCGCGCTTACCGGAGGGATGGCGCTTGAAGCGCTCAACCATATCGGGCATGAGAAGCGCAAGCTGATGGTCGTGCTCAACGATAACGAGATGTCTATCGCACCCAATGTCGGAGCGATTCACAACTATTTGGGCAAGGTCAGAACGGAGAAAATTTACCGCAAGACGAAGGACGAGTTGGACTGGTTGCTGCGCAAAGTTCCGGCGATCGGCGGCAAGCTGGCTCGTACGGCAGATCGCGTTAAGGACAGCTTGAAGTATTTGATTGCGCCTGAAGGCGTCCTGTTCGAGGAATTCGGCTTGAAGTATTTTGGCCCAGTAGACGGTCATGACATAAACAAACTGATGGAGACGTTTAAGCAAGCCGATCAAGTCGATGGACCTGTGTTGGTGCACGTCTTGACGACAAAAGGAAAGGGCTACTCCCCGGCCGAAGCCGATTCTCATAAATGGCACGGCGTATCCGGAGCCTACAAGATCGAGTCCGGACAAGTGGTTAAGCCCGTTGGCCCTCCGATGTATACGGAGGTGTTCGGCAACGCCCTGATCGAGCTTGCGGAGCAGGATTCCCGTATCGTCGCCGTTACTCCTGCAATGCCGGGCGGCTCGGGCTTGCTGAAGTTTGCGGAGAGATTTCCGAATCGGATGTACGATGTCGGCATCGCGGAGCAGCATGCTGGGACGATGTCCGCCGCGTTGGCTATGGAAGGCATGAAGCCTGTATTCGCAGTGTATTCGACGTTTTTGCAGCGTGCGTACGATCAGGTCGTTCACGATATTTGCCGGCAAAACCTGAACGTTATTTTCGCGATCGACCGAGCGGGCTTCGTCGGAGCCGACGGCGAGACGCATCAAGGCGTATACGATATCGCCTTCCTGAGACATATACCGAATATGGTCGTCATGATGCCCAAGGATGAGAATGAGCTTAGAAACATGCTTCGTACGGCTGTCGATTACAACGGCGGCCCGATAGCGGTGCGGTATCCCCGTATCGAAGGCGTCGGAGTCGCTTACGACGAGCGGATGACGCCGATCGAGATCGGCACGTGGGAGACGGTTCGCGAAGGCGACTATGCTGCCGTGCTGGCGATTGGGCCGATGGTTCAGGTTGCCGAGGAAGCGGCCGACCTGCTGAAGCGAGAAGGCATCAATGTGCGTGTCGTGAATGCCAGATTCGTCAAGCCGCTGGACAGTCAAATGCTGCTGTCGCTAGCGAAGGAAAGGCTGCCGATCATGGTCGTCGAAGAAGGCTCCGTTCAAGGCGGTCTGGGCAGTGCGATCTTGGAGTTTTACGCTTTGCAAGGCGTGCAGCCCGCATCCGTTCATCTCGCCGGCGTTCCCGACGTGTTCGTGGAACATGCGACGGTGAAGGAACAGCGCGAGGAAGTCGGTCTATCGGCCGAGCACATCGCTCAGCGTCTTGCCTCGCTCTCCGTGCGCAAACGGCAAAGGGCCACCTGATGGAGAAGACGCAGGCGACTAAAGAGCGGCTTGATCTGCTCCTGCTGGAGCAGGGCTATTTCGAAAGCCGCGAGAAGGCAAAAGCCGCCATTATGGCCGGTCTGGTGCTTGTCGGGACAGAGCGCGTCGACAAGGCGGGAACGAAGATTCCTCGCGATGCGGCGATAACGGTCAAAGGCTCCGTACATCCGTACGTAAGCCGCGGGGGCTTGAAGCTGGAAAAGGCGATTAAACATTTCGGCCTTAACCTGCAGGATGCGGTTATGCTGGATATCGGCGCATCCACGGGCGGTTTCACGGACTGCGCCCTACAGAATGGAGCTGCGCGGGTATATGCGGTAGACGTAGGCTATAATCAGCTCGACTGGTCCTTGCGGCAGGACTCGCGGGTACAGGTGTTGGAACGGACGAATTTTCGGCATATGACGGGAGATCAGCTCGACGGTCCGTTGCCGCTGTTTGCGACGATTGACGTTTCGTTTATTTCCCTTAGGCTGATATTGCCGGTGCTGGCCGAACTGCTGCAAAAAAACGGACACACCGTTGCGCTGATCAAGCCGCAGTTCGAAGCGGGGCGGGAGCATGTGGGCAAGTCGGGCGTCATTCGCGACCCGGCCGTTCATACGCAAGTGCTTCGAGACGTTTTGAACGCGGCAGCCGACATCGGTTTTGAGCTGCAGGGACTGACGTATTCCCCGATAACCGGGGGCGAAGGGAACATTGAGTTTCTCGCCTATTGGCGTCTCGGCTCCACGGTTGCCCCGAATTCAGCCGAGTCGGATGCTTCGACCGTTTCGGCTGCGGCGGATGATAAACGGTATGAAGAACTAATTGCGAATACGGTAGAAGAGGCAAATCGGGCGTTTCGCCGCAATCCTTCATAAAACAAGATCCTTCGCCCGGAGCACCCGGAGCTGCCGAACAACGGTCCGAGCATTTTGCCGCGGGCTGGCGCGCATCTCCGGGTTTTTCCTTGATATTGGAGGAAAATGGCTTCCGATCGCGAAAAGATAATGCAACGGATACAACTAGTCCAGGCAGCGCGGCTCTCCGTAACGGAAGTCGGGAGGCGGTTATGGATAGCGTCGGAGATTGGGTGATCATGCTTGTCGCTGCCATCGTTATGGGATGGTGGATCGTTAGAAGATTGGATCGCTGGCTTCACGAGCCTCCGGATGCTCGCTTGCGCAAGCTTGCGACCAAAGGGGGCGTCGAAGAGGATGAATACGTCCTCTTGCTGAAGGAGCACGGTTTTCAAGTGCTGTCCGGCAAGCACCGTATTCCGCTTGGAGTGGCCGTGGACAACGGGTCGGTTATGCCGACCCGCCTATATTTTGATTATTTGGCCGAGAAAGACAACAAGTATTACCTGGTGAAGCTCGACCGGCCAAGGCAGCCGATGGAATGGACGGCCAGCGCGCTGCGTGAAAGACTGCTCGTGTATGCGCTGCTGTTTCCGGATTGCCACGGCATTGTTATCGTGCTTCCGCAGGGGCGTCAAATCAAAACAGTGCGATTTAAAGTGGAGGCTGGCGAGAAATGAAAGGACAACGTCAACGCAAAATCCGTGAGTTGATCGGTTCTAGAGAGATCGAAACCCAAGAGGAACTCGTGGAAGCGCTAAGCTTGGAAGGAATGCAGGTAACCCAAGCGACGGTGTCGCGCGACATTAAGGAAATGCAGCTGATTAAAGTCCCGCTGGAGGACGGCCGATACAAATATTCGATGCCGCAAGACCAACGCTACAATCCGGCGCAGAAGCTGAAGCGAGCGCTGCTCGATCATTATTTGGGAGCGGAGTCCGCCGAAAATCTCGTCGTGCTGAAGTGCTTGCCGGGAACGGCGGGAACGATTTCTGCACTGATTGACGGTATGGATTGGCCGGAAATTATCGGTACGATCGGCGGAGACGACACGACGCTGATTATCACCAAAACGAAAAGCCATGGCGAAGACGTGTTAGAGCGAATTAACGATATGATGAAGTGACCAATAACACGCATTCATCTCCGACTTGATTAATACGGAGATGGATGCGTGTTAGATTATCTTGAATGTTCTTGTTTTGTCTGGTCTTCTTTCCGGATATGTGCTATGATTTGGATGAGTAATGAGAACGTATGATCGCAATGAGGTCGCGAGCCCCCTGTTTCAAACGAGGCAATGGGGGATTGAGACTGTCGAGTCCAAAGGGGGCTTATTATGCTGCGAGAATTAACCATCCACAATTTGGCCGTTATTGAGAATGTATCTGCTTCTTTTCATGACGGCTTTCATGTGCTTACCGGAGAGACCGGAGCAGGGAAATCGATCGTGATCGACGCTTTGACATTGGCGGCGGGAGGCCGAGGCTCTGCAGAAATGATTCGCCATGGCTGCGATAAGGCGGATATCGAAGCGGTATTCGATCTGCCCTCAGATCATCCCGTGTGGGAGACGCTCGGTCGTTTGGGCATCGAGGCCAACCGGGAAGAAACGCTGCTCATTCGCCGTGAGTTGCTGTCTCATGGCAAGTCCACGGCAAGAATCAACGGTCAAAGCGTTACATTGACGATGCTGAAAGAAGCTGGCGAGCACCTCGTCAACATTCACGGTCAGCATGAGCATCAGTCGCTTCTCAAGACAGAGAAGCATCTGGAGTGGCTTGACCTGTTTGCGGGAGAGGAGATCCGCGAGGAGAAGGCGGCTTATCGTCAATTGTATCAACAATATATTGGTGTGTGCAGAGAAAGGCGCGAGCTTGAGGAAAGATCCCGACAAGGCATGCAGATGGTCGATTTATACAGATTTCAGCTGGAGGAAATCTCCGCAGCCAGGTTAAAACCGGGCGAGGATGAATCCCTTGCCGACGAACGGCGCAAACTAGCTCATGCGGAGAAGCTTGCTGAATCGGCAACGGAGGCCTACGATCTGCTTTACGGAACTAAAGGGCTAGTGGCTCTTTCTCGTTCATTGAGCCGGTTGCAGGATATCGTGAAGTTCGATTCCGGAGTGCTCCAACCGTTGCTGGAGCAGCTTCAGAGCGCTTATTACAGCGCGGAGGACGCAGCTTTTCAGCTTCGCGATTATAAGGAAAGCATCGAATTCAATCCTGAGCGCTTAGCGAAGATTGAGCAGAGGCTGGACGTTATTCATGGGTTAAAAAGGAAATATGGCGAGACGATTGAGGATATTTTGAACTATCGGGCGAAAATCCAGGCCGAAGCCGATCAGCTTGACAATAGCGAAGAATTGCTCGAGAAGCTGACCGAGCGGGAAGCACAGCTGGCGGCCGAACTGTATGAGCGCGCGGAGAAGCTGTCGCTGGCGCGCCGAAACGCCGCGAGAGTGCTTGCCAAGCAGATCGAGCAGGAATTGGCGGAGTTGCAGATGGAACGTTCCGTATTCGAAGTGAAGCTTGGCGCAACGGAGCTGTCGGCCACGGGAACGGATACCGCGGAGTTCATCCTGTCGACGAATCCTGGCGAGCCGCCCAAACCGCTAGCTAAGATTGCATCTGGCGGCGAAATGTCGCGCGTGATGCTGGCGCTCAAGGCGATTTTCGCTCGAATCGATGAAATTCCCGTACTCGTTTTTGACGAAGTGGATACTGGAGTCAGCGGAAGAGCTGCGCAAGCCATTGCAGAGAAGCTCAGCTTGCTGTCGAGTCACTGTCAGGTGTTTGCGATCACTCATCTGCCGCAGGTGGCATGTATGGCCGATCGCCAATATGAAATCCGCAAGCAAGTGAACGAACAATCGCGGACGCGAACATCGGTGACGCAGCTGTCGCCGGAGCAAAGGATTGAAGAACTGGCGCGGATGCTTGGCGGAGTGGAAGTTACGGAAAAAACCCGTCATCATGCACAAGAAATGCTTAGTCTGGCTGATATCCGAAAAAACGCGTAACGACGCGAAAAATCAATTGGCAAGGAAGCTTTTTGAGAACATAAAAGAAGCAAGCCACGGTTACCTTATAGGTACGTTATCGGCGACATACCAGAGAAGCCGATTCAGACTGTAAGGGAGCGTGAGATCTTGTACCAGCAGCACTTCAGGAAACGCCGCCGTATCGGTCTTGTCGTCGTTTTCATGTTGATCATTGCTGTCTGCTCGGCGCCGTTTCAGCATTTCGCGGAATTTCCGAGCCGTGTCAGACTTTTTCAAGGACAGTCGGTCTCGCTGCATTATGCCATTCCCGTTCATGCGCAGATCAGCTTGAACCCGAAAGTCGTCGCTGTGAATGGCAGCGAGCATGCATCGGTTCAAGTCGATCTCAGACAGCCTTTATCCATTCAACCGAAGTCCAGCGGCGTCACTCAGTTGCAAATGAAGCTGTTCGGCAAAATTCCTTTTAAGACGGTACGGCTTCAAGTGATTCCCGATTTGCGGGTTATTCCCGGAGGGCAAACGATCGGCGTCAAAGTAAAATCGGCAGGGATTATGGTCGTTGGGCACCATCTGGTCAGTACTAACGATAATTCCCGAGTATCCCCTGGGGAAGCGGCCAAGCTAAGATTGGGCGATCTGATCGTCGAAATCAACGGACAGCCGTGCAACGACATTTCCAAAATTGCGGCATATTCGGAAGAAGCCGGTCGCAGCGGCGAATCATTGAAGCTCCTCGTCCAGAGAGGCAAAGAGCGGTTTAGAACATCGATTACTCCAGCGTACGATGAAGAGGACAAAGCTTGGCGCCTCGGATTGTACATTCGGGATTCGGCTGCGGGCGTCGGGACGTTGACATTCTACGCACCGGATCAAGGAGTATATGGCGCGCTTGGTCATGTCATTACCGATATGGATACGCAAACCCCAATCGTCGTCGGCAGTGGTGAAATTTTGCAGTCAAGCGTCTCATCAATTAACAAAAGCCAAAGCGGCGAACCCGGGGAGAAGAGGGCGCATTTCCTGAAGGAAGGACGCACATTGGGCAGCGTGGAGCGCAATACCCCATTCGGCATTTTCGGCAAAATGAAACAACTGCCAGAGCATTCCTATAATCCAGAACCGATTTCGGTCGCCTTCGCGGAAGAAGTAAAGGAAGGGCCTGCGCAAATCTTAACCGTCGTGGATAAGCAAAAGGTCGAAAAATTCGATATTCAAATCGTTCATGTGTCCAAGCAATCGTCCCCGGCAACGAAGGGAATGGTCATCAAAATAACCGACCCTAAGTTGCTGGAGAGAACTGGCGGTATCGTGCAAGGGATGAGCGGTAGCCCGATTATTCAAAACGGAAAGCTGGTCGGTGCGGTTACTCACGTATTCGTCAACGATCCTTCCTCCGGCTATGGTTGCTTTATCGAATGGATGCTGCAGGATGCGGGAATTATGCTGAATCCCGAACAAACGATGTCTAAGGCGGTTTGACGCCTTAGATTTTGTTTTATGTGCTAAATCCGAACGTTTGTCGAAAATGTACGAAACGAATCATGATTTGACGTGTTGTGGCGCAAATTATTAATTATATTCGATTTCAAATAATAAATAAAGAAAAATTTTTTAATCGAGAAGGAATCTGCCGAGGTCGTGTCGAAAACGGATTATTAGAGAAACGGTGAGCGTTTTTCGACATTCTATATTCTCGCATGGAGAAAGGGAGGACCAGACATTGCCACGTATTGAAGTGTTCTTAGCAGACGACAACCGAGAATTTACGAATTTGTTATCAGAGTACATCCAGGAGCAGGATGATATGACGGTCATCGGTGTGGCGTACAACGGAGAAGAGGTCATCCGTCAGCTGGAAGAAACACGAAGAGTACCGGATGTCATGATCCTTGATATCATTATGCCGCATCTGGACGGACTTGGCGTTCTGGAGAAGCTGCGGGATATGAATTTATCTCCTATGCCCAAGATCATTATGCTCACGGCTTTCGGACAAGAGAACATTACCCAGCGTGCGGTGCAGCTTGGCGCTTCTTACTACATACTTAAACCGTTCGACATGGATGTTCTGGCAAATCGGATTCGCCAACTCGCAGGCAATCCTTCAATTTCATCAATGACGACCTCGTCGCTGCAAAGCAGCGTCATGACGCGCTCCAATGTGGTACAAATGGGCAAGCCGAAGAACCTTGATGCCAACATTACGAGTATCATTCATGAAATCGGCGTTCCCGCGCATATTAAAGGCTATCAATATTTGCGCGAAGCGATCACGATGGTGTACAACAACATTGAAATTCTTGGCGCGATTACGAAAACGCTGTACCCAGCCATCGCCGAGAAATTCAAAACGACGCCGTCCCGCGTCGAACGCGCCATCCGTCATGCGATCGAAGTCGCTTGGACTCGCGGCAACATCGACAGCATCAGCCATCTGTTTGGTTATACGATTAATATCGCGAAATCCAAACCAACGAACTCGGAATTCATCGCGATGGTCGCCGACAAGCTGCGGATCGAGCATAAGGTGAGCTAATAAAGCTGCTGCTAAAAAACACCGCCTCATAAACGGTTTTTCTAACCGTCAAAATGAGAGCGGTGTTTCTTTTGTGATTAATGCAGCAGCATCTCTACGAGCTTGTCCATCTGATCACATTCAGCAGGTTTGGAATTTTACGAAAGCACAATTCGAAGGAACGATACGGACTCACTTGGCATGATTCGAATGCCTTGCTCTATTGACTCCTGAAGTCCTCCTTCAACGGAGTCGACTGCGGAAATTCCTCGTAAGACGAGACTCCAGTTTTTTGCCGTCCCCTTCGTTGTAATCTCAATTTGATTTTTTCGGCGGCTGGCCATGACAGAGAAGCAGGTCTCCCCAAGCAAATTGGGTATGACGGCAGAGGCTGTCTCTCCGTCTTGAAGCGCAAACAGATGTAACGTTACGCTATCCGTATAATCATAGTCCGGATGTGTATCTTCATTTCCAAGCGGAATTAGACTATTTTCGCTCGCATATAGAGGGAGACTAAAATAGTCGTAGATTTCGTTCCTCCAGCTGCCGCCCTGAACCTGTTCCCCACTCAGAAAATGAGTCCACGTTCCTCTCGGGAGATAGTAAACGGCTTCTCCTTCCGGGTTCAAGATCGGTGCGATAAGTAAATTGTTCCCCAACATGTACTGGCGGTCAAGGTAATCGCAGGCCGGATCATCTCCAAAATCGAGCACCATCGCCCTCATAAGAGGAACGCCGCTGGAGGAGGTCGATACCGACTGACCGAACAGGTATGGCATCAGCCGCAGCTTCAGCTTCGTAAAGAAACGAAGTACGTTAACGGCTTCTTCGTCATAAATCCACGGTACGCGATACGAGGTGCTTCCGTGCAGTCGGCTGTGGCTGGACAAAAGCCCGAACTGTACCCAGCGTTTGTACAAATCCGGAGGCGAGCTGTGTTCGAAACCGCCAATATCGTGGCTCCAGTAGCCGAAACCGGACAGCCCAAGCGACAAGCCACCGCGCAGGCTTTCGGCCATCGATTCGTAAGTTGCTTCGCAATCTCCGCCCCAATGCACGGGAAAGCGTTGCCCACCCGCCGTCGCCGACCGAGCAAACAGGACTGCTTCTCCTTTACCGCGTTTTTCTTCGAGCAATTCAAAAACGGTTTGATTATAGATCTGAGTGTAGTAGTTGTGCATTTGGTGTGGATCGGAGCCATCGTAGTAGACGACATCAGTGGGTATACGCTCGCCGAAATCCGTTTTGAAGCTATCAACGCCCATATCGAGCAGTGCCCGGAGCTTCGCTTTGTACCAGTGGGATGCCGCTGGATTCGTAAAGTCAACAATACCCATGCCGTATTGCCATAGATCCCACTGCCATACGCTTCCGTCGGGACGTTTCAACAAGTAGCCGTTGGCCATGCCTTCGTCAAACAATGGGGAGCGCTGCGCGATGTAAGGATTGATCCAGACGCAAATGTGCAGTCCGCGGGCCTTAAGCCGTTGCAGCATTCCGGCCGGATCGGGAAAAACACGCTCGTCCCATTCGAAATTGCACCACTCATATTCCTTCATCCAGAAGCAGTCGAAATGGAAGACGGCAAGCGGCAGATCTCGACTTTCCATGCCTTTGACAAAACTAGTCACTGTGGCTTCATCATAGTTGGTCGTGAACGAAGTCGAAAGCCACAAACCATACGACCAGGCAGGCGGGAGCGCAGGTTTGCCTGTCAGCGAAGTATAGTTGCCAAGTACATCTTTAAGCGTATCCCCGCCGATCAGATAATACTCAAGCTGTTCTCCCGGCACGCTGAATTGGGCTTTAGATACGGTCTCCGAGCCGATCTCGAACGAGACGAGCTCGGGATGATTGACGAATACTCCGTAGCCACGATTCGTTACATAGAAAGGAATATTTTTGTAGGCTTGCTCGGATGAGGTTCCTCCGTCTTCGTTCCAGATGTCAACTGTCTGGCCGTTTTTTACGAATGGCGTAAATCTTTCACCCAGCCCGTATACCGTTTCGCCAACGCCCAAGGAAAGCTGCTCGCGGAAGTAATGAATCCCATCGTCGGCTTTTACATAAGCGGTGGAACGTGCCCCGCTTCCCGTTAGCCTTCTGTTTCGGAAAGTGTACGTGATTTGGACGGGATGACGCTTAGTTACGGTCACAGTCGTATCCCCGCTCGTCAGTCTGATGAAGCTTTCGTTATTTTCAATGTTTACCGTCGCATTGCCTGTGTACTGAAGATCGAAGGTAGAGGGGCTTTGACGGACTTTTCCTTTATGATGGTAAAACTTCACGCGGATGACGTTAGGTATCGGCGAAGAGAACTCCATCGTCATCAGCGGTTCGTTTAACGTATTGCCGCGATGCTCGAGCGGTCTGTGAGTGGCGTAAGCGGTAATCGAGTCTTTTCCGATTTTTACGTCATGAATTTCATAAGGGCTGAACAGGCGATAGCCTTGCTTAGTCATCCAATAGCCGTCCGTAAACTTCATTATTTCATCTCCTTGAATGATTAATGAATTCTCTTGATAACAGTTTAATGATATGATGAACAAAATTCTTGCATTTATATGCTGTAAAATAACAATATTATGATAATTGGAGGTGAGGTATGGATTTGAGGCTGCTCAAAGAGGATCGGAGGCATGGGACCCCTCAATTTCCGTTCGCCGTTTATGCTATGGATTGCCAAGCAGGTGTAGTTTTGGACAATCATTGGCACGATGAGGTCGAGTTTCTGTGCGTGGTTGAGGGGGAAGCGACATTCCAGATTGGCATGGCAGATTATGAGCTTAAAGCGGGTGAGGCTATATTCGTACCGGGCGGAGAGGTTCATGGCGGCTTCTCAAGCGATGGCTCGGCATGCTCGTATAGAGCTATGGTATTTCATCTTGATTGGCTTGGGGATGGTCGGGATAACATCTCCTCCCTGTTTATCGAACCGTTAAAAAACGGAGAAGCGGAAATTCCGCTTTACTATGACGGATCGACAATGTGGGGAAGACGGGTTTTGGTCCGGCTGGCCCGAATGCTTCGTATATACGAGTCGGAAGCTTTGGCGAGAGAACTGCGAATTAAAGCCGAACTTTATTCCTTAATAGGCGATTTGATCGAAAACGGACAGTGGCGGCATGCGGTTTCCAATAGCTCGATGAGTTCGTACACGATAGCTCGCTTGAAGGCTGCCGTTACTTACATGGAAAAGAATTTTTCCCAGCCCTTGACCGTGCCTGATCTAGCTGAAGTTGCGGGCATGAGTGTCGGTCATTTTAGCCGAGTATTTAAGACGGTTATGCGAAAGTCGCCCATGGATTACTTAAATCGCTATCGGATAAAGCAAGCCGCACAATTGCTGCAAAATACGGATTGGTCCATTGCGGATGTGGCGATGGAGACAGGTTTGACGAATTTCAGCTATTTCAGCAAAAAATTTAGCGGAATTCATGCGTGCACCCCTTCGCAATTTCGCAAAAAATTTAGGAGCCTTTAAGGTTTATTTATGAAAATCTGGTATAGTGAATGAATGGCTGTCCATAACAAAGAGGGGGAAATGTTGAAATGAGCGACAACAACGAGAAAAACTTACAAGATAATGAACAACAACCGACGAACGAAGCGATCGAGAAAGAACTAGAGGAAACGGTCGAGCCCAAATCTTCGCTTGATCTCGGCAAAGCGGACCCGGGAATCGTAACAAGTGCAGTGCCTGCGGCGGCAGGCGCTGCAGCACCTGCTCGCAGCTCCTCTGCTGTGATTGTACCTTGGGTAATTGCTGTCATTGCCATAGCTGCGCTTGTATTTGTACTGATTCGGAATACATCGGGAGGAACAAGCAACGAAGCAATCGGTCAACTTGACGGCTATACGATTAATAAGACGGACTTTTACGATGAGATGAAAGACAGAGTGGGAGAAGATCAGATTTCGGCTTTAGTCGACGAAATCGCACAGACCAAAATCATTGAGCTGGAATCCGAGAAAGCCGGAATTAAGATTAATGATGAAGATATGAAGAACGAGATTGAGAACTTTAAGAAGGCATACGGCTTTGAGACCGACGAGGATATGTCCGCTGCGTTGACGCAGGCCGGGTTCACGTTGGAGGATTTCAAGGAGAAGCAAATTATGCCGACTCTGAAAATTAAGCTGTTGTTCGAGAACAAGCACCCGGTAACCGAAGAAGAGCTTAAGACTTATTTCGAAGATAAAAAGGATTCCACGTTTGCGACAACGCCAAAAGAAATTAAGGCGTCGCACATTTTGGTGAACACAAAGGAAGAGGCCGAAGCTGTGCTGGCCGAACTGAAGGGCGGCAAAGATTTTGCCAGTTTGGCGAAGGAAAAGTCGCAAGATCCAGGTTCCAAGGCAGAGGGAGGAGATCTCGGATTTTTCGGTCGCGGCGTTATGAATCAACGATTCGAGACCGCTGCATTTGCTCTTGCTAAAGGTGAGACGAGTGAAGTCGTGGAGGCGGACAACGGGTTCCACATCATCAAGATCACCGATATTAAAGAGGCTGTCGTTCCCGAGTATGATACAGTGAAAGCTGATGTCAAAAAAGCTTATTACGAAGAGAAAATGGGCACGGAAGCAACCACTTGGCTAGAAACGTTGAAGAAAGATCGGAATTATAAAAACCTAGTCGCGAAGGAACCAGAAGCCGCTTCGCCGACCGCTTCGACAACGGCAAGTCCTGAAGCTTCTCCGTCGGCCCAGTAAGCGAAGATGCTGAAAATAATTAAGGCTCTGTCACCTTGATAGGAGACAGAGCCTTATTTGCACGTCATGAGCTATGACTGATCGGAAATATGGTTTTCCTTAGCACTGTTGTCCTCGGTTTGCGGCGGCTTTGGTTGACGGGGCGGGCGAGGCGTTTTCGGACGGAAACGCGATGACAAGTAATTATGTTTGCGGTCCCGAAAGAAAATCCAACCTCCAATAAAGCCTATGCCCAGCAGAAAAAGAATGGCTCCGCCGATGAACATCCCCCAAGCGAAGTCCGGAGAGGTAACGTTTATATCGCCGATTTTCACGAAGTAGTCGTATATCGCATCTTTCATGAGCAAAAAGCCGTAAGCGGCCGCAATACCGGGAATAACAAGCAGTAGTATAGCTATGAGCCGCTGAATAAGCAGTTTCATAGGATGATGAAGTCCTCCTTCCCATCTCCTAATCATACCTACTTTTCAGGCAAATGTCTATGAATGCGCCTCCATTTCTCGATATCCCGTTCAGTCAGTATTAGTATCCCTATTGAATGTGTCGGATTTTCTCTTCTTTTCTCGGTATCCCCTCCGGTCAGTTGTGAAGTCGCCCTCATGAAATGCATTAGATTTTCACATCTTTTGTCGGTATCCCGGTGGCTCAGGTAAGGGATCCTCCGACATTTACTGAAGAGGGTATCCCCTTAAGTCAGTAGTTAGTTCTCCCGTACATATGAAGGCACTTGGTTATCCCCTTCGATCAGTAAAGATTGCTCTGTCTGGGACTCCCTTCTGTAATAATTAAGGGGATGACTGGAATAGAAACATGCCTATGCTATGCAAGTTTGATGGAATGTTGTCGAGGAGTACGAGTTAATCGGTTAGAACGGGAGCGGCTATCTGATTTGGTGAGCTCGTTGTAGGTTATTCTGGAAGAATTAATACAATCTGCGAGAAGCTGAACATAGAGGGTGGAGCGGCTGCGGTTGTAGTAGTAACAAAATTGATCAAGGTACGCTTGTAAATGCTTAGGACCAATTCCGAGAAATGTTCTGCCGATCCACCATGTCACATTGTACCCCATCCAAGCCAACTCTTTGTTCATATTACGGCCGTACCTTCGGGTCACAATTGTATTTTCTGCATCATCAGGGTGGATATGCTCGCGAATAAACGGAGCCGTATCAGGACAATCGTACTTATCCTTTAACGAAGCTTTTGATTGAAGCTTAATCACAATCGGACCAAGAGTGCCGTTACCGTCATCTGAAGCACCGACAAGCAATGGCTGTTCTTGCTTATGCCAATCGAAAGAGGGAGTTAGGCGCTTGCTGTATATAGAATCCGAAACGCGAACAATCCCTGACAATAATCGGGTTGATTCTCTTGAAGTCATCGCATGACGGATTTTGTGGCAAATGAGCCAGGCCGTTTTGTAAGTGACATGGATAGCCTCGGAGAGTTGCCTAGCGTTAATGCAGCGGGGTTGGGCATGCAGAAAAATCGCCTGAAACCAACGATGAATAGGCGTGCGGCTTCCCTCCATAATGGTACCGGCAATCAAGGAAGATTGCGCATGGCAGGAACGGCATTCGTAGAGTGGAATACGCCTAGTGGAAATGAGATAAAAATGAGAATGGCTGCAACGTGGGCAGCGAAAGCCGTCGGGCCACTTGAGCTCGAACAGGATGGGGAAACAATCTGCTTCGTTCTTAAAAACGGAACAAAACTTTTGAAACTTATCTGCCGCCGCTTTAAGACTCATACAAAACTTCCTCCCTCAATGGATGGAACGGACGTTCCCTTTACTTCATTTTACCAAACATACGTTCTTATTTAAAGCTTTTTTCTGTGTTTCAACTAAATTTTCAGAGCTACTTTGATCGACTAACTGACTCAAAGGGATACCGACAAAAGGAGATGAAGGGTTCGATTTCTGAAATGAGCGGAGAAGATCGGGAGGTTATCAGTTTACGGCCAATTTACGGTCAAAAATTTAAAGACTGAGAAACTGACAGAAAGGGATACCGGAAAATGAGCAGAAAATGAGAGAGAGGCGAGACGAGAGAGGAGCGGAGCGGGGAGCAGAGCAGAGGAACTGACGGAAGGGGATACCGGAAAAAGAACAAGGACGATGGAGGACGAAGAAGGATCCCACTTTGTTCAGCTCGCAAAAAAAAGGTACAATGGGAAAGTGAGTTTACATACGGAGGGGAAACTATGCCAATCGAAGTCGATGTCGCTGTATTGGGCGGAGGGCCGGGAGGCTATACGGCAGCGGTGAAGGCGGCGCAAGCCGGGCTTAGCGTCGTTGTAATTGAGAAGGACAAACTGGGCGGGACTTGTCTGCACAGGGGATGCATCCCAAGCAAAGCTTTGCTAAGAAGTGCGGAGGTATACGCAACGATCGGGGATTCAGCTTCATACGGTATTCGATTGCCGGAGGGAGCTGCTTCGGTAGATTGGGGAGCGGTGTTAAAACGAAAGGACAGTATCGTAGAGCAGCTCTACAAAGGGCTTCAGGCACTCATGAAGCAGCATAAAATCGAGGTTATTCAAGGCGGCGGTCGCATTATTGGCCCTTCGATTTTTTCGCCTAGAAGCGGGGCGATTGCGGTAGAACTAGCGGACGGGGAAGCGGAGACAATTGTACCCAAGAACGTCGTAATTGCGACGGGATCGCGTCCGCGCAAGCTGGAAGGCCTGAGCTATGACGGCGAGTTCATCGCGACTAGTGACGAGGCGTTAGGATGGACGAGCCGCCCATCTTCCGTTCTGATCGTCGGAGGCGGGGTGATTGGCGTCGAATGGGCGTCGATGCTCAGCGATTTCGGCACGCAGGTTGCGATTGTCGAAGCCGCGGAACGAATACTGCCCTCGGAGGACAAAGATATTGGCGCAGAAATAGCAAAGGCACTCAGAAAAAGAGGCGTTGTCATTCATACTGGAGCTTCTCTGCAGACTGATAGCTGCATCACGTCGGACAAAGGTGTCGAGATACGTGCAATGACTGGAGGCGGAGACACGCTGACGCTGAGTGCGGATCGGATGCTCGTGTCTGTAGGCAGGATTGGCAACGTGGAAGCGTTAGGACTGGAAAATACAGATGTTAAGACGGAGAAGGGTTTTGTTAAAGTAAATCCCGCGACGCTTCAAACGGGGGAATCTCATATTTACGCGATCGGAGATTGTATAGGCGGCGTTCAGTTGGCGCATGCAGCTATGCACGAAGCGACGATGGCGATCGAGCATTTGACCGGGAGCAAGCCGTCGAGGGCCGCGGATCGGGATATTCCGCGCTGCGTCTACTCGCGGCCGGAGGCGGCGGCCATCGGCTGGACGGAAGAGAACGCCAAGGCGGAAGGCTACCAGGTGCGCACGGCAAAGCTGCCTTTGCGCATACTGGGCAAAGTGCTTGTGCACGGTGAAAGCGATGGCTTCGCCAAAGTGGTCGCGGATGCGGCAACGGGAGATCTGCTCGGCGTTCACTTGGTAGGAGTGCATGCAACGGAGCTGATTGCCGAAGCTGCGCTAGCGAAGCTGGTGGATGCGATTCCTTGGGAAATCGGTCGGACGATTCACCCCCATCCGACGCTCTCGGAAGTAATGCAGGAAACGATGCTGGCGCTGGAAGGCGCAGCGGGACACGCTTGATCCGATCGGCATCAGCAGGCTCAACCCGGAGGATTGCCATCCTTCCAGCGCCGAGGAGCGGTTCCCTAAAGGAATTTGCTTGGCGCGTCGGGTTGGGCGTTTCTTTTTGCTTGCGAGGGGAGTATAATAGGACTTAACCCCAAGTATTAAGACCAGGTTATAAAACTAAACCAAAGCAGGAGGACGCGCCCATGATGCATACAGGTTCCGTCCAGCGAGCGCTTCGTCATACCGAGCTTGGCCTTACGGACGAACGCGCAGTCGACATGTACAAGATGATGATGTTGGCCCGCCGCTTCGATGAACGCGGGCAGTTGCTGCAACGCGCCGGCAAAGTCAATTTTCATATTTCGGGAATTACCCAAGAGCCTTCTCAGGTCGCAATGGGATTTGCGATGGATCGGGAGCGTGATTGGTTTCTTCCGTATTACCGAGATTACGGGTTCGTGCTCTCGATCGGCATGACGGTTAAGGAGTTGATGCTGTCGCTGTATGCCAAAGGAGAAGACCCGAATAGCGCGGGGCGGCAGATGCCCGGGCATTTTGGCAGCAAACGACTGCGCATTGTAACGGGATCCAGCCCGGTAACGACGCAGGTGCCTCATGCGGCAGGATTCGCCCTCGCGGCCAAGATGCGGAAAGAGCCTTCCGCAGCTATCGTCACGTTCGGCGACGGCTCTAGCAACCAGGGCGATTTTCACGAGGGTTGCAATTTTGCCGGAGTTCATCAGCTTCCGGTCATTTTCGTATGCGAGAACAATCAGTATGCGATATCAATGTCGCTTGAAAAGCAAACTCGGGGACGCATATGCGATCGGGCGCTTGGTTACGGATTTCCAGGAGTACGAGTAGACGGCAACGATCCGCTGGAAGTATATCGCGTGTTCAAGGAAGCCCGCGAGCGCGCAGTGTCCGGCGAAGGACCGACTTTAATCGAGATTATGACTTATCGTGTAACGGCGCATTCGACTTCGGACAACGACATGGCCTACCGTACCAAGGAAGAAGTGGACGAGCAAAAGGCCAAGGACGGGATGCCGGTATATAAGCAATATTTAGTGGATGCCGGATTGTGGTCGGAGGAGAAGGAAGCGACTCTGCAAGCAGAAATCCGCGCGACGATCGACGAAGCTAACGAGTATGCGGAGAAGGCTCCGTTCCAACCCGTAGAGGACGCATTCCGCTACGTATACGCCGAGGAGAACGGGGAGGGTTAAATATGCCGGTTATCGAATATATCGAAGCGATCAGACTCGCGATGAAGGAAGAAATGGAACGAGACAACGACGTATTCGTTCTGGGAGAGGACGTTGGCCTTAAAGGCGGGGTGTTCGGAACGACTAAAGGGCTGCAGCAGCAGTTTGGCGAGCTTCGGGCACTGGACGCGCCCCTTGCGGAATCTGCAATCGCCGGCGTCGCGATCGGCGCGGCCATGGCCGGAATGAAACCGATCGCCGAAATGCAGTATTCGGATTTTATGTTCCCCGCGACCAATCAGATTATTAGCGAAGCTGCTAAAATCCGTTACCGCTCCAACAACGATTGGGATTGTCCCGTCGTGATTCGCGCACCGATCGGGGGAGGCGTGTTCGGAGGGCTGTACCATTCGCAGTGCCCGGAGTCGGTCTTCTTCGGAACGCCCGGACTCAAGATCGTCGCTCCGGCCACAGCGTACGATGCGAAAGGGTTGCTGAAGGCGGCGATTCGGGATCCGGACCCGGTTATTTTCTTCGAAAACAAGAAGTGCTATCGATTGATCTCCGACGAAGTGCCGGAGGAAGATTATGTCGTCCCGATCGGTAAATCCAAGGTGATGCGCGAAGGAACCGATCTTACGGTTATTGGCTACAGCATGCCTTTGCATTTTGCGATGCAAGCGGCGGAAGAGCTGTCTAAGGAGCATGGCATCGAAGCTCACATTCTGGATTTACGTACGATTCAGCCGTTGGACCGTGAAGGCATTCTCGAAGCGGCAGCTAAAACAGGCAAGGTGCTGATCGTTCACGAGGACAATAAAACAGGTGGCGTGGGAGCCGAGGTCGGAACGATAATCGCCGAGGAACTGCTCTACGAGCTTGACGCCCCGATTCGTCGATTGTGTGCCCCGGACGTGCCGGCGATGCCGATCAACCCTCCGGGAGAGAAGCACTATCTGCTGAACAAGGAGAAGCTGAAGAAGGCGATGCTGGAGCTAGCGCGCTACTAGGCCTATCGCCGGATTTGGAGAGGGGAACTGTATCATATGGCTAAAAAGATAGTGGAAATTACGATGCCCCAGCTTGCGGAGTCTCTCGTATCTGCGACGGTGGACCATTGGCTCAAGCAGCCGGGAGATATGCTGGATATGTACGAGCCGATTTGCGAACTTATTACCGATAAAGTCAATGCCGAGCTTCCTTCTACGGTTAGGGGCAAGCTTGTTAAGCATCTGATCGGCGCGGGCGAGACGGTGGAAGTCGGCGCGGCGATCTGCCTTGTGGAAGTGGAAGCCGATGCGGAGGCTGATACCGAGCCGTCTGCGGGAGCACAGGAGTCTGTTTCTCCTGCCGCGCCGGCTGGGGGCTTGGGGACAACTGATACGGGTTCAGGAACCCTCGGGTCTTCTGGGACAAGGGGGGGCGAACCGGCCTCGCGCCCAGCTGCGGCCATTGCACCCGCTTCTGGGATTGACGCCAACGCCCCGATGCGCCATCGCTATTCCCCGGCTGTTCAGCGGCTGGCGGCGGAACATGCCATCGATCTGAATCGAGTTAGCGGAACCGGAGAGGGCGGACGTATTACTCGTAAAGACGTTCAGGTGGCCATCGCTTCGGGGAACGCGTCGATCGGGACAGCCTCGGCGGTTAACCCGGCAACTGCAGCGACCGCTCCAATTGCGTCCTCGGCTCCAAGCGACTCGTCGCTAGCTCCGATGGATCCGAAAATTCCGGTGCGCTCCACAGGAATCCATTTGTCCGAATCTCCGCGCATTCCGTCAATCGAAATCGAAGGTCAAGAAGTACCTGGCCGCGGCGAATATTTTATCGATGTAACGCCCGTCCGCAATACGATCGCGACTAGAATGCGCCAGAGCGTTAGCGAAATCCCGCATGGCTGGATGATGATCGAGGTCGACGTGACCAATCTCGTCTTGCTGCGCAACAAGCTCAAGGACGATTTCCGCAATCGCGAGGGCATCAACTTGACCTATATGCCATTTATGATCAAGGCGGTCGTCAACGCGATCAAGGATTACCCGATCATGAATTCGGTGTGGGCGGTCGATAAGATTATCGTGAAACGCGATATCAACATCTCTCTGTCTGTCGGAACGGAGGATTCGGTCGTTACGCCGGTCATTCGCCATGCGGATCAGAAAAACATATCCGGTCTCGCCCACGAAATTGACGATCTCGCAAGACGCACGCGGGAGAAAAAGCTCAAACTGGATGACGTTAACGGCGGCACTTTCACGGTGAACAATACGGGCTCTTTCGGCTCGATTCTGACCCAGCCGATCATCAACTATCCTCAAGCCGCGATCATCACGTTCGAATCGATCGTCAAACGCCCCGTCGTTATTAACGACATGATCGGCGTTCGTTCGATGGTAAATCTGTGTCTGTCGCTCGACCATCGGATTTTGGACGGAGTCATCTGCGGACGGTTCCTGCAGCGGGTGAAGGAAAATTTGGAAGGCTATAATTTGGACACGAAGGTGTATTAGGTTCAGCGAACTAAATTCATTGAACCTGGTACAGCGGACTTGCCCGGCTCAGTCGCGTTTCGAGCGCGACGCGCCGGGTTTTCTTGATCGCATAGATAAGCTACAATAGGGAAGTAACTCGCATAGGGATTCAAGCAGAAGTTCGAGCAGGAGGGTTCAAGGCATGAAGGAACTGAACGTCGAATGGTTGTCCAGGCGGAAATACGGCGAAGCTTGGGAGCTGCAGAAGCAGCTCGTGAAGGAGATCGAGCGCCAGGAACGGAACGATTTCTTGCTGCTCCTTGAGCATTCGCCGACCTATACGATCGGCTCGGATCGCCATCCCGAGCATCTGCTGTACGGAAGCGAGGAGTTGGCTCGTCGCGGCATCGAAGTGTACGAGATCGATCGCGGCGGCGATATTACGTATCACGGTCCGGGTCAGCTTGTTGGTTATCCGTTGCTTTATTTGGATGCCGAAGGGCTTGATCTTCATCAGTACTTAAGAAATCTCGAGGAAGCGATTATCAAGCTGCTAGCTGAATTCGGCATTCAAGGCGGCAGGAAGCCGGAATATACCGGGGTATGGGTAGGCGATCGGAAAATCGCCGCAATCGGGGTCAAGTTCAACAAGGCCCGGACAAGGCGAGGCTTCGTGACGAGCCACGGCTTTGCGCTTAACGTAAAGAAAAACGTGGAAGAAGACGGCTTCCAAGGCATCATTCCGTGCGGCATTACGGAATACGGGGTGACGTCTCTGGAAACGTTAACCGGTATCGAGCTGCAGGTGGACGAAATCGGAAGGCGCATCGTTCCATGCTTCGCAGAAGTGTTCGGTTACGCTTCCGTTACTGCAGAAGAGATACTCCCATCAGTAAAGTCGTAGCGACCAACGCAAACAAAGTAACGTAAATGACGATCTTAAACAAACGCTTGTTCATAAGCGGCTCCACATCCTTTCAGGCTTAGGTTTGCTCATATTTACATTGTAACGAATACGACCTCAGGAGGGAAGATCATGGTTCAGAAAGATAGATTAATCGCCGAGTTTATGGAACTGGTGCAGATCGACAGCGAGACAAAACATGAGACTGAGATTAGCAAAGTCCTTAAGGTCAAATTCGAGGAGTTTGGTCTGGAGGTGACGGAGGACGATGTGGCCGATAAAATCGGTCATGGAGCGGGAAATTTATTCGCTTGGCTCGCACCGTCGGCTGGGCATGAGTCCGTTCCGACCATTCTGTTCACTTCGCATATGGATACCGTCTCGCCCGGAAATGGAATTAAGCCGCGGCTGGATGACGACGGATATATTCGCAGCGACGGCACGACGATTCTTGGAGCGGATGACAAGGCGGGGCTTGCGGCAATGTTTGAAGCGCTGCGCGTAATTCGCGAGCAACAACTGCCGCATGGGGGCGTTCAATTCGTCATCACGACGGGCGAGGAATCCGGCTTGATCGGTTCCCGCGCAATGGACGGCTCCAGGCTGCGGGCCAAGTTCGGCTATGCGCTCGACTCCAATGGCGAGATCGGAGCGATCGCGGTGTCGGCTCCGACCAATTCCCGCCAGTTTATTACGATTAGAGGGAAAGCTGCTCACGCTGGCGTAAATCCGGAGGACGGCATCAGCGCCATTCAGGTGGCCTCCAAAGCGGTATCCCGCATGAAGCTTGGCCGCATCGATAGCGAGACAACGGCCAATATCGGACGCTTCGAGGGCGGAGGCGAGGTAAATATCGTTGTGGATACGATAAAAATTTACGCGGAAGCCCGCAGCCAAGTTCAGGAGAAGATGGAGGCGCAGGTCGAATCGATGCGCGAAGCGGTCGCCAGCGCTGCGCATGAATGCGGAGCCGAGTTTAATTTCGAAACGCTGACGATCTACCCGGCTTATTATCATGATGACAGCACGGAGGTCGTTCAAGTTGCGAAAGCGGCGATCGAGGCGATCGGACTGACTCCCCGCACGTTCTCATCCGGAGGCGGAAGCGACGCGAATATGTTTAATGGGAACGGCGTGCCGACCGTTAATCTGGCTGTCGGTTATGAGCACATCCATACGACGAAGGAGCAAATTAAAGCGGACGATCTCGCGAAAGCGGCCGAACTGGTGCTGTCGATCGTAGGCGAGACGCTGAAGCGGTAAGCGCAGCAAGGCAGTGCTTGGACCGTTTAAGGTCGGGGCGCTGCCTTTGGTTATTTCCTCGCGGGGAGATCGGCGTCAGGCCGCATCGTTTGCTGAGCCTCTAGCAGCGAGACAAGCGGCGTGCGCGCTCCGCGAAGCTTCTGCTCCTGACGCAGCGCATGGCGAATTTCCCAAGCTTTGCCGACGAATTGCAGACGTTGCGGCGTTATATATTTTTTCAGCATGGTACAAGCCTCCTCGTATCGAATGCGTTGCTCGTTCCGTCTACCGTAAGGGGACGAGCCTTCTATACGTTGAGGGTATGCGCGTAAAAACGAGATTAGACTGGGGGATGCGAAATGAGCGCAAATAAAGACATTGCCTCTCACCCGTTCTATGAACGGACTTTGGAAAGCAAGCCGATTTTTGAAGGTAGAATCATATCTTTGCAGGTCGATACAGTAAGTCTTCCAAACGGCGAAACGGCGACGAGGGAGATTGTGCGTCATCCCGGGGCCGTTGCGGTTGTGGCGCTGCTGGATGGCAAAATGCTCGTCGTAGAACAATTCCGCAAGCCGCTGGAAAAGGTGCAGGTCGAAATTCCGGCGGGCAAGCTGGACGCGGGGGAGGAGCCGGAAGCGGCGGCGCTTCGCGAGCTGGAAGAGGAGACGGGGTATCGCGCGCGCAGTATACGTCATCTGCATTCGTTCTCGACATCTCCCGGCTTTGCCGAGGAGGTCGTGCACCTTTATGTAACGGACGATCTTGAGCCGGGACAAGCGCATCTCGACGATGAGGAGTTTTTGACCTGCGAGGCGATTACGCTGGAGCAGGCGCAAGCGTATATTGCAGAAGGACGCATTTGCGATGCCAAAACGCTGCTGGCCGTCTATGCTTGGCGCATGTACGCGCTGACGGGGGCGTTCTAGCCGATGAGCGCTTCGCAAGCGGCTTCGGAGGCTCTGCTGTCCCCTTGCTTCGCCGATCTCCATGTTCATATCGGCCGAACACAGGACGGGCAGCATGTGAAAATTAGCGGTAGCCGGAATCTGACCTTCCGCCAAATCGCCGAGGAAGCGTCCGACCGCAAAGGCATCGAGCTAGTCGGCATTATCGATTGTCATTCGCCGCCTGTACAGAAGGATATTCTGGAATGCTTGCATTCGGGAGAAATGGAGGAAGTTCCCGGCGGAGGGATCCGATATCGGAATACGACGCTGTTGCTGGGCGCAGAGATGGAAGTTAAGGAAGAAGGCGGGGGCCCGTTCCATCTGCTCGGCTTTTTGCCGAATTTGCAGGCGATGCAGGAGTGGACCGAATGGATGACGCCCCGTGTCGCTAACATTCGGCTGAGCACGCAGCGAATCCGCGTTACGGCAGCAGAGCTGCAGGCGGAGCTGGTCGCTCGGGGCGGGCTGCTCATCCCGGCACATATTTTCACGCCGCACAGAGGCCTCCTCGGCTGCTCCGCCGATCGTCTGGCGGACCGGCTCGATCCTGACGGCATTGCAGCCGTCGAGCTTGGCCTCAGCGCGGATTCGGATATGGCCGGACGATTGTCCGAGCTCGATCGCTATCCGTTCCTGACCAACTCCGATGCGCATTCTCCCGGCATGATCGGAAGGGAGTGCAACGAGCTGATGCTGCTAACCCCTTCTTTCGCGGAGTTTGCCAAAGCGCTTAAGGGCGAGGAAGGCCGGCGTATTCTGGCCAACTACGGACTGCATCCCGAATTGGGTAAATATCACGAAACCTCATGCACGGCTTGCAGTCGTACGATCCCCGAGACGGGCGAGGACGTTGAGGATTGCCCTTATTGCGGAAGCAAGCGGCTGACTCGGGGCGTGTCCGGGCGCATTCGCCGATTGGCAGATCGCGAGCAGCCGATCCACCCGGAAGGAAGGCCTCCTTATCGTCCGCAGGTTCCGCTGTCTTTTTTCCCGGGCGTCGGTCCGGCTAAGCGCGAGAGGCTGTTTGCGGAAGTCGGCACGGAAATGGAAGTGCTCCACCGCGTTTCTTCAGATGCGATCGCCGCCGTAACCGGAGAGAGAATCGCCGAGATGATCGTCCGGGCAAGGGGAGGCGGGCTAGCGTTTACATCGGGGAGCGGAGGAAGCTACGGAACGATTCGGCAATCATAATCGGTACTTGTCCATCATACAATGAGGCACGGGATATGCCGCTAAAGATGGACAAGGGGGGTGGCCGCCGTGAACTTCCGCTTATGGAATTTGTCGGCTCGCGACAATTTAAATCTATACGTGTTTTTGGGTGTGCTTGTTCTGGTCGGGACGATCTTCGGGGCGATGCTCGTCTATGCGCTCACCTTGGATCAGCAGCAGGAGCTGGCCGATGCAATCGGCGTGTACTTAGTCAAAATCGACAGCAGCGGCAGCGTTTCGCCCGTATCGACGTTTCGGGAGAGCTTCCTGCTTTACGGAAAATGGATGCTGCTGATTTGGTTTCTCGGGCTGTCTGTCATCGGTCTTCCGCTTGTATTCCTGCTTGATTTCCTGAAAGGCGTCCTGATCGGTTTTGCAGCGGCCGTGCTTGCACAGCAGTTTGCCTGGAATGGCGTGCTGTTTTTCCTGCTCGCGACCGGTCCGCGCAATGCTTTAGTCGTGCCCGCTCTTATGATCGCAAGCCTGTCATCGGCAAGATTCGCGTATTTCGTCGTGCGTGAGCGGCTGTTCCGCCGCAAAGGGCAATTGCTGCCTCCATTTCTGGCGCATACGGCGGTTGCGGCGGCGATGTTGCTCGTATTGTGCGTCGCATCGCTGTACGAGGCGTTCGTGTCTCCCGACTGGCTAGCCCGTATCGTTCCTTTTTGACGCGGAAGTTTGACTAAATGAACAAGCTCATCCTATAATGGAAGGAAGTGCACCAGCGACCGGAGGGGAAACCATGGAAGCCCGCATTGAAAAAATAAAACAACAGTTGCAGTCCCATGGCTACAAACTGACTCCGCAACGGGAAGCGACGGTTCGCGTCCTTCTCGAGAACGAAGAAGATCATCTTAGCGCGGAGGACGTCTTTATGCTCGTCAAGGACAAAGCTCCTGAAATCGGTCTTGCGACCGTCTACAGGACGCTTGAACTTCTGAGCGAGATGCACGTCGTGGAGAAAATGAACTTCGGCGACGGGGTAGCCCGATACGATCTTCGTACAGACAGCAACAAGCACCACCACCACCATCTCATTTGCGTGAAATGCGGGTCCATGTCGGAAATTATGGAAGATTGGCTGGGGCCGCTCGAGGAACGACTGGAGAAGGAATACCGTTTTACCGTGCTGGATCACCGTTTGGATTTTCAAGGCGTCTGCGCCAAGTGCCAAGCGAGCGAAGGCGGCGGAGAGTAAATACTTACAACAAAAAGAGAGGCCTCCGACTTTTGTCGAGAGCGCCTCTTTTGCATTTTTACAGACGTTACAGAAGCTTGCGAATGTGCGCTTCGATTCGTTCAGGCGTAACGGTTGGCGCAAACCGCTTGACGACTTTGCCGCTGCGGTCAATTAGAAACTTGGTGAAATTCCATTTGATGCGTTTGGATCCGAGGAAGCCCGGCGCAGCTTTGGTGAGGTGACTGTACAGCGGATGTATGGAGGCTCCTTTTACATCGATCTTGGCATACAAAGGAAAGGTCACGCCGTGATTGAGCTGGCAGTGCCGGGTGAGCGCATCCCCATCGAGAGGCTCCTGTTCGGCGAATTGGTTGCTGGGAAAGCCTACGACGGACAATCCTTGTTTGGCATAAGTCTCGTGCAGCTTCTGAAGGCCCGCGAATTGCGGCGCGAAGCCGCACTTGCTTGCCGTATTCACGACCAGTATCACTTTGCCCTTGTGCTCGGTTAGCGTGGTTTCTTCTCCTTTGCCTGTTGTGACAGGGATGTCGTATATAGACATTTGGAAGCCTCCTGACGAATTGAACGTTATTAACGGAAGGTCGCGTCCGCCCATTGGCGAACGGCGACCGACGGGGAGATGGCATACTCCTCGTGAAGCATTGAGCAGAGCTGATCGTATTTCAGCTTGGACATATCCAAATCTCCGTTATCTGAGTGAAACTGCATGATCAGAAAATAAAGCTCCTCGGAGAAAGGAAATCTCTGCTCCATCAACTCGTAAATTTCGAGCGTTTCTTTGCGGCAATCCGAAGCCCGCCACATCTCGCTGACCGAGAGGGCATGCTTGTACCAAATATCGCGAAGTCTTTTACGCTCGTTCTCGGCCCACACATAGTCGGTTTCGGACAGGTAGTCGCCCTCGTAGCTCCGAAGCCAAGCAATATGCTGCGCGGCCGTCTCGGGATTGAGCTCGGGAAGAGACAACCGCCCGTTCTCCCATTCTTGAACGTCATACCGATTGTTGCCCAAATCCAGATAATAGTCGCTTCCGCTGTTGGTGAGACGTATCGTAAGGCCGGCGGCTTCAATGGATTTGCGAATCTGGTATACGGTCGTGTACAGCTGCGTGAACGCCTTCTTGTACTCCGTATCCGGCCAGAGCAGGTCCAGCAAAATATCTTTGCGAACCGGCTGATTGCGCTTGTACACCATGTAGGCGAACAGCTCTTGCGCGCGGACGGTGCGCCAGGAGAACGGCTCGGCTTTGCCGTATTCGATCCTAAGTCTTGTGAAGCAGCTGATTGTGGCGACTGGAGGCTCGGTGCTGGCGGGACGAATGGAAGCCCTTAATTTTAAACGATTAATCGTATGCAGGAGCCTGTCGGCATTAATCGGCTTCAAAACGTAGTCCAAAGCGGCAAGCTCGAACGCCTTGATCGCGTATTCATGGTGAGCGGTTACGAATACGATCTCGATGTCATCGTTAATTTTATGAATCTGTTCAGCGGCTTCCAGGCCCGAAATTTCCGGCATGTCAATATCGAGAAAAGCGACATCTGGACGCAGTTCGCCAACTCGCTGCAGGGCCGCCGCCGCGTTCTGGAACTTACCCACGATCTCGATGTCGCCTATTTTCTCCAGCTGTCGTTCCAGATCTTTTAGCGCTAATCCTTCATCGTCTACTAGAATTGCTTTCATAGGGCATGTTTTGTCTCCTTGATTGGAATGCAAAGGCAATAATTCATATATCGGCATTTCCCGGCGCGAAAATAAGACAATTAGCGAGCTGCCGGTTCGATTTGCAAAAGTCCGCTTCCCACCGCGTTTTTGCCTCCCGGAATTCGCAGAGCCGTCGCTTTCAGTCTGCGGGCAATTTCAGTCGCGGTCAACTTAGGACGAACGCCTCTGAGTAGAGCGGCGGCTCCAGTTACGTGAGGCGCCGACATGGAGGTCCCGGATTCCCTCCGGTAGGTGCCGTTCAACCAAGTGGACAAAATGCTGACTCCAGGAGCGGCCAAATCGATTCCTTTCCCCCGACTAGAGAAGCTGGCCACACGATTGGCGCGTGTGGTGGCGGCAACGGCGATCGTTTCCGGATAGCGGGCCGGAGCGTCGATCTGCGGCAGAGCGGTGCCGCTGTTGCCGGCGGAAGCAACGATGACGGCGCCGCGGCGTTTGGCTTGCCGAATCGCGTTTCTGAGCAGAGTACTGTCGCCGGCAAGGCCGAAGCTCATATTCAAAATGCGAATGCCCCTTGCCAAACACCATTCAATTCCTTCAATGATATCGGAAATAAAACCGGAACCGTTCGCGTCAAGTACTTTAACGGCATATAGCTCGACTTTGGGAGCCACTCCGTAAATTTTTCTTCTACCGGTTGCCGCCGCTATTCCAGCGACGTGGGTGCCATGGCCGTTGTCGTCGGCGTAAGATTTACCGGTTATTGTATTCACGCCGCCGGCGATAGCGAGATCGGGATGGCGGGCGATTCCGGTGTCGAGGATCGCGACTTTGATCGAAGCGCCCGAGTGCGATGCAGGCCAAGCCGGCGGAGCCTTGACACGGTTGACGTTCCAGGGGATACGGCTCTTGACGATGGCCGATATGCGCGATAGGTTAGCATTGACCAATCCATGGGCCTTTACTCTGCGATCCCGCTCAATGAGAGAAATGCGGGGATGCTTTTGCAGCGATGCCCAGTCAGCGCTTTTGCTGCCGTGGCAGCAAATCATCCGCATGGAGTCGACTTGCTTGAGCGGTCGAATGCCTGCCGCGGTAAGCTGCTTAAGGCAGGCATGATAGTCCTGTATCCGGCGGAATACGATATTCCTTCGTTCCGTGCGGGACGTAGGCTTGCGTTTTACCGTCAGACTGAGCTGCTTTACCAATGGGTTCATCGGATGTTCTTTCCTCCTGATCGGATCATAACCGAGCTCATGACCGTATTCTGTAGTAGGGTATGGGAGTTCCGAGCATGAGGTGCAAGGAGGCGCGCACACATATTTTCGCAGGCCGGGGAGAAAGAATAAGGGAAGGACGAGTCTGTATACCGGGAGGAACGAGCATGATCGTTGGATTGCCCAAAGAGATCAAGAAGCAGGAGTATCGCGTTGCGCTTACGCCTGCCGGTTGCGAGATGATCGTAAAGCAGGGACACGGTGTCGTTGTGGAGCGGCAAGCAGGCGAAGGAAGCGGCTTTGCCGACGCCGAATACTTGGACGCCGGCGCCGGCCTGGTTGAAAGCGCGCAGGAGGTATGGTCGACTGCGGATTTAATCGTGAAGGTGAAGGAGCCGCTTTCCGAGGAATTTGCTTTTTTTCGCGAAGGACAAATTTTGTTCACTTATTTGCATTTGGCTGCAGCGCCGGACTTGGCCCAAGCGCTTGTGAATCGACGGGTGACGGCTATCGCCTACGAGACGATTCAAGCGCCAAACGGAAGCCTTCCGCTGCTTACGCCGATGAGCGAAGTGGCTGGAAGAATGGCGGTTCAGGAAGGCGCAAAATATTTGGAGGCTTTCCAGGGCGGTAGAGGCGTACTGCTCGGCGGCGTTCCGGGCGTGCCCCCTGCGGAAGTCATCATCATTGGAGGAGGCATCGTGGGGACGAATGCGGCCAAGATGGCGCTCGGTCTTGGAGCCGATGTCGTCGTTCTCGAGAAAAGCGCGGATCGGATGCGTTATCTCGACGATGTGTTCCAAGGGCGACTACGCACGCTCACGAGCAATTCCTACAATATCGCCAATGCGGTGCGCAAAGCGGATCTTCTGATCGGAGCCGTGCTAGTCCCGGGAGCAAGAGCGCCCCGACTAGTGACCGAGGAAATGGTAAAAACGATGAAAAAGGGTGCAGTTATCGTCGATGTCGCCGTCGATCAAGGCGGTTCAATCGCTACAATCGACCGCGCCACCACACACGAAAACCCGACCTACGAGAAACACGGAGTTATTCATTATGCAGTCGCGAATATGCCGGGAGCAGTGCCTCGCACTTCGACGCTTGCGCTGACGAACGTGACGATTGATTATATTTTACAGTTGGCTGATAAAGGCTTTGAGGTTTCGGTGCAAAACAATCCGATGCTCGCGCTTGGCGTGAACGCCTGCCGAGGGGCGATTACTCATCCGCAGGTGGCCGAAGCTGTAAGTTTGCCTTATGCGAAACTGGAAAGCTTATGGTGAATGGAATGAATGCACCCCCTCCTTCATACGGTTGAGTATGGGCAAGGACAAGGAGGGGAAGAAGGATGAAGGGTCCGATGGAGAGATGGTGGGAGCGATTGCAGTTTACGCTCCTTTTTCTTGCGCTTGCGGTTGTCGTTCATGGTTTCTTCGGGTGGTTTCACGACTGGCTTGAACCTAAAGATCCTTATAGGACGCCAGAAGGAAAAGCGTTCAAAGTATTTATGACGGGAGAAGGAAACGATCCGGACGCCTCGCCCGGCGACCGTCTGCGATTGTTTTATTGGATGGGGGAGTAGTTTACGGAAGGAAATCGACCGACTCGCGTTGAATGTATCTATGTACAATTTTATTTTTGAAATCGGGATGTAACGGATAAGGTTTGAAGCAGGGAAAGGAAACCGGTATGGAATTGAGAAATTTGCTGAGTGCTTATCTCTTGTATTTGAGGGAGGAACGAGGCGTTTCCGATGGAACGGCGCAAAGCTATTCGAGCGATCTATCCGACTTTCTGGATAGTCTGGACAAGCGCGGCGTCAACCATGAGACCCAACTAAGACCTTTGCACCTGACCGCCTACACAAATGAGATGCGAGCACAAGGGAAATCGGCGGCGACGATTGCCCGGCGAATTTCCGCGCTTCGCTCATTTTGCAAATATCTCGTGCTCCGACGCGTCGTTGACGTGGATCTGACCATTCAGCTTGAAGCGCCAAGGATGAACAAGAAAGCGCCGAAGCCAATTCGCTCCGAGGAGCTGGACAAGCTGCTGTCTCTGCCCGATACGGAGCAGCCGACAGGGATTCGAGACAGAGCGATGCTGGAGCTGATGTATGCGACCGGGCTGAGGGTATCGGAGCTTGCGTCGTTGAATGCAGATCAGGTTAATCCGGAGATGGGATTTTTGCTATGCATAGGCGCGGACGGCCGGGAAAGAATGGTGCCGATCGGGGCAGGCGGAAGCTACTGGGTGTCGAGGTACGTACAGGAAATGAGTCCGGTTGCGCCGCAAGAGGATAAGTCGGGGGCTGCTTTATTTGTGAATCGGCAGGGGCAGCGGTTAACTCGGCAGGGAATCTGGAAAATATTGAAGAAATACGCTGGGCAATTGGGGATGGACGCGACCCCGCAGGCGCTGCGTCGCTCTTTCGCGTCTCATTTGCTGGCGAACGGAGCCGATCTGAGATCGGTGCAGGAGATGCTGGGAGTTTCCAGCGCCGCTTCGCTGCAAGCTTATTTGCCCGCAGCGAAACCGAGACTCACCGAGGTGTACGAGCGCAATCATCCCCGTGCGGGAGTGAAGCCGAAACCTGAATACGACAATTATGGCTTGCGAAAAGAGGAATCAGGCATGGCTTATAAACGGATTACAGTTATCGTACTGGACAGCGTAGGTATCGGGGAGTTGTCTGATGCCGGACAATACGGAGATTTGGGAGCTCATACGCTAGGCCACATTATCGAAAGATCGCCGGGACTTGAGCTGCCTAATATGCGCAAGCTGGGGCTTGGCAACATTGCGCCGCTGGGAGAGTGGCAGCCGGAGGCTGCGCCTAGCGGATACTATGGCAAGATGGCTGAGGTTTCGGTCGGCAAGGATACGATGACGGGACATTGGGAGCTGGCGGGACTGCGCATTGACAAGCCTTTCCGCACGTTTCCGGACGGCTTTCCCGTCGCTCTGATCCGACAATTCGAGGACGAGACGGGGAGATCGGTCATCGGCAACAAGCCCGCATCGGGAACGGAGATTCTCGATGAACTGGGCGCGGAGCAAATGAGAAGCGGCGCATGGATCGTCTACACATCCGCGGATAGCGTCTTCCAACTGGCTGCGCACGAGGACGTCATTCCGCTTGAAGAGCTGTACAACGCTTGTCGGGTAGCGCGCCGCCTAACGATGAAGGATGAGTTCTCGGTCGGCAGAGTCATTGCCAGACCTTACTTAGGCGAGCCGGGAGCGTTCAAGCGAACCTCCAATCGGCATGACTACGCGGTGAAGCCGCCTTATCCGACGGTGCTGAACGCGCTGAAGGCCGGAGGCGTGGAGGTCGTGTCCGTCGGTAAAATCAACGATATTTTCAGCGGCGAAGGCATTGCCCGAACGACGTCTACGAAGAGCAACGCCCATGGAATCGAGGTCACGATTCGGGAACTGCAGCGGGATTTCGGCGGTTTCCTCTTCACCAATCTGGTCGATTTCGATTCGCTGTACGGTCATCGTCGCGACCCGGAAGGCTACGGACGAGCGCTTGAGGAGTTTGACCGTTCGCTTCCGGACATTATGGCCGCAATGAAGGAAGACGATTTGCTGCTGATTACCGCCGACCACGGCAACGATCCGGTCCATGCGGGAACGGATCATACCCGTGAATACGTGCCTCTGCTGGCCTGGAGTCCGAGCTTCGCCGAAGCGGGACGGCTGGAGGATCGCGCCACGTTCGCCGATGTCGCGGCTACGGTGGCGGATAATTTCGGAATCGACTTCAAAACGCACGGCACCAGCTTTCTCGCGCTGCTGAAATAAACCGATGGAATAGAGGAGAGGTTAATCCTATGCAAGCCATAACACAAACGATGATCGAAGAAGCGGCTGCGTTTATTCGCAGAACGACGGACATTCAACCGGAAATCGGTTTAATTTTGGGCTCCGGCCTTGGAGTGCTTGGAGACGAACTGGAGGATGCGGTTACGATTCCGTACGAGGATATTCCTCATTTTCCAGTTTCGACAGTAGAAGGGCATGCGGGAGAGCTTTTGATCGGCAAGCTGCAGGGCTGCAACGTCATGCTGATGCGCGGCCGTTTCCATATGTATGAAGGCTATGAGCCCGAACGTACGGCATTGCCGGTGCGGGTCATGAAGGCTCTAGGAGTCGGAAAGCTGTTGGTGACGAATGCGGCGGGAGGCATTAATCTGGACTTCGCGGCCGGTAACTTGATGCTCATTGCCGATCATATCAATCTGACGGGTAAAAATCCGCTAATCGGCCCGAACGACAACGCGCTTGGCGTGCGGTTCCCCGATATGTCGGAGGCATACAGCAAAAGGTTGCGCAGCATCGCTAAGGAGACCGCGAAGGATCTTGGCTTTGAGCTTAAAGAAGGCGTGTACGTCGGCCTGCTCGGCCCGAACTACGAGACGCCAGCCGAAATCCGCATGCTGCGGACGCTTGGCGCCGATGCGGTGGGCATGTCTACTGTATCCGAAGTAATTGTCGCCCGGCACTCGGGCATCGAGGTGCTCGGCATTTCATGCATCAGCAATGCCGCCGCAGGGATACTGGATCAGCCGCTCTCGCATGAGGAAGTCATGGAGACGACCGAACGGGTAAAAGAACAGTTTCTGTCTCTCGTGCTGACGGTTCTTCCGAAAATGTAGCAGCGGTAAACGCAAAGAAGGAGCCTACCCTCGGGGTGGCTCCTTCTTCTGTTATAAAGTTGCAAAATTATTTGAGAATATGCCTCTTCAGAACGTGGATATCATGATCGTGCTGTGTAGACTTGTCCATGAGATAAAGGATAGAGTCGTTGAAATGAGGGTGTCCCGCTTCTACCTTTTCCATGCGTCCGTTTATTTGGGTCATTTCTTGCTTAATTCCGCTTATAACCTGCTTCATTTCAGCCATATCTCTGCGCATCTCATGCTGTTCGCTCAGAACCTTTCCCCACCATGCCGATCAGTTGCCCCATCATATCCTCCAGCCTGGCCAGACGCTCTTCGGACATTTTGTAGACCCCTCTCCACTATAGCTTGTTTACTAAATTTAGCAAACGTGTGTTCGGATGTCAAGATTCGAGGTTTTTCCGAGAACTTTTTCAGAAGTTGTTCAGGCGACATTGCTAATATTCAGCTATGTGCTTTTTTTGCATGCGGAAAACGGAGAATATTCGATAAACATCGGGGAAGGTCCGCATGTAATTGCAATGCTTACATAGAGAGGATGGATAATGTGAGAGCTAGTAGAGTAAGAGTAAGCAAGAACCGAGCTCGACAAGCCAAACAAAAGCTGACGATATTTGTCGCGCTCGCGTTGGTTTTGCAGTTGGTGACGCAGTTGTTTGTGGCTCCTTCTTCGCAGGCTGCGGGAGGAATTATTGCAGAGAACTTAATAACAAGTGCCGTGGTTTATGATCAGAAGCCGGAATTTGACGAGAATACCGGTTCTATTACTCCGAAAGGAAGCCCAATACAGGACGCAAATCCGCAATATAGTGAACAACTCTCTGTTGCGATTATTCTGGGTTGGGAATTGCCTGACGGACATGGCTACAGCGATGGGGATACGTATACTTTTAAGTTGCCGGATATTTTCAAAGTGCCTGCATCAATTCATGGCACTTTAACGAACAATATCGGCGATTATGTTGTACAGCCAAACGGTGATGTAACATTTACGTTTGGAACGCAAGGAGAGTCTATCAATAACGGACAGGGCGCAGATGGTCAATTTTACGTTTGGCTCGGGTTTGAAGAATCCAAAATTAAAGATGGACTTGATCAGACGATTGATTTCACTAATGTCGGGAAAGGCACAATTGATTTCACTTTCAAAAACATAGCGGACGATAAGCTAAAGAAAACGGGCCAAGCTAAAAAGAATGGCTCCGCAAATAAGTTTAATTCCGACGAAATTGAATGGACTGTCGACTTTAATCAAGGCGAGCAGTTGATAACGGGGGCTGAATTATCAGATACGCTTGCGGGACTCGCGCTTAAGGGAGATATCGAGGTTTACGAACTGCAGATTCAAGCTGATGGAACTGTTAAGCAGGGGCCTTTGTATAATACTTATACTACTGGTTTTCCTGTTTCACTGGGAGATATCGATAAAGCGTATCGCGCTATCTATACAACAACGATCACTCCTCCAACCACAGAACCGTTTAAAAATGTACCTTATAAGAACAAGGCTGTGTTGACTGGAGACGGAGGTTACAGCAAGCAAGATGAATACACCGTGACCGTTGATTTTAACGAGCCACTTAATAAAGTTCTGGTCAATTACGACACTGAAAATCAAGAGATGACTTGGAAGATCCGGTACAACTATAACCTCCAAACAATCCCTCAAGCCTATACCAAGCTTGAAGATCGTTTTGATACATCAAAACACATTTTTGTACCCGGATCAGTTAAAGTATATGATGTCCCGATTGATGGGAATGGGAATCCTGGAGCTCCATCGGTAACGTCTAGCGTGTATTCGGCGACAGAGGTAGCGGGCGGAGTAGATTTTCAGTTTGGCGCCGATGTTACGACAGCCTACGATATCGAATATAAAACAAAAGCCAAAAACCGAATCTACGGAGATACACCGGTAACAAACGAGGTTACGATGCACGGAGGTTTAACTAAAACGGCTCAAGGAACATTTACGGAGCAAATTTTCGTAAAGCGAGTCGATAGTTCAAACTTTAATAGCAAAAGGATCACTTGGGAATTGATCATCAATCATGATAAGCATCCGATGAGCAACATTTTAATTGACGATAAATATATCGGCAATCATATGACCTTGCTGCCAACTACTGTTAAAGTCGATGGGATTGATATAGGCTCCAGTCCTACATTTGAGTTAGTGACGAACGATAACGGAAATGGTTTTATTCTCAAAACGAGGGCCGGCGTAACGATTAACGAAGAACACAAGATCATCTTTACGACCGAGTTCGATCCGACCGGAAATAAACTTCCTGTGGATGGGGCCTACAAGAATACGGCGACAATGACTTACACTGATACGACTACTAAGGTAATCACTAAGTGGGATCAAGTTGAGCTTGAACACTATACGACGGATAACGGATTCAAAAAAGGCGAGTACAACGCCAGAACAAAAATGATCACGTGGACGATTGACGTTAACTACAATTTGGACGATGTTAATGAAGCGATCATTAAGGACCATTATTCTGCTGATAAAGGCCATATCACGTACAACTCAAATCCGGACTCCTTTAAGGTTTATAAACTGGAATTGCTCCCGGGTAGCAACCTTGTTTCACAGAAGGAAGAAAATAAATACCAGTTGTCCGATGGCCAACTGGTATGGGATGCAGACGGTCAGGGCTTCACATTGAATTTGGGCAATATCGGCGCAAACGCTTATCGGATCATCTATGAAACATACATTGGTGGGCCTTACACGATCGATGGCGTGTATGCGAACAAAGCAACGCTGCAAGATGGCAATAATCCGCCCATCTTCGATCAAGGGGTCGCAGTCACGCCAGCGAATGGCGGGGAATTAGTACGCAAGTCCGGACGTCAGGATGGAACTAAAGACAAGGCGGATTGGACAGTTCATATCAATCCAAGCCAGTCGTATATCGCGCCGGGTTCGATCGTAGAGGACACGCTTTCAGAAGATCAAATTTTGTTGCCTGATACAATCAAACTGTATGAAGTTCAACTTCCTACAAACAACTCAGGAACACTTCCAACTACTGGAACTGAATTGGATCCTTCCGAGTATATTATTGAACCGTTATCAGGAAACCATTTCAAAATAACGTTCAAGAATGCAGTTGATACTGTTTACTTATTGAAATATAGCACCTATATCAATGCCAATAATGGTGACAGAATCACAAACGAGCTGCAATATGCAGGTAAGACTGTTGTTGGCAAGGGAACAGACAGTCAAAATGGTGTTAAAGTCGTATTTGCCGATGCTGGCGGCGGTAGCAATGTTAGAGAGAAGATTAAAATTATCAAACATGACGATCAAGGACAACCTCTTTCAGGTGCAGTGTTCCAACTGCTAAATGAAGCTGGAACAATCGTGCTAGAAACATTGACTACGGATTCGAACGGCGAAGCAGTTACTGCCAATAAGTACAAATACAAAGCAGGCAGCGGTATTTCTTACAGACTTAAAGAGGTATCTGCACCTAGCGGCTATTTGATTGATCCTGCTTATGGCGCAACAAACGGGGAAATAATCAAGTTCAAAGACAAAGCAGATGAATTTGTAGTTGAGAACGAAAAGATTCGTCAAGGCTTTGAATTGACCAAGCAAGATTCGTCCAATGCATCGAAGGTGCTCAAAGATGCTGTATTCGAATTGCGCAAGGCAAGCAACGATGAAGTTGTAGCAACTTTGACAACTGATGTTAATGGAAAAATTGCGTATGGGAACTTGCAGTCCGGGCACTATAAATTGGTAGAAATTACGGCTCCAGAATTCTATGAGTTGAATTATATTCCGATTCCGTTCGAGATTGTTGAGAATCAGACGAAATTCCTTGAGCTCACGGCTTTGAATGTTCTCGGCTCAGGTGGTGAGTTGGTTGTCATCAAGGTAAATGCAGCCGATCACACCACACGGTTGGAGGGAGTGGTTTTCGAACTGCGTGATGCCCAAAACAACGTTGTTGGTACAGAAACGACCGATGTTAACGGGGTCGTCAAGTTCTCCAACTTGGATTATGGAATGTATACGCTGGTAGAAATCAAAGCGGATGGATTTGTTATTGAAACACCAGAAACTCCAGTATCTATTAAAAACCAGACAACGACGGTTACCATCGAGAATAAAGAAAAGATTCGTTCGGTTAGATTAATAAAATATGATACAAACCGTAACTACGTTCTCCAAGGTGCGGAGTTCGAGCTATGGACCGCTACTCTGGATACGGACCTCCAAGGAAACGTTATTTACGAATTGGTGACAGGCATTGATCCAGTTAAGCTGATAACAGATGTGAATGGTCAATTACTCCTGGAGGATCTGCTTCCGAACAAGTATCGCCTCATCGAGAAGCGGTCGCCATCGGGCTACTATCTGAACGCTGATCCGGTAGAGTTCGAGATTACAGAGAATCAAACTGCGGTTGAACTAGTAGAAAAAACAAACGAGAGAATTCCAAGCTCCGGAGGAGGAGGCTGGACGCCTGGTCCAGGCCCAACGGAAACGCCTAAGCCGACGGAGGAGCCGAAACCTACAGAGACGCCAGGACCAACAGAGACTCCACAGCCTACAGAAACACCTGAGCCTACTCCGACTCCGGGGCCTACAGAGACTCCGAAGCCGACTAGCCCAGGGGACAAAGTAAAAGAGGAAACAACTGTAGACAAGCCTGTTAAAGGCGAAGTCGAGGTCCCTGAGAAGGGCAAGGTCAAAGTCGGCGAAGAACCGAAGCACGGCACGGTGACGATCACGCCGGATGGTAAATGGAAGTATACGCCAGACAAAGGTTACAAAGGCAAAGACTCCTTCACCATCATCGTGACCGATCCGGAAGGCAATGAACAGGAAATTCTCGTCGAGATCGACGTGGATGATATTCCACTCGGCGGGATAGAGGCGGGAGGAAAAACTCCGGGGAAACAATTGCCGAAAACCGGTGAAGACAGCCCACTTCCTCTGCAGCTTGCCGGCATTGCGCTAATCGCTGCAGGCATCCTTTTCCTCAACCGCAATCGCATTTTCCGTACCAAAAACCAATAAAGAGAGAATAGAGAGACTAAAAAGATAATAAAAAACAATAGACTCCACAGCCCCCTAATTCAGTTGGAGTCCTCCACCACGAAAATGTACACTTAGTACATGAGGAGGATGAGCGCAGTGGGAAAAATGTCTGAACA
>NZ_QRDZ01000002.1 GCF_003386235.1 Cohnella phaseoli
GAAGGAACGAAGAAGTTCAACAAACAGCTTTTTACTCGATAATAAAAAACGATACGAGGTGTCGTGTCGCTGATGCAGGCTTTCAGAATTCGAATCTGAGTCCACACTTAGCAACTCCTTCGCTTCTACTTTAGTAAATTATATCCATTTTCAGCTGTTGAAACAATGAGAGCAGCAAGAACCAGGCGCTCCAGTAACGTCTATCCATCCGAAACATAAAAAGCCCCAAACTCCGCTGAAAAAAGGAGCTTGAGGCTCTTCAAACCGTATTCGCTTAAAAACCGTCCTCAAACGGATACAGGGGGCGAGGAGCTTTCTTAAACTGCAAGCTTAGAAGATTAGCCGTACTCGCTCCCGGCGTATCCAGAATATAAATGCCGCCATGACGAATCTGCTCGTACTCGGCGCGGAACTGCGCAGCCGATTTGACCAGCACCAGGTCCGCATCCAGTGGCTCCAGTCCAACCGATCGATACATCGCAGGATCGCCGGTGAACGTCGGAAGCTCCATTAATAGCAAATGGATACGGCCGATTCGGACAACCGCGCATTGCCCCATGTTCGCCATCATATTGGCTACCGTTCCCCCGCCAAAAGCAAACGTCCCGCTCAATGACGCATATTCGACGACACCTTCGATTTCCAACGGCTCGCCGAATTCCACGCTAACGGAATGCCCGACAGTCAGCTTGACAACACTTCCAACCGCACAAGCCGCCGCTTGCCGCGCCGCCGCAGCATCGACCATCGTCAACAAGCATGTAAATCGCTCGCCTACCCCCATACTCAACAGCTGCTTGAGCACCGCATTGCTATCCCCCGGCGAGCCCGCTCCGGGACTGTCCGCCGAATCCGATGCAACGATCGGCCCGTCCCTCCGACCTGCCTCAAGCAGATCGCCAATCTCCTCTACGCTTTTCAGTTCAATATCGAATTGCTTGCGTCTATTCCATAAGAGCTCGGCCAAACGCCGCGCTTCCCGCTCAGCCCGTTCGGCGTCCCGGCCAACAACAACGACGGAGCAGCCCAACTCGGCGACATCCAGCCACGGCTGCACAATGAAAAGCGAGGTCGCTAACGAATCGCCGCCGCTTTCGCCCTTCAACGCCTCCCCCCATAGATCGCTCATCGGATTCTCATAGGTGACATGCGCTTCCGCCGGTACGATCATCGGCAGTTTTACATATTTCATATGCGGCTTCAGCCCGTCACGCAAAATAGAGATAAGCAACTGTGCCGCCCGATAGCCCGTCTCGGCATAGTCAATATGCGGAAATGTGCGGTACCCGATGACTGCATCCGCTTGCTCGACGATCGAACGGGTCACATTGGCATGCGAGTCAAGCGTAACGACAATCGGAATGTCACGCCCCACCTTCTCCCGAACGGCCGACAAAATTTCCCCGTCCGCGTCATCCTGATCTTCAGCGACCCAAGCGCCGTGCATAACAATCAGAACCCCGTCAACTTCCGGATACGCTTCGATGCGCTCCAGCAAGTTCAACTTCAGCCGATCCAGAGCCGTCCGTTGAATCGGTCCTGACGAGCAAGCCTGGGCGGCCAGAGTTGGCAGTAAGTTCGCGCCTTCCTCGCGAGCTGCGCGGACCATGCCGCTCAACTCGCTGGCTGGAGCGTCGTCGGCAAGCATCTCATCCCCTTCACGATAGAAATAATCATAAAAGCTCGCCAAATCGCTCGAAGCGGAGCTGAATGTATTGCTTTCCTGCAATAACGCTCCGGCGATAATGTTCATTCTTTTTTTCACGAGCAGGAGCCTCCTTCAAGAGCGGGCCGCGCCGAGCGGGTGTATTGTCCCACTACGCCTTTATGTCGGATAACAGGCGGAACCCAGCTTTCCATTCTTTCTGCGAGGATGGCTTCGATTTCCTGCAAATTACGCAAGACGCCTTCCGTCCCCACAATGTTAATTGTACGATTCGGAATATCGATAAGTACAATGTCATCGTTTTGCGCCACGGCAATCGGCCCGCCGGATATCGCTTCCGGCCCCAAATAGCCTACGCATGGCCCGCGTGTAGCGCCAGAGAAACGACCATCAGTCACTAGTGAGGTTGTGCTCGACAATACGGGATCCGACGCGATCAGCTCCGACATGAAGAACATTTCCGGCATTCCCGTCGCTCGCGGCCCTTGATAACGGATAATGACGACGTCTCCCGGAACGATTTGCTTGCCGACAAGAGCGTCCACGGCGGCGCGTTCGGTATCGAACACCTTCGCAGGACCCTGATGAACCTGCATCTCGGGCGACACGGCCGAAATTTTGATCGTCGCTCCTTGCGGAGCCAGGTTACCGACCAATACGGCAAGCGAACCGTGAGGCTTCAATGGCTTGGCTATCGGATAAATGACGTTGCGGCGATTAAGCTTATAATTGGCCAGAAACATCTCCGCGAAGCGCGGCATTTCATTGGCGCGGTATTCCTGCAAATTCTCTCTCAAAGTTTTGCCTGTAACCGTAAGTACGTCAAGATGCAGCTTGTCCTCAAGCTCCAGCATGACCTGAGGCACGCCGCCGGCATACCAGAACAGCTCGGTCGGATAATGACCCGCCGTCTTCGTATCGACCAGCACCGGAATACCGCGATGAATCTCGTCGATCCTCTGCGCGCTCAGCTCAATGCCGGCTTCTCTCGCGATGGCAATCAAATGCATAACGGCGTTCAGCGAGCCGCCTACAGCCGAGTGTACCATAATTGCATTTTCGAAAGCTTCCATCGTCAAAATATGCGAAGGCCGGATGCCCGCCTGCACGAGCCGCATCACTTGCTGCCCCGCCGCGCGCGCCGCCCGTCCGATCTCCGCGTTGGTAGCCGGAATCAACGCCGACCAGGGCAGCGCCAATCCGAGCGCTTCCGCCACCACCTGCATCGTCGCCGCCGTCCCCATATACTGACAAGCGCCGCAGGTTGGACAGCAGGCGCGTTGGAAGGCGAGAAACTCCTCCTTCGACATTTTGCCCTGATCCACTTCCACGCTCATATGCCACAGCTCTTCGTTCGATCTCATGCAAGGCCCCGCGCCCATCGCCCCGCCCGGAACGTGAATGGCCGGGATGTCCAGCCGCGCAATCGCCATCAAGTGAGCCGGCACCGCCTTGTCCCCCGCCGACGATAGCACCATCGCATCGAAGGGCGTCGCCATCGTGTGTATTTCCACCATCGATGCAATCATGTCTCTGGAAGGCAGCGAATAATTCATGCCGTTATGCGCCTGCGCCACACCATCGCAAATGTCCGTCGTCGTATAGATCGCCGGCTTTCCCCCAGTCTGGAACACGCCTTTCTCAATCTCGGATACGAGCGCATTCAAATGATAGGAGCTGGGATGGCTTGCGCCATGCGTGCTCTCCACCAGCACCTGCACCTTATTCAGATCCTCAACCGTCCAGTCCATCGACATCCTCAGAGCGTCGCCTTCGAAGCTGATTTTTCGAACCTTCTGACTCTCCAATTGATCGTTCATTTCCCTTTGCTCCTTTGCTGTATCTCCGATTCAAATCCTATTAGAGCAGTTTCAGTATAAAATATCATTGTAGTATTGTCTACAATCCTACTGTAATATATTTTACAAAGTGTGCGCAATAAGCTATAGTTCGAAGTAACAAGATACCGCGATGTGGAAAGAAAGGGAGCTTGCCGCAGCAATGGATAACTTTCGTTTCGAGGAGCAGAAGGTCACTTCGCTCCGCCATAAAATTACCGACGACATTCGCAAAGCGATTTTCAACGGTCAATTAAAGCCCGGAATTCGTCTGCGAGAAATTGAGATGTCCAAGCAGATGGGCGTCAGCAGAGGACCTATTCGCGAGGCGCTAAGAATGCTGGAGCAGGAAGGCTTATTGGTTTCTCAGCCGTACAAGGAAACGATCGTCGCCGAAATTACGCGGGAGGAAGTTGTCGAAGTGCTGCTTCCGATCAGAAATACGTTGGAGCAATTTGCGATTCGCAAAGCTCTGCCGAACATGTCGGGCGCGCACTATGCCAGGCTGGAAGAAATTACGGCCGAAATGTACGAAGCGGCGACGAAGCGCGACATCTACAAACTAGCGGATTGCGATTTGGCGTTTCATGAGTACTTGGTTGGCTTATCCGACATGATGAACATCATCAGCACGTGGAAATCGATTTATAATCGCATCCGGCTCCACTTTCTGACGCAGGCTCTGACCTATGACAATTTGACCGACGTGTGCGACGAGCATGAGAAACTGCTGAGAGTATTAAGGCAAGGCGATATCGGGGAAATCTCCGAAGCTTTGACCGAACACATTCACAGTGTAAAATGGAACGAATAAGGCTGAGCTACAATAGGCCGGCAGCAAGTACGGTTCTCTCATACGAGCCACTATCGGCTAACGACAATCGGCTTTGCGGGCGCATTATGCACCTGCAAAGCCGATTGTTCCTAGCGGGCCTAAAGCTCGCTATTTGATTACCTTCACAATGATTTTCTCACTCGAAGCTGCGCCTGCGGCATTCACTAACTCTCCGCGATACTCGTACGTGCCGACCGCTCTGCCGCTGATCGGTACGACAGCCGACTGCGCCTGCGGCGTTTGTGCCGTCAGCGCCATCTCTGCAATCAACGTTTCATTTTCGTACAACCGATAAGTCGTACCGTTCGTGCCCCACCACATATTCATCTGAATATCGTAGCTGCCATCCCCGTCCCAGTTGTTGCTGGACAACTCCGGCTTGGCTGGAAGGCTATGCGACACGGTCACCGTCCACTCGTCGCTGACTGTCGTGCCGAACTCGTTGATCAGCTCCGCGTAATACACGTAAGTTCCGTTCGCTCTGCCCGCAATCGCAGTCTGCGCAGCTTGGGCTTGCGGAGCCCGGTCCGCCAGCATCTGCGTATCGATCAACGTACCGTTCTCGTATAGCTTGTAAATCCGCCCGTTGTTGCCCCACCACACATTCATCGCAATATCGTAGTCCCCGTCCATCAGGCCGTTATTTTGCCCATTGTTATCGGACAGCGACGGCTTACCGGGAACGCCGGTGCTGGCCGATGCAATGTTGCCGACGGTCGCTGTTGCCGTGCCCGTATTCCCCGCCGCATCGACAAATTCAAAGGTAAAGTTTCCATTATACAAAAACTCGTAGCTATCCGCTCCGTTATTGTTCGTAACGGTAACCGCTTCGCTTGGCGTAACCGTCGCCGTCACGGCTCCATCGGTCGGGTCGGTCGTGCTGTAGGCGACCGCAGCCGTCGGCGCAGTACGGTCGACCGACACGGAAGCGGTCTGTATTTCTTCCGTATTACCGGCTCCATCGGCGCTCCGGTATTCCAGCGTATGGACGCCGTCGGACGAAATCGCGAACGGTCCGCTGTAAGTTGTCCACTCTCCACCGTTCAGCCGATACTCCGTGAAGACGCCGCTTCCCCCGGCAGCGCTCAGATTAACCGTCACCTCGGAGACATACCAGCCGTTGGCTCCGTCCGGCTGCTCGGGTTGAAGCGCCAGCGCCGTTTCCGGAGGCTGACCGCCGCCGCCCTCATTGAACAGATTGTCCAGAATATAATCGGCTCGCTCATCCTCCGCGTCGCGGTTCAGCTCGAACCAGCTGTCGACATAATCGTACAACTCGTCGATTTCGGCTGCGCCTAGGCTGTCCAAATTCGGAATCTCACTGCCGTTAGCCTGCCCTTGCGCAATAAGCGGTTGCAAACGCGTATTATAGAAATTCACGTCGTCGGCGTCTCCGCCCTGCCACTCTGTCTGCAGGTCGGCTACCGTGTCGTTGAATGCCTGCCACGCTTGCCGGATTACATTTTTCTGAATCGCTGTACGAACAGCCGGCGTCGGTTCTTCAATATCGAGCGTATTAAACCGGCCGGCCTGATGCACCTTGCCGCCCCAAGTCGGAGAATGCGAAGGCGACCAGCGAATCATCGCGAACTCCCAGTCCTCGCCGTTAAGCGGCACGTATTTGTATGCGGCTTTCCAAGGAATGAACAGCACGCTGCCCCATCCCGTAGGAAGCTGCTCGTTGGTCAACACGGCATTGCCCTTCAGAGGCAAATTGTCGCGGTATTCCGTCTGCCATTCGTAATAATTTACGGCGCTGCCGTTCGTCTCGAAAATCATCTGATGATAGGGCAGATCGCCTAACCCGTACTTGATGAACAGCTCGATGGAGCTGTTTTTCAGGATGCCGTTCGTATCCAGCTCCTGCTCGTTCGATTGGAAGAAAATATAGAGGCCGTCTTCCCGATATGCCGCATACAGCCCGGTGTCGCGCGGCCCTCCCGGGGCGATCGGCGTCTCCACCCAGTACTGTACGAAGCGGTTTTCCTTGAAATCCGGATTGTCGAAGAAATCGCTGTTATACCAAGCCGTCGGCGTGGATAAGTCTTCCGTCGTATAAACGACCTCATAACTGACTTTGCCGGGACTCGCTTCCGCGTACGCATGCGGGAGAGACGAAGCTGCAAGGAGCATCGCCGCCAGCAGCAGCGCATATCGTTTCGCTTTTCTCAACATGGGCATCTCCTCCTAGTTCCCATTTTCCAACGCAAGCAGCTTCATGATGCGGTCGATCATGCCGAGACGAAGCAGATCCGAACTCGTTGTCCGTTCATTTGTCGTCTCCAGCCAGCTCAGCGCTTTGTTGGCCGCAGCGACGCGCGTCGAATTGCCCGAGCTCAGCGCATCTTCAGCCAATTGCTTCAGCTTCGTCGCGTAGCGAATATCGTCGATGCCCTCGCGGAAGCCTTCCCATGCCAGCGTATCGATTACGTCCGTCTGCGTCGGATACACGAACCCGAACGAACGATACGTCGCATCCACATAATCCGACCAAGCGCTGACGTATGGGCTTTCGAAATACCAAATGTAGTTGTAGACCGCGTCGTAATTGGCCTTGTACAGCCACATGCCGTGGCGTTGACGCATCAAGTCGGGATTTTCCGGTCCGGAGTGCGGGTGGGCGTAGTTCGTAATGATCTTGTTCTCTCCCATCCCATGCCATCCTGCGGACTTCTCGCGCGTCGGGTCGCCGACCCAGTTCAGGAAATCTTCTTTGATTTCCAGATTGAAGTGATCGTCATGTCCGGTAGCGAATATTTTGGCGCCGACATCCTCCTTGACGAATCTCCACATCTCCTGCTGCCAGAGCAGTCGGTCCCAGCCCGCCTCGTCCCATGCGTCGAAATAAACGTTCGTATGCCCAAGCGCCTGAGTGACGATGTCGAAGGCTTGCTGAACGTAGGCTTTAGGCGCGACCAGCGTTTGCTCGTAGGCGGCGTAGCGCTGCTGCATAAGCGCTTGATTTTGCGGCGTCGGATTCGCTTCGAAGGCAGCTTTGGCCTGCAAGTACTGCGTCCAGATTGGAAAGTCTTCATTCGACGGGAACAGGGGACCAACGCCGAACAGAGGATTCAGATCCATGCCGGCTTCCTCCATCAGCTCCAGCTGGCGCAAATACGGCTGCGGATTGTTGATGTCGACCGCCGCGTTCGTCGGCAGGTTAATCACATTATGCTCGACCAGATTGCGATACTGGTTGCGAAGCTTCGTCTCCGCCATCTGTACGTTTCCGCTGAAGCCAGCCAGCGTATCCTTCATGCGGGCGCTGTGATAGATCATCGTGTAAAAATCTTTGTCGAGGTCGTAATACGTTTTCGGAGACGGCAGTTCGAATGGGAGGACGCGGATTTTCAGCGTGAGCTGTCCCGCGGGAACGCCGTCAGCCACTATGTCGATCGTGCCCGTATAGATGCCTTCGGGCGTTTCCTTCGGCACGTTGGTCGTCAGCCACATCTGTTTAGATTCGCCCTGCTTCAGCTCGATCGGCAGCAGCGTCGGGCTGTCTTCGAATGGGGCGGTGAAGGAGGAGAACGCGGCCGGAGGGCTTCCCGACACGTCTACGTATTGCGTTCCCGAAGGATAATCGACGCGCACGGAATTGCGTTTCGTCATGTGGTTGACAGAAACCAGCTTCTCGTCATGCAGCAGCAGCTCTGGGGTTAGCACGTCCTTCGTATCGTCGAAAAAGTAACTTTGCCAAGCCGTCCCGCCTTGATACCACGTCTTCACGACGCGCAAGTCTATCGCGCTAGCCGGAATCGATTCTCCGTCTCCCTGCAAAGCGCTGGCCGTAAAGGTGACCGAAGCAGCGTCGGCAAGCGCAGCGAGGACGAACGAAGAAGCTTCGTAATCCCCCTGCGCCGATACGACCCGGATCTGATCGCTGACCGCACCGTCGGTCGGAATCGTATTCGGCAGCCGCTTCTCGGGACTGAGCGCCGGAACGGTGTACAGAATAAACGGCGTATCCGTCCATAATCCGGCGGCTTGGTTCGCATCTTTAGCCAATTGCAGCGCGTATTCCATAGTTTCTTTGATTGCCAGCCCTGCATCTTGCGACAGCGAAGGGGAAGCGATCGCGGTCTCTGCGTCGCTCTTCACTTGCTGCAGATAAGCAAGCAGCTGAGGGCGGCTCGTGGCGCCGATCGCCGTATCCAGCCTGGCCTTCAGCCCGTTTAATTGCGACAGCGTCCAAGCGCCTGAGGTCGAAGCCCCCGTCCCCGAATTGGCGAACGCGGTCGACGCCATCGCCAGCAACAAGCAAACGGCGAGCATAGCAGACCTATAACGTTTACGCATAATCGTATTCACTCCCGTCAAATTGATGATCTTCCAAGACCCATCCCTTCATGCGGGCTGCACCATGATGTAAACGCATACACGATTTAAAATCGTTCGCGAGCTCCCTCCTTCCCGGATGTCGACACCATGCCTGCTTTTCTAGTAAATTTTGTTTAATTCTTTCACATTATAGCATGTGTTTCATATATATAAAACAATATTTTTCATATTTATGAAATACTTTTTATATAAAAAATTAAATGAGTTAAACAGCACCCTCGGTCATCGCAATCTTAAAAACCAATCGCTCTATCGACAAGTTGCCGGGAGTGCGGTAATATAATCTTATGTTTCATATTGGTGAACCAATTTCAAGAAAGGTGTTATCTGCATGGGACAACAAACGCCAAAAGTCAAATCAGCGGATCGGGTGCTGGATATATTGGAGCTGTTTACCGGGGAGAAGGATTCGTACAATCTGACGGAGATTTCCAAAGGACTGAACATGCCGCCGAGCAGCACCTACTTGATCCTTCAGAACATGCTGCACAGAGGTTACCTGGAGACGGACCGCTCTGGAAAACAGTTCCGCATCGGTTATAAGCTGTTTACGATCCGTTCGAGCTATATGCGCAGCTCCAGCTTAACCGGCGAATTTAATTTGATCGCGGAGAAAATTATTGACGACTTGAACGAAACGGTGAGCCTGGCGATTAAAGTGGGACACAACCTGCTCTATATCGGGGAAAAGGTAAGCACGCAGGCGCTCCGATTCAATCCGAACGTCGGAACGACTTTGCCGCTGCATGCCACGGCCTCCGGCAAAATCATGCTGGCCGACCTGTCGATGGACGAGTTGCGCGCCCTCTACCCGCAAGATGAGCTTGAGAAGGTGACCGACAAGACGATCTCCACGTTCCCCGACCTGATCAAGGAATTGGACAAGGTCCGCACCCAAGGCTTCGGCTATAATATGGGCGAGACCGTGGACGGGGTTCACTGCGTGGGCGGGCCGATCTATGACGCCGACGGGCGCACGGTCGCGTCGGTCAGCATTTCGATTCCGGTCGTCCGCATAACCGGCGAAGTATGGGGCAAAGTGCACGACTGGATTAAGCGGTCTTGCGAGGAGCTCAGCGTGAAAGTGTACGGACATCAAAACTGATTTTCGCCAGCAGGCCAACACGGACGCCTTGTTCCGGTTGGCCTGTTTCGTTCTCGGTCGCCTCTTAAGCTTCGCGATACGCCCGCGGCGTCACTCCGATCTCTCGGGTGAACACCCGGCTGAAATACAGCGGATCGTGAAAACCCACCTCCAACGCGACGACCGCTACCGGCTTGTTGCTCCCTCTTAACATCTGCATCGCTTTATCCAATCTGACTTTGGTTATATACTGCACGGGAGAACAGCCGACATACCTTTTGAACAGCACCGAGAAGTAACTGCTGGACAGCGACACCTTGCGAGCCAGCGACCCGCGCTCCAGCGATTCCTGATAGTGGTTATTGATATAGTTCACGCAATCCATAATCGACCGTTCGGCCGAATCGTCCTTCTGTCGTTCATGCAGTTGGTCGCTGATTCGCAGCAGCAGGTTGAAAAAGAGCAATTTGGCCTGTCCGGAGTACCCGTTTTTCTTCTCGGACCATACGCGGTAGAGCAGCAGCATTTCGGAGCGAAGCCCTCGATGATCCGCCAGCGGCTCGACCGGGCCGAACGGCAGCCATTTCTCCGGCGGCTCCTCGCAGCGCGTAAGCTCCCCCTGCCATTTAACCAGCTTGAAGTCGTATTCGATCATAAAGTAGCGAAGCGGGATTTCAGGAGCATTGCGGATGACGAGCCTGCGTCTTGCGGGAATCTGGGCGACGCTGCCCTCCGATAACGGATGTTTCTCCCCATCCAATTCCATGCTGCCCTGACCCTCGTACACGTAAAATAAACTGAGCCTCCCGGTCGACTTTCTATAAAACTGCGTTCCTTGTGTCTCCCAATGCTCCAATTTGCCCTGCACGACGTTCAGAATATGCGGATAAAAACGGTCAAAAAAATCGTACACGGAATCCAACTCCTCCGTTTCACGAATATAAAATATTTTTTTAACTTTTTATCCATTACAATCCACCAATATTCCATATACCCGCCCTGCATTTTTCTGCAAAATTGAGGAGAAAGATCTTTTTTAGACATTCTGATTCAGAAATTTAGGGAGGTTACAGGAATGATTCTCAAGTCGCGATTTTTCTCCGCTTTGTTTGCCAGCATGATGCTTCTGACAGTGGTCCTATCCGCCTGCAGCAAAAATGAGGCGGCCCAGCCTTCAAGTCCGCCGCCGTCTGAAAGCGCTTCTCCTTCGGCTTCGCCGTCGCCCAGCCCGTCGGAATCCCCCTCTCCTTCTCCGGAGCCCGAGCCGGTGGAGCTTAGCGTGTTCGGTTCCATCCCGGAGGATGCTTTTGCGACACAGATCAATCAGTGGGTAACGGCAAAATATCCGGACTACAAGCTGAACTACCTCTGCTCCTGCATTTTGAACATGCCCGATCTGAAAGCCCAAAAGGATATTACGCCTGACATCCTGTACGGCGCGGCCGAAGGAGATCTGCGCGTGCTGCTCGGCGGCAATCTTCAGACCGATTTGACCGGGCTCGTCGATTCCGGCATCGTCGACCTGAACCGCTTCGATCCGGCCTCGATCGCCACCGCCAAGAACTTCTCCGGAGGCAAGCTATACGGCCTGCCGGAAAGCTCGAATCCGATCGCGCTGTTCTACAACAAGGATGTATTCGACAAGTTTAACGCTCCGTATCCGACGGACGGCATGACCTGGGATCAGCTCTACGACTTGGCCAAACAGGTGACCGGCAAGAAGGACGGCGTCAACTATCGCGGCATCAGCATGTTCTACCGTTTTGCGCTGCTCGGCAACGAACTCTCCCTGCCAATCATCGATGCGGAGACCGGCAAAGCGGCCGTGAACAACGACGGCTGGAAACGTATTTTCGAGAATCTGTCCCGCTTTTACAAAATCCCGGGCAACCTGGAAGGCTATGAGCGCGACTCCGGGCTGGAGCTGAACAAGTTTTATGAGCAAAAAAACATCGCCATGGTGCTGTCCCTTTCGTCCAGCTACAAACGGCCTGGCTTCGAGGCGCTTAACTGGGACATGGTCGCCGCTCCGACGTTCGCGGACAACAACGGCGTAGGCTTCCAATCTCTGCCGACCATGATCTACATCACGGATACGGCCGCGAACAAAGAAGCGGCGCTGCAAGCGGTGAACGAGCTGCTCTCCGACGAAGCTCAGCTCGCCGCCGCCAAGGAAGGAAGACCTACTCATCTGCTGAACGAGCAGGTTCGCCAGGCATTCGGCGCCGACGTTCCGCTGCTGCAAGGGAAAAACGCCAAAGCGATCTACTACAACAAATTTGCACCTTCGCCTGCCGTGCATCCTACGCTGACCTTAAACGCGCCGTCGATCCTCGCCTTCGAATTCGAGAAGGTGATCCTCGGGGAGCTAAGCGTCCAAGAAGCGCTCGTCTCAGCGGAATCCGAACTGAACAAGGCAGTAGAAATGGAACTGGCTAACAAACAATAACAGTGTCACTGGCTTGAGCGCATTCCGAAATCGTCTTATTACGTTTTCTGCACAATGGAGAAGTCATGTTGTCATTTTGAAACTGACTTCTCCATTGAGTCGGCTCAGGCCGTTCGAATTAGACCGTCTCGCGGACTTATTGGCTTGGCATCGAGTCGGGTGGTTCGAATAAGACCGTCTCGCGGACCTATTGGCTTGGCATCGAGTCGGGTGGTTCGAATAAGACCGTCTCGCGGACCTATTGGCTTGGCATCGAGTCGGGTGGTTCGAATAAGACCGTCTCGCGGACCTATTGGCTTGGCATCGAGTCGGGTGGTTCGAATAAGACCGTCTCGCGGACCTATTGGCTTGGCATCGAGTCGGGTGGTTCGAATAAGACCGTCTCGCGGACCTATTGGCTTGGCATCGACTCAGTTGGTTCCGTTTCATCAGGCCACTTAGTCCATCAACCGCACATATAAAACAACTTTCGCAGTTGGGACTGTCTCATAAGCGAAATAGGCTGCTGTGAGAGCTAATCGATGATAAAGGTAACAGGTGCATATACCTCCCTCCGATACGATACGCCCCCAAATTCTGAATTGAAAAAATCGTTATAAGGTAGTTTTAGGAGCGTATGAGGCAGACTCCGGGCTATAATTGGCCCATAACGTTACCAAGTGATTGGAGATTGAAATTTTATGGCGGATCTATTTGCACACATGAGTTTACGCAGGAAAGTTAGTTGGAAAATCGTACAACGCAGCTCGAATGAGACCTTAAATGCGAATATTTGTTCGAAAAATCGTACAAAGCGGCTTGCTCAGGCTCGAACGACGAACGTTTGTAGGAAAAACCGTATAAATAGATCAAGATCGAGGATTGAATGTCACTAAAGCGTCTTCGACGATTATACGGATAACCTCTGGGAAGACCAAATCAGACACGCCTCATCCCTTCTATTCTCCCAACCTTCACCATCACCATCACCATCACCATCACCATTACCATTACCATTACCATTACCATTACCATTATCATTCCCTTACCATCAACTTTACCATCACCTCCTCCATTTTCCCCTTCCTCATCCTCTTCCTCTTCCTCTTCCTCTTCCTCTCTACCTCCATCTCCATCTCCATCTCCACCTCTACCTGCATCCCACGTTCTGCCATCCTTTAAATCCTCACTAGTCCAACCAACTACCTTCTATCAAATACCTACTATCAACTACCTACCACCAACCACCTACCTGCCTGCCTACCAATCCACTAACCGCCATCCGCCTACCGCCATTCGCCTACTCCACCAGCCCGGTACGCTCGATCCCCTCGGTGAACCAACGCTGTGCGATTAGATAGACGATAAGCGGTGGGAAGATAATCAGGAATGCGCCCGCCATTCGCGGTCCTTCCGAGATCGGGTCCTGGCCGACGCCGGCGCTGAAGTCGATTGCCCGGTTGCCAATCAGCTCCATCTGCATCGAGCTGAGCCGAAGGGATAGCGGCGTAAAGTCCTTGCTCAGAAACAGCGCCGCCTCGTAGCTCATATTCCAATACCAGACAAACGAGAACAGAAATACGACCAGACAAGCGCCCCCAGCCAGCGGCATCATAATGCGGAAGAACAGTCGGAACGCCGAAGCGCCGTCGATTTTGGCCGCCTCCTCCAGCGCCTTCGGCTGCGACAGAAAAAACTGTCGGAAAATAATAATGAACAGCGCCCCTCGCAAACCCTGCCCGAACAGAGCGGGCACGAGAAACACGAACGGAGTGTTGATCCATCCGAGCTCGCTGTAAATCATATAAAGCGGCACGATCGTCAACTGCGGCGGAATGAGAAAGGCAACAAGAATCAGGAAAAACATCAGATTTTTCCCCGGAAACTTCAGCCTCGCCAGCGCATACCCGGTAAGCGCGCACGTGAACACCTGGAATACGGAGCCGAACAACGCAATCGTCATCGTATCGAAGAAGCCTTCCGGATACTTGAGCCCCCGCCACGCCTCCGCGTAATTGTGCCAGTTCAATTCCCGAGGAATCAGCCCGACGACGGGGTCGATCATGTCGGCTACCGTCTTAAGGCTGGTCGAGACCATATACAAAATCGGTTTCACATACAGGAAGGCAATCACCGTCAGCAGCGCGAAAATAGCCAGCTTGGCAATCAGCCCATCCTTCACGTTCTGTCCCAGAACAACCGTTTTCAGCTTCTGCGTTTTGCGGTGCGCCAGCGTCTCGGCGATGTCGAGCTTCACTTGCTTGTACGCCTTCTCCAGCTTCATCTGAGCTCTCCCCTTCCCTTGGTCGCGCGATAGGTCAGCCACAGCGTGAGGCCCAGCAGCAGCAAAATGATGGCAAAGTATAGCCAAGCCATCGCGCTGGCGTAGCCGTAGCCCGTCGTCGGCGAGAACATATTGCTGCGGACGATTTCCAGCACCGGATTAAACGGGAACGTAAACAAATCCACGATCGTATACACCGCATTTAATCCGATAAAAGGCAGCATGCCGGGGAAAGTAATTTTCCAGAAGCTTTCCCAGGGCGAAGCCCCGTCCACCCTGACCGCCTCGTACACCGTCTTTGGAATCGTCTGGAAGCCGGCGATGAATATCAATATTTGCACCCCGGAATACCAGAGAATGATGACCGCCTTGCCGAGAACGCCGAGCAGCATCGACGCTGTGGTCTCGCTGAAATATTGCCGCAGAATGACGTCCAAATTGTACTGCTCCATGAACGGCAGCTCGCCCGCTCCTTGTACAAACAGCTCCATAATGACCTGACCCGTGGCGAAAATAACCGGCAGGAAGAAAAGCGCCCGCATCCACCCTCTTCCCGGAAACTTCTCGTTCAGCAGCAGCGACACGACAAACGAGAAGATGAGAATGAGCGGGATAATAAGCAGCACTTCCTGCAAATAGGTCAGCAAAATAATCGGGTAGGCGTTGTTCTCGATCAACATTCGGCGAAAATTGTCCAGTCCGACCCACGTATATTTGAAGCCCTCGCTTGTGATAAACACTTGATTAAAGCTGTTCCACAGCGACCAGCCGATCGGGAACGCCACGAAGGCGACGAACCCGATCATCCACGGCAGCATGAACAAATAGCCGAGCCCGTACTCCTTCCAGCGAAACTGCAGAAGCTGCCTGCGCCGCGAGGATTTTCCGTTCATTCCCGTCTCCCTCCCTCAACGCTGAATTGCTTCGTGCGATAGTCGACGGTCACTCGTGTGCCGTCCTCATAGACGGTAGCGTAAACGCCGTCCGCAATCTTCTGGTGATCCGCGATTCGCCGGTGGAGCACTCCGGCCAGACGATCGAAGTTTTTGTAATCCTCCGCCACGCGATCCTTCCAAATCTCGTACTGTGTGCTGTATAGATTTTGATAGTCCGTTCCCTTCAGCACCCGGCTTTCCGCATAGGTCAGCGTAAAGGCCGGAACCGCGCCGTATTCGATCGCTTTCAGCATCTCGTCCTCGTAGACGTCGCGCAGATTGCCCGCCGCCGCCGAATAGAGGACCGAGCCGTGAACGGCGATCGGATAGACCGGCACCGTCTCGTCGATCAGAAAGTCGCTGCTGGACGAATGCGGCAGCTCCTCGATATAATCGGCGTGCTTCAGCGCGTACTGCTCGCCGCGATTAACTCCCGCCGCCCCCAGCTGTTCGCGAACATAATCCAGCAAAGCCAAGTAGTAGTGAACAGTATCCCCTCGGGTCAGGGGGGCGTTCGCGCGGTAGTCGCTGAACGATAGGCTGCCCGGGCCGTCGACGTAATGAATGCCGTCGACCCCGATCTCCTTCAGCGCATCGACGACCCGCTTCTGCTGACGCACCGCCTTCACCGGGTTTACAATAAATCCGTCTCCCCTGCCCGACAGAACCGTGGAATCGATGCCGCGAATTCCGTCCGTCTTTTTATAGAAGGAACTATAAGCCTCCTCCTTCCATGCCAAGTAATCGTCGAACAGCACCTTAATTCCAAGCTCGTGCATCCGGCTCACGAACCGCTGCGCCCCCTTGTCGCCCCCAAGCGCGGAGACGATCGGGAATCGCTCGTCCGTGTACGTGTGCCCGCTGTTCTGCCAGCCGCGATAAATAACGTTCATGCTCCCGATCCCGGCTTCCCGCAATCCTTCGACGATTTCCTCAGCCTGCTTGAACGTCGTCGCCGTCTCGAAGCCGCTTGTGCCGAATTGCGGCTTATTGCCACCGCCGACAAGCGACAGCATCAGCGGAACGTGCCCGGTCGCCGGCAGACGTTCGCCAAGCTGCCCGCTGCCCTCCAAATAATCGCGGTACGCATGCGCCATTCCGACGTAATCGGCCTCCTCTCCGGATAGCAGCCGATATTCCACCCGCAGATCATCCACCGTGCGCTCCTTGCGGACCGACTTGACCGTTTCCTTCGTAATTCCGCTTACCTTGCGTCCGTACTCCTCGCGATAACTGAAGCTGACACCGACCGAATGGTACCGCGTGCTATTGCTCGGCGTCGCCCCTTTGATTTTAGCGGTGTAGGCCCCCTCCTTCACAATCGCGGCGAATGCATGCTCTCCCCGTTTCAAGCCATAGAGCGGGTATGCGATCTGTTCCCTCCGCACCGTTCTGCTCTCGCTGTAGTCCAGATGCGCCGGATCGTCTCCGTAAATCGGAAACTCGTAACCGCTGGCGACAGACGGCCTTGCCCGATCGTAATAGATCAGTCCGCCGGGGCCGTCCGGCACGAACAGATAGCCTTCTTCCTCTTCTCCTGTCGGAACCGCACCGAAGTAAGGCAGCAGTTGAAGCGAATACAACCCGTAATCGCCAGATTCCTTTATCCCGTCCGACGGAACGGCCGCCTCCAGACCGTGCTCGGTCAACGTGAATTGAACGACAAAACTCATCCGTTCCTTCTCGAACGTATACGTCGCCTGGACGCCTTCGCCGCCGATTGGCGTATAGTCAATCGTCACGCCTTTCGTCAGCGTGCTGAGCATCGTTCTTCTCGTCTGTCCGGCGGCAACGATCTCGGCGACAAACGGCGATTGCAGATTTTCCAGCAGCGCCCCTTTGACCTTCTCCTGCGCAAGCTGCTCCGGCGACGGATTGCTCCGCCACTTGTATCCGCCCGCCTTGTCGACGACAACGAGCTGACTCGTTTTCGACTCCAGCCGCAACGAGTATCGCGCATTGTCCGCGACAAGAGCAAAGCCCTCGTCATCGCGCCGCCCCGCCTGCCATGCCGCCCCTTCTACAACAGACGCAAGCTGCCGAACCGGCTCGCCGATACCCATCGCCCGCAAAGACGGCAGCTTATCGCGCCCGCCGAAGACAATCCCCGCCGCCGTCGCAACAACAAGCACAACCGCGCCGATGAGCAGCAGCCGATACTTGCCGCTGGCCGGCCATAATTTTTTAAGCACGGAAGGTCACCTCCCGATAAATCTGCTCGATAAAATCGTAGAAATTATAAACTAGCCCGGACACAATCATCGCGAACACCCAAATAATCCCGATCGTGAACAGCGTCACGGACGCGTTCTTGAACGCTTCGGTGAAATCGAAGTTATGGATGACCTGCGTCATGACGAAGAACAGCACGATGATCCACACCCACATTGCCTGGCGGATCAAATCGATAACGATCCACTCCTCCAGCACGACGAAGTTGGTCAATATTGTCGTGGGTATCGTAATGACAATGTACGGAACGATAGCGAAGGCGCTTCCCTGAAGCACCTCCCGGAACCGGCCTTCGCCGCCCTTAACCGTACTGACCAGATAGTTGGCAATCACCCAGGTTAACCATGGCACGATCATAAATGCCAGAGACAGCGGAAGGTTGTATTCGCCCAGGTCGAAGGGATAAGCGATAAAACCCGAAGCGAACACGGACCAGACATGAACGGCGACCGCCAGCGCAAGCAAAAAAACGATGACCGCGTAAGAAATATGGCGATCCTTCAACCGGTAAAAGCCGTTGTAGGGATGAACCATCAAATAAAGCGCGTCCCTTAGTTCGCCTGCATACTTTCGCACAAGCGGCGGCCATGTGCGCCTGCGTGCGAACAACGCCAAGCGGCGCGCTCCGAACGACAGTCCCCAGCTTCCGGCGATCAGTACGACAACCGCGAGCAGGAAGTTGTCTTTCAGCCACTCGTATCGGATGTACCAGTAAGCATCGGAATACCCTTTCGGGTCGTTCGACTGCTTGAAGTAATCGAGCGCCGCGTCGTAATCCCCGTCGTGCAGGGCGATTTTGCCCAAGCCGTTGTAAGCGATGTTCAGCATGCCGTTCTGTCGGAGCACTTCCTCCCAATACGAACGACTCTGCTCGTAATCGCCCTCGAAATACAAATGCGATGCCGTCATATACGTATCGCCGAAGCTGGTTCTCTTGAACACCTGAATCAGGTTGGCCGCATTGTCCGCGACCCACAGCTCGTTGTTGCCGTTGATTGCAATGCTGCTGCCGTAATCGGCGATGCCGAGCTGGCGAGCGCTCTTCTGCGTCGAGCCGAAATAGAACACCGCCTCGCCCGTAGGATCGTAGACCGAGACGCTGATATCGCCGCTGCGGCTAAGCCCGTACAGGAAGCCGTTACTGTCGATCGCCGTATCGATCAGATCGGGCTCGTCGAACGGCTTGTTGCGAAACGCGTCGAAGCCCCCGGCGTTCAGCTTCTTGATCTGGCCGTCGCTGGCCGTCCCGGAGCTGGTCGTAACCAGAAATCCGTCGTCCGCCAGCGTCGCATTCAGAATCGGATTCGGCTGCTTTGCGATCTCCTGGGCGAGCTGCTTCTCGTTCAGCAGCGCCCTTTTCACGCGATCCAACCAGCTCAGCTTCGCCTTGTTCGCCCCGAAAAAGCCGGTAAACTCCCCGTCCGGACTCATTCGGAGCAGACCGAGGAACGTATCCTTAACGACGATATACATGACGCCGCGCCGATCGGCAACGAGCTTGGTCGGATAGAAATGATAATCCGCCGCAAGCGCCGTCGCCTCCGGCTTCTTGAACTCGCGCGCGAAGCTCCCGTCCGGCGCGTAGAGCACGATCGACTGACCGCCCGTATTGGCGGCGTAGATCGTCCCGCCCGGCGCGACGAACACGCCCTCCGGCTGGGTCAGCTTGCCGGGCCCTTCTTCCTGCCCGATGCTGCGCACGTATTCGCCCTTCTCGTTCAATTCCACGATGCGGTCGTTGCCCGTATCGGCAATGAACACATGATCGTTCTCCGCGATAAAAATATCGCTTGGCGAAGAGAACCCCCTCTCCACACCGTTCCCGTCGACGATCCGATCCGGCACATAAACCGGCTGCGTTCGAATCATGCCGGCGTTAAGATCGCTGTACCACGTAGAATACGGAAGCTGAGCCGAGGCCGGCTGGGGAACCGCCACCCCCGCCAACCCAAGCAGCAACAGCGCTGCCGCAACCTTAACGCCCCAGATCATCCGCTTGCGTCCGAGCATCCGTGTCCCCCCTCTCTGTCCTCTTGTTCATTTCACGCCCGAATGCAGCATCGTTTGAATCATTTTTCGTTGGAAGAGCAAGAAGATGATCAGGTTCGGCACGAACATGAGCAGCCCGATTGCGGCGGCGACGCTGACCTGCGCCGTTCCGGGAATGTTCTGCGTCATCGCTTCCGCATAATAGGAAAGCGTCTTCATCGTTTCCTTTGTCATATACAAGGAGGAAGCTTCTACATCCATGTACACCAGTTGGAACGTGATAATCCCCGCGGTGGCGACGGCAGGCGACGTCAACGGAATGATAATCTTGATAAAAATGTACATATCCGGCGCGCCGTCCAGCTTGGCCGCTTCGATCAGCGAATTGGGAATTTGGTCGATAAACTGCTTCATCAGAAACACCGCCACCGGCGATGCCAGAAACGGAAGCACATGAGCCAAGTACGTATCCTTGAGCCCGAGTCCGCTGACGATCAAATAGCGCGGAATCGACACTGTCTCCGGCGTAAACATGAGCGCGATCATCACCGCTCCCATAATAAACGCCTTGAAGTGGAAACGATGCTTGGATAACACGTAGCCGGCCATCGTGCTGACGACAATGACCGCCAAAGTTGTCGCCGTTGCAATGACGACGCTGTTAAACAAGTAGCGGCTGAACGGCACGACGCCTGCGGCGCTGTGCAGAAACAGCTGCTCGAAATTGTACATTGTCGGTTGCTGCACGAAAATTCTCGGCGGAAACACGAACATCTCGTTCAGAGGCTTAAAGGCGTTGTTGACGAGAAAAATGATCGGCAGCAGCATAAAAATTCCGATCGCCGCCAGGAATGCAATCAGCAGCAGGCGCGACGGAGCGAACCGTCTGCGGAGGGACAGCAGCATCTATTCATCCTCCTTCGTGCCGAACAGCTTGTAGCTCAGCCTCATAATGCCGTAGCTCATCAGGAGCAGCACGACCGACAGCGCCGAAGCGTAGCCCCACTCGTATCTGAGAAAGGCGTAATCGTAAATATGATTGTTGATCACATGGCCGGCGTATTGCGGCGTAATCGCCATCCCAGAGAGCCCGCTGGAGATGCTTCCCGCCTTGATCGCGCCGACAATCGCCATCACTGCGCTGAACAACATCTGCGGCTTCATGCTCGGAATCGTAATGTAATACACTTCCTGCAACTTACTTTTAACTCCATCGATTCGTCCCGCCTCGTACAGCTCGGTATTAACCGTCTGAAGTCCGCCGAGCATGGCCAGGAAGCCGACGCCCATATTCGTCCACAGCGTCACGATGATCATAAAAGTCATCAAATATTTCGGGTCCTGCAGCCACAGCTGCGGAGATTCGATCAGTCCCAGACTCAGCAAAATGCTATTCAAATAGCCGACGCTGTCCCCGCTGAACGCCGCCGTCCACACCATCGTCAGCGCAACCGACGTCGCCATAATGGACGGCGCGTACACCGCTAGCGAGAAATAGTTGCGGATGCTTTGCGGGAGTTGATGAATGAGCCAGGCGAAGACAAAGGACAGAATGTACCCGCCCGGCCCTACGACGATGGAGAACTTCAGCGTATTGGGAATCGTATGCTTCATAAATACGACGTCCTGCGTAAACATATAGATGAAGTTGCTGATCCCGATAAAACGCGGAAACTCAAAGCCGTTAAACGAGGTCAAGCTGAGCAGCATCGCCAACGCCACCGGAACGATGATGAACAGCGTAAAGCTGAGCAGGAACGGCGCCAGAAACAAGTACGACATTCGTTCCGCCCAAATTTCGCGCAGGAAAAGAACGATACGAGCCTTATAGCCGTTAGGCGCGGACGGGCGGCGGACGGCAGCTTCAATTCGGGTCACGGATTTCACGGCGCACTCCTCTCATAGGGTTTGTCATAGGGCGGAACGATTAAGCCGCCTCCGGACGCAATGCCCAGTTCTTCCTGCTTGCGCATCATTTCCCGAGCCAGCGATCTCTCCGACTGTTCAAGCGCCTCCCGCGCCGGCATTTGACCGACGACCGTATTGTTCCAGGCGAACTCGATCTCTCTCGCCAAATAATAGTAGCCCGGCACGTAAGGCATGTTCTTGACCCATCTGTCCTGCTCGTTCAGTGCGGCCAGATCCTCCTCCGGCCACGGAATCGTCTGCATCGCCTCCAGGTTTGCCGTGTTCCAGCGATAGGCTATGCCTGCGAACGATTCGATATCGTTGCTGAATCGGCTCTGCACGTCGGCCGACGTCCACCATTCGATAAATTTCCAGGCCTCTTCCTTCCGCTCGCTCTTCTTCAGCATCATCAGCGACGAAGGCTCCTGTATACGCGCCAGCGATTCGTTATGCGACCATCTGGCTACCGTCCCGTCCGGCTGCTTGATCCCGGGGAGCGGCACCATTTTCCACTTGCCTTCGATTTCGGGCGCTCCGATGACCAGTTGCACATACATATCAAAATCGGCCACGCCGATCGGAATGTCGCCGTTGCGGAAGTGATGAATAAAGACGGGAATATCCTTCGGAAGATTGTATTTGCGATACCAGTCGGTCCAGCGCTTAAAGGCGGCTATTCCTTCCTCGGAGGTCAGAGCGGGCTGCATGCCGTTCGTCTCGTAAAATTCGGCTCCCTGCTGGTAGAACGGAATATGAAAATTCCTCTTCGGCAAATTAAACGTCAGTCCGTTCTCCTGAAGCGTCGGGAGCAGGCGTTCAACGTCGTCCCACGTATCCGGCGGCTGCAAGCCTAAATCCTCAAAAATGTCCGAGCGGTAAAACATCATATAGTAGTTTTGCGTTTCGGGCAGACCGTAAACGTTCCCCGTATATTGATAGGATCGCATCAAGCCAGGATTAAAACGCCCGAACACCTCCTCGAAGCCGGGGTAACCGCTCAAGCTCTCGGCCGCACCGCGCATCGCGAAGTCTACCGGAGTTTCCAGCGGAACGCCCAACGCCACGTCCGGCTGATCGCCGGCCACGTTGCCGAGCAGCAGCACGTTCGTATTCGGCATCAGGTTGATGTTCACTTGAATGCCGGTTTGCGGCGTGAAATCCTGCTGCACCATCAGCTCCAGCAGATCGACGTAATCCTTGCCCCGCTGTACCCATACGGTCAACGCATCCTCATCGTCCGTATCATTCGTATCGTATTGTTGGAAAAACGAACGGAAAAAGTCGGTCGCGGCATAGCGCGCCTTGCTCCAAGAGTCGGGAGACTTCAAACCGGGATCGGCGTCGGGCGTGCGGACGACCAGGTAGTCCAGCTCCAGCGCCTGCGATTCGATCGTCTGAATCCACGTATTGAGACTCGTGCGCACCGTTCCGAATTCCGCTAGGCGGTTCGGAATATCGTTAAAATGATCGAGCATCCGCTGCAGCCTGTCGGCGTTCACGCGCAGCGCCGTTACCGCATCGGTATTCGCTTGGTTCAGCCCGTTCAAGTAATCGCAGACGGCCAGCAGCCTTTCGATCAGCTCGCGAAGCTCCGACTCCAGCTGCGGGTCGTACTTGCGCAAATCCCATGTGCGAGCCATATCCACGTTCTGGTCGCTGCCGTAGCCATAGTTGCCGGTAATCGCGCGAACACTCCGTTCCATCTCCAGCAGCCGTTCTCCGATGTCGAGCAGCGATTCGGCGGCCGGACGAACGGCCGAAGCGTCGACCGCCATCTCGATCAGATGCTTGCCCTCGGTCAAATAAAACTGATAAGGTCGCCCCTCTTCGTCCGCGATGGCGGCGATTTCGAACCCTTTGTTAGGCACGAACCGATAGCTTTGCATTTCCCTGAACGGAGTCTCGCCGTCGATCAGCACCGTCCGATAGGCGCTCGACTTGCCGTTATAGCCTTGATAATATTTCACGTCGATCGCATAGTAGCCTGCTCGAGGCACCGACACCTCCCATCCGATCCGGTCTCCGGGCTTGGTCCAGCTCGTTCCGCCGATGGCGTTGTAGACGATTTTCCCTCGCGGATCGGGAGAGATATAAGGCTCGGACCTGCTCTGCAGTTGAATGGCCACGGAAGATTTGAACGCGTAGCGTTCCGCTTCGACGATGCTGTGCCAAGGCTCTCCGCCGCTCGCAGCGACAGCATGCTCCTGCGCGTATTCCGCATACGACGGCGTCCGGAGCGGCGCGGCGAGCCGAATCGAATGAAGCGACAGCGCTCCTTGCCCCGCATCCAGACGCAGCCTATGCTCTCCGGCAGTCAGCGCCCAGCGTAGCGGTTCGGAGCTGACCGCGTAATTCGTCGCCCGTTCGGTACGCCATTCCGTCAATTCGACCTGTACGGGACGAATCTCGTTGCCGATCGCATTGCGCTCGTATGGATACAAGCTGTCTTTCCATAACCGATCAAAGCTCACGCGCTCGGCTTCGGCGAACGGATACGTACCGTCGATTCGAATGCCGCGCACCGGAGGCGCGAAGCCCCCTTTCAACGGGGCGTAGACCAGTTCAAGCTCGTAGATTCCGTCGCGAGGCGCTTCGATACGCCATTCGACCCATCCGCGCGAACTGTTCCAATCGAGCACCTCCGCCCCTTGCGCCGGATCGCGGCGGCGTTCGAGCTGCGTCTCCGGGGCCGCCGCCGCATAGTCGACCGCCATGATGGACGCTTCAACGCCCTCGGCGGTTTTCGACGCCGCATACCGTTCGCTCCGCATCCATTGCGTGTAGGAGAGAGCCGCATCCGCGCCGTCTGCGCCATCCGTACCGCCGATGCCGGATAGCACTCGCTCCGCATCAAAGACGGGATATGCCTGCTGCTCGTCGGAGCCGGATCTCCACAGCAGCGCAAGCGCGGCGCCAAGCAGAACAATACCTCCTGCGAAGGCGAGCGTCCGCATTTTTTTCCCGCTCACGGCCGATCTCCTTCCCGCGAAGCCAGCGACAAACCGCTGTCGCGATCGAAGAAATGGGCCTTATCCATGCGAACGACAAACGTCGCCGAGTCTCCCGGCACGATCGGTGTATGCGCTTCCGCGCGCGCGGTCAAGCTCTCCTCGCCCATGCGCGCATACAGATACGTGTTCGAGCCGAGCGGCTCCCTCATATAAACGGAAGCGTTGACGCTCCACTCCAGATAGCGCTCGACGGCCTCCGGTTCGCTGAGTACGTACTCCGGACGAATGCCGAGCACGACCGAACGCAGATTGCCTTCCGCAGAGCGAATACGAGGAAAGTAAAATTCCGGGATGCTCAGCTCCAGACGTTTGCTGCGGAAGTAATAGGCGTCGTCGATTGCTACGATCGATCCGGGGATGAAGTTCATCTGCGGCGTGCCGATAAATCCGGCCACGAACAGATTGCGCGGCTCGTCGTACAATTGCTGCGGCGGGGCGACCTGCTGAATCCGGCCGTCCTTCATGACGACGATCCGCGTCCCCATCGTCATCGCTTCCGTCTGATCGTGTGTGACGTATACCATCGTCGTCTGCAGCTCCTTGTGCAGACGGCTGATCTCCATCCGCGTCTGCGTCCGCAGCTTCGCGTCCAGATTGGATAACGGCTCATCCATCAGGAATACCTGAGGCTCGCGGACAAGCGCGCGCCCGAGAGCGACGCGCTGCTTCTGACCGCCGGATAGCTGGCTGGGCTTCTTCGTCAGAAAGTGGGCGATTTCCAGCATCTTCGCCGTCCGGTTCACGCGCAGCTCGATCTCGCTCTTAGCTACCTTATGAAGCTGAAGGCCCAGCGCCATATTTTCGAAGACGGTCAGATTCGGATACAGCGCATAGTTTTGGAACACCATGGCGATGTCGCGATTTTTCGGCGAGACGAAATTCATCAGCCTTCCGTCTATGTAGATATCGCCTTCGGACACCTCCTCCAGACCCGCGAGCATGCGCAAGGTCGTCGATTTGCCGCAGCCGGACGGGCCGACCATGACCAGGAACTCCCCGTCCGCGACGTCCAGATGAAAATCGTTGACCGCCGGATCCGGCTCCCCTTTGTAATATTTGTACACATGATCGAACGTTACGTTCCCCATTTCATCTTACCCCCGCGAGCAAAATATGTTGAAAACGTTTCAAGTACGTGAAATAATGATAACAAATAAAAATCGGATCGTAAACAGATATGCCCATCATTTTATTTCGTATGTGAATTATATTCCTTGACATGAAAATGTTCCATGTTACAATCTAAGCATGATAACCCTTTCAAGGATCAGGCCGCCGCACGGCTCTGTGCGCAAACGAGAGCTTCATTATTATCCTATTCAGGGAGTGTCCGCCGATGAAATTGAGGAAAAGGTTAGTCCGAAGTTATCGCATGGCCAGCTTGATCGCGGTAATCGCATTGCTGCCGCTGCTTGCCGCATGTTCGGGCGGAGGCTCGGAGGGAACGCCCTCATCGTCCGCCTCCAGTCCGCCGCCAAGCGCGTCGGAGCCGTCAAGCGAGACGCCTGCAGCGGAACGAGACCCCGTTACTTTAACCGTGCTGGCTTGGTTTATCGGACCGAACCAAGCTCTATTCGACAAATTCCATGAAATGTATCCGTGGATCACGATCGAAGCGAATACGAATATCGATAAAGCGGTCGTCAACAACGTTATCGCCGGAGAGAAGGCGGATCTCGTCTTCCTCGACGCAGGTTTGTCGCAGTGGCTGTCGGGCGATCTGCTGGAGGAGCTGTCTCCCTATATCGAGAAGGATCCTCGGATTCAAGGGACCGTTATGCCGGATGGCTTCCTGGAGGCGTTCCGAACCGGCGGCAAGCAATGGGTGCTTCCTTATTCCGACATTCCGATGTGGGTTGTCGTCAACAAGGAGATGCTTCATAAATACGGCTTAGAGATGCCCGGCAACGACTGGACCTACGACGATTTTCTCGAGCTGGCCAAGCAAGCGACGGACTCCGCCGCCAACGATTGGGGCGTTAGCGGAATGGTCGACGAATTTACGAATATGCTGGCCATGGCCAACGGCAGCGCGCCGAACTACCGTTATATGAATGAGGACAGAAGCTTAAGCCTTGCGAATACGCCGGCCGTACTGGAGGACTTGAAGTGGTCCCAGGAGTTAACGACGAAGTGGCACGTGCGGCCAAGCGATCTCGAACGAGAAAAGCTCGGCATGCAGGGAGATCCCGTCGAAGTGTTCCTGCAGGGCAACTCGCTGTTTACGCTTGGAGCCGATTGGAACCTGGAGACGCTCAAGAAGGCCGACTTCGAATGGGATGTGCTGCCGATGCCCGTTGGCAAAGCCAAGCAAGCAACCATTCACCAGACCGGGCTGATCGCCATTCCGAAAGCGTCCAAATATAAGGAAGAAGCTTTCCTGTATCTCAGCTTCCTCTTCAGCAAAGAAGCGCAAAAGGTCATGATCGAGAACGGAAGCGGCGCTTGGGTGCAGGATCAGGAGCTCCACGACTACTATGCTCAGGTTCCTGTATGGCAGGGCAAAAATATCGACGCCGTTCGCCGCAGCTCCGAAATTTGCTGTTATTCGCCCGACCCGAGCGTCGCGGACCTCGTGACGTTGGTCGACACCGTCAATGGACCGATCGCCGGCATGATTACGAAGGGCGGAGATTTCAGCAGCAGAATTCCCGCCGTTGAAGCCTACAATCTGAAAGCGGCGGAAACCAGAAAAGCGCTTGGCTGGTAAAATATCGGGGGAGGAACGGCTCTGTTGAATATGAATTTGAAGTATGGGATGGACGAAGCTCCCTTCTCTCCCTCTACGCCGACGGATTCGCTTTTGTTCGTGTCCGGGCAGGGAGCGATCGATCCGCTAACCGGGAAAATCGCCGCGGACGGCCTGGAAAGCCAGACGTCGATGACCATTCGGAACGTCGAAGACATATTGTCGCAATCCGGACTGACGCTTCACGACGTCGTGAAAGTAAATATTTATTTGAAAAATAGGGCGGACTACGAAACCTTTAATCGCGTATACGCCCGTCTCTTCCCGCAGCCTTATCCGGCCCGCACGCTCGTCTATTGCGATCTCAACTTCGACCTGCTCGTCGAGATCGACGTCGTCGCCAGATTGCGCAGCAGCTCGAAATAAGCGCTTCAAGTTGCTGTAAAAGATCATCGATGCTAAAGGTGCAATGGGTATATACCTCCCTCCGCTGCAATACGCTTCATAAACCTGAATGGTTTAACCCGTGATAAGGTGATTTCAGAAGCGTATGAGGCAGTCTCCGGGAGGCATATACCCTTTTCTTTATATCCCGATTATCTCAAGCAACTCTGCTTATCGATCAGCCCTCTCTCTCCCTCGGTTCGGAGAGATGTGCAGCTCTGCGATCTCCCGCTCATTCAGGGCCCGGTTGAATACGGCCAGACCGCCGAGCTGTCCGGCGTAGAAGTTGCCCATCTCGCCCGAACGATCTACGGCGCCCACGGTGAAATCTGCGCCTGTCTCCCCTCCGTCGAACAACGGCCGAATGACTTCCGATGAGCGCCGCTTTTGTTCCCGTCTCCGTCATAGCCGATTGCGCGCCTCTCTTTCTCCTCTTTCCATCGTTTCGTAGATGTTGATGAGCCATGCGGTCGCGCTGCGCACGATCGCCTCCACGTACCGCTCCCCCCGCTCTTTAGTCGCCCGCGCCGGAGCATCGGTGTAGCCGTCCGCTCCGGTCAATTCGCCATGGCGGCCGATAAAAGCGCCCGGAGGGCCGGAATTGATCCAGGCCCGCTGCTCATGCTCTGTCGCCAGCCGACCGGAGTCGACCAGCCCTTCGCGCAGCGCCAGCACCGCCGAAGTCTCGAAGCCGCCCGCATGTCCCGGAACCATGCCGACCTCCTCGGCGTTTTCCTTGCGCAGCTCCTCTCTGGACAAGCTCCAATAGGATGCGGAAGCCGTCCACACCGGATGCTTCACTGCAAGATCGCTGGCCGTCTGATGCATGATCGGCTCGTTGCCGCCGTGTCCGTTCAGAAACGCGATTTTACGAAACCCGTCCGCCACAAGACTTTCCCCGATATCTCGAAGCATGTGCAAATAAGTAGCGGAGGAGAACGATAGCGTTCCCCCGAACCTTAAGTGATGATCCGAACAGCCGATCGTCAACAGCGGACAGAGCAGCACCGGAACCGTCCGCGACGCCCGCTCCGCGGCGCGAACCGCCACCGCTTCCGTAATCAGACTGTCCGTATAAACGGGAAGATGCGGGCCGTGCTGCTCCGTCGCGGCCAGCGCCACGACGACCAGACTGCCCGCTTCGGCTTTTCGTTTAAGCTGCTCGCGCGTATGCTCATGAAATAAGTATGAGTTCATTGTCAGCATCCTCCATTTAATGAAATCCTCCGTCTACCTTGTAACTCGCTCCCGTAACGTAGGAGGATGCGTCAGACAGCAGAAAGGCGGCGACCTCGTTGATTTCGTCCGCGCTTGCGCTGCGTCCCAGCCAGGCACTCTGCTTGATCGCCGCCCGCTGCTGCTCGGATTGCCGCGCTACCGACTCCTTCGTATCGAAATCTCCCGGCACGAGCACGTTGGCCCGAATGCCGTACTCCGCATAATCGGCGGCAATAACGCGAGTCATCTGATCGACGCCCGCCTTCGCCGCCCCATAGGCAAGACAGCCTTTGGAGACAATTTGTCCCAAGATTGACGAGGTGTTAACGATGGAGCCTCCGCCCGAGCGGATCAACAGCGGAATCGCATACTTATTCAATAGGAACGTGCTCGTCAGCGTGCCTCTGATCGCATGCTCCCACTCTTCCAGCGACATCTCGGCCGCCGGCTTCCAACCGCTTGTAAATACGTTATGATAAGTTCCGTCCAGACGGCCGAAGACGCGATCCACATCGGCAATAGCCGCCTTAACCTCTCCCTCGTCGCACATATTCGCCTGCCGGAGCTTCAGCCGGCTCTCTCCGTACCGCTCTTGCAACTTCGCGATTTCGGGATAAAGATCCGGCGAGGCGAGGTCGCAGCCGTACACCGCCGCGCCGCGCTCAAGGAACATTGCTGCGGCCGAGCGGCCGAGCGTCCCCAGACAGCCCGTAATCAGAATCACCTTATTTTGCAGCATGTTCATTCGGTTCATCTTCCTGCCTCTCGTTCGGATTGTCGGAATCGGGCGGATAACAGCGGACTTCATAGATCGCGGCGGACGGATCGCCATTCGTCGCTAACACGACGACGCGCAGGCGATCGGACGAGAGAGGCTCGGCGAACGGTACAACGAGCCTGCGCCGGTAGTTGTCGTTCACTACCGCAATACGTTCCCAGACGCCGTCGACATAAGCTTCGACGGCCAGCTCCTTCGGGCATTGCGGATCCCGATACAGCGCGGGATACTGCATATAGCCGCGCAGCAGGTGACCGGGCAAAGTCAGCTCGACCGAACCGATTGCGACCGGCTGCGGCCACCGGAGCTCCAGCCATTGAGGCAGCGGCCCGGCCGGATCGGAGCGCCACAGATTCGTATAGCGGTGCGGCCTGGTCACGCCGCTGAGCACGTTGCCCGCTTCATAGCAGCTCTGCGGCGGCTCGACCTTCAGGCTCATCATGACGCCGTTGCCGAGCTTGCGCATCTTGCCTTCGCCGATCTCGTAGGCGCTCACATGTCCCGGCTCAAGCGAAGAAGCCGCATGCCAGCCGACATGCGGATTTGCGAGCAAATCCAGCCTCGCGTAGCGGCCGCGATACTTCCGCACGTCCACTTGCACCGGCCATTCGATCCATCGCTCCGCGCCGGACGGAACGATCAAGGCGGCCGAAGCGAGAGGCTCGCCCGGAACGGCCCGATAGTCCCACAGATCGTCTACGGCATAAAGCCGGACTTCGACCTGCTGCGGCGCGCCGGAGTCGTTGCTTAGGCTTACGGCCAGCGTATCGAGACGGTCCGCTCCGATCGCGATCCATTGTCCGCGCCTTGCCGTCAGCTTATCCGCCGGACCCGGAGCAGACTCGACGGGAGCAAGCGCCGCCTCGCTGCTCGCGCTTGCGGTCGCCAACCGGGCCAGATCGCGCGCATCCTCGTTCTTCGCGTTTAGGAGAAAGCAGCCGTCGCGAAGCAGCGTCTGCTGCACCTTAACGACGACTTCACTCTCCGGAACCTCTCGGACGCGGACCCCCTCTCGCAGGGCGATCGCCGCGGCCGTACCGGCCGCTTGGCCCATCAGGGCGGTCGTCCCCATCACCCGCACCGTGCCCAGCGCGGCATGGGTTACGCTGACGTTGCGTCCGGCCATCATCAGATTGTTCATATCCTTGGCGATCAGAATGCGCAGCGGAATGCCGAAGGGGCCGACATAGCTTTTCGTCATATAAGGCTGACTGCCCGGTTCCTCCACCGCGGACCTCTCGCTTACTTCCGCCAGCAGCCCGCCCGGCTCGTGCAGGTCGATAAACCAGCCGCCGAAAGCCACCTCGTCGGGAAACGCCGTTCGCCGCAACGGGTCGTGCTCGGTCATCCAATATTCGCCGACGATCCGGCGGCTCTCCCGCTTGCCCGGCACCTGGCCGATCCAGTCCAGCGCATAGTTCCGCGCTTCCTCGCGGACGACGGGATCGCGATTTTTAATATAGTCCCAGATGCCGAGCGCATGGCGGGTCAACTCGTGACGCAGCGTTTCATTGTCGTGGATCGTATGCCAAGGCACGGACAGCTCCAGCCACCAGAAGCCGCTGTACGGATTAACGCCGCGGCCCCCCTTCCAGAAGAAGTCGGGGTCGTCGTAACGGACGGCCCATTCCGGAGCGACGAACGGCACCGGACGGCCGACGTCCTTCGCCTTAATATGGATCGAGCTGCCCATCACCGCATCGCTCGCTTGCTCGGGGGCGTGCGGCTCGCCGAACTCGTCTCTTCCCTCCGTCCCGTAGCGCCACGTGCAGCCGGCCAGCGCAGCAACGACTCCGTCTCCGGTACAATCAATAAACGTCTCCGCGCTTAGACGAAGCTCGGTTTCGGCATTGGCAACGCGCGCGACGACCGAATCCACCGTCCGCCCGTCGCGCATGACGACTTCGGTGACGGTGGAGTTCAATTTGAATGTCAGGCCCGGGGTAGATACGGCCATATTGTACATGACCATATCCCAGACGCTGTTGATATAGCCATTATCGAACACCGGGCTTTCATGATTCACCGCCCGCTCCTCGATCAGCAGCTCGGAGATGATGCCCGTCTCGCGCGCATAGGCATGAAAGCTTGCCGCACCTTGCGGGGGCACCCGTACCTCCGAAGAACTATTGCCTCCGAACACGGGTCGATCCTGAACGAGACATACTTGCGCTCCATGCCTTGCCGCGGCCACCGCCGCGCAAAAGCCCGCCAGACCGCCTCCGCACACGACGATGTCGTAACGCTCCTCGACGATGCGCGGACCTGCGGCCGGCCTCTGTCCTGCGTTCACCTGCAACACCCCTTTTTAAGGAAATGAGACGCCCCGATATCGAATAACGCAGCCGTATAGCTCCGCAGACCCGACATACAGCGTATCGTCGCTCGGCTCGTGAGCAAGGCGAGAGATATGATGGATGCAACCAAACTCGGATGGAAGACCGCTCAGCTCCCGATTGTCCTTGATCATACGCGGCCTGCCCAGATCGACGAAGCCGCGTTCGCGAGAGTAATGGAACACGTGGCCCGCCTCTTGCTCCCCGCCATAGACCCCAATCGCTTCGTCGTCCCCGATGCAGACGAAGTCGCGAAGCTGGCCGTTGGCGTACAGTCTGCCGTACACGGTACGCTGTCGCAGGTCGGGCGTCAGCGTAAACAGCAGACCGTCCATCGTGCCGGCGACGACGGTTCCGTCGGCCAGCACCGTTCCGCCCGTCAGCAGCGCTTTGAACATCCGTCCGCGAATCGACGCCGCCTTCACGGCCAACGTTTCCGCTCGCTCAGCCGCAAGCGAATAGACCAGCAGCTCGTCGTTCTCGCCGCTCAGCAGCAGCCGATCCTCATCCAGCGGGAGAACTATCCCATCGCATGGTTCGACCTGGAGCCCCTTCAGCCTGCGGAAGCGCCCCTCCCCGGAGCCAACGTAGACAGCCCCCTCCTCATCGCTGCCCAGCAGCCTTCCGTCCGCCGTCGCGGCATGAAGCCGCATAAGCTTAACCTCCGTCGAAGCCGGAGACGCCCATATTTCCGCTTTGCCTTCAATCGGATCAGCCAGCAAAATGCAGCCGTCCGTCGTCAGAACGGCGACTCTGCTTGCTCCGAATGGGATACAGCTCGCCGGACCGCCCTCTTCATAAAGGCTGACGATGCGCGAGGGGCGATCTTCGTCAAACCCGGACTCGGTCGCAATGACGCTGCCCCGACCCCCTAATGTATACAGCTTGCCGCCGGAGACGCACAAATGCCGGACCGCCGTATCCTTCCAGTCCATCGTCTGATGCAGAGGCAGCGTGCTGGTGTCCCTCGCCTCGATGTGCATGAAGGCGGCACTGCCTACGCCGTTGTAGTCCGGTTCGTAATACGGCCTAAGCGCCGCATTCGGAGCATCTTCACCAGGCGGTTCCAGCTTGCCGACGTCGACGGCGAGAATATAAGGAGAAAACTCTCCGCACACGTCGACCATATGCAGCAACCCGTTATCGTCGAAAATCATCTCGCAAACGTACTGCGAATCTTTGCCGCTCCAAGTGATCAATCCGAGATTTTCAGGCCGCCCGCCTCCGAGTAGATCCCAGCGAACGAGCCGGATCGGGCAATATTCGTCGTGCGTCTTCAGCCCGTAATAGAGCACAAAGCGCTCGTCCGCGGCGAAGCCCCCGATGCCGTAGCCGTTCACGGACGGCACGTCGGCGGGCAGAATCGAGCCGTGGCGGGTCGCCTCCATCGTCTCCGGATCCAACTCGATGATCTCCCCGTCCATGTTACCGACGAGTAATAGCGTATTCCTAGGCGTATGCAGCGCAAAAATAAACTGCCGTCGATGCTTCGTGCCGCTCGGAGGAAGGAAGCGCAGCTTCAAATCCTCAATCTCGTCCTTCTCGGGGTCGTACCTCCAGAAGCCGCCTGAATAGGAGCTGCCGTACAGTCGGCCTTTCGCATCCTTCACCAGACGGCAGGAGGAGAACTCCGACACCTTGCCGTAATCCCTGACCTCGTTCGTCTCCAGGTCGATTCGATAGAAATGGCCTCGCATGTAACCGAGAAAATAATAGTATCGCGGATCGCTGCCGAGCATGCCCCCGTAGATACTCTCGCGCGACACGGGAATGCCCTTGATCTCCACCGCGTTCGTGTCCGGATTGACGAGCATGAGAATCGAGCCGGGATAGCCCTCCCATGGATGCTCATAGTGCTGTTCGAACATCCACTGCCGATGGCCGGGCGCCGGGGCCGTGTTATGCGTTGCCATAATAAGCCGTCCGTCCGGCATAAAATCGATGCTTGTATGTATTTTGCTGGGTGGCATCTGCCGAGCGTCGACGATCCAGATTTTCGCCACATCGAAAATGAGACGAAGCTCGCCCGTAGCCGGGTAATATTCGTATAGCAGAGCGGTCAGCGGCTTCTCGTTCTCCCCGCATACGCTGACATAGAAGCGGCCGTCCGGAGCGCGTACGAAGTCCCAAACCGCGTTATGCCCTCCCTCGTTAGGCAGCTGCGTAAAACGCGCAAACCGCTCCGGTATGCCGGCAAGCAAATTCGTCTTCACCGTCTGTTCCTCCCTTAAGCGCTATTCGTAGACCATATGAAGCCACGGCGTTTCCACCCTCTTCCGGACGAACAAGGAATCCATTGCGGCGCAGATCATCCCGGTCGTCAGCAGCGTCCGTTCGGACGGAAACGGCTCTCTTCCATTAATAATAAACGCCTCGATCATACGGGTAAGCCGTTCGAAATGGGCGAACGGCCGATCCAGATCGCTGTCGCACAGCGCTGCCGTCACCCGCTCCCCGTCGTGACGGAAGGCAAAGCTCCACTGCTCGACCAGCCGCTGGAACTGCACGATCCAGCCCTTCGTTCCGTCCGCATATTCGATCGCAAACAATGCCGGAGTCGGCTCAAGCTCTCTCGGATGCGCCTCGGGAAGTCCCGGGATCGCGCGCAGCGCCTGCAGCATCAAATCCTCCGGCCATTCGCCTCGATCCATCGCCGCCCAAACCTCAGCTTCCGTTCCCCGCAGCAGACGGATCGCGCTGACGCCGGTTTCGCCGCCCTTTCTTCGTTCGGTAAGCGATTGCAAAACCTCCATCGCATGAATGCCGTAGCCTTCCAATCCGCCCGAGCTGATGACAATTGCCTCTCTTAACGAATGCAGCCGCTGCGGCTCAAAATTCGGAACGTAATCGCAATGCGGAATGGACGAGCCTCCCATGAAAGGGATGCCTCTGGCTTTCATCTGTTCATACATCCATACGGCATCGTCATAATCGCAGGCCAGATGCTTGTCGGAGAAAATCGGAACAGCCAGATCCAATTCGTCCAGAGCTGCCAGCGTCTCCTCCAAAAACCTTCTGCGCGGATACATCATCTGCTCCTTCTCGTTCACCGGATAATCGCCGTGCTCGCCGATGATGACGACTCCGTCGATCGGTTCCGAACAATGGTCGGCCCTAATGGCATCGCGGATCGTCGCGCAGATCGGGATACCCCGACGCGCCGCTTCATCGCGGCTCATGTCGTTGGCCGGAACCTGGTCGGTATAGAGACTGACGACCTCGACGCGCGGCCGATAGCCCAAACCTCCGAGCAATCTGCCGACAATAACCTCCGCATGGGAGTTGTGCCTGTACTCGGTGACGATCGCCGCCACCCGTTTCCTGAAGCTGCCGCTCACCTTCAGCCCTCCTGATCGCCGACACTCGGAAAACCATCGGCTAGCCGTTAAGTGAATTTTATCGTCGATCCACCGTCCAGTCAACGAATTTTTCATATATGTGTAATTGTTTTTATATAACGATTGTTTTCGAGGGGAAAATGTGCGAGGAATACGCATTTCATTCATATGCATGAAATTGAATAAAGAAAACGGGGATCGGACAAGCCGTATCCCCGCCTTCTTATTTCATCCGTTTGATCCCGACGATACCGAGAATGAGGCCGGCGAACCCGGCTACAGACAAGATGATTTTCAGCCACAGCAGCGGAAGTGCGATAGAAAATCCCAGGCATAGCAGCCCGGTAACGAGAAATAGGACGGGGGCGTTGGAACGATTGTTCAATGCGATTGCTCCTTTTCATGTTGCGCATGTTAGTTTTGAATCCATTATATCATTTCAATCCCGCGGCCCAACAAAAAAAGCCCCGCAATTTTCGGATAAAAATGCGAGACTTCTCTAGGGCGTGTCTGGATACTCCGAGGGCAGCAAATTTTGCCGAATTTTCGTTCCATGCAAGGAACTTTTATGAAGGCGTACCGGAGGTACGTCAAGCAAAAGTGACGCAGCAGGGGAGGTGAAAGGTGCCCCTGAGCGGGTTTTCAGACACGCCCTAATCAGATTACGATAACAACGTTGCCTTTCTTGCGCCCGGTATCTACGTAACGATGAGCCTCGGCGGTTTGCTCCAGCGGATAGCGCCGATCAATAACGGGCTTGAGCGTCCCGGCTTCGCACAGCTCGCGCAGGAAAGCGAGATTTTCTTGGTTCTGCATTAGGCCCGCCGTGACGAACATGGCTTTGCGTCCGCCGAATACGGCCGTTCTCAGCATGTTGAACAAGATGGACCCGGACAGTACCGTGGATAGATAGATGCCCTGTGGAGTCAACGCGCGCTTGCACTGGCCATAGGTGCGTTTGCCGATCGCATCGAAAATGACATCGTAGATTCCGGCGTTTACGGTGAAATCTTCCTTGTTGTAGTCGATGACCCGATCGGCTCCCATCGCTCTGACCAGCTCCGCGTTGCCTGCGCTGCATACTCCGGTAACCTCTGCCCCGTAATACTTGGCCAACTGCACCGCATAAATGCCCACCGCCCCGGAAGCCCCGTTGATGAGCACCTTATGTCCGCTTCTTATTTTGGCTTTGTCTCTCAAGAAAATAAGCGCGGTGAGCGCGCCGTCGCATATGGCGACCGCCTCTTCGTACGTCAGACCGGCAGGCTTAACGCTCAGCGGGGCCTTCTCCGGCAAACACACATACTCCGCGTAGGCGCCAAACGTCTTCGCGCTTAAGCCGAACACCTCATCTCCGACCTTGAACGAAGCGACATCGGCTCCGACCGCTTCCACCTCGCCCGCCAGCTCGGCTCCCAGAATTGAATATTTTGGCTTCCTCAAGCCGTAGATGAAGCGAATCAACAACGGATCGCTTTTGCGAAAGGCGCAATCCGAGGGGCCTACGACGCTCGCGCGTACCCTGATTCTGACTTCATTGCTTTTGGGAACAGGCTTCTCCACCTCTTGCAGACGAAGCACCTCCGGCGTTCCGTATTTCGTGCACACGATCGCTTTCATCCCAACACCTCCGTATCGACTAACCGCAGTCGACCGTAGTATACCTGCTGGACAAGGGGGCCGTGTAGCTACTTAAGTATCGTTACCGGTTTTTTCTCTATAGCAGCCCCAGCTCGCGTCCGCGGGCAACCGCCTCGGTACGTCTGCTCACCTGCAGCTTGTCGAAAATGTTGCGATTGTGCCCTTTCACACTGCTGAGCGCGAGAAACAGCCGCTCGCCAATCTCCTGGTTCGAGAGCCCCTGCGCCACAAGCCGGAGCACCTCCAGCTCCCGCTCGCTGAGCGGCTCAATCAGCGGCTGAGTATGCGGGATAGCGGGCCCGAACGCCGCCAGCAGCTTGGCAACATAAGCTCGTTTGATTCCTCGCTCATGCGCTATGGACAGCAGACGCTTCATCGGTTCACCCTCGTCGATGAAAATCCGTATGAACCCGCCCGGTTCGGCCATCGCCAATGCGACTCGAAGCAGTTCAGTCGCCTGCTTCTCGTCGCCTGCCGCATGCCGCACGAGCGCCTCGACGATCAAAGCGCTTAGCCGCTCGTCCTCCCAGCCCGCCTCCTCTATCCGCTGTCGCAGTGGCATCAGCACGGCCAATGCGGCGGTCCAATCTTTCCGAGCCCAATCGATGCGCGCTTGGCATAGCGGAAGCTCGTGCGAGCCGATCTGCTCGGCAGCCGCCTCCCAATCGCCTTCGCGCAGCAGCAGTTCCGCCCGAGCGGCGGCGATTGCGTGCATCCGGTGCGAGAATCCATGCTGCCTCACGAGCAGCTCCGCTTTTGCCACGGCCGCCGATGCGCCTGCCGAATCTTCTTGCGCCAGCTTCAGGCGGAACAGGAGCAGCTCGCAGGCCAGCGTCCTGTCCGTGCTCTCAAGCAGCGGCGCAAGCCGTGCGCTCGTCTGCCAATGCCGCCAAGCGACGTCAAGCTCGTTGCGCTGGTAGCCGATGCGCGCCAAGCCGAGATGGGCCTCGCAGACTGCGGGCAGCGCCGCATCCCCGACCTTCAGTAGAACGTCGCGATATGTCTTCTCGGCTAGCTCTAGCCGATTGGCTTCTTCCTGCACGCTGCCAAGGCCAAGCGCCGACATAACGCCAATAATGTAATGTCCGATCCTCTCGCTGACCGCGAGCGCCTCGGTATAAGCCCGGCCGGCCGCCGCGCGATCTCCGCGCAATTGATAAGCATAGCCCAGCGACCAGGTCGTTGCGGTGCGGACAGGCAGGTTGTCGGGATGCAGATTCTCCAATGCGAGACGGGATTGCTCCAAAATGGCGTCCGCCTGATGCATCGCGACCGCTATGGTCGCCCGAATGGAAGCGATATGCCCGACCAGGTCGCGGCAGCGATCGTCCGGCTCCATCATCCGCATGACGGCTTCGACGGTTTGCAGCATCGGCTCCACGTCGGCGAGTCGGCCGACAAATAGCAGCGCCGAAGCGTACATGACTCCGAGCGCCGGTCTGGCGCGAAGTTCGGGCTGAGGCAGCGACTGAAGCCAATCCAGCACTTGAGCCGCCGCGCCGCGAAACAGTAAGGGCATGCCCCTACCTTCGATCAGGCGCGCGGCGCGATCGATGTCTCCGGCAGCCGCGGCATGACGGAACGCTTCCAGCTCGGAGCCGTCTTCCTCATGCCAGATGCTGGCGCGAGCATGCAATTCCGCCTCGCCTCCGCTCCGACGAAGCCGCCGTCGCAGCAAATCCGCGAACAAATGATGATAGCGATACCAACGGCGTTCGTCGTCCAGAGGAACGATGAACAGATTGGCCTGCTCCAGCATCCGCAGCATCGTCTGTCCGTCCGGCTCACCCGTACCTGTATCAAGCATGGCGTCACACAACGATCCGCACATGCGCTCCAATACGGAAGAACGCAACAGAAAATGCTGTACATTTTCCGGCTGCCGCTGTAAAACTTCTTCTATTAAATAGTCGACGATATGCGGAAGGGTCCCGTCTCCGGCAAAATCCCGAACAAAGCTGTCCGCGTCGCGACGGCCTCGCGCAGAAAGCGCGGCCAGCTGCATTCCGGCAATCCAGCCCTCGGTGCGGGCCTCGAGCAGAGCGACGCTGCCGGGAGACAGACCGAGCGCCATCGCCTGATTGAGAAACAGCGAAGCTTCGGCCGGATTAAATCTTAAATCCTGAACCCGCAATTCCGTTGCCTGATCCCGCACGCGCAGCTTGGACACTGAGAAACCCGGGTCTTTGCGAGAGGAAATTACGATATGCATTTGCGGAGGCATACTTTCCAACCAAAATAAAACGGCTCTATCGATCAGTTCGTTCTCAATGACATGATAGTCGTCGAGCATGAGCACCATAGCCGTTTCACAACCGATCATTTCATTAATCAGCGTCGTCATAACCGCTTCCAGCGGGGGCAGCTGGGAAGATCGCAGCGCACCAAGCGCGCTTTCTCCGATATTCGGCGCAACCGTTCTTAAGGCCGCGACGAAATAAGCGAGAAAACGCGCCGGATCGTTGTCCCCCTCGTCCAGCGACAACCAGGCAACCGGCCGTTCGCATGCGGCAAGCCACTGGCCGGCAAGCGTCGTCTTGCCGAAGCCGGCCGAAGCCGAGATCAACGTCAGCTTGCGATGCAGCCCTTCATTCAGCCGCTCGGTCAATCGAGGCCTGAGCACCGCCTGCGATCTGGGTGGGGGCATATATAATTTCGTAGATAGAATGGGTATCGACATGGCTTCATTATAAAATCGGCCGCTTTCCCCCGTCAATCAATGCTTCGCCAATAGGTACAGGAAATAAGGTGCAACCAGCACTGTAATGATGACGCCCGTCGGTACGTCCGCGCCGAAGCTGACCGTTCTGCCAATTGTGTCCGCAAGCAAAATAATAATCGCGCCGACCAGCCCCGAGATAGGCAGCATCGCCTTATGTCCGGAGCCGACCAGCCGACGGGCGATATGCGGACTGATCATGCCGACGAAGAAAAAGTTGCCGCCGAGCGCGACGCTTCCTGAGGAGAGCGCTACCGCCGCAAGCGCCAGACCTATAAACTCGCGCCGAATCGCCACGCCAAGCCCGGATGCGGCATTGTTGCCTAGGTGGAGCGTATCCAAGGTGCGGGATTTATAGATGACGTAGAGTCCGATCAGCACGATCCACGGCAGCAGCACGGAAATATACTTCCAATCGTCGCCCCATAGACTTCCCGCCTGCCAGCGCAGCGCGAATTCATACTGCTTCTCGTCCAGCTTCAACGTAATGGCAAGCGTCAGCGCACCATACCCGCTGCCCACGGCAACGCCCGTCAAGATGAGACCGGTAGGCGAAATTTCCCTGCCCCTGCGATAAGCCAGCAGGAAAATCACTCCCGCCGCCGTTATGCCTCCTGCAAAAGCAAGTACAGGCAAGAGGAACGGCGCGAATAAACCTTTAGCCGCGAACAGAGTAATATACAGCAGCACGAACAAACCGGAGCCGGAGCTGATGCCAAGCGTCCCCGGGCTGGCCAGATCGTTCTTCAGCAGCGTCTGCATAATAGCGCCTGCCATCGACATGCCGACGCCGACCAGTACGGCCAGCGTCATCCGCGGCAGACGAAAATCGAACACGATCAGATTTTGCTTGTCCGTCCCTTGTCCGATCAGCACCTTGAGCACTTCCGCCGGAGTCAGGTTCATTTTGCCGATGTTCATGCTCACGAGCGCGATCGCCAGCAGCAGTCCGATTAGCAGCAGAAGTATGCCGAATGACCGCGCAGAACCGAACTTCGCAGATGAGGTTCCGTTCAAGAAAACTCCCTCCTTTGCTTGCGCACGAGGTACAGGAAGTACGGAACGCCGATCAGCGCAAATACGATTCCGAGCGGCGTTTCATGCGGCCGATTCATCATTCTGCCGAACAGATCCGCCCCCATCAAGAAGATCGCTCCGTATAGAGCCGCTGCGGGGATGATGTGCCGGTAGTTGACCCCGATCATGTACCGGACAATATGGGGGACGATCAAGCCGACGAAGCCGACGGGCCCGACTACGATTACCGCCAGCCCCGTCAGCACCAGCACGATGACCGTGGAAGCTCCCATCACCCACTTGACGCGCAATCCGAGCCCGGCCGCCATCTCCTCTCCGAAGCTCAAAATCGTAATCGCCGGAGACAGGGCGACCGCTCCGATCATACCGGCCGCGAATAGAGGCGCAATGTAGGCCAGCTCGATCCACTTGGCCCCCGCCGTGCCTCCGGCCGTCCAGTAGTCGAGAGCTTGACCGATGTTGTATTTGATCGCCAAATACGTGCTGAACGATCCGAACAGCATCGAGATCGAGATGCCCGCGAGCACCAGACGCTGCGGCGTCATTCCCCGCTTCCCCACGTACGCCAAATAATAAGTGATCCCGGTCGCGAATGCGGCACCGAGACAGGAGATCAGCATGGTCTCCCCATAGGTGCGGTCGGGCAGAAAAACCATGCACAGCGCGATGGCGAACGTCGCCCCCGAGCTGATCCCCATCAGTCCGGAATCGGCAAGCGGGTTGCGGGTCGTCCCCTGCATAATGGCGCCGCACACCGCGAGGCTGCTGCCGACGATCATGTCCGCCACTGTCCGGGGAAAACGGAACGTATGAATGACCTGATGCTCGGTAATGCCGGGATCGAAGCGGAATACGGCTCCCCATGCCAGCTGCAGGCTCATCTCGGCTGCCCCGAACGTTATCGAAGCGGCGGAGACGAGCGCGAGCAGAACGAGGCCTATCAGCATGAAAAGGCCGAAGCTCATAACGCCGTTCCGATCATTAACGCTTGCTTTTGCCATGGTCAGCCCCTTCGGTTCACTTGGACAGCGCCAACAGCTTATCCATAATATGATCCAGTTGGGCGGTCATGCTCATTACGTCGGAATAGTAGAACAGACCGACATACTCCCCCGGAATTTCAACGATATGGCCATCGCGTACGGCCGGAATGCTTTTCCAGATGTCCGTCTGCGCATATTCGGAGTCCTTGCCCTCGGTCAGAAACCAGAGCACGTAATCTCCGAAGTATTGGGAGGCGACCTCGTAGGAAAGCGAATCTCGCCCTTTGCCCGAGCTGTCAACGAGCTGCTGCAGCTTCTCGGGCTTCTTGAGGCCCAAGTACTCGTACAACAGCGTACCGCCGCGCGAGCCCGTCTCGTACATAACGCCGTAGGAATCGCCGCCCCAATCCTGAAGAATGCTGAACGTCTTGTCTCGAAAAATATCCGAGGTCAGCTTCTCCTTCGCTTTGGCCAGCTTGCTCTCGAACGTCTGAATCGCGTTTTTCGCCTCCGTCTGCCTCCCCGTCGCCTCTCCGAGGAAAGCCAGACGCTCCGTCGTCTTAATGTCGCCCTCAGGCACGACGACCACCGGAGCGATCTTGGACAGCTTCTCGAAATCCTGCGGATCGTAGGTAATGATCAAGTCGGGATCGTACTTCATCAGTTCCTCGGGCTCCCACTTCTCGATCGCCGGGATTCCTTCGAACTTGTCGAAGAAAGGCATCGTCTCCTGCGCCCATCCGCTATATGCGACCGGTTTAAGTCCAAGTGTAAATACGTCGCCTACGTACCAGTTGACGATAATACGCTGAGGATTTGCCGGAACCTCGACTTCTCCGAGCGCCGTCGATAGTTTGCGCGTACCGTAGGGTACCGCTTCTGCGCTGCCGCTCGGAGAAGCCACTGCATCGGAGCTGGGTGGGGATGCTTGCGGCGTATTGGAATTTGCCGACGAGGCGCTATTTGCGGAGTTTCCCGAATTGCCGCAGCCTGCCAGCAAAACGAAGCTTGCCAGGAGCATGCACAACATACTGCCAATCTTTTTCTTCATCTTAGACTCTCCCTTTTAATGAAAATGATTCTCATTATCAATTACATGAATTATTCTAGTGATTTTCCTCCCATCTGTCAAACTGTAAAATTGTGAGCGATATCTTCCGCTTAGGCCCTACTTGGCTAAGCGCATACAGAAAAAGGGGCTGTCTCATAGGCAAAAGTTGCTTAGATAATCGATAAGTAAAGTAAGGTGTATATACCTTTCACCTTGTTCATCGATTATCTTTTAGTGCAACTTGAGGTGCCTATGAGACAGCCCCTTCTTTATCGATCAGACGTCATGGCGGCCAGCGCCAGCGCTGCAACTTAGTTCGCCTTGCTGAATATATCGACGATGGCGTCGATTCCGTAATCCGTTGCAACCGGAGCTTCCCTGGCGAACCAGGAACGGTCCACAATGAATACGCGATCGTTTTTCACCGCATTAATGCTGTCCCAGACCGGACCTTTCAATTGCTCCTTCACCATCGTCTCCGACGTTGTATCCGAGCTTTTATCCACGAAGATAAACAGATAATCCGGGTTCAGCACCGTCATGCCTTCCAGTCCGACCAAATCTTCCCCGTCCGGATAAGGCTCCGGCACCTTCAGACCCAAGCCGGTTTCCTGGTTGGTTGGCGTAATGTTTTTATTGTACAACCAGAAATTTCCGTCGCTGTTGGCCGTGCAGAAAATAACCGTCTCGTCGGCCCCCACCAAATCCTGTAGCTTCTTGCGCGCTTCGGCGATTTTGTGATCCAGATTGGCGATGACCGCTTCGCCTTCCGTCTCTTTGCCCAGGATTTTGGCTACTTCTCTTATGCCCAGATTGCGATCGCCGCCGGTTTCCATATATCCGAGGTAGACAACGGGGGCAATCGCCTTCAGTTGATTATAGGCGTCCGCATGATATTCCGAAGCCGCAATGATCAGGTCGGGCTCAAGCTCCAAAATTTTCTCTAGGTTGGGGCTGTCGTACTCGCCAATATCGACAATCTCTTTGCCTTGCGTATAGGATTGATAGGCTTCCCATTGATTAAACATCGCGTCCGCGCCCGCAACTCCGATTGGCTCGGAGCCAAGCGCAAGCAAAATATCCGGGAACAGCACGTGCATCAAGGTCACGATTTTTTGCGGCTGCTTATCGAGCACGACCTCGTGTCCCAGCGCATCGACATACGTACGCGGCCAAATCTGCTCTTCCTTCGTCGCCGGTTGATTCGCCTCTTGCTTATTTTTCTCGGATGCCCCGCATCCCAACATGAACATCGTTAATAAAATAAAAGTGCCTGCCAATCCCCATACTCTGTTCATTGCTCATTCCCCCAATTTCGTCTCACGATGATATTGATTCTCAATTTCATTCGTGATTGTAGCAAAGAAAGTGAAAATTGAGAATGAACGAATTGACAGCTTCCATGTACATATTCGGAATCGGACTTGAGAAGCGGCGACACCTTAACCCTGTTTCCGAAATTCAGTCGGCGATATTCCGGTATGCTTCTTGAAAATGCGGCTGAAGTAAAAGCTGTCCGAATAACCGACCCATTCCGCCACCTGCGCGACCGAACAACTGTAATTTTTTAACATTTCACGCGAACGCCCGATTCGCACACGGGTCAAATAATTCATCGGACTCATGCCCGTCTCCCGTTCGAACAAATACGTAAAACGGCGACGATCGTATCCGAACTGCAAAGCCAGCTTCTCTACGGTGAGCGGCTCGGCGTAATGCTCCCTTATATAATCGGCCGCCTGAGCCATCATTTTGCTGTTTTCATCCCGAAACTGCCGATTGATGGAGATGACCATCTCGTAGATTAAATTGAAAAAGGTGAGTTTTGTTCTGAGTGCGGCCATTCTGCCTGGCGTGTTATACTCCTGCAAGAGCTGCTGGGCGAGTTCGAGCGTTCTCCCGTAGTTGTCCATTCTGACGCAAAAATGCTCGTGGTGCAGCGGATATCGGGCGACTTCTTCCGCGGGCAGCCAATAATGGACAACCACAAAGCTGCAAGACCGCTCGCTCAGTGCTTCCTTGCATAACTCCATGTCTGGCCCTCCGTGCGCAATCGTCCCGGGTTCAATCTCGTAGGGACATCCATTAAAGGTAAAACGGGCTCTGCCCTCTATAGGAAATACAAGCCCGCCGTATCCTTCGGCTGTTCTTCGTTCGACGCCCAGGATGCCGGGCTGCAACGTCTGCTTAAACACATCGCCGAAAATGACCGGCGCTTGCCCGTAGTATTCCGCCAATTGATTGACATGAAGATCCACGTCCGAAGCTCTCCTCCCATGAAACCTTGTGCAATTGGATTATATCAGCAGGATGTCGAGAAATAAACGATACGCAGCAAATTAAAAACAACCCCTCGAAGCGAATCGAGGGGCGTGGTATAGGGTTTGTTCTATTCCTCAGAAAATTCCCGGATCGCGTCCCGCCAGCTTAGCGAGCGCCTCTACATAGAAGTAATCTCCGTAGATCAAAGAGACGTCGACGTTTTCGTTGGTCGGCTTGTTGCCCGTGGCGTGCAGCAGAATGGCTTCGTGATCCGGGTCGTCGAAGCTTGAATAGTCGTTCGTTAAGGAAGATAGTATTCTCTTGGCGGAGTTTAAGTAGAAATCGCGTTCCTCGGGCGTAACCTGTCCGGCGATTTCGATGAGACCGGATGCCGCAATCGCGGCCGCAGAGCTGTCGCGCGGTTCGTCCTGCAGCGGTGTCGCCCGAAAATCCCAATGCGCCACGCCATCGTTCGGCAGCGAGGCCAGGAAATAGTGCGCAACCCTTTTCGCCGCATCCAAATAGCGCCTTTCCCCCGTATACCGGAACGTGTTGGCCATCCCGTACAGCGCCCATGCCTGCCCGCGGCTCCAGGAGGAATGAGGGCCGTGTCCTTGACCGCCAAGCGATTCGATGAACGCCCCCGTATGCGGATCAAAGCTGACGATATGGTTGACGGAGCCGTCCGGACGAATAAAATGCTCCAAAACGCTATCGGCGTGCAGCGAAGCGATATGGCTGAAACGAGGATCGGCGGTTTGCCTCGATGCCCAGTACAGAAGCGACAGGTTCATCGTGCTGTCGATGATCGCCCATCCGAGCTTGTCTTGATTCCATGCGCGAATGAATTTGCCGACCGGATTATAGCGGCCCGCCAGGAAATTCGCTGCCGCAAGTCCTCGTCTTAGGCTGTCCGGATCTGCCGTCCGCTTAAACTTGGCCACCGCCGTTGGCAGAAACTGAAAGCCTACGTCATGATGGAAGTTGTGCTCGGGGTGCAGCATGCGCAGCTCGATGCGCTCGTCCCAGCCCGACGCCGCCTCCTTGTAGTGCGCCCTGCCCGTCAAGTCGTACATCGTCCACAGCAAGCCGGGCCAGAAGCCGGAGGTCCACCAGCAGAGCCGCATATCGTCGTATTTGCCGTCTTTGCCCGCGACGTGCGGCGAGCGGTCGCCGATCCGTTCGACCATCCGGGTTGCTTTGCGATCCAATCGTTGGATCAGTTCGTTCAGTTCGTTCAGTTCGTTCATCGACAGAGTGTTCATTCCCATCTTCTCCTTTACCTGCAATGCGAGTCGGCTTGCGCCTGTCTCATATTGCGACTCCCATGGCCTGCAGCCAGGCTCGGGCGATTAAGGCATGACCTGCCGGAGAAGGGTGTACACCGTCCGGCGCCCAGTCCGCCGAGGATGCCTTTGTCGAAGCCTGGGCAAACAGGCCGTCCAGCGGCACCAGGTGCGCTCCGAATTCGCGCGCAAGCTCTCGTACGATATTGATCTTCGGATCCAGGTCCTCGCGCCACTGCTTGCGATCTTCCGGCACGGGGAGAACAAACGGCTCAAGCATAACGATCTTCGCTTTCGTCATTTGGCTCGTTCGTTCCAACAGATCGCGGTAGCCGGCCGCGAACGTCTCGACCGAAGTCGGGTCCTCTCTATCATAACGGCGCCAGCAGTCGTTGATGCCGATATAGATCGATACCCAATCGGGCTGCAAATCCACGCAGTCCTGCTGCCAGCGCGCCTGCAAATCTTTAACGCGATTGCCGCTAATGCCGCGGTTCAGGAACTTGGCTCCCAGCTCCGGAAATAACGCATTGAACCAGCCCGCAGCCATCAGCGCGTAGCCTCTGCCCAGATCCGCGCCGTTGCTCCGATCGCGTCCGGCATCCGTAATGCTGTCTCCTTGAAAAAGCACAATATCCCCTTGTTTGATCAGCCGTTTTTCCATGAGCTCCGTCTCCTTCGAAGCTTGCTTTAATTTTATTCGATTGGCAGTCCGTATAGCCGCCACGGTTTCCGTCCGCCGTAAAAGTGATGCATTCGCGGATCGTCGGCAACAGGAACGATAGAGAAGTCCGGCATTTCCCCATCCGGGAACAGCAGCGCTTCCTCGCCCGCCTGCAGCGCGATCCGGACGACGCCTTCCGTCGGCTCCAACGCAACGATACCGCTATCCGTCTTCGCCTGTACGGCACCCGTCCATCCGGTCCGGACCAAACAAGGCTCGCCCGCCATACTTTTGATACGCACCAATACCGTATTGCCGCCCCGACGAACCGCGCCGACCAGAAACGCGCCTTCCGCGCGGAGATCGTGGAAGGAACAATCCCGCCATGCATCCGGCACGGCCGGAAACACCCGAATCGTACCGTCCCAGCTTTGCAGCAGCATGTCGTGAAGCGCCTCCGCAGCGGCTAACGGCGTCTCGATTACCGGTCCGGCTTCTTTGTACATTGTGTTCGGAGTAATCATATGCAGCAGCGTTTGCAAGTACGCATTGGCTTCGTTCCCCAGGCCGAGCGAGGCGGCAATAGATGCCGCAGCCGTGAACGTGAAGCCTCGCAAGTCTCCCTCGCGCGCAACCCAATGTCTGAGCGACCGAAGAATCAGTTCCCGCTCCCCCGGCTCTTCCCCTCTCAGCAGATGCAGCGGGAAGACGGCCAGCAGATGGCTGAAATGCCGATGCCCGAACGCCAGCGGCACGTCGCGGCCAATCATGAACCCTGTCTCATCCGTCGGATATGGGGCCAGCCGCGTTAGCACATCCTCCCACTTCTCCTGCAGCGGGTCTTCGATTTTCAGCCTTTCGCATGCATCTAACAGCGTTTCGCAGCCCCATCGCAGCAAAGCCAGGTCGTAGTGGCAATCGGCAACCTTCAGCTTGGCGAATGAACCGTATTCGGGCGAAACCGTCGGCGGCAGATGAAGCTGCCCGTCCCCCTCTTCCTCCAGCAGGTGAAGGTAGTATCCGACGCTGCGACGCAAGAGCGGATAGAGCGTGTCCCGCAGCAGCTCGTCGATTAGATTGCAGCGATAGTGACGCCATACCGAATGCAGCAGCCAGGTGAGGTTGCCCACCTCCTCCTCTACCGGAATGTTCAGATCGTAGCTGCCGCTCCGGCCCAAACCGGCCGAATCGTGCCGGCAATGCTCCGGCACGTTGCGAACCAACTGCTCCTTATGTTTGCGAAGCCCGCGGATGAGCGATTGGCCGAGATCCAGCCGGTTGGCCGCATAGACGGGAGAATAGCTCATTTGTACATTCATGTTGAACCATAGGCCGGGCCACGGAGTCGAAGTTAGCCACGGGCCTTGGTTGTCCAGTACCAGCGAGTCCGAACGCATCGCGGAGCCGAGCTTGTACATCTGAATCCAATAGAATCCTTCCAATCGAGTGTCGGGAATAGAGAGGAAGCTTCGCGGATAATAGTCATGCCACCAGCGGCGATGGACGTTCAGCCAGGAGTCCCAATGCGAGCGAACAGCCTTCTGTACGGTCTCGATGGCTTCCGTTCGGGCGCTTGACGATACTCCGCGATACACCGTCAGAAAACAGACCCGCGACTCTGTGCAGCCGATCTCGCTTGAGGACCTGCATCCCTGCTCCTGCTCCATATCCTCCTGATCCTGATCCTTCTGTTCCTGATCCTGATCCTCCAGTTCCTTTACCTCATCTCGGCCGCCCGTATGCCGGCGCGTTAATTCTTGCCAAGCCGTGACGCAGCCTTCATCCGCCTCGCGATCGTAGCTCTGAACGCCGACCGACACGCCCCGCTCCTCGGAACGTTCCACCACAATCGGTGGCGTATAAGGATTTACGTAATCGCGATCGGTTTGCAAGTGCACCGGATGAATCTCAGGATAAGGGTACCAGTGCAGGCGGGCGTCCTTTTCTCCCTCATCCGTGTCGCACTCCACTACCACGACTGGCTCGACAGCATGCACGAAGGCGCGCAATCGAACCTTGCCCCGCGTAGTCGTCAGCTCTGCTCTTATCTCCGCGTCCCATAGAACGAGCCGGATTTCGAGCGGCTGATAGATCCAACCGGACAGCTTCAACACGAGCTCGCCAATCGGCACCCGGATTGCCGATCCGACGTCATCGGGAGCGCTTGCCGTCACTTCCGTACTGCCCAGCACAAACCGCAGCGAGCCGCGGCCGGCGCGGTTTTCCTCTCCGTAAATCATCGCTCCCAGACGGCCATTGCCGATAAACGCGCCTTCCTCCCAAGCAACCGGCTTCACGGTCCAGAGCGGATCATGCTTGCCCAGAAAAGATTGCCAATCCACCTTCGACCTCATGCCGGACGGCCGTTCCGTCATTTTCCGCCGCCTCCCATATAGGTTTGTTTAAATTCGGAAGGCGTCATCTCCGTATGCTTCTTGAACACGTCGCTAAAGTAACGCCTCTCCATGTAGCCGAGCGATTCCGCGATTTCCTGTACCTGCAAATCCTCAAGCAGCAGCTTCTTGGCCCGCTCCATTTTCTCGTGCGTGACGAATTGATTAAAGGTGCTGCCCGTCGTCTTCTTGAACAGGTTGGCAAAATAACTGCCGCTCAAATGCACTTGTCTAGCCACCGTGCCGACCGTCAATTCCTGATGCAGATTGCCTCTGATGTAGCGGATCGCCTCTTCCACGATCTTCTCGGCTTCCGAACGATTTCCCCGTTCGATCAGGCTGCAGCCTTGCAGACATAAGCTGCACAGGTGCGAATGCAATTCCTGCAAGGAAGGAGAACGAGCCATTCGCCATTCCCGAACGCCCGCGTCCAGCTCGGCAAGCTGCGCGTACGGCACCTTCTCCTGAAAGGCGCGCAGCATCGTAAACGCGATTTCGTACGAGAGGCTGACTCCGTATTCGGGGTCGGGCAGCGGAACCGCCGCCGACAGCTCCTCATAAACCGCGTCCAGCAGCGCCAATGCGCGCTCCCGGTTGCCGGACTGCAAGGAAAATACGAGCTCCTGCTGCCTTTCGCTCGCAAACGATTGCGGCATCATCCTCTGTCCGGAGACGTCCTGATAGGCGAATACGCCATTGCCGCCCGTATAGAAATGATAGGACAGCGACAGGACAGCTTGATCGTAAGACAGCGACAATCCGGTCATATCCGGCACGCAGCCGCCGACGCCGATCGAAATCGTAAACCGGGTATACTGCTCGATGTTCTCCCGACACGCTTCCGCGATCAACGGACCGTGGGCTTCCGTCGCCGTATTCATTACGACGACGAAGCGGTCGAGCGATTCGCGAAACACGATGCCCTTCGTATAGGCCGATATCGTCTCTTCTACGATATTTTGCAAGGCGAACCGCGTAAGCTCGACCTCTCGAATGGACAGCTCCTTGCTTTCCTCTGCGAAGCGGTCGATCTCCAGCAGCAAAACCGTCAGGCGCTCCGGCTCCATATCGATGTCCAGAAACTCCCATCTGCTGCGAGCCTCGTCCGCGTCCGCCCGATGGCGGATGAGCAGGTGAAAAAATTCCTGGCGCAACACGGGCATGCTTTCCTTGACCTTGAGCTTCATGTCCCGAAGCTCGCTCTCCCGTCCCCGATCCATCTCCACCGCGCGCTTTGCCTTCAGCAGCGCCTCCCTCACCTGCTCCAGCGAGAACGGCTTGGCAATGAAGTCGAAAGCCCCGAGCTGAACGGCATGCTGCGCGTATTCGAAATCGGTAAAGCCGGTCATCAGCAGCACCTTGCTGCCCGGCAGCATTTCCTTGGCTTTGCGGGACACCTCAAGACCGTCCAGCTTCGGCATCCGGATATCCGTGAGTATTACGTCCGGTCGCTCCCGTTCGATCATCCTCATGGCGTCCTCTCCGTCGAACGCTTTTCCGCACACGGTCATGCCCATCTGCTCCCAATCCAGCTCGGCGGCGATCCCTTCGACCACGCTGCGGATATCGTCGATCAAGATCACGGTAACCGTCCGATTATTCCCGGGTGTCATCGCATTCTCCCCTCGGTATGGCAATCGTTATTTTCGTAAACATGCTCTTTTGGCTGTCGATCGTCAAGCTTGCTTTTCCGCTGTATTGCAGTTGCAGCCTCCGCTGTACGTTGTACAGCGCATAGCCTTTGAGCGGCTGCCCTTCCGCAGGGGCGGACAGCTGCATCGGCAGCTGCATGCCTTCTCCGTTATCTTCAACGATCAATCGCAGCTGCCGATCGTCCTGCTCCGCCCGAATTCGGATGCGTCCTCCTTCGGTACGGTTTTTGAAGCCGTGCAGAATGGCGTTCTCGGCCAGCGGCTGCAGGAGGATCTTCGGCACGGGCTGCTGTTGATCCACGCCCGGATCGATCTCGATCTCGTAATCGAAGAGCTGCTCGTAGCATTGGCGCTGGATTTTCAAATACTGCTCCACATGCATCAATTCAAACCCGAGCGGCGTCAGCTCCTTGCCCTTGTTCAGTCCGAGCTGGAACAGCTTGGACAGCGACAGCACCATATCCTGCACATCGGCCAGATGCTTCGTCTGACTTTTCCAGTAGATCGTGTTCAGCGTATTGTATAGAAAATGCGGATCGATTTGCGCTTGCAAAGCCTTCATTTCGGACTTGCTCTTCTCTTGCTCGGCCTCCTGCACTTCCCGGAACAGCCTTCCCAGCTCCTCCAGCATCCGATTGAATCGATAGCCGAGCTGCGAGATTTCATCCTCGAACTCGCTCTCGTAACGAACGCTCAGATCGTTCATCTCCACCTTCTTCATCAAAAACTGCAGGCGGTTCAGCGGCTTCAGCAGCAGCCGGGTCAGCATGTCGGAAAAGGCGAAAGAAACGAGCACGCACCCCGAAATGATGGCGATGATCGTCCATTTAATCGAATCCATCTGTTTAAATAAATCGGACTTCGGCAGGATGCTGAACAATGTCCAGTCGTCGAAGCTTTTTAACCTTGCATAGCGGACCAAATAATCTTTGCCCTCGGATACATAGTCGAAATACCCTTGCTCCTGACCCAGCGAACGGAGAAAACCGGCGTCCCCGGTCAATTCCTGTAACAGCGGCGAGTCGGAACGAAGCACGTCCGTACCGTCTCGCGTCGCCAGCAGAAACTGCCCTTGTTCCCCGTTTCCTTGGCCGAGAACCAATTCCTTCAGCGCTTGCTCCTTCACGTTGGCCACCACGTAAATATCGTCGGTGAAATTGGCCGGGATGCCTTCCATAACAAACGAGACGACCCGCTCCCTGCCGGAAAAGAACGCATCGTCATGTCCTTCGAACCACAACTTCCTTTGCTCCCGTTTAATTCGTTCGTACAGCGGAGAATCGTAGAACGAAGATTCGAACAGACGGCTCTGACTCGTCTGATAATAGTCTCCTTCCGGCGTCGCCACCAGAATCGTATGGATAATCGGTTCATATAGACGCGTTTGCACAAACGTCGCCTGCAGCGCGGACAGGTGCGTGTAGTAATTTTCCACCTCGGTAAAATTGCTGTCGAACCCGAGCGCCCGGCGATAGGCGGTGTTCACCATCATCGAATAGACGGAGGACATGATCCGATTCAATTTTTCGTCGAGCACCTGCGAGGTTTTGCTTAACGTCGTCTGGCTGAACCGATAGGCGTTCTTCTCCACGACATCCGCCGCGATCCGGTACGACAGCCATCCGGCCGCCGTAACCGCGAGCACGACGATCAGCATGAACGCCATCCAAATTCGGCGGCGAAAGGAAAGACGGTAAATCATGACGAGCCCTCCATCTGGGGAAGCGGTGTATTCGAGTTAGGATGCGGTTACTTATCCCTTCAAAGCGCCGGCGGACATTTGCATAAACATTTTGTTCGCCAGTACGTACATGACCAGGATGGGCAGCATCGACAGGACGGCCCCCGCCAGCATCAGATGGCTTTGCACGGCTCCTCCGTAACCATAACGCAGGTTCGCCAAGCCGACCGTCAACGGCATTAATTTCGGTTGGGTCATCGTGAAGACAAGCGGCAAAATGTATTCGTTCCAAGCGCCCCGGAAGGCAAACAACGCGGATACGCCAAGCGCGGGAGTCAGCAGCGGCAGCACAATCCGAACATAAATGTACCCGAATCCCGCTCCGTCAATCATCGCGGCTTCGTCCAGCTCGCGGTGAATGCCCTTCATAAAGCCGAACAGAATGAAGAAAATGAACTGATGGCCGGCGACCAGCAAAATGATGACGCCCCAGAGCGATTGATGCAGGCCAAGCTTCACCATCAAATTAAATTGCGGCTTCAGGACGATCACGCCAAGCGCAATGAACATCATCATCGACTGCAGGAAAATGAACATTCGCTTGCCGTGAAACTCTCTGCGGTCGACCGCATACGCGGCCATCGAAGCGACCAGCAAAATGCCGATCGTCGAGAGAACGCTCAGAAAGATGCTGTTCCATGCGTACAGCGAGAAATTCGCTTCCTTCCAAGTATACGTATAGTTGCTCCACTGCCAATCCTGAGGCAGCAAAGACGTGCCTGCATTCAGCTCCGAGTTTGTCTTGAGCGAACCCAGAATCGCCATGACGATCGGAAATAAGACCAGCACCGCCATCACGATCAGAAAAGCCCAAAGCGTCAACCGGCCGCCCAGCTTGCTCGCGGCTCGCCCGAAGCTGAACGCCGATTTCGAATTCGGTTTCGACGCGGCAACTCCCGCTCCCATGCGTCCACCTCCCGATTGTCCGTACATCAGTAGATGCGGCTCGTTTTTTTAGAATAGTAGAAATACGCGGCTGTAATGAGCCCGACAATGATCGCGGAGACGAAACCGACCGCGCTGCCGTAACCGATATCCTGCGGAATCGATTCGCCCGTCGACACCGGGAACAGCAATTTGTACATATACAAGTACATGACTTCCGTCTTCCCTGCCGGCCCTCCGCCCGTAAGCACCATTATGCTCTCGTAGCCTTTAAGCGCCGTAATAATCGCCAGCATCATAATGATCTGCAGCACGGGGCCGAGCATCGGCACCGTAATGTAGCGGAACCGCTGCCAGCTGTTGGCTCCGTCGATCTCCGCGCTCTCCAGCACGTCCTTGGGAATGCCTTGCAGCCCTGCGAGGAACAGCAGCATGTTGTTGCCGATGGCTCCCCAGGCTGCCACCAGAATCGCCGTGAACATCGCCAGATCCGTCCCCAGCCAGTCCAGCGGCTCGGAGATGACCGTCGTCATTTTCAGTACCTGGTTCAACAATCCGTTATACGAGTTGAAAATAATATAAAATACGACGGACATAACGGCGGTGCTGACAACGGTGGGCATGAAGTACACGCCCCGCAGCAGCTGCCGGCCGCGGAGCTTGCCGTTGAGAATAACGGCAAGCACCAGGGCAAGCGGAATCGTGAAGAGCAGCTTTCCTCCCGCGTAGACGAACGTGTTCAGCACCGATTCCCAGAACAGCTTGTCTCGCATCAGACGTTCGAAGTTGGCCAGACCGCTAAAAACCGGCTCTCCGTAGCCTTTGTAATCGTAAAACATAAACCGCAGCGCCCACAGGATCGGATAGACGCCGAATACGAGCTTCAGCACGAGACTGGGCATGATGAATAGATAAGGCTCGGCGCTTCTTCTCCAGGTTCTCATTGAGCGGCGCCCTGCAGCTTGATCGGATCGAAGTCCGGCATCGGCTCGGCTTTGATCGTACCGGCCGCCTTCTCTTTATCCAACGCGGCATTGTAGCGGGTGTTCAAATCTTGCGCGATGCTGTCGAAATCCCCGCCGACCAAAATATATTTCATGAATTCTTCCTGCCATGTCTTTCCTTCCGGACTGAACCCTTGCGGAGCTGCCGGCCACATGCCGTCATACGCTCCCGGCAGGAAGTTCTCGATTCCCGCGATATCCGGCTTGTTCGCTTTCTGGGCTACAGACGGTACGGACAGAATGCCGAGCCCGTTCTCTTGGTAGCCGATCAACACTTCTTCGCTATACATGTAGCTCATGAACTTCCAGGCGGCTTCCTTATTCGCCGACTTGCTGCTCAGCGCCAGCCAGCGAGACGCTCCGACGCCTTGATTTACGATGCCCTTGTACGTGCCGTCGATCGTCGGCGGCAGCGCCGCATCCCACTTGATTTTGATCGGGAACTGGTTTTTATAGACGCCGGGTTCGGAAGAGTAGGACAGGTACATTCCGATCTTGCCTTCGGCAAATTGCGCTCGCAGAGGATCGATGTCCAGCGATTCGGAGCCAGGCAGCGTACTTCCGTTGTCTTTCATTTCCTTGAACGCGTCGATGACCGGCTTATAGCCCGCGAAGTCGAATTTGCCGGTTTTGAAATCGTAGCCTTGTCCGGGCACGCCGCTTAGTTCGGCAATCGGCACGGCCGATCGCCCCAGCGCGCTAGCCGGATTTTTGTACGGCAGCGCGAAGCCGTAAAGCCCGTCTTTTTTACCGACTTCCGTAATTTTCTTGGCGGCGTCGACCATTTCGGCCAGCGATTTTGGCGGCGAGGCGATACCGGCCTTCTCGAACGCCTCCGCATTGTATACGAGCCTTAACGTGGATCCGCTATTCGGCAAGCTGTAAATATTGCCGTCTACCATATTATAGCCTTCGATGAACGCCCGGTCGCCGAACTGCGTCTTGATTTCCGGCGTCAAATAATTGTTCAGCGGCTCCAAATAGCCCTTCTTCGAGTGATCGATAACATCGGTTGCCGAGAACACGTCCGGCGCCTGATTGCTCGCAAACGCCAGATCGAGCGATTGAGCGAAGTTTTCCGCCATGATGGTCATTTCCACTTCAATGTTGTCCGGATTGGAAGCATTAAACTTGTCGATCGCGCTCTTGACGTAATCGGCGTCATGACGGCCTGCCGTCCAGTAAATGATTTTGGTTTTCTCTGCAGACTTGTCCGATGCCTTAGCCGTCTCGCCGGGCGAAGCCGCCGGCGCCGACGAGGACGGACTTTGGCTCTGTTCCCCTTTGCCCGAGCAGGCTCCCAGAATTAGCGTCAGCGCTGTGCTCACAGCCAGCACGGCAGATAATTTTTTTGTTTTCATCGATTGACTCCTCCTTGGTGGATAAGATCTCTCAAGGACTATCCTACTCTCTATTGGTGGGATTGGGAGTGCGGAAAGACGATGCTCGAGGGAAGATTAACGACTTTTCGACCTACGTCGCATTCCCTATGGAGCGAGCGGAAACACCTGATTCCACGTTTGCGGGCAGCACGACCTCTTGAAAATGATACGGACCTTCCGGCGTATCCGCAACCGCCCTCACGATTTCCGACGCGACGATCCACCCGGGATGCATCGGCAGCCAAGTCGGCCAGCGTGAAGCAAACATATGGAATCGTCCTTCCTCATCTTTCACCACAGAGCCGCACCATACCCAATAGCCTTCCATCCGAAATCCGCCGCCCATCGGCGCGGGCAATAGGTTAAAGTTCATTTGGCATCCTCCGGTCGTTCTCATTCCATGTTATCAAGACGTTGCCGGGCGTCAATGCGCATTCGCTTGGTTCCGTCCGTCCCCGTCCTGTCACCTTAACCTAGCTCCTATACTCATATCGGCGGGAGAGGCAAAACGACTGTGTTGGGATAAAAGAACACTTTTTGGGGATTGCAAAAGAAACAACCCCTGTGAATGCTGCTCACAGGGGTCATGCTTTATGGAATATGACCGTTCAGTTGGAAGAGAAATCAATCCGGTGTCGTCGCAGATTCGTTGTGCCAAGCTTCCGCATTCAGCTCGTTGTTTACAGCCGCAGCGGTTGTTGCTCCCATGGCGGCTGCGGCCACGGCTTGATGCATCCTTGAGACCGCATCCCCGGCGCTGTAGATGCCTGGAACGCTTGTTTTCCCGAGCAGATCGACCTCAATCGTTCCCATCTCCGTCATCGTGCATCCTAGCGTTCGCGGCAAATCCGATCCCATAACCAGCTCCGGTTTAAAGAAGATGCCTCGGCATGGAACGGTCGTTCCGTCTTCGAGAACAACTTGCCGAACGATCCCTTCTTCGGAGTCAATATGGCGAATCGGCGATTCGAACTTAGGCACTCGATGTCGCCGCAGCTCGTCGCGTTGATCGTCCGTCAGTTCGTCCGGGCCATTGGTACAGATGACAAATCGATCCGTCCAGCCGGAAATGAGCGGCGCAAAGTGCATAAGCTCGGCTCCCTTGTTAATGATCACAAGCGGCTGATCTCTTAATTCCCAGCCGTCGCAATAGGGGCATACGAAGGCGCTCCGTCCGTAAACCGCCGTCAGACCGGGAATATCGAGCGGTCGATCCTTCATTCCTACTGCGAACAACAGCTTTCTGCTCGTCAATATGTTTCCTTGCGCAGTTGCTACCTGGAAATGACCGTCCGCGCCCGAGATCGACATAACCGTATCCGCCAAGAAGGAAACCGATGGATAGGCGCCGATCTCCTCCCGCGCAATTCGCCGAAACTCGCTGGGACGGACTCCGTCGCGAGTAAGGAATCCATGAGTCTCCTGCGTCACTGCGTTACGCGGTCGTCCTTCGTCGATAACCGCCACTTTTTTCCGCGCCCTCCCCAGCACAAGCGCCGCATTTAATCCCGCCGGTCCGCCGCCGATAATCGCCACATCGAAAAATTGTTTTTCCACCCTTATCCTCTCCCTTTATGGATCTTCAATATCCACAATTAAAGTACAAGAAGCTCATCACTTCTTGTCTGTCTGCCAAGCTCCGCTCTTGTAAGCCTCATCCAGCACAAATTGGATCGTGTGCTCTCGCAAATATTGATGCATATGCCGTTCCGCGCCGTTCATCACTTTCTCGACCAAGCATCCGCTTGGCCTCGAACGCTCCGAGTCCGCACCGGCTTCTTCCTCTTCTCCTAACAGCTGATGCTGCCGCGAACTCGAATTTGAACATTCGAACATCTGCTGTCTTCCCTCAATGACTTGAATCACGTCAAGGAAGGTGATCTGCTCCGCAGGACGCGCAAGCTCATAACCTCCGTTCACGCCCGGTACCGCCCGCACAAGCCCGTCCTGCCTCAGCTTGGACATAATTTTGGACAAATAGCTTTCCGATACGCCGAGCATCGCGGACAGCTCCTTGATTCCGACGTTGTTCCTCAGCTCCGGACGTCCCAGATGAATCAAAGCATGCAGCGCATAATCCGTGCTTTTGGAAAATTGCATCCCCCCCGTTCTCCTCCCGACCTCCATAATGTAGACCTGTGATATCCATAATAAAGGATTGATGTTTGGCTTGCAAGCTGTTTTCTTCGATAGGATGAAATCCGGCCGCCCGGAGGTACGAGGATTCTACGGAACGTTTGTCGAATTATGACGTATGGACACTCTCATATCTATCTTCAGAAAATATAAAAGCTTATGGTTATGCGTACTGTTGTTTGGGCTACTGTTCGGTTTGCGCTGGCTGTGGTCCGGGTTGCTGTTCCCCATGAACCAAACCGTCCAGGTTGCGGACGGCGTGCTCGATCTGCGCGGACTGGACTGGGACAAAGACGGACCGCTGACGCTAAACGGGGAATGGGATTGGTATCCGGGACGGCTACTGTCTCATGAAGAGCTGAAATCGGAAGTTGTGCCGCGGCAAACGCTGTCCGTTCCCGGAAACTGGGAAACATCGCCCAGTCAGGGTGGAAACAACGCCTACGGATACGGCACCTACCGGTTGCGGATTCTTACCGATCCCCTGAAGCGTCCGGTAGCCTTCTCGATCGGCAGCGTCAAGAGCGCCTCCGAAGCTGAAATTAACGGCAAGCTGGCGGGCGGTTCCGGGACAGTTACGGCTGACCCGGAGCGATACGAGCCGCTTAACCAATCCTATACGGCGGACTACTATGAAGCGGACGTCACAGAGATTGAACTGGTGCTGCGCGTGGCCAATTATGATTCGCCGATGTCGGGCGGGATTGCGCGCCCCGTGCTATTCGGGTTTCAGTCCGAAATAGCGTCAACCAGAAGCCATTCGATCGACTTCCAACTGATAACGGTGCTGATCATGCTGCTGCATGGTTTGTACGCAGGTATCGTCTATGCGCTTAAGCCGCAAAGCCGTCCTCTTCTGATCAGCGGTCTTGTCTATATCGCCGTTGGCCTTGTTGTAGCCAGCGGTCACGACAAGCTGTTGGCGACATGGATGCCGCTCAGTTATACGTGGAGTATTAAAATACGGATACTTGCGGTAATGCTGCAAAATCATTCGGTTCTGCTCATGTATCGACAGTTCGCCGGCATTCGGAGGATCAGCGCCGGATTTAAGACCTATACGTTCATGCTGCTGGGCCTCAGCCTCGGCACACTGTTCCTGCCGATATCGACGGTGAACCGGATGCTGGATTCCGGCGTTTATTTCCTCTCTTTCCTAATCCCGCTTGTTTGGTTCGCAGCGGCTGTGGGGAAACTCGTGTTCGGCAAAACGGAGGATAAGGATATCCATTTTATTCTGATTTCCGCCGTGTGCATTATATCCAATTTGATATGGGTTAACGAGATCGGTTTTGTGAAATCGTCGAGCGTTTACTATCCGACCGATCTGATTATTGCCGTTACCTCGTTCTCCGTGTATTGGTTCAAAAAATATATCCGCAACTCCAATGAAGTGGAGCGGCTATACGAGCAGTTAAAAGTCGCCGACAGAATGAAGGATCAATTCCTGGCGAATACTTCGCATGAACTGAGAACGCCTCTGCATGGCATTATGAATTTGTCGAACAGCGTCTATACGCGGGAATTGGACAAGCTCGAGGAGGACAGCCGGCAAGCTTTGGAACTGGTCGGAACGGTTAGCCGGCGCATGTCCAGGCTCCTCGACGACCTATTGGATCTGGCGCAGCTTCGGGAGCACCGCATTATCCTCCATCCCGAACCGCTTAATCTTCATGCCATCGTTCCTGGCGTTGCCGGTATGCTCAAATATATGACCGAAAATAAGCCGGTTCGGTTTCGCCTTGCGTTGGATAGCTCCTTGCCTCCCGTGTGGGCGGACGAGAAGCGGTTCGTGCAAATTCTCTATAATCTGCTGCACAATGCGTTTAAATTTACCGAGGAAGGCGAGATCGCGATATCGGCGGAATTGCTGAACGGGCAGGTCGAGATCCGGATAACCGATACCGGTGTCGGTATGGACGAAGAAACGCTATCCAGCCTGTTCGTCCCTTATGTGCAAGGGACGAACAGCAGAAGCGACGGCAGGGGCCTCGGCCTTGGCATGACCATTTGCAAGCAGTTCGTAGAGCTGCACGGAAGCGAACTGATCGTACAATCGGAGCCGGGTCGCGGCTCAACGTTCCGCTTCCGCTTGCCTGTGGCGGACGCAGCGGCGGAGATTGCGGCAGATACGGCGGCAAGGCACGAAGCGGTTGCGTCGGAAGCAGCGACTGCGGTCATGCCGATTGTATCGGCCGAATACCGCCTTCAGGACGGTACGGCCGATGAACAGACCGCCCGGGTCGCGTTGCCGGACTGGCTCCAGTCGCCGGATAGCCCGATTCGCATTCTGATTGTCGACGATGATCCGGTTAATTTGAATGTGCTTGCGGGCATTCTGTCAACAGAGCAGTATAGCGTCACCAAATCTATGTCGGGCCATAAAGCTTTGGAACTGCTGGCGGAAGAGGATTGGGACTTGCTGATTGCGGATGTCATGATGCCGGGCATGTCGGGGTACGAGCTTACGGAGAAGATCAGGGAGCGCCGTTCCGCCTCGGAATTGCCGGTGCTGCTGTTGACGGCGCGCAGTCAGCTGGCCGATATGTATACCGGCTTTCTGGTCGGGGCCAACGACTACGTGACCAAGCCTGCGGATGCCACGGAGCTGAAATACCGAATCCGCTCGCTCATTGGGTTGAAACGGTCGCTGTCGGAGCGGCTTCGAATGGAAGCGGCCTATCTGCAGGCGCAGATCAAGCCTCATTTTCTGTATAATACGATCAATTCTCTGATTTCCCTTGGCAATATGGATACGGAGAAAATGCGCGAATTCGGCGACGCACTCACCTCCTTTTTGCGACTTAGCTACGATTATTCGAATACGAACGCAAAGGTTGCTCTGGAGCATGAGCTGGAGCTCGTGCGAGCTTACTTATATATTGAACAGGAGCGTTTTGGGGATAGACTGGCGGTCATTCAGGAGATCGAACCGGGCATTCGTCTGTCTCTCCCGCCGCTATTGATTCAGCCGCTGGTGGAGAATGCCGTCCGACACGGAATTTTGAAGCGGACAAGCGGCGGCGTGCTGCGACTGAGGGTGGGGCGCACAGCTAGCGGCGTGTCCGTTGAAGTGCAGGACGACGGGATCGGTATGCCTTCCGAGCTGATCGAACGGCTGCTGAACCGACCCGATCCGTCATTCTCCGGAATCGGCATTGCCAATACGAACCGCCGCCTGATCCAGACTTACGGCAAGGGTCTGTCGATCAGGAGCGTGCCGGGGGAGGGAACCGTCGTTTCCTTTACCCTCCCGCAGCAGCCGTGAGCTTTGCAAGCGCCGACAAGCGCAAAATCAACCGTGTCTGGCCGAATCATCGGCTGGTTCGGCTTATCGTTGCCGCTGCACGCAAAGTTTGGCAATCCGAATTCCTTCGCTGCTATGGGCTTAATTGAACAATGGTTAAAGTGCGATTCGCATACCCTAAAATCGCAAAAAAGTCCGTACGGATGCTTGCTCCCACCGCGTCTCCCGCCATCAGGGAGGCTTGTGCGACAAACGTTGAGCTGCTTCTGTTCGATATATTAAAGAAAGTAGTCGTATCGCCGAAAATCGGCAGGCCATTGACGGTAATAATCCCCGTTAAATAGGGTTGATCCGGGTCCGGATTTACTGTGGCTTCCGCGTTAATAGATATCGTAATCTGGTAAATTCCGCTTTCTCCCACTACCAATTCATTGCCCGTCGGGCTAACTGAGATCGCGTTGGATAAAGGTCCGGCCACACTAAACAGTACTGGCGTGAAGGTTGCACCCGGCAACTCTATAACGGCTCCTCTTAGAGATCCGTAAGCTAAAACAACTTCCCCGGCGGGGCCTGTAGGGCCAGCAGGACCAACTGGACCGGCGGGGCCAACGGGACCGGCGGGGCCAACGGGACCGGCAGGACCTATGGGGCCGACAGAACCAACGGAACCGGCTGAGCCGGCCGGGCCTATAGGACCCGCAGGGCCAACGGGACCGACTGGGCCATTAGAGCCGGTTGGACCGGCTAAGCCTCTGGCACCGGCTGGACCGACGAGACCGGCAGGACCGGTTGGACCGGGGATACCGGCAGGTCCAATAGGACCGACAGGACCCATTCGCCGCTTACACTTCATACGTCTGACGCGTCCAATCCGCCCTCCTGCCCCTCTTTTATGAAAGGGACAGCAACATCTCTTTTTCCCGCAACGGCGCCTTAGTTTCACCTTGCGCTTTCGGCAATAACGTTTTTGGCCTGATGTCATTTCACCATCCCCTTCTGTCCATATATAATATATCCCGCCTCCTTAGTAGGACCTGTACGATTACCTACTTATGCGCAGAAACTGGACAAAATAGGTAGAGACCTAAAGACGCGAACGACGACGGAAATAGAAGACCCAAATAGAAAGACTGACGGACAGGAACAGGATTTGCATCAAGGTTCGGGGAATCAAGGCGTCCTCCGGGCTCGTCGCATGGCCGTTCACAGCTATGTACAGGTTGGCAGGAAACATAGCAACCAGTAAAAGCGATAGCCCGCCGGATGCCCATAGAACAGTAGGACGCCATAGTAAACCTACTGCCCCGGCTAATTCCAGTACGCCGGTGATCGTCACGATCAAATCGGGATAAGGCAAAATTGGAGGAACCATACCGATAAGCTCAGTTCGAAGGTATACGAAGTGAACCGATCCGGTCAGCATGAACATTGAGGCTAGCCCTCCCCTAAGCGCAACAGGCCATGGACGCAAGCGCTTTATTCCTGAAGCTCCTGCAACGAGGATGACGAGCGAGACGACAACAAGAGTTATAAGTGGCTCCATAAAATAACCTCCGCAAAATCGATTTTGATGTGTATAGATACTAAACACTTTTCTCAAAAAAATTTTTCATTCTTCTAGTTGTTTTTCTAGTTTGATAAAAAAATCTTTAATAAATTGCACCTTCTCATCGGGTGCATCTCTTAATACTCGCACGACCTTTTTTTTGAATTGTTTCTGGTAATCCAAATGGCGACTGTAGGCAATTTCCCCCTTAGGGGTCACCTTGAGAATTAACCTCGATTGATTGCGAATATCCTTTTCTTTGGTAACCAGCCCTTTCTGCTCAAGCTTTTTCAGTACTTGGGAGATTGCCCCTTTCGTAACTCCGCAGCGTTCGGCCAGCGCAGTAATATGAATCCCTTCATGCTCTCTGATTTCATTCAGCGTATAGATCTCGGAATGAAACAAAGGATCCTCTACGCCATAATCCCTGTTTTTTCTGTCCTGTCTGGCAAACGTTTTGAACACATCCCACAGGATGTTACTAATGTTCTCTTTTGAAAGCTCATCCTTATTCATCATAAAAGAAAGTGTATAGCTTCTAAACGCCATTGTCAATCGCCTTGATAATGATTATCATCATTAATGAAGTGAACCCGTAAATCGTCAGGAGCCCAGTGATGGAGATAAACTCATATTGTTATCATTTGGCGGGAATGGAGCGAATGGCGTATGAGCATGAACTACAGCTCCCGTTCTGCCCCGATCGGTACTCGCTGATTCTGATATTAAGCGGCAAAGGGCAAATTGAGATCGGTCGCGATTCCTCGTCCTTCTGTCCGCGGAAGCTTTACTGGTGCGGACCCGGCGAAGAGATCGCAATCCGGCCGGCATTGCGACAGTCCGTATGTCTGTATCGAATTTTATTTGATATTATCCGATTGCCCATCGACAAGGCGGGAAAAGCCGAAAAAGACGAGCCCCCTGTTCTCGCCTGGGGTAACCGCGAATTGACCATCTCCGATCCCGGCAAATCAATCCGTGTCGCACACGATATGCATAAAATCCTCTGTAAAGAAGCTTCAGAGGCAGAGCGAAGTTTTTTCAAGGCGCAGTCCTTGTTTTACGAATTGTTGGACATGATCGCAATCAGTTGTTCAGACGAAAGCATCTCGAGCACGCAGATGGAAGACGTTGTTGCCTATGTGCGCGCGCATTATGCCGACGTTCTGCCGCGGAACAGGCTTGCCTCCATGGCCGGCGTGCATCCCGATCATTTCTCCAGATTGTTCCGGAAAACAACGGGAAAAGGTTATGTTGACTTTGTGACGGAGATTCGCATTTCCAGAGCAAAAGAACGGCTGCTATCTACGAAAGAAGGCCTGTTGGAGATCGCCCGGAAAGTCGGCTACAAGGATGAATTTTATTTCAGCCGCAAATTTAAACAGATCGTCGGAACCGCGCCTACCGTTTATTTGAGGAAACCGAAAAGCATTTTCTCACTCGCGTGCAACTACACGGCCGGACTGCTTGTCGTCGGACATGTTCCTCCGCTTGGAAGCGTGACTCCCTGGATCGGGCAGCGCTACGGCAATGTGCTTCGTTCCCGGCCGTTCAAGCCGATTTACTGGGATACATGCGACATTCGCCGCTTGAAAGAGGAAGCGCGCCCGGACGTCATCGTGTGCCACGATAAGCAGTATGACGCGGAGCAGTTGGAGATGCTTCGCGAGATCGCCCCTACGCTGTCCATTCCGATCAAGGGCATGGACTGGCGGGAGCAGTTCATGACGGTGTCCGAGCTGGTGTGCGAAGCCGCCAAGGCCCGTCATTGGCTCGAACGCTACGACGCTTGGATCGATGCGACCCAACAGCGCTTGACCCGTCATATTGATCCTCGCGCGACCGTTCTGATTGTGGAGGTATGGGCCGACGAACTTATGGTGTTCGGCGATTCGTACGGGAGGGCCGGGCATATTGTGTACCAGTCGTTCGGCATGTCGCCCCCGAAAAGTGTCAAAGAGAGCGTTATGGCAGGAGCCGGCTACCAATATATCGGAAAGGAGCAGTTAGCCGAGTACGACGCCGATTATCTGTTCCTGATCGTTCATGAAGACCCGGCGAGTCGGCGCACAGCCGACCTGCTGCAGAAGAGCGAGCAATGGCGAACGCTCAAGGCGGTCAGAGACGGCCGAGCTTACGAGTTCGACGGGGGCATGTTCTACGGTTATGACCCCGCTTCAACCGAGGCGCAGCTGCAGCAGATTGAAAACCGCCTATCAGATTCCTCCAAATAAGTTGATCAGAATCGTTCATGTACAGTTCTATAAAAGGTTGGTATCGTATTTACTGATAATGATTCTCATTATCTGGCAGAGGCCAATAGAGAGAATTCGTTAAACAACCTTGAAACGGAGTGGAGTCAGGCTTTATGAAACGTATTCGTTCATTCTTCCTAGTTGCTTTATGTGCGCTCGCGTTTGCTGCGCTTATGAGCGCTTGCGCAGGCGGCAACAAGGATAACAAGCAGGAAGCGGAGCAAAAAACGGTCGTCGACGACGCCGGTCATCAGGTCGTAATGCCTGCCCATCCGCAGCGTATCGTTGCGCCCTATTTGGAAGACCCGTTGGTGGTGTTGGGCATCAAGCCGATTGCCCAGATTTTATACGGCAATGTCGAACAAAATTACTTGAAAGACCAGCTTTCGGATGTGGACATAATCGATACGACCGATGTGGGGCTTCCGCTGGAGAAGCTGGTCGAATTGTCCCCCGACTTGATTATTGTGGGCAAAGGGATGGCATCGGAAGACGCGTACGAACAATACGCCAAAATTGCTCCGACCTACGTGATCGACAATATCGACAAAAACTGGAGGGAGACGCTGCTCGGTCTGGCCGATCTGCTCGATAAAAAGCAAACCGCGGAGGAGAAGCTCCAGGCTTACGATCAAAAAGTGGAACAGGCCAAGGAGAAAATCCGGCAGAAGGTCGAGAACAAGACGGCGGCGATTGTCGTGCTCACAGAGAAAGAATTTTACACGATGGGACATGTGCAGGGCGGCAGGCTTTTGTTCGACGAGGTTGGCGTTCAGCCCCATCGTCTGACGCCGTCGCAAGAAGAGTGGAATACGTTGTCGTTGGAGAAGCTGAACGAGTTGGATGCGGACTATATTTTCATCATTAAGACGGAGCGCTACCAGACCTCGGAGCTGGAACGAAGCTCGCTGTGGACGAGCCTGACTGCCGTCCGGGAAGGCCGAACGTTCGAGGTCGAATCCGGCATCTGGCAATATTCCGGCTTAATCTGCAACGAGCTGGGACTGGCCGACATCGTGCAAGCCATCTCGGCAGAGTGACCGGCTGACGCTATTAAGCAGGACCTTTCAGTGGACGGCGGATCGTCTCCCGAAAGGTCCTGCTTTTTGCATGTAGTCCCTCAAAATCTAAACAACATTAGATTAATGGTTAATCACAATTAAATCGAATGTTCCTGATGGACGCAGAACTGTAAAATAGTAGTCCTCAGCGGGGTCCCATCGAAGATGCCAGTCCAAATCGTCGTTACCCTCTCTCGTATTATGCCTATGGCGGCGAAGTTCGGACGGTACGTCCACGAGAACTGTAAGATGATTAACATCGGATAGTTCAAGGAGAGAGCTATAAATGCCATCAAGGATAATTACCTTTGAAGGCTCAATGGTGACCAAGTGCGATGCCGATCCATTGACGGATGAAACGGAATAGTAAGGACGATATTGGGCTTCCCTACCTTCTAACAGCGGCAATAATGCTTCATTGTACAAACGATCCCAGTCAATGCAACGACGGCATTTTTGCTCCAATGAGTATGTATCCCAATCCTTATCAGGGACAGCCGCATCGAAAAAGTCATCGCAATGAATTACCGCTGCATCCAACTGCAAAGCAACCTCAGCAGCAAGCGTAGATTTGCCTGCTCCGCTTCCTCCGTCCAACGAAACGACTAAAGGATACCCGTCAATCAGACGGCGATCAATTGCAGACACAATGGACTGAACGGCTTTCAGTGAATGAGCTGACAGATGGTTCTTTTCCACGTTTAACACTTCCAAACTTTAAAAGAGATTTTGAGCTAAGCAACCCCGTCGGCATCCGTTCCTTCATGTTATCATCCTTCGAATGCTGAAAACAATAACATGCGGCAAGCCAGTTCCTTTAATCCCACGTTGCCATATATTGATTAAAACGCCTCCGGAGGTACTGTGTGGGAATGGGAAATGTAATCAGCGAGATAGACGAAGAAATCCAACGACTAGCATCCAATGTGGTTCGTCAGCAGTACCCTGACGGTTCATGGCGTTATTGCTTCGAGAACGGCATATCGATCGATGCTTATACGATAATCCTTATCCGCGTGCTGGAGATTGAAAGCGAAGAAGCTTTGATCCGCCGGCTGCACGATCGAATACTCGGTGCTCAACAGCCAGAAGGTCATTGGCAGTGGTACCGGGATGAGCAGAATGGGAATCTGTCGTTAACGGTTGAAGCCTATTGCGCCCTTCTCTTCTCTCGTTTCAGCCACTCTTCGGATGCTCCGTTGCAGAAAGCCGAACGTTACATCAGATCCCAAGGCGGGCTCGGCAAAACCGCCAATATTCTGACCAGATGCATGCTCGCAGCCACCGGACAAACCAAATGGCCCTTGTCTCTAACCTCCATCCCGTTAGAGATGCTTCTCCTCCCCGACTCTTTTCCGATCAACTTCTTCGAATTTTCGGGGTATTCGAGAGTACACCTTGCTCCGATGCTGATCATGGCGCATCGCCATTATTCTGCACGTACGGGTGACACTCCTGAATTGGACGCGCTTCGTACCGATCGATCTCCGTCGGAAGCTCGGCCGTCCCGAGGGGTTCGGGAATGGCTTGACCGGCTGCAGGTCGGCGTGAGCAAGCTGATTGGAGCCCCCAAAGCTCTTCACGAATCCGCGCTCGCCAAAGCCGAAAAGTTTATGCGCGATCGGATCGAAGCGGATGGAACTTTATACAGCTATGCCAGCTGCACCTTTCTCATGGTTCTCGCGTTGCTTGCTCTCGGCTATGACAAGCGCCATCCCCTCATCGCCAAAGCCGTGCGCGGACTGATCGGGATGCGCTTCCGGACGGAAGAGGGGACGACGATCCAGAACTCTCCGTCGACCGTATGGGATACCGCTCTTCTGGCATATGCACTACAGGAAGCGGGAGCGACGGAGCATCATCCCGCGGTTCGCAACGCCTCCTCGTACCTGCTTGGGCTACAGCACCGCAAACCGGGCGACTGGACTCGGCATAATCCCAATCCGGTTCCCGGAGGGTGGGGATTCTCGGAAACCAATACGATCAATCCCGACGTCGACGATACGACCGCAGCCCTGCGAGCGATCCAGAAACTCGCGCGATCCGATTCAACTTATCGAGAATCGTGGAATCGCGGGCTCAACTGGGTTCTGTCCATGCAAAACCGGGACGGAGGCTGGCCCGCATTCGAAAGGAACGTGGATCAGCAGCTGCTCACCTTGGTCGCGATCGAAGGCGCCAAGTCTGCCGCCATCGATCCGTCGGAGGCCGACCTGACGGGACGAACCTTAGAGTATTTAGGCAACTTTACAGGGCTGGGTAGAAAGCATGGTTTTGTAAAAAAAGCTGTCGATTGGCTGGTTGAGCATCAGGAGGAAGACGGATCGTGGTATGGAAGATGGGGCATCTGTTATATTTACGGCACATGGGCCGCGTTGACCGGATTAACCTCTGTAATCGATTCCCCCGAGCGGCACGAATCGATCCGTAAAGGAGCTCAATGGCTGCTGCAAATTCAGAACGACGACGGAGGCTGGGGAGAATCGTGCAGCAGCGACCGTCAACGCCATTACGTCCCGTTGGGGAAGAGCACGCCCTCGCAAACCGCTTGGGCGATCGACGCGCTCGTATCCGTCTATCCGGAGCCAACGCCCGCACTAAACCAGGGAATTCGCAGGCTGATTGCGCTGCTTCACGATAACGATTGGCCGACTTCCTATCCGACAGGCGCCGGCCTCCCGGGGCATTTCTATGTCCGCTATCACAGCTATAATTCGATATGGCCTCTCTTGGCGCTAAGCCATTATCGTAATAAATACGGAAAATAAAAAATCCGTGCGAGCACGGATTTTTACGACACCTGTTATAGACGCAGACGATGGATTGCCAAGTTCATCCGAGTTCATCTTCCCATCGCTTATCCGTCTCCACTTGCTTGCGATAGATCGTGCCGGACAGCCATACACTTAGCTCATACAAGGCGATGAGCGGGATAGAGACCAATATATCCGAGATAAAATCCGGCGGCGTAATCGTTACCCCCGTTACCACCATGACAAAGTAGGCGACTCTTCGCATCTTGCGCAGCCTTATCGGATTAACGATACGTATCGCCGTCAAAAACATAATCACAAGCGGCAGCTCAAACAAAAGTGAAATCGGAATCACAATATGGAACAGAAACGCGAAGTATTGGGCTATGCCATAGGTTTCTTGCAGCTCCAGCTGCCCTGCCACCATTCTTGTGAAATCAAATGCTAGCGGAAATACGACAAAATAGGAAAAAGCAAGGCCGAGCAACAGCATCATTAGCGCCAAAGGCACATATTTAAGCGAAGAACGCTGTTCATTCTTGCTCAGTCCGGGTTTCACGAACGCCCATAATTGATAAATCGTAAACGGGAATGTAACAATCATCGCAATAACAAAAGCGAATTTCATGTACATGCCGATGCCGTCCCACAACGAAAACGCATGTAAAGCTATCGCATTGGCAGTATGCCGATCTATCAGAAAGTTGTACGCCGGCTTGGCCAACACCACGCCAATAACAAGGCCGATCGTTAACATAAGGAGTACATAAATCAACCGCCTGCGCAGCTCGTTCAAATGATCAAACAAAGACATCAAACTGCCTTCGGCCTTTCCATCGCCATGGCTATAGTCTTGTTGCGTTTCTGTTGCAGCTATGGCCAAGCTGTCCACCTCCCGAGTCTGTCTGTTTCACCTAGCCACCGGCAAGGCACTTTTTTTGCCTCCGCACCCCCGCCAGTCCGCCAGCGAGGCACTTTTTTTGCCTCCACACTCCCGTCCGGCCACCGGCAAGGCACTTTTTTGCCTCCACGCTCCCGCCAGTCCGCCAGCGAGGCACTTTTTTGGCCTCCACACTTCCGCCAATCCGCCAGCGAGGCACTTTTTTGGCCTCCACGCTCCCGCCAGTCCGCCAGCGAGGCACTTTTTTGGCCTCCACGCTCCCGCCAGTCCGCCAGCGAGGCACTTTTTTGGACTTTTTTGGCCTCCACGCTCCCGCCAGTCCGCCAGCGAGGCACTTTTTTGGCCTCCGTTCCTCAGCGCCCCCGGCTGCGCCGCTAAAGCACAACCTATTGGTCTAGATCATAGAGCGACAAGTTTATCTGAACCTAACAACACACCGTTGCCATACACGGCCCCGCTGGGTCCCACGTTCAAGAAAAAAGCGGCCCGATCCATCCGGCAACCGCTTTTTCCCTTCTCGTTATTCCGCGCCTAGCTTACTATAACTCGTTACACTGCGCCTGAATTACAGCCGTTTCTCGCCATCAATTGCCCGAGGCTCCTGCTTGTCAGCTACGTCCAACTCCTCGATCAGCGGCTTCGTTCCCGCTCTAAATTCGTGCAGCGTTCGACCAACTGCCCGCCCCAGCTCCGGCAGCTTCTTGGAACCAAAAAGCAGCAGAGCAATCAGCACGATCATCACGATACCCGTAGGCCCAATTCCCATCATGGCGATTCGCCTCCTCTTAGTTGATGAACCCAGCCGTTTGCAGCACTCGCTTGATCACAACCGCCGCTTGTGCGCGAGTAGCCAAATCATGAGGCGCAAACCGCTTACTGTTTATACCTGTAATGACGCCAGACTTCACCATTTGCGCTACCGCGACCTGCGCCCAAGAGCTGATTGCAGCTTGATCCTGGAATCCAGCCGTGAGAGGCAGTAGTTCTCCTGTTACGGCAATCGGTTTGTCCACAAATGCTAACGCGCGGGAGAGCATCACAGCCATCTGCTCTCTTGTGATCGTATCGTTCGGCCGGAATGTCTCGTCCCCGAAGCCGGTGACGATTTGCGCCTTTACCGCTGTGCGGACGGCGCCCGCAAACCAGTCGGTATCCGCAATATCTGCAAAGGTATGACCAACAGAAGCCGATTCTGCCTCAAGCCCCAGTGCACGAACGATCAGGCTGGCAAACTCTGCACGCGTCACCTTGCCTTCCGGAGCAAAGTCCGTTAGCGTACGTCCGTTAACGATATGTTTAGAAGCAAGCAGCTCCACATCGGCTTGCGCCCAGTGGCCTTGCAGATCGGCAAAGGACTGCTTCGACTGCACAATCGCGTACAGACCGTTCCCTGGGTGGAAAATATTCATCTCTGCGCCCCCGAGCGTAAAGGTGGAAGGCACAAAGGAGAACGCTCCGGTCTGCGGATTAAACCTGACTGCCGTCGTCTGCGCAGAATGAAGGGCATTGCCCGCCGTAAGGATACTTCTGCTCACATACGTACGCCCGAAGTCGGTGAATACTTGACTGCTGCCGTTCGTCTCGATGCGCAGGGTGAAGTCCATGATGTCTCCGATCAGCGTCATGCCGGCCGCTTCGGCCTGCTTGGAGATCCGGTCTTTGGCTGCGCCTGCGATCGTCTCCATCGTAAGGAAAACAGCGGCGTTGTCCAGCTTCCCGCCAAGCTGCTTCAATTGCGCAGTTAACGTCGGGAAGTTGAGCGGCAAGGTGTAGCGGCCGTTCGCCGTCTTGATCTCCATAACGGCGTTCCGATTCTCGTCGGCTGCGGCAACAAGCCATGCAGCCGGAATCCCGACCTTGCGAATCGCTTCCGCACCCGATAATTCAAACGTGATCGTTTGTGACCCCGCCGTTTTTCCTTGCAACATACCGAGCGCTTTCGTCAGCGCATCCGTGTGCAGCATGGCGGTCGCTTCCGCTTGGCCTCCCGGCCCTTCAGTCGTCTGCAGGGTTGCGGCCTGATCGGTAAGCGTCGCACCGCTCGCCGTCTCAATCACGTCTTTAAGCTCCGGCTTTACTTCGCCCGTCTGCCCCGGCGTACTTGTACCCGGCGTCGGCGAAGGGTTGTCCGTAATCGGCGCTTGGGCTCGTCTCACGTTTACCGTGTAGATCTTGCTCGTTAAACCGTCCTGCGCCGTCGTAACCAGAATCACCGGGTTGACGCCGGTATGCAGACCGATTGAACTCGAAACCCCGCCGCTGTACGGTTGCCCGTTAAGCAGCAACGATGTCGCCGGACCATAAACAGCCGCTGTCACCTGGATGTTGGAAACGGCATGTCCGACTTCAACGAAATAAGTCAGAATGTCCGGATCAAACGAAGGCTGCAGCACGCCTCGACTGACACTCAGCCCGCTCAGGTCGGCATTCGATTCCGCAGCGGCATCGTCGGAACGGTAGATCGTTACCGTATAACTCCGGCTGGTCAGCCCGTCCGCCGCATGAACGACAATCGGCAGCACGTTGGCTCCCGGCTGCAGGCTCACCGGAATTTCCGCGTGATTCCCGTACACTTGCGCGTTGACCGACAAGCTCGCAGTTGTATCGTAGGTGTCCGCAGTTACGATGATCTGCTCGACCTCAAGTCCCACATGCACCGTATAGCTATGAACGCCCGGATCAAAGGCGGGACTCAGATTTCCTGCGCTTACGGATAACGCGCCCAACTCCGCGGCCGCGGCTCGCTGCTCCTCCGAAATCACGGTCACTTCATCGCTGTTGAAGTTCGCCACATACACGCTGCTTCGTTCCGCATTCACGGCGACCGCAATCGGATTCCTTCCCGCCGCGATCGTGGAAGTTGTCAGGCTCGCGCCATCGATCACCGTCACATCGTTGCTGTGATAATTCGCGACATAAATCTGATTCGTCTGCGCGTTCACCGCAAGCGCAGCAGGTCCGGCCCCGACCGCTACTGTGGAGAGGCTATGCGTAGCGCCGTCAATCACCGTTACGCTGTTGCTGCTTGTATTGGCCACATAAATGATGCCGGTTGCCGGGTTGACTTCCACCGCTGTCGGCGTAACGCCTACATTCAGCGTAGAGCGCGTTGTCCCATCCGTTACCGTGACGGTGTTGCTGTAGAAGTCGGCCACATAGACGCTGCCTGTTAACGGATTGACCGCCAAGGCGTTCGGGCCGGCTCCAGTCGAGATGGCGGAGACGCTGTTGGTTGCGCCGTCGATGATTGTCAACGTATCGTCGTCCACATTCGCCACATAAATCTTGTTCGCCGCTTCGTTAATCGCCAGAACGAACGGACTTTCCCCGACCTGCACCGTTAACGTATTCGTACCGGGAGCGGCCCCGTCAATGACTGTAACGGTATCGCTGCCCAGGTTCGCGACATAAATCTTGTTCGTCGCCGGATTGACCGCTATCGCCATCGGCAGGCTTCCCGTCTCGACCTCTATGGTGCTGTTCGTTGCGCCGTCGATCACGGTTACCGTATCGCTGTCCGCATTCGCCACATAAATTCGATTCGTCAGCGAGTTCACGGCCACCGCATAGGGCGTTGTTCCCGTCGCAACATTCGCCACCGCGACAACGCCACCGCCACCTGTATCCTCCAGCACGGTCACGCTGTCGCTGTCGGCATTGGCGATATAGACCCGGTTCGTCGCCGAATTGACGGCAACGGCATGCGGCCCTCTGCCAGCCGCAATGCTGGAGGCAGAAGCTGCGGACGCTTGCGAGGTCGGCCATCCTGCGGCAAGCAGCAGCAAGATGAGCATTCCTGTTAAGCCGCGACGCAGCAGGAGGCTTGCTTGAGCCTTCATGAATCACCAATCCTTTTCAGTCGTTTTCTGTGAAGCCGGATTTTAGTATCTCTCAACTTCCGCTGCTACTCTGTCAAATATATTGCTAGAGAACAGCGGAGTATTGACAGTGTCGGGGGACGACCACTTAATGCCGACGGTTGACGCCTTATCGTTCCCTAGCAGCACATTTTGGCAGACTACCGTCATCCTTGCGTCTTCTCCATTCACGTTGTCCAGATAGATTCCTTTGGCGAATGGCTCCAACAAGTCAATCGTATTGCCGACGATGCGAATCAGATGATTCAAATACGGCCAATTTTGAATGTAAATCCCGTTGCTGGATGTTCGGATAAGGTTATTTTGAATGAAAATATCGTCTATTCCATTCACATACATACTTTTGAAATAGTTGTTGGTAATAAAAGCGTTTTTATTCGAGCCGGTCAACGGGTTTAACACGATGTCATTCACGTCGTTATCATGAATGATCAGCTTGTTGGCGCCGTCCTGTCCTCGCATCTCAATCAGTTCCATATTCCGATTCGCTTCTATCGATAAGGCTTCTATCGCCGATGCAGCGATATAGAGCTTCCCTCCGTTGAAGTTGTTGCCCGAAACCATCGCGGAAGCGTCCGTCAAATCTATGGGATCGTTATGAGCGAATGCGACGCTATAAAATTTGCCTTGATCCGAATGGCTGGCTTGCTTGAGCGTATTGTCTTTGATGATGAGATTTTTGCAAAACGGGCCAGTGCCCCCCTGCACCAATTTGATGCAGGCCGACGGTTCCGTATTAAAATTGATAATATCGTTATTGCTGATGATCAAATTGTTGGCGTTCGCGTTGCCAATGAGGATGCCCTGATCGGATTTCGAACGAATGATATTGCCGGAAATCGTACAGCTCATCCCCGGAGTCGTCCATACGACATAGGAGCTTGCGTGCGCCCTGTTAAACCCGGAGCTATCGCTTATATTCCCCGTTACCGTATACTCCGACCGCTCGAACGGATTCACCGCAAGCGTAATATCCGATACGATCAATTCGTGCACATCGCGCTGAATAAAACGGGACGTATTCCCGGTTATCGTCGCTTTTTTGACATGCTCCATCCACATGCTCGAAGCCGGATTATTGCATCGCAAGCGGGGATGGTTATGCTCGATCACATTGCCCGACACTGTCATTTCAGGCTCAATCGCCGTAAACCGCTCGCCGACAATCGCAATTCTGTTAATGTTAATGAAGGAATTGTTAGCGACCGTCCCTTTTTCCGCAAAACAATAAACGCCGTCGCCATACTCGTGATTCCATTTATCCGTACCGGAGAAGCTGGCGGCTGCGCCCTCTACATAGAACTGCTCCGGCAAGATGCCAATATCGTGGAAGTGGCAGTCATGCACGTGTACGTTCTTGCAATTCCATGTCCAGACGGCATTCTGGGCAATATTCTCAAACCGGCTCTCTCTGATAAAAACGGTATGATTGCCTTCTCCAAAATAACCGTCTCCATGAATATTGCGGAACAAACAATTGTCGATCAAGGTGTTCCCGGCATACGACTTGATCGCTGCATAGTTGTTGATGATGTTGACGGTTTTGAAATCGAACTGGTCGCCTTTAAATCTCCAGTGACTCTGCAAGCTGTCCCGGTTGCCGTCGAAGATCACATTCTGAATCGTTACGGATTCTCCGCCGCATAGGAATAAGTGGAAGGCAGCGGTATGATCCCCGCCCTTCTTAATCACCGTTCCGGGCGACCCGACAATGTCAATAGATTCAATCAGCAGGGAGGCCGTAATGAGATAGGTGCCGCTCGCAAAATGCAAAGGGCAACGATTGTCTTCACAATACGCGAGCGCATTCTGGATCGAGGCCGTATCGTCTGTCGCTCCGTCCCCTTTCGTTCCGAACCATTTTACGTGCACAGGTCCGTCAAAAATTCGTTTAAACCTTGCTCCGGAGGTCGAGACCAGCACCGTTCCGGTATTATCCTGGGTACTCGTATCGGCGGCATTGTAGTAGAACATGCCTTCCATGCCCGAGTCTTTCACAAAATAAACGAGCTCGGCGGCTGGCTGCGTATTCGCTCTTAATGCGGCTACCGTTGTCGTCACGACCAAATTCTGATTCATCAGGTCTTTTACTTTCGCGCGGTTGTCCGGCGAAGCTGCATAGGCTTTCGTCGGCAACCCGGCGATCAGCCCCGACGAAGCGAGCGCTACGCCCGCCATCCCTAATGAAGCGAGCAGCTTTCGCCTGCTGATTAGCCCTTTTTCCTGCTCCTGATTATGCGACTCGGCCGATTCTACTTTGTGTTTTCCCATCGTATTCCCTCCTTATCCCTATTCGCTTCCGTCTCTTGCAAACTCCTAGCTTGATGACGTCGCGCGGTTACTCCTTAATTGCGCCAATGACGATGCCATTCACAAAATATCTTTGAATAAACGGATACACCGCCACAATCGGAAGCAATGAAATAAAGATTTGCGCGGCTTTGACCGTTCGTTCGGAAATGTTCACCAAATCCGACGGATTCAGCGATATTCGCGTAAAATCGGCGCCCACGATAATCGATTGCAGCAGCGTGGCCAGAGGCCATCTCTCCGATTGCGTCATGTAGATCAACCCGTCGAACCAGGCGTTCCAGTGCCCAACCATCGTAAACAGACTAAGCGTAGCGATGGCAGGCAGCGAAATCGGCAAGTAAACGCTCCACAATACTCTCATATAGCCGGCCCCGTCCATGAATGCCGCTTCCTCAAGCTCTTTGGGCAATGCGCGGTAGAAATTCAACATCAAAATCATATTCCATACACTCACGAACCCAGGGAGCAGCAGCGCCCACAACGTGTTCATCAGGTGCAGCTTCTGGATCAAAATATATCCCGGAATCAGACCGCCGCTGAACAGCATCGTGAACACGAACAACCACACATACAACGTCCGGCCTTTGAATTCATTCGCCGGTTTCGAGAGCGAATAGGCGCTTGCCACCGTAATCGCCATACCGATCGCCGTACCTAGCAGCGTGCGCTGTACGGTGACGATAATCGATTTGCCGAAGTTCGAATTGGCCAACGTTTTCAGATAAGCGTCCGTTGTGAAGTCGATCGGCCATAAGGTGACGATATTGGCGTTCGCCGCCGCGCTGGAGCTGAACGATACAGCCCAGACGTGAACGAGCGGCAGCACGCACACCAAGGCGATCAGCGCCAGCAGTACGGCATTAAACCAATAGAACGTGCGGTAAGATTTATTTTTGTAAAACACCCCAGCGGCCTCCGAATCTAAAAGATGGTGTATCTTGCGAATTTGTAGGCCAAGCGGTAAGAGACGACGATAAGAACAAACCCGATTACCGATTTGAATAAACCGACCGCCGTGGCGAAGCTCATCTGGCCGCTAAGAATTCCCGTACGGTACACGAACGTATCGATAATATCGCCTTTGCCGTATACGAGCGGAGTGATCAGATTGTAGATCTGATCGAAGCCTGCGTTCAGCACGTTGCCCAGCGACAAGGTGAACACGACGATGATCATAGGCAGAATCCCCGGCAGCGTAATGTGCAAAGTCATCTTCAGCCTGCTCGCCCCGTCCATCTCCGCCGCTTCATAGAGCGACGGGTTAATGCCGGCGAGCGCGGCCAGAAACACGATCGTGCCGAACCCGAACTCCTTCCAAATATCGGACACGACAATCGTAATCCTGAACCAGTCGCCGTTGGCCAGAAACAGCACAGGCTCGATCCCGAACAGATCCTGGAGCAATCCGTTCACAATGCCTTTGACTGCCAGTACGTCGATCAGCACGCCCGACAGGACGACCCATGAAATAAAGTGCGGCAAGTATACGATCGTCTGCACCGCCTTCTTGAAGAAGCGCTGACGAACTTCGTTCAGCAGCAGCGCGAACAGGACGGATGCGACTAAACTGAACAACAATTTGGCAATCGCGATGACAGCCGTATTTCGGATGACCTGTATACTATCGGGCCGGTCGAGCAGCAGGCGGAAGTTGTCCCAGCCGACCCATGGCGAATTGGCGAAGCCTGTCCACGGCTTGTAATCCTGAAAAGCGATGACCAAGCCGCCCATTGGCAAGTAGTTGAACAGGATAACCAGCAGCAAGGCTGGGAGCAACAATAGGTGCAGCGGCCACGTTCTGCTGAAATTCCAGCGGGCGGCTTTCTTTGCTTGTGAATTCATCGTTACCGCCTCACGGATTTACGGACGCATACCAGGCGTTGACTTCCTGGAGAATTTGCTCGCCGCCGCCAGCTTGCCAGTCTTCAACAAACTTGTCGAACGCATCGATCGGCAGTTCGCCAAACACAATTTTACTGAACGTTTCGCTTTCCAGCTTGGACAAGTAGTCGCCTTTGGTCAGCATCGTTGGAGTCGGCACGCCTTTGAACTGGTTATAGATGGCGCGATCCTTCACCTGATCGAGCAGCGCTGCCGCTTCCCACGTTTCCTTCGGATAAGCACCCGACGCATAAATCTCGGCAGGCGTTGTCGGCTCGACGCCCGAGTGAAGCTTGACCATGTTGTTGAACAATGCGTCGGCATTCGCCGGAGGCGGCACGATGAAGTTGCGGCGGATGTCCAGAAGACCGCCTTCCACCTTGGACCCGTCATACACCGGCTTCCCGTCTTGCATCACGTAGTCGTATCCTTCAAAAAATCCGTTCGCGAACTCGCTGCCGGGAATGAAGTTCATGCCTTCGTACAGCTTGTTCAAATAGACGAATAGCGCGTCAACATGCTTGAAATCCTTGTTTACGACAACAAAGCTGTTGTCGACGCCGATTCCTCTGAATCCGATTGTTCCATCCGCAGCGGATGGAACCGAATGCGCCCTCATCTCCGCTCCCGGATTGATCTTCGCCACGTCCTGGATCGGCCACACGATTTGCCAATATGGGCCGGGCAGAATGCCGGATTTGCCATTGGTTACGAGCGCCGCCGCTTCGCCTCCGCCTTGCGAGAAAGCGTCCTTGCCGACATAGCCTTTCTGCATCCAATCGCGCAGTTTGGCGAGCGCCTGCTTCGCTCCGGGCTGCGTCGAGCCGTAGAAGCTTGCCGTCCGCCCCCTTGATATAGAAGCCGGGCATCGCGCCATACGCTCCGAACAGCCAACTCGTATCCGCCATGTTCTGATTAAAGCCATTGGCAAAGCCGAGGGAAATGCCGACCGTATCCTTCTCGTTGTTCCCGTCGGGATCTCGATTGACGAAGGCGTCCATTACCGCCTCCAAATCCTCGATCGTCTTCGGCGCCTGCAACTCAAGCTTCTTCAGCCAATCTTCACGAAACCAGAACAAGGGCTCATTCTGGTGCCTGGACTCAAGAACCGGCAGTGCGTACCGTTTGCCGTCCTTCATCCCTTTGTACCAGAGCGTGGCATCGCTTAGCGACGACTTGAATTCGTCCGAGGCATACTTGTCGAACGCTTCGCCGAGGTCCATCAGCTTTCCGGACTGTGTGAGATCTGCGACCAGTTGCTGATCGTATGTAAACAGCACGTCCGGCAGCGCCTCATTGGATGACAGAGCCAGACGGATTTTTGATGAACACTGATCCTCCTTCGTCATCCACATGTACTTCACGTCGATGCCGAGGCTTTCCTTGGCCCACTTGGTCGCAACGTTGTTTTCCTGCGTTTCGTCCCCTTTGAACAGCTCCGTTCCGACCACACACCCCACGGTATTAATCGTAACCGGCGGATCGAACTTGCCGTTCGTGCCGCTGCCGGTTTCTTCGCTGGCGCTGGCCTGCGCAGTTGCACTCGCCGTCGGTTCGTTCGTTGGCGAGCTTGTCCCGTCGTTGCCGGAGGACGAACATGCCGTTACCAGCGAGAGCAGCAGGGTCGTCGCGATGGCAATAGAGATCGATTGTTTCTTGAGTTTCATTTTGTTACCCCTTCCGTGTTGTGGTTGGTACTCCCTCATTCTAGCCCCGGAAATCGGCAGCCCGAAATATAAGATCGAGGATAAAAGTATAACTATTCAATCTGATTTGCGGATTTACCGGTACGGATAGAACCATGTGAACTTCAGATGTGCTATTGTTACAACCATAGATTTATTTTGTTCCGACTCTCTTATTCGACAGCAGAGGAGACGCCAACCCGATGATGAAGTTTAACTCGTTCCAGAAGCTTGTCTTCTGGATTGTCGCCATGCTTATCCCGATTCTGATCCTGCACAGCTACTCGAATCGAGTCAGCATTCGGGTCGTAGAGAATGAAATCCGGAGCGCGACGCTAAACCGGCTGAACTTCTTCGCAAGCCAGCTCGAAACGACGATCGATCAGTTGGCCTTGAACTCCGTTACGCTTATGTCCGACCCCGATTTTTCCCTGCTGAAAAATCTCGATATGATGAAAGCCTCCGAACGCGCAGCCATGATCAAAAAAACAGATGAAAAGCTGCGGCTGCAAAGCGTCGCAAGCAACTGGGACCCCAAAATCATGCTGGTATTCCCGCAGAACGGACTGTCGATTCCTTATGGCTCCCTCCACGATCCTACGTCCGCTAACGCTGTCGACGCAACCTGGCATTATCGACAGAGCGGCGCGAAAAACCAATATGATTTCTCCATTTCAATCGCCGATCCGCTCAAAAAAATTTACAACTCCGACAAAGGGTTCATCATGACTACGACTTTTTCCAGCACGAATCTGGTCCGAATGCTGGATGAATTCAAGAGCCAAAGTCGGGGAGACCCTTTTCTCTATGCAGCCGACTCCGGCATTATCCCCAACTCCACGTCAGAGGCAGCGCTTGTCGCGGAGCTTGTTGAGCAGTTGCGGGGACAGGAGCTGGGGAGCAGCGGCAATCGGATCGTGTCGCTGAACGGCAAAAGATATTCTTTATTCTACGTCCGCTCCAATAATCTGGGCTGGCAGGCGGTCGACTATATGCCTCTTGAGACGATTATCGCACCGATCCAAGCCAACCAGAAAATCTTCTATTATTCGGTCGCCATACTGCTCATCGGCAACATTATTCTGGTCGCTGCATTGTATCGCAACATTCGCATTCCGCTCAAGCAGCTCCTTCGCAGCTTTCAGAAGATGAAAACAGGAGATTATACGACGCGGATTTCTACGGATCGTCATACCGAATTCGGGATCGTTCACATCCAGTTCAACCAAATGGCCGAGCAGATTCAGGCGCTAATCGAAAATGTATACCAGGAACAGCTGCGCTCGCGCGAATCGCATCTTAAGCAATTGCAAGCGCAGATCAATCCTCATTTTCTGTACAACTGCTTAAATTTCGTGCATGTCATGAACCAACGCGGAGACAAAGAAGCCGTGTCGGCCATGATCTTAAACCTCGGCTCTTATTACCGTTATACGACCCGACTGGAGGAACAGGCGGCGACATTGGAAGAGGAGTTAAGCATGATCGCGAACTACTTGACGATTCAGAGCTTGCGCATGCGGCGCTTGCACTACGAGTTGGACGTTCCTGCATCTATGCAGACGGCGCGTTTACCCCGACTTACCCTGCAGCCCGTGGTGGAAAATGCCGTCATTCACGGCGTGGATCATAAACCGGGCCCTTGCGTCATTCGCATTAAAGGTGTGCAAGAGGAGCGACATTACGTCATTATTGTCGAGGACAGCGGTATCGGCATGGACAAGGAAGGGATCTCCGGCATGAACGAGCGTCTGAAACTAAAAAAACCGCATGCATCCATGGGACTCGGCGTCTGGAATGTTCACCAGAGGTTGTCCCATCAGTTCAAGGGAGACTCGGGATTGACGGTGGAAACCTCGCCTCTTGGCGGGCTGCGTGTCGTGATTCGATGGAACAAAGAAATGGAGGGATATGCACATGCATCAAGTGCTTATCGTGGATGATGAAATGCCGGTTGTCGAAGGGCTCGTTGAAGTTGTCGATTGGGGTGCGTTGGGCATCGACGCCGTCTTCACGGCGGCCGATGGGTATGAGGCGCTCGAACTGCTCGACAAGCATGCCATTGACATCGTCATTACGGATATCCGGATGCCGGGACTTAGCGGCTTGGAGCTCATTCGGCGCATCAAGGCGACCCGCAGCAACACGGCATGCATCGTGCTGTCGGGTTACGCAGAATTCGATTACGCCAAGCAAGCCGTAGCCAGCCAGGCTGTCGACTATATTGTGAAGCCGGTCGATTTCCGGGAGCTGGAGGAAGCCGTTCGCAAGGCGGTGTCCGCCGTGGATTCAAGATGGATGGAGATCAGCTCCTATACGAAGGCTTCCCGGACGTTAAAGGAAAACCTTGTCTTACTGCGGGAAAAGCTGGCGTTCGATCTGATCCGGGGCATCAAATACACAGACGACGAATTGAAGAACAAGCTCGAAGAGCTTGAGCTCCCCTATGACCTTGGCGGCAATTACAGCCTGCTGCTCGTCCGGTTGGAGGAAGAGTTCAGCACGGAAAATATACAGGATCGCTCCTTGTACGAATATGCCGTCATCAACATCGTCAGCGAAATATTGGGGGCTCAGTTCAAGCTGTGGCATTGCAAGGACGAGCACGACTACCTCGTGTTCCTGCTGTGCGCCGACAGCCCCTTGCACCAAACGCAGCTCATCAACCAACTCGGGCCGGAAATTCAGCATTGCGTCCGAACGTATTTAAAGGGCAGAGTGTCCCTTATTCTGAGTGCGGAGGACGCATTCCCGCAGCGCATCTCGGAAACGTATCAATCGCTCGTCTCTACGCTGCTCCAGACGGTCGGCCATGATCGCGATTGCTTTATTCCACCGGGGCCGATCAAAGCTGCCGATACAGGCGCCCTGCGCAGCTTGTACGAGCCGCCGTCGCTCCTCCATATGCTCGAAGCCGGAAGATGGGATGACGCTAGAGCCAAGCTGGCAGGCATCTTCGACGAACTGCAGGCGGATTGGAGCCATTCGCAGGAGCACTTGCTTGAGGCGTATTTTATGATTGCGCAATCCTTTCTTCATCTTCTGCACAAAAGCGACAAAACACTGTCCGACGTCGCTCCCGGCCATACTCTGACCGGAGCGCTCCATCTCAAACCGTTCGCTTCCGCGCTTGAATTAAATCGCTGGGCGTTCGGCACTTTAGCCCTTATTCAAGAAGACAGCGATCTCAAGCTGCAGAACGGTCGCACTCAACTGGTCAAGAAAATAAGGGAATATATCGACGACCATTTGTCCGAAGGCATTTCCCTGCAAGATTTGGCCGAACACATCTACCTTCATCCTTCCTACGCCGCTAAAATCTATCGTCAGGAAACCGGAGAAAGCGTCACAGACTATTTATTTCGAATCCGTATGGAACGAGCCGTGTACCTGTTGAATCATTCAAACGAGAAAGTTCAGGATATCGCAGCCGAACTAGGTTACCAGAACACTGCCTATTTCATCAAGGTGTTCAAAGAGCATTTTCGCTTGACTCCTCATGAGTTTCGGAATAAATGAGACGTGAAAAGGTGCCACGAGGAGAATTCCTGTGTGGCACCTCCGTTACTAAAAAGACGATGATACGAAGAGCAAACAGAAGAGACTAACACGGCGAGTATAATTAGTACTAAAATCCTCCCCTCTTTCTATAAAAATCCTAAAAGTTTCTACGAATACAGCATCCGCATGATTATGTCTGTATAAGGATAATGTTGCTCATATTCTTCTGGCTTGTCGAGTGCAAGCGTAGTTAAGCCTTGGATAGATTGGAAGATCATCAAGGCCAATTTGGGAGGCGGATCTGAAGCAAACTCTCCGTTTTTTTGGCCCTCAACAATCAATTGCAATACAATCTCATGCACGGTCTGAACTCGTTTCATCATCAGTTCCTGCAAATCCTTGGCTTTTGAATCATTGTTTTTTAGATTTTTGAAAATCCTCCGCATGATTTCAAGTTCGTTGCCGGACGACGAGGTTTCCTTCGCAGCCTGTACAGTAATTCCGAATTGTTTAATTTGATCCTGCCTGAATTTAAGCATGCTGGAGATCAGCATTTCCAGACGCTGCGCAGCCGTATCCCCGGATTGCATGAGCTGCTGGAATATATCCAAATCAGATTGGATAGTTTGACCTAACAGTTCACAAAAAATAGCTTCTTTGTTCACGAAGTAATGATAAATCAAGCCTGGACTTACGCTAGCAGCAGAGGCAATATCTGTGATTGTAGTTGACCAGCCTTTGCGGGCAAAGATGTTTTTCGCCGCTTCCAGGATGCTTATACGCTGTGCCTCTCTTACACGTTTATTTTCTTCTTCCGTTCGTGGAATTGTTATCACTCCATTAATGATTAAATAGTTTATTCAACTATAAAACCATTATTATACCGCCACCTTACTTTGTCAATCTCAAGCAAGATGCGATCAACCGCGATAGTAGTCAGCGAGGGTGGCAAATGCCATCTTGGGTTCCCAAGGCAGATCGGAATACGTATAACCCATACGGTCTTCAAATACCTTCACAATCCCGAAGCTGGCCATATCCAAGTCTTCTTGCGGGTCACTGCGGTGTGGTAGATGATAATAAGCGAAAGAACATACAAACGTATAGTCGACCCCTTCCCTGTTGTAAATGTCCAGCAGTTCATGAATGTATGCGGCTTGTTCAGCCTCGTCACGGATATAGTTGCCGTTGAGTCTGAGCGGTCTGCCTGCATCGTCCCATACAATGATCTTGTCGCCGCGTCCCCCCAGGTCAGCCGCACCGCGGTAGGTGGTGCACCCGAATTCAGTTATCGCTACAGGTTTTCCTCCGGCCAGCAAAGCTCGCGTGCCAGCGATAATTTGGTCGGCAACCTCAGCCGACCTGTATCCTCCATCGGTCGAGATGATGTCAAAGGGCGACCAATCCACCCCTTCAAAAGGAAGCGAGGCATAGCTGAGCTTCCCACCGAATTTTTCCCGGACAAGCGCAACGACTTTGCTTAAAAACTCATTAATCTGCAAGGGTATTGTAGTCAATACCTCGCGAAGCCTCTCTGGAGCAGCAAACAAGGATAGTCTTTCTTGAAGTGTTTCACCGGGCAGAAACCCGACAGTAAAAATGCTAATCTCAGATCCGGTGAGAAATACGACCTCCGCTCCCAGTTGACGTATCCGCTCGGCACGCTCTGCACAATCGACGATAAAATCGAATTGCTCGTCAATGGTCAGACCGCATGTGAAAGGGCAAAACCACACTTCCAATCCGGCAATGGCTGCTAATCTGGCTGCCATCTCCAAACGATCCGCATCGCCGCCAGTGACACGGACCGCATTGCAGTGCAGGTCTTCCCGAATAATGCGCATCTCGCGCTCGACGATTGTGGCATTAAAGCTCTCACGGGTAATGGTGCCCGACTCATTAATAAATCCTGTCTCATACGTAATACCTTTTCCTCGCATTGAAATTTCCTCCTTGGTATGAAAATTGCTCATCGTTAACTCATGCTTCCGTTTCGACCGGGAACCATCCGGGGACACGCATAATAATTCCCCACAACGAATCGGGTATCTCCAAATGGAGTTGATCAGTCATAGCTAGCTTTGTTTTGATGTCGTCTTCGCGCCCTTGCGCTATTTTCTTCAACCATTCAGGGTCCATAATAAGTTCTCTCCCTAGAGCAATCAGAGGGACCCCCGTTTGTAATGCCTGAGCGGCATTTTCAGCTGTACGAATCGACCCGACCCCGATAATTGGAAGATTGCCGGCGGTTTCTTTAATGATTTCAAGGCACGGTCGAGTGTCGCCATTAGCGCACTGAGGACCCGACCAAATGTCATTTTGCGCAACATGGAGGTAATCCATTTTCTTCAACGCAAGAGCTTGGACGAGCGCCAACGTGTCATCCATCGTAATGCCCGGCGTCCCGGCTTCTTCAGGTGTTATCCGATAACCAACGATAAATGTTTTTTTGGCATGCAGTTGGACGATACGTCTAACCTCATCTACCACTGCTAAAGGGAATCTCATTCGTTCGTTCCTTGATCCTCCCCATTGGTCATTACGCCTATTAGCATGGGGCGAATAGAACTGTTCAATGAGAAATCCGTTGGCACCGTGGATTTCCACTCCGTCAAACCCCGCTTCAATCGCTCGTCTTGTCGCCTCGCCGAAAGCACGGATAATGTCAGGGATTTCTTCGGCGGTCAACTCACGCGGGACAATAGCACCTTCTTTAGGTTCTGGGACGGAGCTCGGACCCACAATATCATCTATAAACTGCGGACATTTGCGGCCGCCATGAGCGATTTGCAATACAGCTTTTGTGCCTACGCTCTGAATCGCAGAAGCGAGATTTCGCAAACTCGGAATCAACTCGTCTCGGTCGGCCGCTGCTGATCCCGGAAAGCCTCCGTTTGCCATAACCGATGCCGAACCCGTTATAAGCATAGCGATCCCTCTTGCACGTCGTACATAATATTTGATTTCGACTTCTGAAACAGAGCCGTCCAAATGGGACGCCGTATGGGTCATTGGCGCCATCACAATTCTGTTTTTTAGCTGAACTCCACTCGGCAGATCAAAAGGTTCGAACAGCGGTAGAAACTCATCCTTCAAATGAATCCCTTCATTTCCTTAAAATTTAGGAGCGCTAAATCTTCCTGCAATACCCCCGTTTTTTGATTGAATAATTTATTCAATATAAACATTATGTCACCGCCTCTTCACCTTGTCAAATCCCTCATCCTTTTCTGGATAGTTGCATTGCAACAACGCTTCCGGATCCATGGCATGAATATCCTCCTCTCCAATCATTACCGCTCGATGCTCACGTTTCGCTGAACCAGCTGATCCTATGTGAGTCCGTCCCTTTCCAGTTGGCGGACCGTCTGGGTTGGCATTTTTCAGGTGATACCCTCAATATTTTGCTTCAAATCAGCATACCGTTTGGGCTCACCCTCCACTTCATAGAAAATGAGTTCCGTCCACCTTATGACATCTTTCAAAAGTTTCATCTGCACAGGTCATGAGCAACCCTTTGCAAAATCCCGAGTATGCAAAAAGCTCTTGAACTGTCCCGAGGACAAATTCAAGAGCTTGTTATAATTAAGGTGGTGCGGTCAAGAGGACTCGAACCTCCACGGTATTGCTACCACTGGCACCTGAAGCCAGCGCGTCTGCCAATTCCGCCATGACCGCATATTGTTGTGAGCTTCGCGCTTGGTCATCTGCACCGTTAGTGCTTGAGGCGGTGGGAGTTCCTTATCGAAATCACGTATATTAAAATAGCACAAATTTCCGAGCGAAGTCAAGCAGACACGCCAATGTTCTAATTTTCAGTTAATATTGACATCCTCGCTCATTCGAGAGACCAATTGCGTTCTTCGCTGGCAAGTTGGATCGGATATGACCGTTTCACCTTGATGACCCTGCGATTAGGCCGGCGAATCAATACATATTCATCGTCCCAAGCGACGACGATCCCTCTTATGTCGTTTTCTGCAAGCGCGTCGCGCACGACCCGAATCTTCGTTCCGTCCACCCGCAGCTTGTCCAACTGTTCGTCATTCAACATAATGCTTCATCCTCCTTCGTCCGCTGACGCAGGAAAACCCGCAAGACAAAAGTCGAGCGGGTTTTCCGGTGTCGTCGCCGGCTCTTGTTACCCGACGTGTTCCTTCGAATCGTTCGTTTCGTACCAGCAGTCGAGCACTTTGCTGGACATAACTCTTCCCTGCACGTATTCTGCCTGGTGGGATGCAAAGTTATCCGTCCATGGAAGCTCCAGTTCCTCGCAAAGCTTCACGATCGTGAGCAACTCCGACCAGGCGACATACCGTTTGTACCAGAAAAATTGCGGATGTTCAATCATATAAGGATACAGATCGTCAAACTCCGTATGCTTGCAATCGAGCGCGCGCTCGAAATGAATTTTAGCCTCTTCCAGCTTGTTCAGGAAGAAGTCGACCGGCAAATTGACTGGATTCGAGTTTTCCATTGCTGTTCGCCTCCCCATCTGCAGAATAATCCTATTATACGTTATTGCCGCCAAGATCGGAAGGTCGGAAGCCGCCCGATTTGCTAATCTTCGAATGTAATCGTGTTGTTTTCCAGGGATTGGATCTTCACAAGCGTCTCCACGCGATATCCAAGCTCCCGTAGCGCCTTGCCGCCCGCCTGAAACGATTTCTCGATGACGATGCCGATCCCGTTCAGCTTAGCTCCGGATTGCTCAATGATTTTGATCAATCCGCGCGCCGCATCGCCATTGGCGATAATGTCGTCGATGAACAGTACGGTGTCGTTCTCGCTCAGCAGGTGACGGGATACGATCAGATCCGTAACGATACCTTTAGTAAAAGAAGGAACCCGCTCGCAATAAGCATCGGATTCGCCGATCAGCGTCTTCTTCCTGCGTGCAAACACTAGCGGAACGCCAAGCTGCAGCGCGGTAGCGAACGCGACGGGAATGCCCGAGGATTCCACCGTAATCACCTTCGTAATCGGCTCCCCGGCGAATCTCAAAGCGAATTCCTTGCCCATCTCCATCGTCAATTGCGGATCGACGCTATGGTTGAGCAGAGAATCCAACTTCAACACCCCTGCATTTATGACGCTAGCCTCTTTCAAAATTCTTTCCTTGAGAATCTCCATCGTCTTCTCCACCACCCGTTGTCGTTTCCGTTTAACGTACCATATCCTTTTGCCCTGTGCAATAACGGATTTCACATTTTTTCTGGAAGATGGACTGACCAAGATGTCATATGAAATGCAAGACTAAAGACCTAACAATCTTTGACTTTATGCGACATTAGAATGAATTTAAAAAATAATTTCAAACGCTCGAAACTTTTCCAGCTTATGTCATGTCTTATATAGATGTAGGGAACTTCAAGGAGGGATACAACATGACGATCAATCTGCCCGTTTACATGCGACTATGGAGCGCTCTGCTTCTGTCCGCCAGCTTGGTCTCATGCACTTCGTCTCCTTCTAATGATTCCCATTCGCATACAGCTTTGTCTACGGCATCCGCTTCGCCTTCGCCGACGAAGCCTACGGATGTGAAAGCTCCGCCTACGGCTTCCCATTCTCCCGCTGTCAGCCAAGCGCCAACGGTCGTGGACCAACCAGATCCCGACGTAACGCCGCCTGCGACAGCCCCAAGCCACTCGCCGGAGCAATCGTCGTCAGCCGTCGAAGCCGCAACCGCTCATCCGCCTTCATCGCAGGAGGAACCGGAAGAGGACGTTATTAAGCCTACTTTTCTGACGAAATCTCCTTCGCTCGCCCATCTCAAGCTTGGCAATACGGACAAAGAGGTCGTCCATCGCTACGGGCTGCCCGTGGAGACCTACCCGCTTCCAGGAGACGACGAGACGATCGAAATATGGGAATACGACGGCATGTCTGTCGGGCTGAACGAACGGGATAAGGTGGTTTATATCGAGATCAACTCCGGCATGGCCGATACGGGAATCGACAGTCTCGATTACGGCATGAAGGGCTCGCAAGCCGCGGAAGCGCTCGGGATCCCCGGAGACGTAAAGACGAACGTTCTGTCTCTGGAAGTTACCGGAGGCTGGCTGAAGCTTGATCTGGACCCCGATACGCAGAAAGTCATTTCGCTTAAGCTGCTTCATCGCTAAAATATAAAACTCTAACCTGGATTGCGGGGTTAGAGTTTTTTTGGCGAACGAATTTGGGACAGCTGCTTTCCGATCAGTTTCTTGTACAGCTTGCTGAAATATTTGGAGCTTGGATAGCCGACTTTCTCGGCGATTTCGTACATTTTCAGATCGGTCGTGCGGGCGAGATGCTCCGCTCTTCGAATGCGCGACTTGGTGACATACTGATGGAATGTCTCGCCGGTATGCTCCTTAAACAGCCTGCTGAAATGAGCGCGGCTCACGTTGACGAACGCGGCCGCCGATTCGAGACCAAGCTTCTGATCGTGCAGGTTACGTTCGACATATTGCAGCGCCTTCTCGATTTCCTGCGGGTGCGAGCCGCGTATGAGCGTTTCCGCCGTCTCCCATAGCCTGATCGCGTATCGTTTCAGCTCCGTCGCCGTGCCCAGCTCTTGCAGCCTGGAGTACATTTCCGGCTCGACGCGGTACAGCTCGCGCAAAACGCCCGGGTAAGACGCCGCCCGCTGCAGCAGCATACCGAGCAGCATGCCGCTCAGCTCCAGCGTCTGGCGATACGTGGCGTTTTTGCGTTCAAGCTCGCGATAAATTTGTTCTACTTTGGCCACGCCGGGGAACGAATCGCTGAACCAGCCGCTGTCGAGCCATTCCTCTGAGCGGTATGTCCATCGCGGCTCCGCCTCTCCGTCGACAACGATCAGACGATCCGCAGGCACCCTCTGTTCGCGCTCGTCCAGCACCTTGAGCAGCGCGCCGGCCGCGTGCGACAGCCTGCGCAGAGCGATCGGCTCGGTCTGCAGCGCCATCTCGACGTCAAGCTGAAAGTAGGTTCGCAGCACGCGCGACAGCGTCGTGAACCGTTCGTTCCTCTTCTCTTCACCGCCTTCCGAAGGGCCGGATAACAAAACGACGGCAAGGTCCGGCGCTTTGCAGACGGACTCGTACCCGGATTCGGCGCGAAGTACTTCGTCGATCACATTCGTCGCGGCGTACGCGAACAGCGTCGCATCTCCCTTAAAGGCGCTCTGCAGCACTTGATCGCCGTTGCGAAAGCGGACAACCGCAACGATGCTCGCCGCCGGATCGCATTGAAGCTGCACTTCCTTCCATTGCTCGTCTCTGGCTTCGTTGCCGGCAAGCAAATCGAGCAGCATTCGTTCCTTCAGCTTTCTCGCGCTGTTGAGGTACAGCCGTTCGATCCGATGCGCCGTCTGCGCTTGCCGCTTGAACTCCTCCCGCCGAGCCGCCGCTTTCTTGACCGCTTGCACGATGTCGGCCGGCATCATTGCCGGCTTGTGCAAATAGCTGCACGTCTGCAGCTCCAGCGCTTCGCTCACGTACTCGAAATCAGTGTAGCTGCTCAGAATGATCACTTCCGCGGAATAGTTATCGTCGCGCATCGTTCTGACAAGATCGAGACCGTCCATTTCCGGCATTTTGATATCGGTCATGATCACGTCGAACTTGATTTTGCCCATCAGCTCCCAGGCCTGCTTGCCATTGGCTGCCGTATGCGGGGCGTTAAACCCGGCTTCCCGCCAATCGATGCTATTGACAATGCCTACGGTGACGAGCATTTCGTCTTCGACGATCAAAATATCGTACATCTAGACCACCTTGCCTTCGGTCAAAATCGGAATCGTAATGACGATACGCGTATGGAGACGCAGCGGTTTCTCCACAGTCAACCCGTACTGTTCGCCGAAATGCATCCGAATCCGGTCATTGACGTTCGACATTCCGACGCCCGACATTTGATCCTTCCGCTTAGGCGCGAAGCCGACGCCGTTGTCTTCGATCTCGAACCGGATTTGTCGGTTCGCTTCGTCCAACACGCCACGCACGATAATGAGGCCATTGTATGATTTGTTCGCCAAACCATGGATCATCGCATTTTCGACGATCGGCTGTATGATGAACTTGAGCGTGTAGTAACGTTCGATCCGTTTATCCCATTCGTATTCCACTTCGATCTTTTCTCCGAACCGCATGCGCTGCACCTTTACATAATCCCGAATAAACTCCAACTCGTCTTTGATCGGAAGAAAAATTTCGTTCGTTCGGTACGTGAAACGAAGCACCTTTACGAGCGCGACGACCGCGTCGGCGATCTTGTCCGCCCCTTCGGATATCGCCATCCACTTGATTGAATTAAGCGTGTTGTAGAGAAAATGAGGCTGGATTTGCGCCTGCAGCGCCTTCAGCTCGGCCGCTGTCTTCTCCTCCTCCTTCTTCACCGAATCTTTGAGCAACTGATCGATTTTTTCGACCATCGTATTAAACGTGACGGCGACCATGCCGATGTCCGGACTGTTCGACACCGGCACCTTGACGTTCAGTTGCCCCTCGCCGGCTTTTCTCATCGAGCGAATGAGGGTGTGGAATTGACGAAGGATGCCGTGGGACAGCAGAATGGCGAACAACACGGAGACGACGAGGGCAAGAGCGGCGACAATAAGCAGTATATTGCGCAAATGCCGGAAATCCAGACTGTACCGGGACAATGGGGAAGCAACCGCCATGATCCACTCGCGACCTTCCAGCGGCCTTACACTAAGCATGAGCGTCTGGCCGTCCGACTTCGCCGTCGTCGTGGCGATTCCGGCATTACCCGCTACTCGTTTGCGGATGTCCGCCGCTGCCGTATCCGACAGTTCCGCCGACGTGCGCTCTTGAATGATGCGGCCTTGTTTGTCCATGAGAAAGACGCTCTCGGTTTGATCCGTCGGCATCAGCTGCAATAGCGAGCCAAACTTTGCCGCATCGACGTCGATCTGGATCAGGGCGAGATCTCTGCGAGTGCCGTAAGCGCCGACCGGACGAACGAACGACAGCACCTCTCGTTCCTGCAGCAGCGTATAACTTGGCGTATGGGAGAGCAGCAGCTCGCCCAACGCCCTGCCTGTCGGCGTACGGAGCGCTTCCTCGACCCAAGACATCGCCGTTAGCTTATCGCGATTCAAGTAAGGATCGGTCGAATAGATCGTACCGTCGGAGCCGACCATGTAAATCTCCGTAATATAGGGATACGATCGTTTGAAGTTGGCGAGCAGCTCTTCCGTCTTCTTGAGCGTGTCGAGCTTTTCCGCGCCCGTCTTTTCCGAGTAGTCCACAAACGCCCGCGAAGTGACGGAATAGGCGATCAGCTGGGTTTCTGTCGTCTTCACCTGCTCGGATACGAAACCGACTTTATCGCTAAGCTGTTTGAGCAGCTCTTCGTTATAGGATCTGATTTTCTGCTCCAGCGATACGTTTGTGCGTTCGTAATAATACCAGTTGATGACGAGGGCGGGCAGCAGCGCAATGACGAACAACGCGCCGAACAGCTTCGTCTGGATGGACGGAGACCGCCATCTCGGTTGTTTGAATTTGCCCATCGCGCTTGCCCTCCCCGAAGTCGAACCGATCAGCCTTTGACCGCGCCCGCCGTCATGCCTTTGACGATCTGTTCTTGAAACAGCATATACACGAGCCAGAGCGGCAGCATCGAAACGACAAGTCCGGCGCATACGAGCGCGTAGTCGGTCGAATACTGCCCGGTTAGCGCCATAACGCCTTGCGTCAGCGTCTTCGAAGGTTCGCTGCCGATCAGCACGTAAGCAAATAAATATTCGTTCCAGCAATTCAAAAAGCCGAGCGTCCCGACCGTCGCCAGCCCCGGCTTCGCGAGCGGAAGCACGATGGAGACGAACGTGCGCACCCGACCGTAGCCGTCGATGGCCGCCGCCTCCTCCAGCTCGCGTGGAATGCCCTTCAGAAAGCCGTGCAGGATGAACACGCACAGCGACAGATTGCTTACCACGTATATCAGAATCAAACCGAAATGCGAATTCAGAAGATGAAGCTGCTTGAGCAGCACGAAGGACGGAATCAGAATAGCGTGTACCGGAATCATGATTCCGAGCGTGAAGTACGCGTACAGCCAGCCGCTCTTCTCTCTCCGAGCGAGCACGTAAGCGGCCATCGCTCCGATCAGGAGCATGATCGCCACCGCGCAGGCGGAGATGAACAGACTGTTCCAAAAATAGCGCGACAAATGCGCCGTTTGCCAAATATCGGCATAGTTGCCCCAATGCCAATTCGCCGGAAGACCGAACGGATTGGCGTAAATTTGATGCTTGTCTTTGAGCGAACTGACGAGCACCCAATAAAACGGGAACAGCGTCGACAAAGCGAAAACCGCGAGCACGAGACCCCGCGACAACCCGGCGGCCCGCCGCATAGCGTAAGTCATCCTCCATTCCCCTTTCAATTATACAGTCTGGCGCAAATTCTTTTAAACAGCATCGTAAACAGGGCCGCATAGGCCAAAATCGTAATCGTCATCGCGCTGCCGTACCCGATTTGATTGCTGATGAACGCGGTTTTGAACATTTGCAGGGCGATGAACGACGACGCGTTGCCCGGTCCTCCCGACGTAATGACCCAGGCATGGTCAAACGATTTGAGCGAGCCCGTCACCGCCAGGATGACGCACACCTGGAATACGTCCCAGATTTGCGGCATAACGACGTTGAAGAACGTGCGGAACGGGCCCGCTCCGTCCATCCGCGCGCTCTCGACGAGTTCCTCGGGCACTTGCTGGATCGCCGCCAGAAAAATGACGACGTACAGGCCGATATACTGCCAGATTTGCGGAGCCATGACTGCCTTCAGCACCGTATGCGGATCGGACAGCCACTGTCTTTTCCAAGAGGACAAGCTGAGCGAATCGAGCAAATGGTTCAAAGGCCCGGTATCCGAATTGTAAAACAGCGAAAACATCAATCCGATGGCAACCGGCGAAATAATAACCGGAATGAAGATCACCGACCGGAAAAATCGGAACCCGCGCATAACCTTCGCCAGCAAATAGGCGATTGCGAGTCCCGCTCCTACTTGAAAAATGAGAGAATACGCGATTAATTGCCCCGTATTGCGAACGACCTGCCAATAATCGCCGTCCGCGATCAATTCTTGAAAGTTGCCCAACCCTACGAACGTCTTGGCGGTTACCCCGTTCCACTCCGTCAAGCTGTACCCCGCCGACATCGCGACAGGATAGATCATGAACAGCGTGTAGACGATCACCGCGGGCAAGACGAATCCGCCGTAAAAAACCGCATCGTGTTTTCGCCGCATAGTCTTCTCTTCCTCCCTTGCACAGCTGCGTAAACAAAAGGAGGGGAACGCGCCCCCTCCTCCTTGTTCCGCGATATCCGTCACTTCGCCTTATCTAGCGCTTTCTGCGTCTTGGACACATAATCTTCAGGCGACACGAAGCCTGCGAACAGTTCGTCCAGAGAGCTCAGGATGACGGAGTAGGCGTTGCTGTCGGGAACGTAGCTCTCGTGATGCGGCCATACGTTTTGGTTTTTCGTGAATTCCATCGCTTTGGCGTATAGAGGAGAAAGCGTAGACGGATCAAGCTCCATCTGCTTCGCCGGGAACAAACCGCCCTTCGCCACTTCTCCCAACACCTCGTCGGAGTTGATGAAGTCGGCGAAATCCACGAGCGCTTGCTGCTTCGCCGGGTCCTCGAACGATTTGCGGTTGATGAGCAGCCCCATCGCAACGGCGCCAATCGTGTAAGACGACGGGTCGACGACGGAACCTTCGAGCGCAGGGAAGTCGATTAGATCGGTCTTATCGACAATCTCTTGCTTCACATTGCCGATCATCCACGGAAATTCATAAACCATCGCCGCTTTTTCCTCGTTATAGAGCGACAATTGCGGCCCCCAATCTCCATTGGCGACCGTATCGCTCGGGAAAATGCCGTCCGCCTTCATCTGCGCGACCGCTTGCGCCGCTTTGCGGACCGCGTCCGTATCGTATTGGTACGTTTGCGGAATTTTCTGCGCGTCGTCGAAGCCGTTTTGGAATTGGTAGGCCAAATAGCTGAAAAACAAGTGCGAAGGCTGGCCGTTTTTGCTGCCCATGCTGAACGGCACGATGCCGTTGTCGTTGAACACCTTGGCAACTTGGGTCAATTCGTCGTACGTTTTCGGATATTCCAGATTGTACTTTTGGAACAGCTCGCGGTTGGCCATGAAGAAGCCTTTGAACGCTTCGAGCGGAAGACCGTACTTCTTGCCGCCAATATCGAAGAACGACCAGGCGATATCGGTGTATTGCTCCTTTTTCACCGTGTCGCTCTTGCTCAAATATTCGTCCATGTCGAGAATTTCGTTCGCGTCGACGAGCGGCTTGAGGTTAACAGGTCCGAGCCAGTAGGTGAAAATATCGGGCAAATTGCCGGCCGTCGTGTCCACTTTGATTTTCGTGCGATGCTCCTCGCCCGGCGTCGCTTCGAATTTGAAGGAGATTTCCGGGTGCTTCGCTTCGTATTCCTTCAGCTTGCCCTCGAAATACGACGCTTTCGGGTCCGCTCCCGTCCAGTTGTAGGCGAAGCGGATCGTGATTTTGTCCCCGCTGCTGCCAGGACTGCTTGGCGAAGGGGAAGCGGATGGAGAAGTCTCGGGCGACGGAGTGGCGCTGCCGCCTTTGCCATTATCGCTGTCCGAGCATCCTGCGGCCAAACCGGCGATTAGCGTCGTTGCAAGGACGATGGATGCGGACTTTTTCAATTTCGCGGATAACCATGTCATGAGAATCATGCGCTCCTTTAGTATCAAATAACAAGCGTATGGAATGATTTCGCCGTCATCGGCACCTCGTAGATAGCCCCTTCGCATGAGATCGCGATCGTTCTCGGCGCATCATGAGGGTTATGCACGATAAACGCTTTGCGTCCTTCGGCATTCTCGAAGGCGATGGCGTTGCCGCTCCAGCCTCCCTGGAGGTCGAGTCTGACAGAGCCATTGCCGACGAACCGACACACGTGCTTAAACAAATAAAATTCCGGGTTCCACATCACTTCACCGCTATCCGGGTCCACGTTGACGAGGCTGTTCTGATACCCGCCCCACGTGCACTCCCCGCCTTTGGGGAGTACCATATTCCAATACACGTAGCTTTCGACTCCGTTATTTAGATAATGCCACAGCAGGCTGAAAATGTAGTGTGCGTATTCCCACGTGTTTTTGCCGTCTCCGCATTCGTTTTCCGTCTGCATAAGCCGCATTTCCGGGAACGCGACATGCGTTCGCTGAATCGCTTGCTTACCCGCCCATTGATAGCCAACGCCGCTCACGTACGCCTTCGCTTCCGGGTCGTTCAGGACAACGCCAGCGTAGCTGTCGTACGAATCGGTGTTGAGCGTGCCGAGCCACAGCTCGATTTCCGGCCGCTTTTCCTGAAACAACGGGCCTAGATAGCGTTTTAGAAAATCCCGCATTTCTTCTCCGGTCCATACGCACGATGGGAAGCGATGATGCGTGACAGGCTCGTTCTGAAAATGAACCTGGGAGATTCGCACGCCTTCTTGCGCGTAGGCTTCCACGAATTTCAGCAAATAGAGCGCATAGGCTTGCAAATTCCGTTCCGTCGCGACCAGTTTGCCGTAGTTGTACGTTTGCGGATGCTTCATCCACGTCGGAGGGCTCCACGGCGAAGCGAACCATTTCATGTCCGGCTGAATCGCTTGCGCCGCCTTGACGTAAGGCAGTAAATTCTGCCAATCGCGGTCGATTGAAAACCGCTCCATCGCGTAATCGCCCTCGTTGTCGTTGCAGCTGTACCAGTTCACGGAGTAATCGGTCGCTCCGATCGGAATCCGATTTAGCTCCAGGCGCAGCCCGTCTCCGGTCTTGTCGAACAGCGCCTTCAGCACTTCCTCCCGCGCTTCTTCGCTTGTCGACTTGAGCGCCAACCACCCTAATTCGTTGACGCATCCGCCGAACCCTTCCATTGTTTGATGCCTATCGCCCTTCCATGCCAAGTCGATCGTCGGATGCCCGGCAGCAAGCTGCGGCTCGCTCTCCCGCCATACCGCCCGTTCGTCCGACGACACGAGCAGCGGCTTTCTTGGCGCCCGCTCTGTCATCCTTCGTTGCCCCCTTTATTTTTGACGTTCTAACCACTTCGATTATAGGAAAAGGGAGCCGCCCGCCGTAACGCCACGATATTGCGATTGTATCGCCATTTCGTATCCGATTTCGTATGCCTGAGCTCATTGTGGTCGTTTGAATGGAAATTACGGTTCGTCAGGGGATTAATTCGTATGGGAAGAGGGTGAAATCGTGCTCGTCGTCGAAGCTCCATAACGAAAAAAACGTTCGCGAGCCATCGGCGACGGCAAGCGAACGTTTTTTTCTGCAGATTAACAGATGCCCCCTGCTCCGTTTGCCCTCCCGAGTCATGCCCGTCCAATCGGCAACATAGAGTAAAGTAACATGGACGAGTCAGGGTCGGGGGGTTCCGCAAATGAAACATTGGGCCAGAAGCATCCAAGTCGCGCTCGTATTTATCGGAACCGTCGTAGGTGCGGGCTTCGCTTCAGGCAGGGAAGTACTGCAATTTTTCACCCGCTTCGGGTATTGGGGACCGTATCTGATCATCGTCTCCACGATGTTTTTCGTGTGGATTGGCGCCAAGGTGATGCTCCTGTCTGCGAAATTAAACGCCAGATCCTACGAAGACTTGAACAAGCATCTGTTCGGGGACAGCGCTGGGCGCTGGGTCAGCCATATGATGCTGATCGTGCTGCTTGGAGTCAACGCGGTCATGTTGGCCGGAGCGGGCTCCGTCTTCTCGGAGCATCTCAATCTAAGCTATCAGACGGGGCTGATCGTGACGATGTTCGCCTGCTTCCTGCTGCTGCGCAAAGGGATGAATGCCATCTTAACGATCAATACGTTCGTCGTTCCCCTCATGATCGGCTTTTCGGCTTTCCTCGTATTTGAGATGCTGCGCCAGCCGCTGCCGGATCAATGGTTCAGAGCGCCGAACGAGCAATCCGCTTGGGCGGCCTGGCTGTCCCCGTTTCTGTACGCCGCCTTTAATCTGTCGATGTCGCAGGCCGTTCTCGTTCCGCTCGGATCGACGATCGGCGACATCAAAATTTTACGCAAGGGAGCATGGATGGGCGGAATCGGCATCGGCGCGCTGCTGCTCGCCGCTCATTTCGCCTTATCGTCCCGCATGCCGGGCATCGCCGAATTCGATATTCCGATGGGCGGCCTCGCGATGGAGCTCGGAACATGGCTGCATTGGGTGTATGTTTTCCTGATTTTTATGGAAATCTTCACAACGCTTGTCGCCGATATTTACGGGCTTACGCTCCAACTCCACGAACGAACGAAAGCGTCCCCTTGGATGTTGACGGCGATCCTGCTGCTGCTTTGTTTTCTCGCCGGGCAATTCGGCTTCGGCACGCTGCTCTCGACGCTCTACCCGATGTTCGGTCTGCTCAGCCTGGGCTGGCTGTTCCTGATCGGACGGGACAACGCGCTTCCTGCCCGCCCTTCCCAGCCGCCCCCTAAGCTCCCAGCGTAATCAGCCGCGCTCCGGCAATGCCGGAGACGATCGTCTGCGCGACATGGCGATGGCAGGTAAAGAGCAGCGCCTGCCTTGTCTCGCCAAGCTCTTCGAGCACCGGCAGCGTGCGCGCCAGCCTCGTCTCGTCGAAGTGGACGAAGAGGTCGTCCAGCAGCAGCGGCAGCGGATGCTCTGGCGACGCCGCGTCGCACAGCGCGAACCTCATCGCCAAGTATAGCTGCTCCTGCGTACCGCGGCTTAAATAAACGCTGTCCAGCAATGAGCGTTCCTTCGTCTCGGCATACAGCGCCTTCGAATCGCCGGGAGCCACAATCCGGATATAAGCTCCGTCGGTCATCCGCTGAAAATAACGAGAAGCCCGCATCAGCACCTCGGGCTGCTTCTCCTCTTCGTAGACCGCTTTCGTGCGAACGATCAGCTTGTCTGCGAGCGCCAGAACCGCATATCGCTCGGTGAGCTCTTCGAGCTGGTCGCCCAGCTCTCTCAGCCGCTGGCTCTTATCCTCCAGCTCGGCGTCCCGTCGAAGCCGCTCAAGCTCCTGCGCCAGCCGGCCGCGCCGGTCCAGCAGTTCCGAACGGCTTGTCTCGGCCTCGGCAAGCCCGATCTGCCGCTCTTGGACAAGAACGGCGAGAGAAGCTTCATCGCGCTTGCCGAGCAGCTCGTACAGCTCTGCCAGCGCAGCCTCGTCCCGGCCCGCTTCCAGTCGCAGCTGCATCTCGCGAGCTTCTCTTCGCAGCGCTCGGCAGCGTTCGTCGATACGTATCCGGCCCTCCAACTCGTTCTCGGAGGCAACGCCGAACTCGCGCAGCAGCGTATGGACTTGTTCCTCGACGCGCTCCTGCTCGGCTTCGGTTTGCCTGACTTTGTCGGCGGCAGCCTCCATCTGCGCTTCCAGCTGTTGAGCCGCCTCTTGCGCAGCCCTTTCCTCCGCAGCAATGCGATACAGCCATTGCACGGCAAGTTGGCTGTCCGCCGCGCCAAGCCCGCCCGGAGGAGGCCATTTCTCGGCGAGACTTCGCGCCGAGCGATCGAATTCGCCGATCGTGCGGTCCAACGCATGCACGCGCTCCTCAAGCCGCTCCCGCTGTCTAAGCGCGGCTTGCCCTCGCTCGGCCGCGGCGAACAGTTCGGGCGCGCCGCCCGGCGTCAAATGAAGCGGCAGCTTGCGCGCGATCAACCAACGCCGCCAGCGCTCTCCGAGCTCGTCCAGCAGCCGCTGCTGCCGCTCGGCGTCTTCGTCGATGAGTTTCCTCTCCTTGAGCAGCTGTTGCATCCGCCCCTGCAGCTCCTGTCTTTGCGAGCGAATGCGATCGTTTTGTTCCCAAAGGCCGATCTGCTCGTGAACCGCTTCGCGCAGCTTTATCCAGTAGGCATCCGCTTCCTGCGCCGTCGGCGCCTCATCGATCCCGAACGACGATTCGGACAAATGTGCCGCAGCGGCTTCGGCCTGAGCATTTCCCAGCAGCTTTCGAAGCTTTTCATTCATTATGTTTTGGCTTACTCGGTATGCCTCCTCCGACTCCGAGGAAGCTTTCGCATTTTCCCGATAGCGCTGAGCCTCGTTGCCTCGGCGGCTCCAGACGTATACGGCGAGCGCGGCGGACATGGCAAGCAAGCCCGCGGAGAACAAAACGGCTAACGGGGAGAGCCCTTCCCCTCCGAGCGGCAAGAACGGCCACAGGAGCCCTGCGACCGCCATCGCCACAGCAACCCAGACAAGCCATCCGCTAGAGCCTCCGCGTCCTTTGCCCGCACTCGATCGCGACAGGACGACGCTCTCGGGCAATCTCGGCCTTCCGGCAGCCGCAAGGCGCTCATAGTCTCTGCGAGCGTCCTCCGCCTGATGCCAGATTTGCAGCAGCTCGGACTTCGTTGCGGGCGCGAATTCGACGGATACCCCGGTTTCCTGCGCCGCGTATTCCTCCGCAGCTTCACCAGCCCCCAGTTCCGTCTCCTCATCCAGCAGCACCTCTCGCTGACGATCCAGTCTACGCAGCTCGGCCCGCAGCGTCGTCGCGGCTTTTTCCGCCTCCTCCCACGCTTGCCGCAGCTCGCGCGCCTGCTCGCGATCGGCAGCCATTCCGCCGAACTCGGCCAGCTCCTCCTCGCCCCATTGCGGCGATATCAACGCGAGCGATCCGCGAACTGCATCGTTCAGCGCGACCAGCTCAGTCTCGAGCCCGGTCCGCTCCTCTCGTTTGGCGGCTACGCCTTCGCGAATCGCTTCCAGTCTCGCCAACTCCGGAAAAGCCGCAAGCCGCTCCTCGTCCCAATGCAGACGTGCCCGCCGCCATAGCAGCTCTTCAAGCGCATCCCGCTCCGACGCCACTCTAACCGATACGGCGCTCCGCAAGCTTCTCCGCTCGGCCCATTTTCCAGCGGCGTCTTCGGGCAGCAGCGCCGCGGAAGGATCCGGCAGCGCCGCTCGCAGATCGGCGATTTCCGCGAACAGAGCCCCGCGCTTCAACCACCACTCCCGCGCATCGAGCGCGCCCTGCAGCTTCGCCGCTTCCATTCGAAGCGCGGGCAGATCTTCGCCCGACTGCGCAAGCCGCTGCTCGAGCCGCGCAAGCTCTTCCGTCGCTTCCGCGTACTCGCGAATGCCGTCACGACTTCGGCGAATCTCCGCCTCCAGATCCTTAATGGCTGCAAGCAGGCGGTTCATCTCCTGAGTCGACCCTCTCGGACGATAGAGACGGTCGAGCTCTCCTCCGAGCTTGCGGCGCGCCTCCGTAATCGAGGCGCCTCCCGCTAGACCGGCATGATACAAATAGTTGCCCAGTTCTTCCCCCTGCAGCGTCCTCAGCTCATGCAGTTCGTTAAGAGACACGGCGAACAGCTGCCGAAACAGCCGTTCCGACAAGCCGCCGAGCAGCAGTCTCTCCCATTCAGCTTGCGCGACGACCCTTTCCGTGCCGGACTCGTCTCTCAGCCGAATCTCTCCGCTTCGTTCCGCATGACGCTCGATCCGCCACTGAAGCCCCCCCTTGTCCTCCAAAACAAGCCGTCCCCCGTGACGCCCGCCGAATGCGGGCTCTCCCCGCTCCACCGGCTCCTTGCGCGTCGGGAATCCGTACAACATGCTTCGTAGGAACCTGAGGAGCGTGCTCTTGCCGGCTTCGTTAGGTCCGTACAGTACCGCGATACGTCCCTCTCCGAACGAAAGCTTCAAATTGTTCAGCGCGCCGTACCCGTCCACTTCGATTTCCCGTATGTACATTTCCGCACCTCCCCGCCCCTAGTGCATGTCTTCGTCGCGCAGCAGCGACGCGCTCAATTCCATTGCCCGGCGGAGCCATTGCTCTCGTTCTTCGCGCGATCTTCCGTCCAACCATTCCCGCACGCGCGGCAGCTTGCGCAGCGACTCCGTCGCTTCGTCGAGCAGTTCCTTCGCCTTCTCCGGATCGGATGCGGCCAGCATTCCGCGACGAATCAGCTCGCCCAGAAATCCGTCCTCCTCGGCGACGCTTTCCAGGCGCAGTTCCCCCGACGTGCGAATATGCAGCGACTCCGGCCAGACCCAATCGTCCGTCTCCTCCGGGGAGGCGAGACATTCCCGCAGCCCCTCCAGCCACTCTTCCGCCGCTCCGGCCCGCAGCAGCAGCTCATGCATCGCTCCGCGGCCTTCGAGCCGCAGCCGCGCGACGGTCGCTCTCCCCGGCGAAGATCGGCGCGCTTCTTCCAGTGCGTCCAGCATCGCCTCTTGAAGCTGCTGCTCCCGATTCAGCCCGTCGATCGGAACGACGATCTCCCGCCAGACCACGTCCGCGAGATCGTAAAAGCGCATGTCCACCGCTCCCGAACCGTTGACGGACACCACATAAGCGCCTTTGTCGCCCGTCTCTCGGACGCTTCTTCCCTGCAAGTTGCCGGGATAGACGACATGCGGATACTCCCGCAGCACGCGCCGCTCGTGCACGTGTCCGAGCGCCCAGTAGTCGAAGCCTGAGGAAGCAAGCTCTTCGAGCCGGCAGGGAGAATAATTGTCGTAATCGGGATCGCCATCCACGTTAGCGTGCAGAACGGCAATATGAAAAGGCGCCCCCTCCCGTCTCTTGAAGCGAAGCGCCAAATTGTCCCCTACCGAACGTGTCGGGTACGATATTCCGTAAATATAGGCCGCAGGTTCGCCCCCTCGGGTATGCGCCATGCGGCATTCCACCTCTGAGGAACCGAAGGCGAACACACCGTCCGGCCAATCCAGCTGCGCCATTCGACCGCTCTCATGGTCGTGGTTGCCATGCACGATATACGTTCGGACGCCTTGCCTCGCCATATCGCCGAGCGTCCGTTGAAGCCGCAGCTGGGCTCGCAGCGACCGATCCGCCGCATCGAACAGATCGCCCGCGATGACTACGAAATCCGCGCGTTCCCGCAGCGCCAGCTCTCCAAGCCGACGAAGAGCGGCGAACGTCGATTCGCGCAGCCTCTCTCTCACGACGGGCAGAGCCTTCGACAGCCCCTTAAACGGGCTGTCGAGATGAAGGTCGGCGGCATGAATGAAAGTAAAGGGCGCTCCCATCCCGCTCACGGCTCCTCGCGGCCGTCTCCGGCGTCCGCTGCGACCGCGGCCTCGCTGTCCGCATCCGCGCCGTCCGGTCCGAAGGAAGTGTAAATGCGCTTAAGCTCGCTGATGACGCGGTTCAGCGAATAGGCTTCCTTCGCCTTGTTCCAGCCTGCGCGAGCCATTTCGTAGCGGAAATGCGGATCGACGATCACCGTCTCGAGAGCATTGGCCAGCGCGACCGGGTCCTCGGGCGGGACAAGCAGACCGTTCATGCCATCCTCGATCTGCTCCGAGATGCCGCCGACGTTCGTGCCGACAAGCGCCAGCAGGCAGAGCGCCGCTTCGGCGAATACCGAGCCGAACGCCTCCGCGCGCGAAGGCAGCACGAACACGTCGAAGAACGGCATCAGCTCTTCCGGGTGAAGCATGTAGCCGTAGAAGATCGTATCGTCGTAGATGCCCAGCTTCTGCGACAGCTCCTCCAACTCTTCGCGAATCGGGCCGTCTCCGATAATGTGAAGCACGAACCGGGAATTGCGCTTGCGCAGCTCGGCGCAAGCCTTGAGCAGAACGTCCAACCCTTTCGCCGGAACGAGCCGGCATACTGTTACGAGCTGCGTAACTTCATTATCGTGAGACACCGGTTTGAATCTTCTCTCGTCATATCCGTTAGGAATAACAATTGTGTTGTCAGGTTCTTGGAGGTAAGTGCCGATATACTGAGCAAAGGACTTGGAAACCGTGAGCAGGTGGTCGGATTGAAGATCCAATTCCCCGTATATTGCAGTCAGAAAGCGGTGCTCTGGCCCCCCCTCGGCGATCCGGCCGTTCAGCACAAGCTCGCGCTCGTAGCTGGAGTGGATCGTCGTCAGCAGCGGCGTATCGGGAAATACCCGTTTCATCGCAAGCGCGGCGATCGGATGATGCGCGTGAATGAGATCGAATTTCTGTCCGGATAGCCGGAGCTTCACCCACCAGAGGTAGTCCTTGTATGTCTGCATGTACTTATCTATAATTACGTTGCCAGCATAAGGACGCCAATCGAACGTCGCAAACTCGATATCTTCCTGACCTTTGTTGCGAATGCGTTTCGGAAGCGAGAACATCTCCATCTTCCAGCCGATTTTGCGAAATCTCTCTCCGATATAGGGAACCATGGACGAGACGCCTCCCGGCTGCTCCGGGGGGAAAAACAGCGCCTGCAAAATATTCAACGGCGTTACCTCCTCATTCCGACGTTCAGGATGCGATACAGGTTGAATCGTAAAGGAAGGCCCATTGCATTCCGAAATTCATCCTATATCGTCTCTCTCAAAATATGATATATTAGAAACATATGTTCTGCAAGCTTCCCAGACTGCTTTAGAAGGAGATCCACATGTTCCTGATCACGCTGACTCCCGATAATTTGGCCTTGCTATTCTCATCGGCAATGGCCGTCGTCATTGTCTCACTGATGCTGTTCATGTCTTACCGACTGTTCGCGAGCAATCGGCGGCAGGCCTACAGGTCGTTGCTGACTTCCCTCGCTTTCATTCTGATCCAACAGCTGCTGCAAATGACCGTCTCGCTCGGAATGACGCCGTCGTCTCCCCTTCTGATTTTCACTGGGAAGCTGCTGCAGGTTTTTGCGTTTATCGTCATCAATTTCGCCATCTTCGAGCTGTATCACCGCAGGCGCCCGAGAACAAAGGTCTGGTTTTACGGACTGCTTGCGACGGGCCTAGTCGTCGCCGCATTAGACATCCTTCCCGAAGCGCTTTCGTCGCATCAGGAATGGGCTGAAGGCATCCGCTCCACGCCTGCGCTCGACGGCTATTTGCTGCTGCTTGCTCCGCTGTTCGTGCTGATGTTCGCTCCGCATATCGGCCAGCCCCGCAAGTATATGACCAACCTATGGATCGCCTTCACCATGCAGCTTTCCAGCATTTCGTCCATTTATTGGGCGCCCGAAGCCGCGATTTTCAAAACGATCGCGGGCTTGCTGCCGGTGTTCTATTATATTCTGCTCTTCGCCATCATTTTCGAACGGGTCGTGGAAATTTTGCAATCCGTCTACCGCTCTTCCATTACGGACGGCTTGACCAACCTGTATAACCGCAGATACTTTATGGGCAGACTCGACCCGATTTTGAAAAGCGGCCGGCCGGTGGGGGCGATTTTCTGCGATATCGACAATTTCAAGAAGTTGAACGATACGCAGGGGCATCATAAGGCCGATGGCGTTCTGAAGCAGGTCGCGGCGCTGTTGATGGAGGAAACGGACGGAATCGGCCTGGCCGGAAGATACGGCGGCGAAGAACTCGTCGCTTTTGTCGTCGGGCCGGTATCCGCCGTGGCGAAAACCGCCGAGAGCATCCGCTCCCGCACCGAGAAGGAGAGCATCGTCACGATCAGCGTCGGCTTCAGCATGGGTGCGAGCGGCGATACGTCGGAATCTCTCATGAAGCAGGCGGACGAAGCGATGTACCACAGCAAGACAAACGGCAAAAACCGGGTTACCGATTTCGCCGCGTTGAAGCGTTCGTCGAGCCCGACGGCCGCTCCGTCGCGTCGCAAAGTCTAATCTCGGCCTCAGCGCCGATTATTTATTCCACACGAGGAGTGACAAGCGAGTATGCCTACTTTATTGATGCTTTTCCAGCTTAAACCCGACCAACTGGAGCAAGTCCGTCGGAGAATTCCGGAGTGGACCATCGTATCCGCACGCGATTCCGAGATTACGGAGGAGCAATACCGCGATGCCGAAATCGTACTGGGCTGGGACTCCGCGATGACGACCTCTTTCGATTCCGCCGTCAATCTGAAATGGGTGCAGACGACTTCCGCAGGCGTGGATAAGCTGCCTCTGGATCGGCTTCGCGAGAGTGGAGCGGCGCTGACAAGCGCCAGCGGCATTCATCCGATATCGATGACCGAGACGCTGTTCGCGATGTTGCTGGCCTTCAGCCGCAATCTGCATCACGCGATCCGCCGACAGAGCGATAGCGAATGGCGCGCATCGGAGCGCTATTCCCAGCTTGCCGGCAAAACGATCGGCATCGTCGGCGTCGGTGCGATCGGAACGGAAATGGCCCGCTTGGCGAAGGCGTTCGGCATGACGACGCTCGGCGTGCGCAAGAGCGCCCGCCCTGTCGACGTTGTCGACGAAATGTACGGAATGGATCAACTAGGCGATGTTCTGTCTCGCAGCGACATGGTCGTCAACGTGCTCCCCTACACCGAAGAGACCCACCACATTTTCAATGCCGAGAAGTTTGCAGCCATGAAGACCGACGCTCTCTTCTTCAATTTCGGACGCGGTGCGTCCGTGGATACCGCAGCGCTCGTCGCAGCTTTGGAGCAAGGCGAGATCGGGGGAGCAGGCCTTGACGTATTCGAGGAAGAGCCGTTGCCGGCCGACCACCCGCTTTGGCCGATGGACAACGTTATCATTACTCCGCATATCGGAGGTTGGACGGACAACTACAAAGCGCTCGTGACGGACATTTTCCTCGAAAACCTGGACGCTTATCTATCGACGGGTCAACCAACTCGCAATGTAGTCGACTTAGACCGCAATTACTAAAGCAGCTTTCGCCGAACGTCCGGCTCCGCATTTGCCCAAAATCGTTCTTTCCGGGTAAATGTCCAATCCGCGCTCTTCCTTCTTCATAATATAGGTGTAGGCCGAGGAAAGGGTCAACGCACGAGATACACCCGCTTCGGCTCCCCTAAACAACTTCATGAAGGAGGAGTTTGCATGTCTGGTGTAGTCGGCGGATACTATGCATCGGCAGCCTTCGTGCTGGTCTTGTTTATTCTGCTGGTCATTATTTTGCGCGCCGGTTACTGAGTCGGCCGGAAGCAGCATCGATCCTAATGATAAAAGCGCATGTACCTCCTTCCTCGGGGTACATGCGCTCTTTTATTGTCGCCTAACATTATTGCGCCGTTTGGACCAGCCGCTCCAGTATAACGGCGACGCCGTCTTCATTGTTGGAGACGGTCACTTCGTCTGCGGCGGCTTTCACTTCGGCGGGGGAGTTGTCCATTGCCACACCCCGTCCGGCATATTCAAGCATTTCCATATCGTTATAATAATTGCCCATCGCCAATATGCTCTCTCTAGCAATCCCTCTCTGTTCGGCCAACCAGCGCAGCGCCTGTCCTTTGCTAGCCTTCGGATGCTGCACGTCGATAAAATAATCCCCGCTCCGGATCGTCTGCAGCTCGTGCGTCCAGCTGTGCCACTCTATTTCCACCGTGTCCAACACGGATTTCGGCGCGTAAATCGACATTTTCACCAGCGGCTCGGGCAGTGCTTGCGCAAAGCTTCTCCGAATCGGTTGGGCAAGCAGATGCTCGTACATCGCCGCCGCTTCCTCGTTCATCTCCTCGACGAACAAGTCAAACGCCGTATTCAGATCGAAATGAATGCCCCGTTCCTGCAAAAAGCTCATGTAGCGGCGAGCAAGCTCATGAGAGATCGCCGTATCATGAATCACTTCCCTCGTCTCGCTGTCGACGATAGAGGCTCCATTATGAGTAATCATTGTGCCCTGCAGGCCGAGCTCCCTCAGCACTCCCAGCGCGCTCGTAGAGCCGCGGCCTGTGCAGATGACAATCTCCGCCCCTTGCCGCGCAGCCTCCCGGACCGCCGCGGCGACTCTCGGCGTAAGCTCGTGATTGTCGTTAAGGAGCGTGCCGTCTACATCCAAAGCAATTAAACGATAGTTCATTTCTAACCTTCCTTCCGGTAATTTCTCAAGCTGTCGATTTCGTCCTCGGTTAGTTCGCGCCAATCTCCCGGAGCCAGGCCGGGGTCGAGCTTCAGCGGCCCCATCGCCACTCGTCGAAGGTAGAGCACCTTTTTCCCCACCGCTTCGAACATCCGCTTCACTTGGTGGAACTTGCCCTCGTGAATGGTCAGCTCGATCCAGCTTAACGGCGTAGCGTTCGGGCCTGAGGGTGCAAAGTCCAGTACGGCGGACATTTCCGCGGCTGCCTCCGGCTTGTCCGCCTTCATTTGCCCCTCTGAGTCTCCAGCGACGGCGGACAGAGACGCCAGCACCTCCAACTGCGCCGGCATCGTCACATAGCCGTCGTCCAGCTCAACGCCTCGCTCGAACGCCTCCGCATCTTCCTTACCGACGGTGCCCGCCACTAGGGCGCGATACGTTTTCGGGACGTGTTTTCGCGGGGAGAGAAGCTCGTGCGACAGTTTTCCGTCATTCGTAATGAGCAATAGCCCCTCCGTATCTTTGTCCAGCCTTCCGACCGGAAAAGGCGACAGCACCGTAACCTCCTCATCGAGCAGATCGATCACCGTCCGGTCTCTCATGTCCTCTGTCGCCGAGACGACCCCGGCAGGCTTATGCAACAGCACGTACACCGTGTCGCGGTAACGGATCGTTTCTCCGTTCAGGACGACCGTATCGTCGTTCGGACGAATTTGCCGCCCATGATCCTTGACGACCTCTCCGTTCACCCTAACCGCCCCTTGCTTGACCCATTGCTTAATCGAGCTTCGCGTTCCGTATCCCAAGTTTCCGAGCATTTTATCTAGACGGATTGTCACTTTCATTTTTATACCTGCTTTCTATTTGACAGTTTCATGTCAATGGCGTATTCCCAGTTTTGTTCGGCGATCTTATTAGGTATAATGTAAGAGAGTTCGGGACGCTTGTCCATGACTTCATATATTTTAATTGTTCAAATTGGGGGAATCATTAATGAACGCCAAAAAGCTGTCGATCTTCTTCGGCATTCTCGCCGTGCTGATCATCGCGCTCGTCGTACTAAACAACATGAAGCCGGACACCGTATACGGCAAACCCGAAAACAAGCTCTGGCCCGAGACCCGCGCGCAATTGAACGATCCGAACTACAGCAATCTTATTTTACCGGACGAATTGGACAAAAAGCTGGAGAACAAAGAAAGCTTCTTCGTCTACTTCTACGCATCGAACTGTCCGCATTGCAAAGCCACAACGCCGAAGCTCAAGCCGCTTGCCGACGAACTGGGCATCAACATGCACCAATTCAACTTGCGGGAGTTCGAGAACTATTTCGGTAAAATGAATATCGAGGCAACCCCTACGTTAGTATACTTCAAAGACGGCGTGGAAATCGATCGCATGAAAGGCGGCTTGAAGGAGTCGGACACGACGGCGGGCTATTCATTGGACGATTTCAAGGCCTTCTTCGAGAAACACAAACCGGAAGGTAACGACTGATGAACGGCAAGTGGCTGCTTGCTCTGCCGACTGCGCTGCTCGCCGGAGGAATTCTTCTTGTCGCTTGTGGCGGAGGCGGCAAAGACAGCGAACCCCATCGCCATGGAAACGAAACTTGGGAAGTCAAAGCTTCGCTCACGGAGATGCCGTCCTTCCTCGAAAACTATTCGGGAAGAACAAAGCGTCTCTACACGGTCGTCGACAAGTATCAAGACATTATGAAATCGGTCAACTGCTACTGCGGCTGCATGAATTACGAGGACGCTCACTCCTCTTTATTCCGATGCTATGTGGCCGATCAGGGCGAAGATGGCGTCACCTGGACCGATCACAGCAGCACTTGCGGCATCTGCACGGAGGAGCTCGCCAAAATCGAAGAATGGAGCAAGGATGGCAAAACGCCGGAGCAGATCCATCAGTTGATCGAAGACAACTTTAATCCGAACGCTTAACCTTCTTACAGCAAGAAGCTGCCTCGTAAGCAAAAAAGAGTCGTACGAAAGAATGATCTTGTACGACCCTGCTTATGAGATAGCTTCTTTTCCATTTCATCGCCGCTTCCGACGCCGGGACACCCTACCTACTGCCCGCCTTTGCGCGCACGCGCAAGCGCCGCCTGCACTTCGCTCAACAGCTCCTTAAGCCCCCATAAATCATCCTGCTCCCACAATTCGTTGAAGCGGCGCTGGAATTGCGCAGCCTCCCTGACTCTGCGGAAGTAGTAAAGCTCCTGAATCTCGTTAAGCACCCGCCGAACGACAAGCGAGCTCTCCTCGAAGTCGCGCTGCGCGTCAACGATCTCCTGCCGAATATTCGACATCTCGTTGTCCAGGGAGAACGCCGCCTCCGCCGCTTTGCGCAGTCTCTCCCGAACGTGCTCGGGCAACTGGTTGCGGTATTTATAATTAAGCGAATGCTCAATCGTCGCCCAGAAGTTCATCGCGAGCGTCCGAACCTGGATTTCCGCCAGAACCGGCTTGGAACCGAGCGACGTCTGAACCGGATATTCGACGATTAAGTGGTAGCTGCGATAGCCGCTATCCTTGTAATTCGTAATGTAGTCTTTCTCATACACCAGCGTCAAATCTTTGCGCTGACGAATCATATCCGCAACGCGGTAAATATCGTCCACGAATTGGCACATAATACGGATGCCCGCAATATCTTCGATGCCAACTTCGATCCGATCCAAGGGAACGCTCAAACGCCGCGCCTTCTCCAAAATACTCGATACCCGCTTCACCCTGCCGGTAATGAATTCAATCGGAGCGTATTCATCCCTGGCTTTAAGCTCGGAGCGCAGCGACTTCAGCTTGACCTTTAGTTCTTCCACCGCTTGCTCATAGGGAAGCAGGAACTTCCCCCAATCCATTCCGTCCATCGACATTCCTCCTAACGAACGCCCGCACCCACCGCTTGAGTAATCCGATCGAACCCGTCCTGCTTCAGTCTTCTCAGCAAACCGCCGTGAATCTCCTTGAGCAGTCCCGGCCCCTTATAGATCATTGCCGTATAAACCTCGACCAAACTTGCACCCGCAAGAATTTTCTCATAAGCGTCATCCGCCGTAAAAATACCGCCCGAGCCGATAATCGGCAGCTTCCCTTTCGTCAGCTTGTAGATGCTGCGCACGACCTCGGTCGAACGCTGCGTCAACGGGCGCCCGCTGAGCCCGCCGGTTTCCCCGGAGTTCCGATGCGTCAATCCGTCCCGGCCGATCGTCGTATTCGTCGCGATAATGCCCGACATCCCGCTCAACTGAATCGCCTCGGCCATATACTCGAGCTGCTCCTCCGTGTTGTCCGGCGCAATCTTCACGAGAATCGGCTTAGGCAATTGCCCATGTCGCGCCGCTTGCTTGCCCATCTCGTCCTTTACCGCGTCGAGCAAGCTTCTCAGCTCGTCTCCATGCTGCAGGGCGCGCAAATCCGGCGTATTCGGCGAACTGATATTGACGACGAAGAAATCTCCGTACGGAAACAGCTTGCTGACGCATGCACGATAATCTTCAGCGGCTTTCTCGTTGGGCGTAACCTTGTTTTTGCCGATATTAACCGCAAGCGGAATCGGATGCCGTTTCAGCTTGGCGAGCCGCTGGGCCATCACATCCGCTCCATCGTTGTTGAAGCCCATCCGATTGATCAGCGCTTCGTCCGGCGGAAGACGGAACAGACGCGGCAGTTCGTTGCCGGCCTGGCCTTTCGGCGTTACCGTGCCCACTTCCATGAACGACAGACCGACCCTGGACAGTCCGGCCACCGCTTTCGCGTTTTTGTCCAGTCCGGCGGCCAAGCCTACGGGATGAGAGAAGTGGAGGCCGAACAAATCCACGGCAAGCTCCGGCGACGCTTTAGTTCCCCAGATTGCGGACAACATCCCCGGCATGCCGGGCACCTTTCCCGCGGCTCCCATTCCGTCAATAATCAAGTGGTGAGCGGCTTCCGGATCCATTTTAAACAACAGCGGTTTTGCAATACGATATAACAATTGAGTTCGACATCCTTTCGCTCCAAAGAAAACCTTTCGGGTAACAGTTTAGCCTTTTCGCAAGGAAAAGAAAAGGGCATCGCGCCTTTTTGTTCCAGCGGGGTACACGCATCTCCCAAGAGCGATTGAAGAGCGGACAAATTTACGCCTTAAGAACCGTCTTTGGGCCATTAACGCCATACTCTCTTCCGCCCGGGACATACGTTAAGGCCAGTAAGAGCTTGTCTGGTATTTTCCAGGGAAAACGATTACAATAGAAGGAGTTCGCGAATTATAGGATAGAGAGGTTGATATTCATGAGCACACTGAAAAAGAAACCGCCCGTCACGTCACGTCCAAAGGAAAAGGAGCAAATCAACAAAAAGGCGCTCATTTGGATCGGGGCGGCCGTCGGTGTCGTTATTGTGATTATGGCGGTGCTGCTCTCGTTAGACGTCTAAGCCGCAACCGCCGCATTCATTAACCTAACCAATCATAAACTTTGTGGGGGTTTGTCTCGTTCTGCGTGCTCGGCAGCCGGAATCGTTCCGGAGGCGCTCGCAGCTCGTCGGGCAAGCCCCCTTGTGCGATTGTAACCGGAGTTCCCATCGGAACCAGATCGTACAATTCTTCGATATCCTCTTTCTTCATCCTTACGCAGCCAAGCGATTCGTCCTTGCCCATGCTCTTCGGCTCATCCGTACCGTGGATGCCGTAGCGCGTATCCGACAGCGTCATGCCCCTGCTTCCAAAAGCGCCGGTGCTGCTGCCGTTCGGATCCTTCACCTTCTCCGAGATGACGAACTTGCCTTCAGGCGTTTTGTTGCCTCCCAAGCCAACCTCGTAATTACGCAGAATCACATCGCCGCTAACGACTGCAAGCCGATGATTGCTCTTGTCGACGATAATTTCCATCGCTTGCTCCGCCATTGAGGCCAATGTTCCGGCCGGCGCCCCGTGCCCGGAATCCGGTCCCGTCCGATCCGGCCAACCGGCAGTTTGCGGAATTTTGCCATCCTTCTTATCCGTTAGCAAGGCTTTTAATTCGTCGAACCAAGCCGACATGCTCTCCGTCCAGCCGCCCATCGTATTCGCCGGATAATCTCCGGCCATCGCTTCCGGCGCAGCCGGCCATTTGCCTGTTCGCTCTTTATAGCGAATCATCGCGGAGCGCAGAGCCAGTTTCTCTTCCTGCAGCGGTTTCCAGCCGTCGACAAGCTTGGAGGCGGCTTTGCCGTCCTCCGGCTTGCAGTCGCACCACTTCGGATCAAACCATTGGACGCCGGCCAATCCCGATTCGCGGTCGGAGGTCACCGTCGCGATCGGTTTGCCGCCTTTAACCCAATCGTTCCACTTCCCTAATCTAGGGACGGCGACCAGCAAGCGGGGCTGACGCGAGGGCTTGTTCGTCAGCAGCTCGCCTAGCACCCCGCTTCCCTGGTCCTGGGGCCCCGGCGCACCCGCAATCAGATCGGGAGGAATAACGCCCGCAGGCAGCGGTGCGGGCTTGCTGCCGACCGCCGACTTGGGGGACGCGCTTGTCTGCGGAGATACGACCGGAGACTCCGGAACGGTCGTCTCGATCGCCGCGGCATCTTCCGAATCCGGCAACAGCCCCCATACGACTGCAGTCGCTCCGCCTATAAGCACAAGCGGAATAAGCAGCGCTGCCGTCCATTTTTTCCATCCGGATTTTTTGCTCGTTTTATGTTCGGGGAGCTGCGGAGCCGGCTTCGATTCGAACGCCTCATAAATTTCTCCGGCCTGAGCGAAGCAATAAGTTGCTTTCGCCTTGTCCCCCTTGCTTTCATACTCCTTGCCAAGCAAATACCAAGCCATTCGGCTGTCCTCGTGTTTAAGGAGGTATTCCTTGAGCGGCAGATCGTCTCCGACATTGGGAACGTTGTCGTAGAAGTGCTGAATCTGTTCGTCAATGCGAGATTCCTTGCTCATGCCCTCACCACCGTCTGAATCTTTTCATCCCTCCATTATTATCGGTTTTTCCTCTCCGGTTCTAAAGCGCTGACAAAACTCCGTTATCCCGCAGGAAAGACCGCTGAAATCAAAATACTCTAAATCCGCGGTCCTTGCTGGCATATAAAAAAGGGATGCATCCCCCCGGCACGCCAAGCGCCGCCTCATCGTCAGGGGATACATACCCGTTGCAATTAAGAATGAAAGTCTAGCCCGGACAGCACTTCCTTGACGTGTCCGGCCCGAATCACAAAATCTCCGAAATGTTCGCTCTCGCGGCGCTCTTTGGCATATTGCCCTAAAAGCAAGGACAAGGAGTCGAGAATATCCTTCTCCCCGATATTTTCCTTGTAGAGCTTGTTCAGACGTTGACCGGCAAAGCCTCCGCCCAAGTACATGTTGTACTTTCCCGGAGCCTTCCCGATAAAAGCAATCTCCGCCAACGCAGGACGGGCGCAGCCGTTCGGGCAGCCGGTCATGCGGATGACGATATCGTCGTCGCGCAATCCGTTCTGCTCCAGCAGCGGCTCGATCTTGTCCAGCAAGTCCGGCAAATACCGCTCGGACTCGGCCATCGCCAGACCGCAAGTCGGCAAGGCGACGCAAGCCATCGAGTTTCTCTGCAACGCAGAATACCGTTTGCCGTCTGTTAGACGATAGGTTTGCAGCAGAGCTTCGATTTTCTTCTTCCGCCGGAAACTGACATTGCCGATAATCAGCCCCTGATTCGGAGTAATCCGGAAATCTCCTTCGTGAACCTTAGCGATTTCCCGCAAGCCCGTCATCAGCAGATAGCCTTCATCATCCTTAATGCGACCGTTTTGGATAAACAGCGTGAAATGCCATTTGCCGTCAAAACCCTTCACCCAACCGTAGCGATCTCCGTTATGGTCGAAATGATATTCGCGCTCCGCTTCCAGCGACCAGCCCAACCGTTTAGTCAGTTCGTCCTTAAACCAGTCGAGGCCGCGATCGTCGATCGTATACTTGAATCTCGCGTGCTTCCGAACCGCGCGATCTCCGTAATCGCGCTGAATGGTCACGGTTTTCTCGGCTACGTCAACGACTTGCTCCGGCTTGCAGAATCCGACGACTCTGGCGATCTGAGGATAAGTTTTCGGATCGCCGTGCGTCATTCCCATGCCGCCTCCGACCGTTACGTTAAAGCCTGACAGCTTGCCGTCCTCAATAATAGCGATGAAACCCAAATCTTGGGAAAATACATCAACATCATTCGTCGGCGGCACGGCGAGTCCGATTTTGAACTTCCGAGGCAAGTACACCGGCCCATAGATCGGCTCCTGCTCTGCGTTCGAATCGATTACCTTTTCTCCATCCAGCCAAATTTCGTGATACGCGTTTGTCTGCGGCTCCAGATGACGGCTGAGCTTCGAGGCCCACTCGTACACTTCGGCATGAACCTCGGATTGATACGGGTTCGGACTCGCCATCACGTTGCGGTTCACGTCGCCGCATGCAGCCAATGTCGTCAGCAGCGAAGCGTTAATCTCCTGAATCGTCTTCTTCATGTTCCATTTAATAACGCCGTGGAGCTGCACAGACTGACGAGTCGTCAGCCGAATCGATTCGTTCGCGTAGCTCTTCGAGATTCGATCCATCATCAACCATTGCTCCGGAGTGATTACGCCTCCGGGAGCGCGAATGCGCAGCATGAATTGATAGGCCGGCTCCAGCTTTTGCTTCGCTCGTTCATTGCGCAAATCGCGGTCGTCCTGCATGTAGCTGCCATGGAATTTCATCAACCGGTTCTCATCCTCGGGAATGGAGGCGGTGATCCGGTCCTCCATCGCCTCTACCAGGACGCCGCGCAAGTAGTTGCTGCGAACTTTTATATCCTCGACATCGCTGTGGGGAGCGCTGTTGGGGTTCAACAAGTTATTTTCCGACATTGTGTATTCTCCTCTCACGATCGTCGCGGCCGGATTAGTAGACGTCCCTCTGATAACGTTTTTGCTGCTGAAGCTGAGCCATATACTCGACCGCCGCCTCCGACGTCATGCCGCCTTCTTGCACGAGTATGTTCAACAGCGCCTGATGAACGTCATGCGCCATTTTTTTCTCGTCACCGCACACGTAAACGTATGCGCCATCCTGCAGCCACTGGTACAGCTCTTTGGCGTGTTCCTGCATTCTGTGCTGCACGTATACCTTCTGATCCGTATCGCGGGAAAAAGCAACGTCCATGCGCGTCAGCACGCCATCCTTAAGCCAACGCTGCCATTCGACCTGATACAGGAAATCCGTTGAAAAATGTTGGTCTCCATAGAAAAGCCACGATTTTCCGGAAGCGCCCGCTTCTTCCCGTTCGCCCAGGAACGAACGGAACGGAGCAACGCCAGTGCCCGGTCCGATCATAATAATCGGCGATTCCGAATTCTGAGGAAGCTTGAAATTGTCGTTCTGCTGAATGAACACCGGGAGCGCTTCGCCGGAAGCCACTCTCTCGGCCAGATGAACCGAGCAGACGCCTTTGCGGGCACGTTCGCGCGCTTCGTAGCGCACCGCGCGCACTGTCACGTGCACTTCGCCCGGATAAGCGCTCGGACTGCTCGCGATCGAATACAGACGAGCCGGGAGCTTGCGAAGAATCGTCACGAACTCGCTTGCCGGCACGCCTTTCAGCGCATAATCCGTCGCCAGATCGAGCAGATCGCGATCGGAAATATAAGCGCGAAGATCCTGCTCCCTGCCTGCCTCCAGCAGTTCGCCCAAGCCGCTATTCGGCGTGAGTTTGACGATCTGCTCCAGCAGCGGCTTCGTCAGCACCGTAATTTCGAAATGCTTGCGCAGCGCTTCGCCAAGCGGGAGCTTGTCTCCGTTTTTGTTGATCGTCACTTGCTCTCCCGCCGACCACCCCATCGCTTCGATCAGTTCAGCGACCAGCTCGGGATCGTTCTGCGGGTAAATGCCCAAGCTATCGCCGGGCTCATACTGAAGACCGGAGCCTTCCAGGGAGATTTCCAGATGTCTTGTTTCCCGGTCGGAGCCTCGTCCGTTCAAATTCAAGTTTTCAAGCACTTCCGCCTGAAAAGGATTCGATCTCGAATATTCGGATTCGACCGCTGCACCCGTTGCAGTCGCCGGGGAAGCCGATGCGGCCGCCGCAGCTCCGGCAGCAGACACGCTAAGCGCCGAGACAACCTGCGACATCCATTGCTCGGCTGCTTCGTCGAAATCCACGTCGCAATCGACGCGGTCCGCAAGCCGTGTGCCGCCCAGCTCTTCCAGCCGTTTGTCGAAGTCTTTGCCCGTCTGGCAGTAAAACTCGTAGGAAGTATCGCCTAACGCCAGAACGGAGAAGCTCAGCGACTCCAGCTTCGGCGCCCGCTTGCTGTGCAGAAACTCGTGGAAAGCAATCGCGCTGTCGGGCGGTTCTCCTTCGCCATGCGTGCTGACTACGATCAACAGGTTGCTGACATTCTTCAGCGTATTCGGTTTAAAATCGTTCATCGAAGCGATCGTGACCTGCAGGCCCTGATCTTCCAGCTTTTTCGTCAGCTTTTTCGCCAGCTTGCTGCTGTTGCCCGTCTGCGATCCGAAGAGCACGGTCGCTTCCTTCGGAGCGACCGGCGCTGCCGGAGCGAACAGAGCCTCTGCTGCCGGCGCTATTGTTGCCGCAACTGCCGGGGCAGCTCCCGAGTATCCCGCTAAGTAGCCGTTCAGCCAAACTCGCTGCAATTCCGTTAATTGGGGCAGCAGTCGATTAAGCAGATCGACTTGTTCCTGATCGAAAGGACTGTTTGTTACTTGTAGAACCAACGTTATCCACCTCGCGCGCGCATATGCTAATCTTTTATTCCTAGTATTCAACTGACCTTAATTTATTTTACTTAATTGAACCTACCACAGCTAGCGAAAAGGGTCAATTAGAATGATCTTATAGCATTAATCAGATAAGCTAATAGGAGCAATCTTCGGCGCCGTCTTGACAAAAACAGGCCAGGCGCTCACCAGAGCTGCCCGGCCTGCTTCGGACTCGCGTTTAGAATTCCTTGTTCCGAATGACGACGATTTTGGCGGCGCCGTCCCACTGAATATCAAGTCCGCTCTCGTCGGCGAAGAAACGAACGGGAATAAACATTCTGCCGTCGATCGAGATCGTCTTGGCGTTAAGCTTTACCGTATTGCTAGCGCCCGCAACGGTTTTCTTCACGGCATCCTTGCCTTCCGAGATCGCATAAACCGTTCCGTCCTTGGACAGCAGCGCCTCTCCCGTTTTCTTATCGTATCCGACCTGGTAGCCGAGGGCCTTGCCCACATCGCGAACCGGAAGCAGCACAGCGCCGGCTTTTAATTGCGCGGCCACCTCGGTAGAGACTAGCGTTCCGTTCAGCAGCACCGCTATGTCCCCGCCGACCGGAAGCTTGGCCGGGGCGGCGTACTTCTGAACAATGCGAATCTTGTTGCCGAACTCGTCCACAATCGCCAGACGGCCGTCGGCAAGAGCGACGACGTCCGTCGGATGGTTAAACTGAGAGGAAGCGGTCACGCCGTTGACAGAGCCGGGCTCGGTCGGAACGCCCGCTATCGTAGTGACTTGGCCGTCCTTCAGCATCCGAACGACATGGTTTAAGCTGTCGGCAATAACTAGCGCTCCGTCAGCCGTTACGGCAAGGCCTTCCGGCGCGTTAAAGCGGGACTTGGCCGCCTCGCCGTCGGCGTAATCCCCTTGAACGAAATAAGCGTTCGCGCCGTCGTAGCTTCCTCCCCCGGCAACGGTGGACACCTGACCGGAGGTCAAGTCGATATACCGGATTCGCTGATTGCCCCGGTCGCTCACATAAAGATTGTCTTTCGCATCGACCGCAAGTCCGCTCGGCTCGTTAAACTTGGCCGATGCGAGCGGTCCGTCTAGGAAATCTCCCGCATTCTCGACCGCTCCCGGAACGTATTCGATCAAGCGAGCGGAAGTCGCATTCAACGTCGATACGGTTCCATTAGGCGCGATTTTGCGAATCAAGTGGTTCAGCGTGTCCGCCACGTAGACGTTGCCCTTGCTATCGATGGCGACATCGGCAGGCGAGTGGAACTTTGCTTCCGCGCCCTTGCCGTCGGATGAACCGAGCAGACCGTTGCCGGCAAGCGTCGATACCGTGCCGTCGGGCGTAATTTTCCGGATCGCATGGTTGCCGCTGTCCGCCACGTAGACGTTGCCCTTCGCGTCAACGGCAAGCCCTGCCGGTGAATGGAATGCCGCCTGCTCAGCCGAATCGTTGTTTAATCCGCTAAGCGGATTCCCCGCAGCGTCTTCGCCTAGCCAACTCCCTGCATAGAGAGCCGACTTGTCCGCATCCAACGTTCTAAGCCGATGGTTCAAAGAATCGGCAATCAGAAGGCGGCCATTTGCAAGCTCGACCGCCGACTTCGGATGATAGAACGTCGTATCGGACAACGCGCCGTCGCGATGCCCTACCCCCGCTTGTCCGGCCCATGAGCGCACCTCGTACAGCTTGGTGGATTGGGTCCAGCTTGGAGCCGCTGCGGCGGCCGTTGCGAACGTTCCGCCAAGAATTCCGATTGCCGTCACTACCGCAGCCAGTTTCATTTTATTATTTTTCACGGTAAAGCTCCTTTGCTTAAAAGGATAAGATTAGACTTGGGGATAACCAACAAAAATGTTCAATTTGTATTCCACCGTATTCGGTCCGAATTGACGCAACGGGTCGACGATCAGTGTGTAACTGTTTAAGCCTGGCTGCAGTCCGAACAGGAAATACTCCCACCCCTCTGAAGTAACCTCTCTTTCATCCCCTAAAATTTGCACATCTTCCGGACTCATGAAATCCGGGACGAAGTTACCTATAAAAATATATGGGTTCAACCTGACAGTAGGTACTACTTCATTGTAGTTGTAGTAAAAACCGCCGTTTAGTTGATCATAAGTCATTTCGTAGCTGTCATCCCCCAAACCGATGCCGCCAGCACCCATTTGCTCGTTGTAGACAGCCGCATTGCCGACTTTAACCGTCAAGACAATACTTCCTTCAAATTCCAGTTCGGAATTAGAGATGTTCAACTCGTATCTGTAATAACCATCCGAAGAAATATCTAATTGAATCGGCCCGCCCAAATCTATCGAATTGTTCGGCAGTACAATCTCTCCACTGTATCCTTCGGCCAATTCCACATTAAGATAGACACCTTGTGACGCTGAAGGCAGTATCGCATACGCGAATTTTTCATCGGAAACGACGATATTGTTCGTCTGCTGGCCAACAGTGATGTTCCAAGAGACTAATCCTTCCGGCAGATTCTCCTCATGCGGAGCGTCGCGGGTCACAATCAACGTGTAGATGTGCTTGTAGTAGTAGGCTTGGTCTGCAAGAGAGATTTCAATCTCGTTCGCACCTGCGTCCAATTCGATATCAAAGAAGGGATAATTGCTCAACAATTCGACCCCGTTGACTTTTACCTTCTCTATTTTGAAGTCGCTTTGATTCGAAAATAGTGTAATATTCGCTGTGGACGACGACACCTCTGCCCGGAACAGGTTTGGATTTTCCAGATCTCTGCTGTACGTCGTACCCTCCATTCCGAAAGGTTGCGGATGGGTCAACCACAGAGGCTCAGTTACTCCATTAAGTACAAACAAATTATTTAGAGGCTCAATAGAGTACGAATCGGATTGCTCCTTTGTCACGTTGATGACAAAATTCTCGTATCCCGTTTCAAGTCCTTCAAGTGTCTTAACTTCGCCGCTTGCGTTCCATTCAATAGTTTGTCCTCCGTTAGAGTTGCCGGATCGCACCAGCGTCACTTTACTAACATCCGAGCCGAATTCGAGCTTCAGCTTTAACGACGTGACCATAGACTCTGTTTTAACCGCGTAGATCGTTTCGTGCTGTTGTTCCTGCTCGAGTTGCTTTGTCCGCTGGATCTGCAAAGGCTGATCGCTAGCTGTCATCAAAGTCCAGCCTGTAATCCCGTTTGGCAACGTTGAATCTGGACTCTCGCTAGGGCTCGGGCTAGGACTTTGGCTTGGACTTGAGCTCGGACTCGAACCTGGATTCGATCCACCGCCCCCGCCGCCAGTGGTTGGTGTCGGAGTAACTCTTGGCGCGGTCTGCTTTTTCAGCTCTTCTTCACGCTTCTTGCTCTCTTCCTCAAAACGTTTCTTTTCCGCCTCGGAAAGCTTCTTCTCGTATTCTTCCTTCGCTTTCTTCTTCGCATCTTCCAGAGCTTTTTTGTTGGCCTCCTCTTGCTTGGCCCGCTCCTCTTCAATCTTTTTAATCAAGCTTTCCCTCTGGCTCTTAAGCTCCTCTTCCTTCTGCTTTTTGGCAGCCTCCTGACGAGCCTCCTGCTGCTTCTTCAATTGTTCCATCTTCAGCTTCTCCGCATCCGTTACAACTTGCGGGGGCGTATTGGCAAGATCGATCTTCTTGTTTAGCGTCGGATTTGCTTCATCAACTAACTTTTGCAGCTCGCTCGGAGTGATTTTGTTTCCCTTCAGCGCTTCCTGCAACATATTGGTGATTAGATTGTTCAGGTTTTGGATGATTCTGTCCAAATCTGCGCTTGATCCAGTCGGCGTGCCCGGCTGACCCGCCTCAAGCTCTTGCTTTTTCTTTTCGATAAATTGCTGATTTTCCTGATCGATCGCATTTTTCGCCCCAATAATCGATTCAATGACCTGAGGCGAAACGCCGTTCAAAAATGAAGACAAATCGATCGGAATCACTTCGCCCGGAAATTGGGTCGTCTGGTTACGATCGTCGATCGTTACCTGATGGTTAGGAAGCACAACAACATCCGGAGGCTGCGATATCGTCCGCGTATTCGTAGGAGCGATCTGACCGACCCCCGAGAAAATGACGAACTTGGAATCTCCCGTCACCGGGTCGACGTATACAAGCAAATTTGTGCCCCGCACGCCCATGATGGCGGTCGGCGTCTCCAACGTATACTCGTCGCTCGCGCTTTTGATCGACTTTACCGTGGACCAGACAGAACCGCTCTGCACGCTGACCTTCGTCACCGTGTTTTTACCTTCCTTAAGCTTGGAGAAGGTCAGGGTCGTATTGGCGGACACGGTCATCCGATCGTCCTCCGATGATCCGTTCGCAAATTGGAGCACTGCGGAGCCGTCTGAACCGACCGTTACAATATCCCCTTCGTTCAGACTCATTTTGGCGAATGCCGTAAACTCCTTCGAACCCCCGGATTTCTTGACCTTTACCGTACCTTTAAGTTCCTTAATTACGGCGACCCGGGAAGACGCCGCAGAGGCCTCCTGAGCCAGCGCGCCGAGCAGCGGCGCTGCCAGCAGCAGCAGACCCAGCACATAAGCCACAATCTTCTTCATTAATTACACCTCTCCCGTTTGTTCAGTTTTGTTATAGTTGTATCATTTATAATCAGATATAACGTAGGCAGCGTCTCTATCGATGTTGCGCGACTGCAGACGTGCTGGCCAAGCTTAGAGCGTCGTATCGCGATGTTGCGCGACTGCAAGCGTGCTGGCCAAGCTTAGAGCGTCCTATCGCGATGTTGCGCAGCTGCAAGCGTGCTAGCCAAGCTTAGAGCGTCCAAACCGCGATGTTGCGCGGCTGCAAGCGTGCTGGCCAAGCTTAGAGCGTCCTATCGCGATGTTGCGCGGCTGCAGGCGTTCTAGCCAAGCTTAGAGCGTCCAAATCGCCATGTTGCGCGGCTGCAAGCGTGCTGGCCAAGCTTAGAGCGTCCAATCGCGATGTTGCGCAGCTGCAAGCGTGCTAGCCAAGCTTAGAGCGTCCAACCGCTAAGTTGCGCGACTGCAAGCTTGCTAGCCAAGCTTAGAGCGTCCAAATCGCCATGTTGCGCAGCTGCAAGCGTGCTGGCCAAGCTTAGAGCGTCCAAACCGCGATGTTACGCGGCTGCAGGCGTACTAGCCAAGCTTGTAGGTTTACGAGGTCTGGATGTGGTTCTCAATCACTTACAAAATCTACGGTAGCTTCGTTACGTTATTTCTGGAGCTCGCTACTAGTCCCCGTCTTTGCGTCCAAGCAGCTCGTAGACGCGAATCGGATGGGACTTGCCCTTGAACATGCGATCTTCGCCTTCATCGTAGCGGAACCAAAGCTTCGTCTGTTCGTAAACCTGCTCTGAGACATGGACTTGTCCCTTCTTGGTTTGAGACTCGATTCTCGCGGCAATGTTGACGTTGTCGCCGATTGCCGTATAATCGACCCGCAAGTAGGAGCCGATGTTGCCGACGACGACGTTCCCGCTGTGAATACCGATGCCTACATTAACCTCGCATTGGTATTTGTCCATAATCTGCTGACGAATTTGCTCCATGCCCTGCTGAATTTCGTATGCCGTCTGCAGTGCCATCCGTTCATGCTCGGCCACGTCGAGCGGCGCGTTAAACAGAATCATTGCGGCATCGCCGATAAACTTGTCGATCGTGCCCGAATTGCGAAGCGTCGTCTCCGTAATCATATTAAACATCGTGTTCAGCGTATCGACGAGTTCGGATGGCGACAGCTTCTCGGAAAGAGGCGTAAAGCCGCGAATGTCGAGGAACAGCACTGTAATGTGCTTGAGATCCCCTCCCAGCTTAATCTCGATGTCCTGGGCTACGATCTGTTTGACGAGATCAGGAGAAATATAGCGTCCGAACTGCCGCGTAACGAAGCTCTTCTGCGTGCTGTCCATATAGGACTTGAGCGAGACGTTCGTCAAATAGGCAAGCAGCATGGCAAGCAGGCCCAGAACGATGCTCGCGTGCAAAGCGGAGGCCTGGTAGAGCGCATATTGTCCGTACAACGCAGCCGCAAAAACGATCAAAAACAACAAAATGGAGTAAATATTTTTCAGTCTCCACGGCAGCCATATAAATAGAAGAAATAGAAGCAGCGCAAATGTCAGCTCCGCCCAGCTCGGCGCGTAAGCAATCTCCGAGCCCTTCAACAGCTGATTAACGATATTGCCGTGAGCATACATCAGCTTAAAATTCTTCTCGATCGGGGAAGCGCCTGTGTCCTGTCCGCCGTCCCCGGTCAAACCGACCGCCGTAAATCCCACAATCACGATCGAATCCTTGAGCAGATCCGGAGGCAGCGCTCCATTTAACACATCCACGAACGACACGGTGAGAAAATCGTCGGTCATTAAATCGTAGTCGATCGTTATCGTATTTTTCGCCACCGGCTCGCCGAATTTCCTCGGATCTGTAAGGTCTTCGTAGCGGCTTAAATCCGCTCCCGCCATCTCTGCGATTTGCCATCCCAAGGAGGGGACGACCTCTCCATCCGGCCCTTGGATCTTGAGCCAGGTTTGACGAATGACGCCGTCGCGGGTTACGACACGATTGATGTGTGCCAGTCGGACAAGCTCGGAAAACAACTCGTAGGGCTTTATGATTCCTTGCGCTTGGATATATTCATCGCGTCTAACCTCGGAAGTACTGAAGTTGTCTCCCATAATTCCCGTTACGGGCAAAATGACGTTCGGATAAGTGGAGAGCGCCTCGGCAAAGGCCATATCGCCGTCCGGATTGTCGCTTTCCTCCCCGAAAATAATATCGAATGCGATCGCCTTAGGCTCGTCCCCTTCTGGGTTTAAGTTCGCCAGAAACGGCGCGTATACCGCACGATCCCAAGGGAATCTTCCCAGTTCTGCAAGCGACGCGTCGTCGATTGCGACCATGATAATGCGCTCGTCCGGCCGATGGTCGGCAGCGGTCTTCATGTCGTAATCGAACAGCAATGTATCGAACTTCTGCAACACTCCCGATTGATGAATCAAAAATAAACCGAGCAGAAGAACGGCGTTGAGTGCGATCGCTATTCTTTTGATTTTCCCCTTCAAGCTCCACCCGCCCGCCTTTGTAAAAGATACCAATTTGCATCTATTATACATTAGGTATAAGGCTTTATGTTGGTTTTTGTCTAAAAAATGACTTTTGTGACCAGGGTCATGAAAGGCATTATAAAAAGAGCTCCCCCCTAGGTCTCCAGACCCAAGAAAGAGCTCTTTGCGCATTTTCGTCAATTACATATTAAATGGCGAATCCGCAATTTTGATCGAATCCGTCGGGCAGCCGTCGGATGCATCTTGCAGATCGTCATAAAGATCCTCAGGAATTTCGGTGGTGCCGTGATTGCCATCGTTGGCATAGATCACCTCGGCGAGGCCTTCATCGTCATAATCGTAAATATCCGGCGCCGTCGCTCCGCATGCGCCGCAAGCGATACATGTGTCTTTGTCTACGTAGGTAAACTTAGCCATGTGATACCCTCCTATTTTAAAATCCGTATCGCGTACGCTAGTAGTCCCGCTACTGTCCAATATAATACAAAACCTAGTTAATATCAAACGAAAATAAGCTGCTTCGCCTGAATTTTCGCGTATTCCGGCCTTTGCTCAATCGTCCGGGCTTTCCCGCAGGAAATCCTTCTGAAGAGATGTCCCTCTAAGCTTCTTATTGCGAATAAGCGTTGACGGATCGTCTCCGAGCATTCCGGCGGTCAGCACTGCGCCCTCGCCAAATTTGTCTCTGAGCGCGTCCATGGCGGTCATCAGCCGCTGCTTTTTCGGTTCCTCCTCATAGGTGAACAGATCGAGCTGCAGCGGCGTATCCTGCTTTGGAGACAGGCTTTGTAGCGTAATGCCAAGCAGCCTGACCGGCTTGCCCTCCTTCCAATGCGAATCCATCAGCTTGCAGGCCAGCTCGTAGACGTCATTCGCCGCTTCCGTCGGCACAGGCAGCGTAAACGAGCGTGTGATGGTGCGCATATCCGGATCCCGGATCGTAATCTGCACGGTCTGGCATACCATCCGTTGACGACGAAGCCTCCGGGTCGTCTGATCGGCCAGATTAAGCAGCACGCGGCGATATTGATCTCGTTCGGTCAAGTCGGCCGGAAGCGTCGTCGTATGGCCTATCGATTTGGGCGCTTCATGAAGCGGCTCGACCGGCGCGTAGTCAATGCCGTTAGCCGCATTTTTCATCCAGCTGCCGTACACGCCGAATCGATCGATGAGCATCTTCTCGTCGGCCGCGGCCAGCTCTCCGATCGTGCGGATGTTCAGCTTGAGCAGCTTATCCGCCGTTCGAGCCCCTACTCCGTACAACGCCTGACACGGCTTCCCCCACAACAGCGCAGGCATATCCCGTCTCCGCAAAATGGTGATGGCGTTGGGCTTACGCATGTCGGAGGCCATCTTGGCCAGAAGCTTGTTAGGAGCGATTCCTATGGAGCAAGGAAGCGACAGCTCCTCCTTCACTCTCCGGGCAATCGTCTCGGCTATTTCGACTGGCGTTCCAAATTGCGAGCTGCCCGTAATGTCCAGAAAACATTCGTCGATCGATACGGCCTCCACCAGCGGTGTGAAGCTGCCTGCGATACGCATGAAGCCGCGGCTGTATTTCCGGTATATATCAAAATCCGGAGAAATGATCAGCAGCTCAGGACAGCAGCTTCGCGCCTGGCGAACGGTCATCCCCGTTCGCACGCCGCGCGCGCGAGCTTCGTAGGAGCTAGTGACGACGATTCCTTTGCGCAGTTCGACGCTCCCGGCGACCGCCGTCGGTTTACCTCTGTATAGGCTCGGTTCCTCAGCGGCGTGAACGGAGCAATAAAACGCGTTCATATCAATATGCAGAATAATCCGCCGCTTGCCCGCGTCTAAGCTCACATCCATCTCCTCCGATCGTTTCCTAATTATACAGAGAATATGGATGGGCCCGCAATGAACCGCGCTCTCTACATTTAATGCCAACCGTGATATAATAGTTTCACCTGTTTTTATTTTTAAGGAGGCTTTTCGGTAACGCATGTCTACTCCACTTTGTATTTTCGATACGACCTTGCGCGACGGTACGCAAGGCGAAGGAATCAGCCTGACTGCCGAGGACAAAGTTAAAATCGCCCTGAAGCTCGACGCGCTGGGCGTTCATTATATCGAAGGCGGCAACCCGGGCAGCAACAGCAAAGATATCGAGTTTTTCCGCCGGGTCCGCGAAATGAAGCTGCAAGCAAAGTTAACGGCTTTCGGCAGCACCCGCAGGAAGAACAGCGTCTGCGAGCAGGATATTAACCTGAAGCATTTGACGGAATCGGGCGCTCGCGCGGCAACTCTGGTTGGCAAGACGTGGGATTTTCACGTTCATACCGCTTTGCAGACAACGCTGGATGAAAATCTGGCAATGATCTACGAATCGCTTGCTTACGTGAAGCACAGCGGAATGGAAGCGCTCTTCGACGCCGAGCATTTTTTCGACGGCTACAAGGCTAATCCGGACTATGCTTTGTCGGCGTTGGCCAAAGCCAAAGATGCGGGCGCGGCTTGGATCATCCTGTGCGATACGAACGGCGGTACGCTTCCGAGCGAAATCAGCGAGATCGTCTCTCGCGTCGTATCGGTTATCGACGCTCCGATCGGCATTCATACGCACAATGACTGCGAGCTGGCCGTAGCCAACACGCTAGCAGCGATTTCAGCCGGCGCTCGTCAAGTTCAAGGCACGATCAATGGTTACGGCGAACGTTGCGGCAACGCTAACCTGTGTTCGATCATGCCGACCTTGCAGCTCAAGATGGGATACTCCTGCGTTAGCGACGAGCAGCTCAAATCGCTTACCAGCGTTGCTCGCTACGTTAGCGAAATTGCCAATGTCCACATGCCGGTCAATCAGCCGTACGTTGGCAACGCAGCTTTCGCGCATAAGGGCGGAATCCATGTCTCGGCGATTATGAAGGACTCCAAAACGTACGAGCATATCGAGCCTCTGCTTGTCGGCAACAAGCAACGGGTACTCGTATCCGAGCTCGCGGGACAGAGCAACATTTTGTCCAAGGCTCAAGAAATGGGACTCGACGTCAATCCGGAAAGCATGAAGTCCCGCGAGGTAATCGACCGGATCAAGGAGCTGGAGCATCAGGGGTATCAGTTCGAGGGCGCGGATGCTTCCCTTGAATTGCTGTTGAGAGATGCGTACGGAGACGCCGTGCAGATTTTCACCGTCGATTCGTTCAAGATTACCGTCGAGAAAAGCGCCGGCGGAATGACAAGCGAAGCGATCGTAAAGATTAACGTAGCCGGAGAACAAGTATACACCGTAGCGGAGGGCAACGGGCCGGTCAACGCACTCGACAACGCGCTGCGCAAAGCGCTTGTGCAGTTTTTTCCGGGAATCCGCGATATTCATCTGTCTGACTACAAGGTGCGCGTTCTGGACGAAAAGGATGCAACGGCAGCGAAGGTTCGGGTACTGGTCGAATCTACGAATTTCAAGGATACATGGAGCACGGTCGGCGTGTCTTCCAACGTAATCGAGGCAAGCTGGGAAGCGTTGGTCGACAGTATCCGGTATTCGTTGATCGGCATGGACAAAGGAGGCGCCATCGCTCCTGAGCTGGTGCAAACTAACGGCTTGGTTAATCATTAAAGTAAAATCGCCAGGGCTGCAGCAGCCTTGGCGATTTTTTTTAGGATTCAGCAAGTTTGAGGGCGAGTGCGAAGTCATTTGGACTGAAAATCGCATGGGACGAACTAGTATCGAGAATAACATTCTCTATTTTAAGTTCTTCCTCTTTGGACGTACGATATACAATATTTCCAGGTGCAGATTTAAAGAATTCTTTGTTTGCTTCCTCATCAGAGCATAGTTTACTCAGCAGCCCGTCAGTGTCCTTTCTTGCGGATCTGCTTGTGGCGGTTTTCTCCCCATTCTTTGGCCTTGGCGGTCGCGATAGAGATCGCGCGGCTTTCGGAATAGCCTTCCTCCAGCAGTTCGTTAGCAATGTCGATCGCCTTGTTGCGGATCGGGGCCATGAAGTTTTTGAGCGAATCCGGATAGTCGTCTTTGTTCCAGGGCATCATTTATTCCTCCCGCAGCTTTTCTACCTTCTTTTAGACGACTTTAGCGAATTTGAATCACGGCGACACTTGTCAGGTTCTTTTTTTAACGATCAACCACTCCGTGATCAGGATATTAATGACCAAACCCAGAAAGATGTTCACCTCCATCACATGGGCCAATACAACCTCTACGCCTCCGTCAGGCAAACCTTTATTCGCTATATAAAACAAGATGCAGAGCGGCGTTACGATTCGAGCCGTCGCGGCGACCAACGTTACCGCATAGCTCCGGATCATCCAGACGCGGTGTTCCTCGAATTGCCGCCGCCTCGCATATCGGTAGCCCTTCCATCCGGTAACGATCCATAATACGACCAAAATCAGAAACGCAACCTGTCTCGTATAGCTGTCCGTATACCTCCCGACGACCAAGCCGCTCACGCTTCCAATTGTCACCATGGTCAAATAACCGCGGCCGATCCATCGGTGGATATGCGGTTTACGCTCGCGGAGACGGGGAACGAATTGCAGCCAGCCGATCGCAAGCGCGATAAAGGACGAATAAATGTGCACGAGCAATAAAGGATAATGCAGCTCGAACGAATCGCGGATCGGCACGCGGCTTAACCCGGAATTCATCGTGAGATACGGAGCCACGGCGAAGGCTGCCGCGGCAAAGATGAGTCCCGCAAGCAAGCCCCAGCCTATTTTATTTCTTCGGATTTTTCTCGTTATTCCCCAACCTCCCTCGCTTAAGCTGTTTTATCGCGCGTTATCCTCCCCCTACTTTCCTCCCGTGAGCTCCTGCACCAGCAAAGTTACGATGATCTGATGTCCGGCAAGCGACGGATGAAGTCCGTCCGCCTCCATCCATAGGGCGTTGGCGGGCAGCCCGAAATCGGCTTGCGTATCGACGACGGGATCGGATAGATTCCGCATAACGTCGCCGACAGCGGCGATATCCTCATTGTGGCAGCCGATTCCCCCCTGCCAGAAGGGCGGGAAAGCTTCAACCCTCTCGCCGTTGATCGTCGTAGGGGTGATCCATATCCAGCGCGGATTCCCTCTTGCTTGCGCCAGTCGGCGAATTTCCGCGAGGTTTCGGGAGGTTTCCCCGATACTGACTTGCGTTGGCGAAGGCTCTGGACCGAAGCGCAGAGCATCGTTGCCCCCGATCATGCAGAGCACCCAATCCGGATCGTGAGCCATCGTGCCGTTGATCCGCCCGAGCAGCTGCGACGAAGTATGGCCGGATAGGCCTTCGTTGACCAATCGGATGCCGTCCCAAGGCCTTCTGAGCTCCAGAAGCTGCCGCAAAATTTCAAACCACGAGAGCAGATCGTCCGTCGTGCTTTCCCCTAGCCCGACAATAGTCTCCCCCTGCCTGAACGGGAGCTGATCGACCCTGTCGGCAAAAGCCGGATCCTCGAGCAGCTGCGCCGCCGCTTCTTTCGTCTGCCGCTGCAGCGAATTTTTAAGACGGAGGAATGTCTCCGTATCGGGAATGCCGTACAGAGTCGCTAACGTCTCGTCTTGAAAGCTGCGGACGAATTTCAACATTTTCTCCGGGTGCTGCATGCGAATAAGCTTGGTCCATTGTCCAAGCATTTGCTGATTGTTTTCAACCTTCATCTGCGATCATCTCCGATTTCGTTTTGTGGTGCTCGCCCCCCTATCCGATCTCGCCGCGCGTTCCCCTCCAGGCGGTATTCCGGACGACGATGAACGACATGGCGAACAGGATCAAGGCAATGACGGGATGGAGTACGGCAGCGGACGGCAGCGCCTGAATATTAAGAAATTGAAAAATAACCGCTCCAAACATCCCCAGGCTTAACCAACGTTGGACCCCTCCGATTTTGGCGATGAAGGTCAGCAGGAACATCACCAGGGGCATAAAGGCAAAATAACGAACAAATTCAGTATGCGAGCCCCAATAGACCGCGTCCGTGAAGACCGCCAGGCCTGCAATAAACGCTTGAACGACAAGGCATAATAGAAATGCGATTGCCAAAATGTTGTAGACGTACCGAGCGATTTTCATCTAAACCCTCCCTTCTGTGTTACAAAAATCATAACGAACGCTTCTCACGGAACACGGTGCGAAAATGTCACAAAACAAGCAACAGACAGTTACATTTCAGTACGTCTGCCATTGGACGGAAGCTTAATGTGCTAAAATACAGGCACGAGCGCGGCATTTTCGGGAGGAGAGCCTATGAGCAAGCGAACGGTATTACTTGTCGACGACGATAAAGAAATCGTGGAGCTGATGAGAGAGTTTCTGGAGGATGAGCGGTTTCACGTGATCGAGGCGTATAACGCTGAGGAAGCCGGCAGTGCGCTGGATCGGCATTCGGTCGACTGTATTTTATTGGATGTGATGATGCCGGGACAGAGCGGTCTCGATTTCTGCCGGCAGGTCCGCAAGACGAGCAACACCCCGATTCTGTTCCTCAGCGCGAGAGGCGAAGCGCTCGACAAGATCCGCGGCTTGAGCCTGGGAGGAGACGACTACATTGTCAAGACCGCCACTCCGGAGGAAGTCGTCGCTCGGGTTAAAGCCGTGCTCCGCCGGTACGACAACAGCGAGAAGAAATCCCCCGTCATACTCGATTTCGGCCGCCTCGCGCTTAACGTCAACGCATACGAGGTGACGATCGACGGACAGCCTGTGCCCATGACGCCCAAAGAATTCGAAATTCTATGTCTGTTCGCGGAATACCCGCGGCAGGTTTTCACCTATGAACAATTGCTGCAGCGGTTCTGGGAGGGAATCGGAGATAAGCATTCCGTCACGGTGCACATGGGCAGAATTCGCGAGAAAATCGAGGAAAATCCGCGTAAACCCAAGTATATTACGAACGTTTGGGGTGTCGGCTACCGTTTCGAGGGGGAGCGGGCGGAATGAAGATGAAGCTTCGCTATTGGATGCTCTTCGGCATGCTCATCGTCACCGTTGTTCCCCGGTTGGTCTATGAAGTGCCGGGACTCGTCGACCGTTATCTCCTTTATCCCTCGCAAGCGGAGCAGCGGCAGGCGGGAATGGACGGACTGGCAAAGGAAGCGAGCAAATCCGGAATGGCTCAGTGGGAAAATCCGGAGTGGCGGTCCGCCGTGGAAAAGCAAGCCTCCTCGCTCCATCTCGGCATCATCGTGAAGGACGCTTCGGGGCGAGAACGGTTTCGATTTATGCCGGAGGGCTCGAATTACGCGGAGATCAGACAGATTGTTTTTGCGGAAAAAGGCCAGCTGCAGGGCAGTATGTTTCTCTATGGCCCGAAGCCGGGCAATGGATGGGGAGTCGCGTTGTCCATTATCGCCGCAGTCGGCGTAATCGTCTTTATCGGATTGAAAATCGGACGGGTCGTCGTCAAGCCGCTGGAAGCGGCCAGCGCAGCCGCCAGACGAATCGCCGGCGGCGATCTGGATTTTGAGCTTCCGACATCGACCGTTGCCGAGGTGATCGACGTTCGCAACGCTTTTCACGCAATGCGCAACGAGCTCCAGGAATCGTTGATCCGGCAGTCCCGTCTGGAGGAAGAACGCCGTTTTTTTATTAGCGCGATTGCTCACGACTTAAGAACGCCGATCTTTACGCTCCGGGGGTTCCTACAGCGCATAGAGAAAAGCATGCACGGCAGTCCGCAGAAGCTTCCGCATTACTTGGAGATCTGCAGCCAAAAGGCGGAGCAGTTGAATCGCCTCGTCTCCGATCTTTCCTCCTATACCGTAACGGATTCGCTCGACCTGTCCATGCGCCGGGAACGCGTCGAATTGAATCGGCTGCTTGCAGATCTGGTGGCCGAATACGCTCCAATCGCCAAGGAAAAGAAGATCGATCTGCGGTTCAACGCCTCTCCCGAGGCCATCGCGCTTCATGCTGACCCCCATCTGATCCACCGCGCAATCGGGAACCTGATGGACAACGCGCTCCGGTTTACGCCAGCCAACGGCAAAGTTACGATCCACTGCTCGACCCGGGAAAATAGGGCGCTGTTCTCGATCGAAGACACGGGACCTGGGATATCGGCAAAAGAGGAGGCACGCATTTTCGAACCGTTCTATCGGAGCGACGAATCCAGAAACCCGGAATACGGAGGAACCGGGCTAGGCCTTACGATTGCGCGGCGAATTATAAGAGCCCATCATGGGGAGCTTGCGGTACAGCGGGATACGTCTGACGAAGGGGCCGTTTTTGCGGGATGGCTTCCTCTCGCTTCCGTCCTTAAGTAGCGGACATGGATCTGGACCGAATTTGTTCCCTGGCTTCGTCGTTCATTCGCGCGGGCGTCCATTTCGGCTCGAACACCAGCTTCACTTCGGCCCGCTCTACCCCTTCTACCGCTTCGACGGCCGTTTTGACACTCGCAACGATCTGGTCCGCCAAAGGACATTCGGGAATGGTAAGCGTCATTTCGACGATAACTTCTCCGTGATCTCTTGCCTCGATGCCGTACACGAGCCCGAGGTCCACGATGTTCACACCGATTTCGGGATCGATTACTTCTTCAAGGGCTTCTGTAATCCGGTCTTCATTCATGGCCAGCACATCCTTTGCGGTTGATTTATCCAGCTTTTGCTCGGGCATAGTATGCGTCTAAAAAGACAAAAACAATCGGAATAGAGCTCCGCAGCGGGATAGGGATGAAAAAATGCATGTATCTCCGGCGACCGCCTCATCCGCTCCTGAAATCGCCCCCTTAACGGGTTAGCTCTTCCCATTCAGGACCGCAGCGCAAGAAGATACATGCACGACAACCTCTCTATCGACTATCTTTTCCTATTAAACGAACAGGCGGAATCCGTGCGCATAAGGCGCCGTTCTTCCCGGCTCCGCCTCGGACGGCGGCAGACAGATCACGAGGCCTTGATCCACGATCTTGAAAGACAGCGGTTCGTCCGCCCCCATTAGCTCAACCCGGCTTACCGGGCCGCGATACGGCACCGCGATCTGTTCCGGCACCTGTTCCTCTTCGTCCCGGTAGAGACGATAGACGTACACCCGATCCTCTCTCCGCGTAAAGGCGCACTCGTCCGCAAAATACGGCTCGCAAATGCGAGTCCGATAGATGCCCTCGCCATGAACGGCAAGCCATGCGCCCAACTCCCTGATCCGCTCCGCCGCCTGGCGCGGCAGTCTTCCGTCCGGCTGCGGCGCGACGTTCAGCGCCAGATTGCCGCCCTTCGCCACGACTTCAAGCAGCAGCGCGACGATGTCGCGCGTCGGCTTGTAACGCTCGTCGAAGCGATAAGAGAAAGCGTCTCCGATCGTGATGCAGCTCTCCCACGGGACGAACAACGGGGCTTCGGGCACCGTCTGCTCCGGGGTCACGTAATTCTCGTAAGGCCCGCCCACGGTCCGGTCGACCGCCAGCAGCCACGGCTGCGACCGCCGCGCGCGTTCCACCGCTTCCCCGAGCCGGATGTCCTGCCCTTCCTCGCGGCGAACCCAGCCGGCGTCCAGCCATAACGCGTCGATGCGCCCGTAACGGGTCGTCAGCTCGTCGATCTGCGCATGGTTGAAGGCCACGAATCGTTCCCATGCTTCGGGATCTTCCTGCGGATCGTAGTTGGGCCCTCTGCGGCTGCCTCCGGCGATCCCCGGCTTCCAATAATCCGGCGTATGCCAGTCCGCTTTGGAGTAATAAGCCGCGATGGCCATTCCTTTCTCCCGAAAAGCGTCGAACAGATGCCTGCACGCATCCGCGTAACGATGGGAGCGGAACGGACAATCCGGCCCCGTTATCCGATAATCCGTCGTGTCGGTGTCCCACATGCAGAAGCCGTCATGGTGCTTCGTCGTAAAAATAAAATACTTGAAGCCGCCTTCGGCCGCCAGGTCCGCCCACACCCGAGGCTCGAAGCGCACCGGATTAAACGAACGGTTCAGGCCGAAGTAGTGCCGCTTTAACTCCTCGCCGTCCACGTCCCATTCGAGCTCGCTTCTGGACCACGCCGCGTCTTCGTCGCTGAGCGCCCAGGATTCCACCGCCCCGATCTGGGAATACGGCCCCCAGTGCATCATCAGCCCCAGCTTCTGGTCCTGAAACCATTCGAGCCGTTCCCGCAGCAGCGGATCATCCGGCCGTACCCACACCTTGCTGCCGCTGTAGCCGTGGACCCCTTCGTGCACGTGCTGCTCTCGCTCCGTCATGGATTCGCTCCTTCTCCCTCGTCTAACGCATCCAGCCAGATTTGCCGGATCTGTTCGTCCCCGAGCGCTTCCGGGTACAGTCTCAGTTCGTCGATCGCGCCGTGGAAGCCCTCCGAAGCGTTGCCGTCCGAACCGTTCTGCGCCCCGATCCGGAAGACATTCGGATTTTCCAGCTGGTTCTGGATCGGATCGACCGACTTGCTGAGCACGCGGGTTCCGTTAATGTACAACCGGAATTCGCTGCCTTCCCGGCTTGCGGCGACATGCGTCCACTCGCCGGTCGGGATGGACCCGGCATCCGTATTGAACGGCCACATTCCGTGTCCCTGGCCCTGCGCGTCGCTGACCAGGAAATACATCTGACCGTTCGAAATCCACCAGTTAAACATATTTTCCTGGCTGCCGCTCGTTCCCTGCCCCAAAATATGATGATTGTAGGCATCGGATTCCGGCTTGATCCAGGCCGCAAACGTGAAATCCGCCTTGGCGATCGGAGGAATTCGGATCGAATTGCCGTAGAACAGCAGCGCTTGGCCGACCTTCCCGTCCACCCATGTCGGCGTGCCTTCGATATCGTAGTCCAAGCCGCCGTTCGCTTCTTTCGTCCGGGCTCCCTGCCCTTCATCGAACGGATAATATTGTCCCAGCTCCTCCACGATCGCGCTGACGGATGCCTCGAAACCGGAGTAGGAAGCGGTAATCGATACCGGCCCGGTATTCCCCGTGAACGTGACCACCCCTTCGGCGACGGTTGCGATATCGGGATCGGAGGTCGACCACTGCGCATGGGAGATTCGCGCCGTGAACCCGTCGGCGTACGCCGCTACCGCCGTCAACGGGGCCGGAATCGCGCTGTAAGCCAGCGGCTCCGGTATCGCGATGCCGACCAATTCGCGCTCGATCGGGCCGCTCAGCCGCACCGGCAAGTACTGGGCGGGGTTTTTGCCGCCGCCGATGCCGCCGCCCCATTCGATCCAGCCTCTCCGGCCGTCGCCGTCATCGTCGTTGATCAGCAGCGAGAACGCAAACGCGCCGTCGGCCGGCACGATCGGAGCCAGCTCCTCCCAGGGAAGCGCAAGCTCGTAGCGGGTCTCGCTCAAGGCTTCGTTCCGGACAATCGATAACGGGGCGCCGGCGACGAGCCCCGCCGGTTGGCCGATTCCCGTCCAGCGATACAGCTGCGGCCCATCGGGCGTCAGCGCCATCCCGAATTCATGCCAATCTGCGCTGTCGCCCGGCATGCCGGGCGAGAAGGCGAACTGGATGGAGTCGCCCAGCCAGATTTGGCCTTGCGACTGGTTTTGCGAGAAGCGATTGTCGCGGATCGCCGCCGCGATATACAGATGCTCCTCGTCCCATGTGACCCGGACGTCCCCGCCAAGATCCCGCGCGCCGCCGTAGTCCGGGATCTCGATCCGCCCCTGGTCGGGCAGCTCTATGAACGGTATCGGCGTCAAGTCGTCCGGTTCTCCATCCACGACAATGCTTTGTCGCGCTAAAGACGTGACGGCGATCAGGCTCCCTTCATAGTCCAGCGACAGTCCGCCTGCCGCGCGAAGCGCAAGCGTAACCGGGTAACGCCGGGACGGCTCCAGACCGGAGAGCGGCAGGTCGATCGTCAGCTCGGCCCCCGCCGCGATCTCGGCGTTCGGCAGCTCCGTTCCCTGCGCGTCGCCGATAGTCCATGCGAGCTCCTCGACCGTTCTCGCGCGGTCGGATTCGTTGTTGATCGTCACCCGCAGCGTCTCCGGCTCCATGCCTGCCGCGCCTGCCAGATGTCTGGCCAGCATCCGCAAAGGCTCCTTCACGACAATGTCCTTCGTCAGCCGGGCAACCGGCTTGCCTCGGTCGAGAATCTCCCCGACCACACGGTAGCTGCCGGCCGTCTCGAAGTCGGGAGCCGATAAGGCGATTTCAGCCGTTTGACCCGGAGCGACCCGGACCGGCACCGTCCGGTCGCCGATCGCGAACTGCGCGTCAATGCGAGCGCGCGGAGCGATCGTATTGTCCACTTGGAGAGTGAGCGGGATCTCGTCACCGCGATAGGCGTCTTCTCCTAGCAGCGTATATTTTCCGCTCGGCTTCAGGCTTTTGACCTTACCGGTCAGCTTTAACGCATCTTGGGAAATCGTGAGGTAGATCAGATTGCCCTGACCCGGATAATAGGTTTTCGACAGACCTTCCGCATCGGTGACCGTGATCGGCTTATTCGCTTTCACCGCGGCCGTCGTCGGCTCGGCCGCCCGGACGAGCCGGGTTTCCGTCCTGCCCGCCTGTATCAAGTAGCTAAGAATGCCTCCGCCTGCGTTCTCGTCCGGTAATCCCGAACCGTTATAAGCGCCGCGATTCGGAGCCGCGGACGCCGACACGGCGTTGCCCCAATAGTCTTGGCCTCCGCTGCCCGCTATGAGCGTGCCGCTGCCCAGCGACGGCGATCCCGCCGCCAGCTTGTAGCCGTCTGTCGTCGTGCGCCCAATGCTCCCGAAACCCGGAGCGACCAGACCCGGATCGGTCGTCAGCTTGTTCGCGTCCGCCGGTTCGCTCGCATCATGATTGCCGTAGTACGTATTGGAGTCGAACGTACACGTCGCGTTTCCGCAATAATAGGTCAGGTTCGACCCCAGATTGTAAATGATGTTGTTTCGGAAGCTCAGCGTGCCTTCCGGCAGGTTGTTCCCGTCCGGCGCCATCAGAAACCTTGCGTTCGATTCCGGCCCGGTATAGAACGTGTTGTTGTACACTTGGTAATCGTCCAGCCGTCCGACCGCCTGAATGAGCGCCGTCCCGTCGTTCTCGCTGACGTTATACCGCACGATGCCGCCGCGGTCGTATCCGGTCCCCTCGCCCCGCTGTCCGACCAGCAGCATAAACCCGCCCTCGTTGTCGTGGCTGTAGTTGTACTGCATCACGCAGTTGTTGCACAGCTCGTCGATATCGAAGGCCATCCCGTCCAGCGTGTTGTGCGTCTTGTACGCTTCATTGTACTGGAACAGCGCGTCGTCCGAATTGATTGCCCAGATCGCCGCGTGGTAGCCGACCGAATCGTAATAGCTGTGAGCCGCCACATTATGCTCGACCAGCGGCGCCGCGCCCTCGCACACGACGATCGCGTCCCCGCCCGTGCGGTTCAGGCTGTTGCCGCGAATGACAAGGTTCGTCATTCCGAGCCAAGGCCCGACCCCGTCGGTGCGCGTATCCCGGTTGCGCCAGTTGCTGCGCACGAAGATGCCGGTGCTGTCGACGTCCGTAAACGTGTTGTCCTCGATAAGCACGTCGTCGAACTTGGTCGGCGTCGCGCTGCCGGTCACCCGGACGATGATGCCGCCCGACTCGAGGTCCTGAACCTCCGTTTGCCCGCTTACGTCATGAATGTCCAGGTTCTTCAGATGGATGTGCCGAACGATGCCGATGTCCTGCGCCTCGATCCATACCGCCCGGCGCGTCTGACGCACCTCGGCGACGTTCGTAAGCTCCAGATTGTTGATTTCCCAATACTGCTGATTGAACAGCTTCACTGTCTCTTGGTATAGACCGGCGCCGTGAATGGCCGGCTTGGCTCCTTGGCCGTACCGGTCGACGACGATCGGCTTGGCCGCCGTGCCGGAGCCCTTGGGCCAGAGCTGGCCGGTCCACGTCGACCCCGCCTTCAGCAAAATCCGGTCGCCGGGCTGGAACGTCGCGGCGTTCACCTTGTCCAGCGTGCGCCAGGGGGCGTTCGCGCGCGTCCCCGCGTTGGCGTCGTTTCCGGCAGCCGAATCTACGTAATAGGTTCTCGACGTTCCTCCGCCGGCCTGCGTTTCGGGAGATTCCGCCGTCATGCAGATCGCCAGCAGCAGCAGCCAGCCGCATACGACAAAAGCCGATGCGGGCTTAAGCTTGATTTTCATCCTGTCTTCTCCTCCTTCCGAATGGTGACCGCGCAGCGCCGGCCGGAGGCAAACCCGGCAGGCCTCCACAGGCCCGCCGGGTCCCGACCGCCGAACTCCGGCTTACTGCCGGAACTGGAACCAGTTCAAGTTCAGTCCGGCCGTAAATACGAGATAGACGTTATGAACGCCGGTAACGGCTCCGAGCGAGGTCTGAACCGTCGTGTACGTCTGATAGGAGCCGGTGTTCACTCCGTCGACCGTTCCGAGCAGCGTCCCGGTCGGACTGTCCAGCCGCACCTCGATTTTGCCGACCGCGGAATCTCCGGCGATTCGCGCGTCGATGACGGAGGCGCCGAGTCCGAAGTTCACGTTCTCGTATACGACGTAATCTTCCGTCCCGATAAACCCGAGATTGTCCGTGCCTTCGCTGCTCGGCTCGGCCTGCACCGAACCGTTCTTGGCGCTGAAGCTCTCCGCTTCGATCCGCGAGAAGGCCTGGGTCAGCGTTGGCAGGCTCGACGGCTTCAGCGCGTTGTAGATCGTCGTTGCGATCGCAGTCGAGCCCGCGTCGTTCGGGTGCACGTTATCGGGAAAATTGTGCGCCATGCTCTGTGTCTGCGGGTTGACGTGAATGACCGTCGCGCCGGCGGAAGCCGCCGCCTGGATCTGCAGCGGCACGACTTCGCTTGTGACGACGTTGCCCGGCCAATAATCGTGCGGCGAAGTCGCCACGTACACGACAGGACTCGAAGGCAGGCCGCGGTAATGATCGATCATATCCAGGTAATCGGAGACGTAATCGGCGCTGTACTGCCAGTTCTGCGCCGCCGAATCGTTCGTGCCGAGCATGATGACGACGATGTCGGGGTCCCAGTTCGAGCTGTTGACGAACTCCCAGGAATCCCAGTACGGGTGATCCCCGTTCTTCAGCATCGTCGTACCGCCCGCCCCGTAAGGATTCACGTAATAATCCGGTCCGAGCAGCTGCTGCAGCTGCGACGGATAGCTGCCCGTCGTGATGCTGTCGCCGATCAGCGCAATGTTGATCGGTTGTCCGGGCTGCTGGCCGCCCGTCTGGCTCAGCGCGTAAATCTCCTGATCGGTGAGCGTTCTCGGGTACATCCGCAGCTCGTCGATCGCCCCGTCGAACACCTCTCCCGCGCCGCCGTTCGCATTTTGTCCCCCGATCCGGAACGGATTCGGGTTGTTCGGCTGCGGGATCGCGGACGAGGCCGTCTTGCTGACCGCGAGCTGGCCGTTGATATACAGCTTGAACTCGCTGCCCGATTTGGACACCGCCACGTGCGTCCACTCGTTTAGCGGAATCGACTGGTTCGCCGTCGCGAACGGCCACAGATTATGCCCTTGGCCGAGCTCGTCGGACATAAGAAATTCCATCCGGCCGTCGACGATCCACCAGTTGAACATATTGATTCCGCTGCCCGATTCCCCTTGGCCGACAATGAGCCGGTTCGTGCCGTCGGACGACGGCTTGATCCACGCCGCGAAGGTGAAATTCTGCTTGACGATGGAATCGGTAACGATCGACGTATCCCAGCCGTTAAACGCAAGCGCTTGACCGACTTTCCCGGGAACCCAGGAATAGCCGCCCTGAATGGTGAGGGTTTGTCCGCTGACGCTCTCCGTCACGCTGCCGCCCTGCCCCTCGTCAAAGGAAAAATACTGCTCCCGGTCCTGATCGACGCTTGAGCCTCCTCCCCCGGCGGCGTCGATATCGTAAGCCCCGACGAAATTAAGCGCCGGCGCCGCTTGGGAGGATGTGATTTGAATCCGCAGCTTGGAAGCGGCAACGGCCGGGAACGTCACGATCCGCTTGTAGCCGACGGTCGTGCCGGTCGCCGCCGTCTCCCAGGCATTGTTCTTCCATACTTGCACCTGAAAGCCGGCAATGCGTTGACCGAGCGGGATATACTCCTGCAGCACGACGGCGTCAAACGATTTCTCCGCTCCGAAATCGAGTTCGACGTAACCCGTCGTAACGTTATCGTCCGTCGCCCAGTAACTGTCGTAATCCGTATCGACGACGTTCGCGGGCGAGTAAACGGCAGCGCCTCCGCGCGTATTGCTGGCCGCAGCGGACGCGCCGGCCGCCGCATTCGCGCCGTAAGCGTCATCGATCCATTCCCTCAGCTCCATAAGGCGGGCGATATCCGCTTCGGGCAGCTTGCCGCGCTTGTCGGGCGACACGTTAAGCAGCAGATTGGCTCCCCGTCCGACCGACTGCTGGTAAATATCGATCAAGGACGACAGGCTCTTGATATGGCTGTCCTCCCAATCGTGGTAGAACCAGCCCGGCCGCAGCGGCACGTCGGCCTCGCCGGACTGCCAGACCGTTCCGTTCGGGAATCCCTCCCCGTATTGGTTGGGCGACCAGTACGGATTGCCCGGCTGCTGAGGGATAACCTTGGACCAGTTCGTCGCGCTGGCGATGCCGTCTTCGTTGCCGATATACCGCGCATCCCCCGGCATTCCCCAGATGATCGCATTGGGCTGCAGCTGACGGATGACGGAATACCAGCGTTCCGTATCGTACTCCTGGGGAGTGTTCTCGCCCTTCGCGCCATCGAACCACATTTCGCTGATTTCCCCGTAGTTGGTCAACAGCTCGGTCAGCTGGTTCACGAAGAAATCGTTGTACGGTTCCCCCGTGCCGTAAGTCGGTTCGTGCATATCCCACGGCGACAAATAAAGGCCGAATTTGATTCCGAACTCCTGGCAGGCGTCGGACACTTCCTTGACCACGTCGCCCTGCCCGTTCTTCCAGGGGCTGGACGCCACGTCGTGCGTCGTGTAAGCGCTCGGCCATAAAGCGAATCCGTCATGATGCTTGGCGGTCAGGATCAGCAGCTTAAAGCCGGCGTCTTTCAAGGCGCTGACCCACTGTCTGGCATCGAAATCCGTCGGGTTGAACGTCATCGGATCCTCGTCCCCGGTGCCCCATTCCCGCTCGGTGAACGTATTCATCCCGAAATGGGCGAACGCGATCGTCTCCATCTTCTGATAAGCGAGCTGCGAGTCGGTCGGGACCGGCAAATGCGGCAGCAGCGGCGCGACGGCGGGCGGCGTGTACGGAATTTCCTCGCCGTACACTTCGAACTCGTAGACGGCGTAAGCCGTTGCTCCGCTTCGCTTCGTACCATACATCTGGACGAAGCGGCCCTCCGTGTCGGCGAAGCTTACGTCCAGCGTGCCGCCGGAGCCGTTCGTCGTCGAGTACGCCTCCGTCCAATGAATGAGATCGTCCGAGATCCGGATTTTATAGCTCGTCGCATATGCGTTGTCGTCCCACACGAGCTTTACGCGATTGATGAGGTGCGGCTTGCCGAGATCCGCGATCAGCCATTGCGGATCGGCGTTCTGACTCTCCCACTTGGTGGAGAGCGAGCCGTCGAACGCCCGAGAGCCGTCGTTCCCGTTGCCGACCGAGGAGACGATCGCGGACTTCCCTTCGCTCAGAAGCGTCCCGGATCCCAAAATTCCGGCAAGCGCGATAGCGTTCTCCGCCGGGCTCCGGGAGGCGGAAGCTCCGGACAGCGCCGCCGGATGGAACAGAGCGGAATCCTTGCTGCCGCCGATGCCGCCGCCCCACTCGATCCAGCCTTTCCGGCCTGAGCCGTCGTTGTCGTTCACGAGCAGCGACAGGCTGAACGCGCCGTCCGCGGCAGAGATCGGAGAGAGCTCGGCCCAGGGAAGCGCCAGCTCGTAACGGGTCTCGCCCGCCGGCTCGTTCCGGACGATCGCCAGCTGCCCGCTGGTGACGAAGCCGCCGGAGTGGCCGATGCCCGACCACCGGTACAATTGCGGCCCCGCGGACGTAAGCGCCATGCCGAATTCATACCATGAGGAGCTGGAGCCGGGAGCGCCCGGCGATATCGCGAACTGCACGCTGTCGCCGAGCCAGATGCCGTCGCCCGTCTCCGGTTGATGATGAACGTCGTCGCGAACGCTGGCGGACAGGTACACATAATCGTCATCCCATGCGAAAGCGATTTTGCCGCTCAAATCCTCGGTTCCGCCGTAGTCCGGCATTTCCACCTGCCCCTGCGCGTTCAGATCGATATCCGGCAAGCCGGCCCAGTCGCCAAGCGTTCCGTCGACGGCGATCGTTGCTTTCGGGATAAACGTAACTTGCTGACCTGCGCCGTTGTATGCGCCGCGATTCGGAGCCGCGGATACCGACACGGCGTTGCCCCAATAGTCTTGGCCTCCGCTGCCCGCTATGAGCGTGCCGCTGCCCAGCGACGGCGATCCCGCCGCCAGCTTGTAGCCGTCCGTCGTCGTGCGCCCAATACTCCCAAAACCAGGAGCAACCAGACCCGGATCGGTCGTCAGCTTGTTCGCGTCCGCCGGCTCGCTCGGGTCGTGGTTGCCGTAGTACGTATTGGAGTCGAACGTACACGTCGCGTTCCCGCAATAATAGGTCAGATTCGAACCCAGATTGTAGATGATGTTGTTCCGAAAGCTCAGCGTGCCCTCCGGCAGGTTGTTCCCGTCCGGCGCCATCAGGAACCTTGCGTTCGATTCCGGCCCGGTATAGAACGTGTTGTTATACACCTGGTAATCGTCCAGCCGTCCGACCGCTTGAATGAGCGCCGTCCCGTCGTTCTCGCTGACATTGTAGCGCACGATGCCGCCGCGGTCGTATCCGGTCCCCTCGCCCCGCTGTCCGACCAATAGCATAAACCCGCCTTCGTTGTCGTGGCTGTAGTTGTACTGCATCACGCAGTTGTTGCACAGCTCGTCGATATCGAAGGCCATCCCGTCCAGCGTGTTGTGCGTCTTGTACGCTTCATTGTACTGGAACAGCGCGTCGTCGGAATTGATCGCCCAGATCGCCGCGTGGTAGCCGACCGAATCGTAATAGCTGTGAGCCGCCACGTTATGCTCGACCAACGGCGCGTCGCCCTCACATACAATGATCGCGTCCCCACCCGTGCGGTTCAGGCTGTTGCCGCGAATGACAAGGTTCGTCATCCCGAGCCAAGGCCCGACCCCGTCGGTTCGCGTATCGCGGTTGCGCCAGTTGCTGCGCATGAAGATGCCAGTGCTGTCGACGTCCGTAAACGTGTTGCCCTCGATAAGCACGTCGTCGAACTTGGTCGGCGTCGCGCTGCCGGTCACCCGGACGATGATGCCGCCCGACTCGAGATCCTGAACCTCCGTTTGCCCGTTCACGTCGTGAATGTCCAGGTTCTTCAGATGGATATGGCTGGCCGTGCCGATGTCCTGCGCCTCGATCCATACCGCCCGGCGCGTCTGACGCACCTCGCCGACGTTCGTAAGCTCGAGATTGTTGATTTCCCAATACTGCTGATTGAACAGCTTCACCGTTTCTTGGTACAGACCCGCGCCGTGAATGGCCGGCTTGGCCCCTTCGCCGTATCGGTCGACGACGATCGGCTTGGCTGCCGTTCCGGAGCCCTTGGGCCAGAGCTGGCCGGTCCACGACGACCCCGCCTTCAGCAAAATCCGGTCGCCGGGCTGGAACGTCGCGGCGTTCACCTTGTCCAGCGTGCGCCAGGGAGCCTCCTCGACCGTACCGGAATTGGCGTCGTTTCCCGCCGCCGAATCTACGTAATAGGTCGTCTCCGTCAAGGTTCCGCCTCCTTCCGCGGCGATGGCCGCGATCTGCATGTCCGTAAGCGCTTCCGAATAGATCGTGAATTCGTCGATCGCTCCGTCGAATACGCCCATCGGCTCCCCGGCGGACGTATTCTGGGCGCCGATTCGCAGCGGATTCGGATTGCCGGACAGATCGATCGCGCCGGAGGCGCTCTTGCTCGCCGCCGGCGCCCCGTTCACGTACAGCTTAAAGACGCTGCCGCTGCGCGACACCGCCACATGCGTCCATTCGTCCAGCGGAACGGAATCGTCGGCCGTGGAGAACGGCCACAGCCCGAAGCCGTTGCCCGCCGAGTCGCTCGCCAGAAAAAACAGCTTTCCGTCGTTGACCCACCAGTTGAACATATCGGGCTGCGTGCCGGATACGCCTTGTCCTACGATAAAATGGTTGTACGCGTACGACCGGGGCTTGATCCAGGCCGTCATCGTGAAAGCGGTCTTGTCGAAGGCGTCCATCACGACGGACGTCGTCTGTCCGTCGAAGTCGAGCGCCTGGCCGATCTTGCCCGGAACCCAGACCGGCGTGCCCGAGATCGCGTGCGGGACGCCGCTTACGCTGTCGGCCGCTCCGCCGCCCTGACCTTCGTCGAACGCGAAAGCCCGGGCCGGATTCGGATCCGACGCGGCGGCCGGCGACGGTCCCGCCGTCGCCCCGAAGAGCAAAGAAACACATATGACAATGGACAATAAAGCGGACATGGGCGTTGCTGAACGAGACATGTTCATACCCCTCTCCTTATTGGCAATCACATTTTCAAGGTTTTCTCATCCGGCCAACGGCAACTCTTACGTGCGGGCATCGTCCGCGAGGTAACACGCCATTCGGCGAATGAGCGGCTCCGCATCGGCTTGGCGGACGGTCAGCCGTAAGCCGTCGGCAGTTACCGGAGCGAAGCGGTCGATTTTTTTGTGCCCGATCGCGCTGCCCTTGGCTATCGTCATCCACCGTCCGTCGACCCTGGCCTCAAGCCGGTAGTCCCGCACGCGTTCGCCTTCCTCGATTCGCTCCTGAACGACCGCATGATCGAATGTCTGCGGAGACGGCCATTCCATCGTCAGCTCATTCCCGGCTCCCTCCGTCTCTCCGAGCGGATGATCGAACCGGCGCCGAATCTCGTTTCCGAGCTCGATCGCGCGCTTCACGTCCGCCTCGGGCAGCAATCCGCGATCGTCGGGGGCAATATTCAGCAGCAAATTTGCGCCGTGGCCGACGGAGCGATAATAAATGTCGAGCAGCCGTTCAAGCGGCAGCAGGCGCTCCTCCGCGCCGGGATGCCAGAACCATTGCAGCTCGCGGATCGGCACGTCGCATTCCGCCGGCACCCAGGCGGACGTATCCGGCAGCCAGGTGAGCATGTCTTTCGTAAACAGGCTTGCTTTGGCCGATTCCGCCGTATTCCAGCACGGATAAGGCGCGACGCCGTCCTCGTTGCCGACCCAGCGGATCGTAGGACGGCCCATGTTAAAGATCATGGCGTCCGGCTGATGCTTCTCTACCAAATCCATAATCCGCCGCCAGTCGTATTCCCGTCCTTCGGAGCCGGCGCCGTCGAACCACAGCTCGACGAGCGGGCCGTAACCGGTCAGCAGCTCGGTCAACTGGCGGCAGTAGAAATCGTCGTACGCCTCCTTGTCGGCATAACAAGGCTCATGCCGATCCCACGGCGACAAGTACAGCCCGAACGGCAGCCCGGCCTCGGCGCAGGCGTCGGCCACCTCCCGCACGACGTCCCCTTTGCCGTCCCGCCACGGGCTGGACCGCACCGAATAATCGGTCGTCTCCGTCGGCCACAGACAGAAGCCGTCGTGATGCTTGGCGGTCAGAATCAAGTAGCGGAACCCCGCCGCCTGCGCCGCGCTCACCCACTGCCTCGGGTCGAACGCCTGCGGATCGAACCGCGCGGGATCGTCCGTCCCGTCCCCCCATTCCTTATCGCCGAACGTGTTCAGCCCGAAATGGCAGAACATGCCGAGCTCGTAGTCCTGCCAGCGCAGCTGCTGAACCGTCGGTCTTGCGCTTGTTGCCGTCATCATTCATTCTCCCTTCCTCATCCATTCGGGAGACGGGACGGCCTTCGATCCGCCCCGTCCTTCCCACGTCCTCCGCCTGTGTCTACCCGGCGACCGCCCGGCCTTGCTTATTCCAAGCCCATCTCCTGACGGAGCGCGGGCGCCGCCTTATTGAACTCTTCTCCCCACTTCTGAAAGACGCTTACGTCTCCTCCATTCTTGAACAGCGTCCCCGTTTCCTCCCCCCACCACGGAATATATTTCTCTTCGCCGACGACCGTCCGCATCCAACTGTCGGCCTGGACCGCTTCCCGGATGTTCTTGCCTTCCCAGCTTCCGGTCTGCGCGACTTCGTCCCACAGCTGCGCATCCGACGTAAGCGGGATATTGCCGTCGGACATGAGCACCCGCTGTCCGTCCTCGGAGAGGAGCCAGGAGAGAAATTTCGCTGCTTCGTTGGCATGCTTGGAGCCCTTCAGAATGCCGATCGGCGAGATCGCGTTGTAGCCGACCGATCCGTTCGAGCCGTTCGGGAACGGCACGACGTCCCAGTCGAACTGCGCTCCCTGCTTGCGGGCGTTGCCTTCCCACGTTCCCATGACGTCAAAGGCGATTTTGCCGGACAGCCAGCTCCCCCAGCCGTTGGCGTCGAGCCCGGCCTCGCCCGATTGCGCTTCGCTCGGACGAGAGCCATCCACCCAGCCCAGATCGCCGTACCATTGAACGGCCTGCAGCACCTGCGGATCGGTGATCAGGCTCTGGGTCCAGTCTTCATTCATGAAGTTCAGATTCGGCGCAAGTCCGTTGGACACCGCGTACACCTGCGGCGTGGTCATAAAGTTGAACGGACCGGAAGCGAGCCCGAACTCTCCGGCGTTCGCGTCCGTCGCTTTTTTGGCCATGTCGCGGAAGTCGTCCCACGTCCAATCCTTCGTCGGCATATCCATGCCGTGCTTGGCGAGCAGATCTTTGTTGACGAACAGAACGTGCGCGTCGACCGCGCGAGGCAGGGCGACCAGCTTTCCTTTCCAGGACAGCGCGTCCTTGACCGGGTTGGACAGCTGCGCCGCGGACAGCACCGAATCGCTGTCCATATACGGCGTAAGATCAAGCAGCAAGTCGTCCTTCATAAAGCCCGGAATGCCCGGCACCCAGGTCAGGTCGGCCGGCGTGCCGGCGGCGCTCAGAGCGGTCAGCTTCTCGAGCACGGAGGCGTTGTCGCCGCCGTCGATTTTCTCGACCTGCAGCGTGATGTTCGGATACTTCTCCTGGAATTTTTCCGGAATCGTCTGGGTCCACAGCTCCGGCCCCCAGACGAGCAGACGGATCGTAACCGGCTCCTCCGGCTGTTCCGGAGACGGCGACGGACTTTCCGCGGCCGACTCCGACGGCTGGCTGGCCGACGGCGACGGACTCGCGCCGCCGTTGCCGCCCGAGCAGCCGCTTGCGACCATTGCGGCCAGCAGAATCGATACGAGAGCCATCACATGCTTGCGTTTTTTTAACATTTTCTCATCTCCCGATTGGAATTGGCGTTGCACCTGTGCACATAACCCCTGACCTGTCTCTTGCGATTGCAACTGCGATTACGTTTGCGTTAACGGCAATGGCATCCCTCCCGAACGTAATCTCTGGCCTCTTAATCTACGATTCCGGTACGTTCCACGCCTTCGACGAACCATCTCTGCGCGATCATATAGACCAGCAGCGGCGGAAACACGATCAGGAAAGCGCCGGCCATCTTCGTCCCCTCGGTCACCGGATTGACGGCCAGCATTTCCATCGTCGGCGCCTGGCCGAAGATTTCCGTCTCCAGATTGGACAGCCGCAGGGACAGCGGCACAAAATCGTGCGACAGAAACATCGACGACAGGTAACCTTCGTTCCAGTGCCAGACGAACGAGAACAGGAAGACGACCAGGCAGGCGGGAACCGACAAAGGCAGGATGATCCGGAAGAACAACCGGAACAGACTGGCGCCGTCGAGCATCGCCGCTTCCTCCAGCGCCTTGGGCAGCGAGAGGAAAAACTGCCGAAAAATAAGGATGAACAGCGCGCTCTTGAGCCCCTGCCCGAACAGAGCCGGCACGATGAACACAAGCGGCGTATCCAGCCATCCCAGCTTGCTGTAGATGACGTATAGCGGAATGATGATAATCTGGGGAGGAATCAGGAACGTCATGAAAATGAGCGCGAAAAACACGCTTTTCCCCGGAAACTGGAGCCTCGCCAGCGCATATCCCGTCAATGAGCAGACGAGAATCGAGATGAGCGACGGAACGATCGCCAGCGTCAGCGTATGGACGAGAGAACTGGCGTAATGGAGACCCGCGTACGCATTGTCCAGATTGCCCCAGTCGATCGCCCGCGGAATCCACTGCACCGTCGGATCGAGCAAGTCCGCCAGCGATTTCAGCATCGTCGAAATCATGTAAAAGAGAGGCTGAAGGTACAGGTACGCCACGATCGACAGCAGGAAGATCAGAACCAGCTTGGCGACGAGGCCGTCGTTCATGTGCTGTCCGAGAAGCAGCAATTTGACCTTCTGCGCCTTCCGGTTTACGAGCGCGAGACGCGCCCTCTGCGAATACTGCTTCACGAGCAGCGCGGTCTTCATGTCCATTCCTCCTTGTTCCGGCCCGTGCGGTTCAGAAACCACAGGATCAGCGCGATCATCACGACGATAAGCAGAAAATAGAACCAGGCGAGCGCGCTGGCGTAGCCGTAGCCCGTCGAGACGTTAAACATGTTGCTCCTGATCTGCTCCATGACCGGGTTAAACGGGAAAGTAAATAAATCTACCATCGTGTACAGCAAATTCAGCCCGATGAACGGCTTGATGCCGGGAAGCGTGATTTTCCAGAAGCTCGCCCACGGCGAAGCCCCGTCGATCCGGACCGCTTCGTAGATCGCCTTGGGGATCGTCTGGAAGCCGGCGATGAAGATCAGAATCTGCACGCCGGAGGACCACAGAATGAGAATCATCATCCCCAGCAGCTGCGTCATCATCGCGGCCGTCGACGGGCTGAAGTTGTCCTTGATATATCCGTCAATGCCGTACTGCGTCAGGAAGGGCACGTTCCCGGCTCCCTGCTGGAACAGCTCCGTAAGCACCTGGCCCGTAGAGAAGACGACCGGGAGGAAAAAGATCGCCCGATAGACGAACCTCCCTTTGAATTTCTGGTTCAGCATCAGCGAGACGAGCAGTGAGAAAACGATGATGATCGGCAGCATCAGAATCATTTGCTGGAAGAAGGTCAGCAGCTGAATCGGATACTCGTTGTCCTTCAGCAGCGCGTCCTTGAAATTTTGCAGGCCGACGAAGCGGTAAGCGAACGAACCGGAGCCGGTCAGATTCACCTTCTGGAAGGTCAGGTACAGCGACCAGCCGATCGGGAACGCCATGAAGACGCAGAACCCGATCATCCAGGGCAGCATGAACAGATAGGCCTGCCCCCGGCTTCTCCATTGGTACCGGAATTTGGCCCGTCGGCGGGAACGGTTCGGGTTCATTCCGCTCCTCCTTTCTCCACGCGGAAAGATTTGGCGTTATAATCGACGACGACCGTCGTTCCGTTCGCATACTTCGTGGCGAAGACGCCGTCCGCGCGCTTGGCGTGCCCGATCATCGGCTGATCGGCGATATCCGCCAAGCGGTTAAACGCCTCGTATTCCCGCACCAGCTTTTCCTTCCACTGCGAGAATCGGCTTGCGAACAATCCCCGCGTCTTCGTGTCCATCAGCGTTCGGCTGCTCTCCGCCGTTAAAGTGAAGGCGGGAACGGCCCCGTATTCGATCGCCTTCAGAAATTCGTCCTCGTTATTGTCGCGCAGGTTCCCGTCGGTCATCGAATACGCGACGCTGCCGTGAAGGACCATCGGATAAAAAGGGACGGTCTCGTCGATCGCGTAGTATTTATGGGTTTCGGACGGCAGCTGCTGAATGTCCGTCAGCGATCGGAGCGCGTAGGCGTTGCCCAGATAAGCGCCGACTCCGCCCAGTTCGCGCCGCGTCAGCTCCAGAATCCGGTTGAACGCGGCGGCGGTATCGTTCCTCGTATAGCCGCGCTGCGGATTGTAGTCCCGGAATAACGCGTCGCCGAGCCAATCGTACAGAATGCCGTCCGCGCCAAGCTTGCCCGCGTCGCGAATCAAATCCAGAGCCAGCTCGTAGGTGACGTTCGGATTGAGGAAGAAGTATTCGTCCAGGAACAGAACGTCGCCCTCCGCCGAACGAATGCCGTGCGTCTTGGGGGCCAGCTTGAGCGCCTCCGAATCGCCCTGCACGAGATCGGCCGCCAGATAGAGCCGGTATCCGAGCTCGTGCGCCGTATCGACGAGCGCCTTTAACCCCTCTTCCCCGCCCAGCTTCTTCTCCGGGTCGAGCTTTAACGTCGGGCTCATACTGCCTCCGCGCTGCCAATTCAGCAGCGTAACCCGGACATTGTTCAGGCCCGCCTCCTTGAGCTGCGCCAGCATCTCTTCCGCCTGCCCGAAAGTCGTCGCCGTCTCGTAACGGCGGCTGCCGTAGTAGATCGTATCTCCTCCGACGAGCGTCAGATGCAGCGGGACGTCCGGCTGCGGCTCCAGCGGGGGACCGAGCTGCCCGGCGTCTAGCAGCTGCTGCCGGTAGCGCTTGGCCATGCCGGCGTAGTCGGCTTCCTCCCCTTCCAGAAACGCGTACTGGATGGCCCGGTCCTCCCGCAGCGGCTCCTCCTGGAACACCCGGAGCGATCGGCCGCTCAGGTTAAGCCGCCGGTTGTATTCCTCGCGGTACAGAAAACGCGCGTTGACGGAATTCAGCGTACTGACCAGGCCCGAGGGCAGGCCCCGGATGGCGGAAGCCTTCTCCCCAGCGACGATGACGGCGACAAAGGCGCGGTCTCCGCGTTTCAATCCGAATACCGGCATCGAGACCGTAACCGGGCCGAACGTCTTGTTCGTCATTTCCGGGCCGTACACGTATTGGTAGTAGCCGCCCCCGACGATTTCCCGTTCCCGGGGAAAACGGATCAGTCCGCCGGGGCCGTCCGGCACGAACAGGTAGCCCGGCACGGCATCGTCGGCCGCGCCGAAGAACGGCAGCGGATCGATCGACAGGATGCGGAACTTGCCGTTCTCCTCGATCCCCGCGGCGGGGATCGACACGCGGAAGCCGTCCGCCGTCAACTGATACAGCATGCTGAACGCCATGTCCAGCTTTCCGATGTCGAACCGCACGGCCACGCCGTCGTCCATGGCGGTGAAGGTCGGCGTTGCGCTTGGCTCCAGGACGTTCGTCACCAGGCGCTGCACCTTGGATTGCTCGTAATATTCCAGAATGAACGGCGATTCCAGGTTCTTTCGTAAGGCGCCGCCGACCGATTCGTTCTCCAGCGCGGCCGGATCGGGATTGCTCCGCCACCGTTCGCCGCTGCTTGCATCCTGGACGATGACCTGGCCCGTGGCAGGCTGCACGAGCAGCTCGTAGCGCTGCGTACGCGCCGCCACCGCGAAGCCCTGCGCGTCGAGGTCCGACGGCTGCCAGGCGGCGCCCTGCGGGAGGGCGATCGGCGCGGCCGCATATGCCGCGGCATCGAACGATTCCGCCGCGGGAGGCGCCGCCAGGCCGCGAATCGCAAGTCCCGCGAGGACCGCGGCCGCGACGAGCGCCGCGGCAAGCCACAGTCTCTTGCGTCCGGTCAAGTTAGCCAAAGACGGTCGCCTCCTTGTACAGTTGATAGATAAAGTCCGACACATTGTAGGTCAGGCCGGTTGTAACCGCGGCGAACAGAAACAGAATGCCGATCGCCACGACGGTGATGGCGCTGTTCTTCACGTTTTCCACGAATTCGAAATTATGGACGACCTGGGAGCTGACGAGAAGCAGAGCGCCGCTCCACAGCCACGTCAGCGTCGCCAGCGACGAGACGAGAATGCCTTCCTCGAGCACCAGAAGGCGCGATAGCGCGATCGACAGCGGCATGAGCGCGATATAAGGCATCAGCGCGAACAGGCTCGACTGCAGCACGTCGCGGAACCGCCCTTCCCCGTCCTTGACCGTGCTGACCAAATAGTTGGCGACCACCCACGCGGCGAGCGGAGCCAGGAAACGGGCGATTTCCGATACCGGCTTGATTCTGTCCAGGTTGTACGGATGGAAGATAAAGCCGGTCCAATACAAGGAAGCGGTCTTCACCCCGACGAGCAGCAGAACGATCGCCAGCAAGGTGAAAGGTGACAGCTTCCGGCCTTTGATCCGGTAGAAGCCGTCGAACGGATGAAACATCGTCCGCCAGGCATCCCGCAGCTCCCGGCCGACGCGGCCGACGGAAGCCGGAACGACTTTGCTTGCCCGCCCCGCGAATCGCCGCAGGACAAACCTGTAGAGCGCCCAAGCGAGCGCGACGGCGCCCGCGATGTAGCCGAGATCGCTCTGAATCCATTCCAGCCGGTAGGTCCAATAGGCGTCTGAATACCTTTCGTTGTCGTAGGCGATGCGGAAAGCCTCCATCGCGTCCTTCGTTCGTCCCTGCTTGGCCGCGATTTCCCCCATTCCCGAATAGGCCAGGCCGATAAGCTCGTTATACGACATCACCTTGTTCCAGTTCTGTTCGCTCTTCTCGTAATCGCCGACGTAATAATCGGCCGCGGCCGTCAGCACCGCGTCGCCGAATTCGGTTCGGTCGTAGGCCTGCAGCAGCCCCTGATCGGAATCGAGCACCCACAGGCGATGCCGGGAATCGATGCCGATTCCGACCGGATAGGAAAGCACGCCTCGCTGCTGCGGCTCCTTGCGAACGCGGCCGAACGCGAACAGTTGGGTCCCTCCGGGGCTGTAGATCGAGATCATCCCGTCCCATGTGTTTTCCTTCCGGTCGAGGACGTAGAAGAAGTCCCGCCCGTCCGTCGCGACATCCGCGATCTGGTCGGATTCGGCGAATTGGGCCGTCTTAAGGCGCGTGAACCGGTTCACGCCGCCGGCGGTCAGCTTTTTCACCGCGTCCGCGATCACTCCCGTCGTCGTCACGTACACGTACCCGCCGTCGTCGATCGTCGCGTTGCTCGGCTCGGGAGGCCGCTTGAGCTCCTCCTTCGCCAGCTGCTCCTTCGTAAACACGGTCCGCTTCAGCCGATCCAGCCACGTGCCCGCCGTGCGGTTGCCGCCGAAGAAGCCGGTGAATTCGCCTTTCCCGTCCATTCGCACAAGCCCCTGATAGGAGCCTTTGGAGACGATATACATAACGCCTCTCGCATCCACGCTCACCTTCGTCGGCATGAAAAAGTAGGACGGCGGCATCAGCCCTTCCTCCGGCTTCCCGAACGCTTGCAGGAAGGTCCCGTCCGCAGCGAACACGGCAATGCGCTGATGCCCCGTATCGGCTACGTAGATCGTGCCGTCCGGCCGAACGAACACCCCTTCCGGCGCCTTCAGCGCGCCGTCTCCCTCGCCGTCGCCGATGCTTCTCGTCCACCTCCCCTCGCGGTCGTATTCGATCACCCGATCGTTGCCTTTGTCCGCGACGAACAGCCGGTCGTCCGGCGCGACGAACAGGTCGCTCGGCTGCTTCATCGCCTGCCCGTCTTTTCCGACGATCGTCGTTCCGACCGTGTAGACATCCTGCATCCAGTACGTTCTCGTGCCTGCGCCTCCGGTTCCGTGAGAGACATAGAACGTATCGTAGGGCTGCCAGGCGGAGGCGTACTCCGGGAACAACAGAAGGACGGCCAGCAGCGTCGGGACGAATCTCGCCATCGTTCGCATCCTCATACATTCGCCTCGTTTCGTTCTACTTCACGCCCGAATGGACCATTGTCTCCATGATCCTTCTTTGCGCCAGCAGGAAGATAATCAGATTCGGCAGAAACAGCAGCAGCCCGGCGGCCGCCGCCATTCCCTGGCCGGCAACCGTATTCGCCGCCCCGCTCGTGAGCGTTGTCATATAATAAGGCAGCGTCTTCATCGTCTCGTCCTGCATGAACAGCGTCGATGCGGACGTATCGCCCCACACGCCCTGGAACGTGATGATCGAGATCGTGGCGATGGCGGGCATCGCCAGCGGCACGATGATGCGGGCGAACACCCGGAATTCCGACGCTCCGTCGATCTTGGCGGCCTCCAGCAGCTCGTTCGGAATTTGATCGATGAACTGCTTGATCAGAAACACCGCGACCGGGGAGGCGACGACCGGCAGCACGTGGCCGAAGTACGTATTGTTCAAGTGCAGCCAGCCGATGATCAAATAGCGCGGAATCGCCACCGTCTCGGCCGCGTACATGAGCGCCAGCATAATCGCAGCCATCACGATCCGCTTCGGTCCGAATTTCAGCTTGGACAGCACGTACGCGGCCATGCAGCTGGACAGAATGACGGCGGCCATCGCCAGCGCGGCCACGAGCACGCTGTTGTACAGGTAGCGCGAGAACGGCACGATTGTCGCCCCCGGACGCAGGAACAGGTCGTAAAAATTCGTCAGCGTCGGCTCCTTCGCCAGGAACGTCGGCGGGAACAGGAACAGCTCGTGAAAAGGCTTGAACGCGTGGTTGACGATGAAGACGATCGGCAGCGACATGAAGGCGGCCAGCAGCAGCAGGCCGATGAGCAGCAGCGTTTCGAACGGCGTCATCTTGCGCAGTTGATTGGCGATCGTTGCCATGCCTCAGTCCCCCTCCTTCGGGCCGAACAGCCGATAGCTAAGCCTCATCGCGGCATAGGAAAACAGCAGCAGCACGACCGAGAGCATCGACGCGTAACCGAGCTCGAACCGGATGAAGGCATAGTCGTCGATATGGTTCAGCATTAAATGTCCGGCATATTGCTTCGTAATCGGCAGCCCCGTCAACTGCACGGAGATCGCCCCCGCCTTGAGCGTGCCGACGATCGCCATCACGGCGCTGAACAGCATTTGCGGCTTCATCGACGGGACGGTAATGTAGAACACCTCCTGGAGCCGGTTCGCGATGCCGTCGATGCGCCCCGCCTCGTACAGCTCCCGATTGACCGTGTCGAAGCCGGCAAGCATCGCCAGAAATCCGACGCCGAAGCTCATCCAGATCGTGACCAGAATCATGACGTTGAGCAGGTACTTCGGATCCTGCAGCCACAGCACCGGCGTCTGGATCCAATCCATGCGCATCAGGAAGCTGTTGAGGTAGCCGACGTAATCGCCGCTGAACGCGGCCTGCCACACGACGACGAGCGCGACGCCGCCGGCCATCGACGGGGCGTACATCGCCAGTGTGACGATATCCCGCACGCTTTTGGGCAGCTGATAGATGAGCCAGGCCAGGAAAAAGGTGAGCAAATACCCGATCGGACCGACGAAAAAAGCGAACTTTATCGTGTTGGGCAGCGCGTATTTCATGAAGATCGTATCCTGGGTCAGCAGCGCCGCATAGTTTTTGAAACCGATCAGGTGCGGGGACCGGAACGCGTCGTAAGACGTAAAGCTCATCAGAATCGCCATGAAGACCGGCAGCAGGATAAACGCCGCGAAGCAGAGCAGGAACGGCGCCATGAACGCGTAGGCGACCCGTTCGCCCCACATTCTGCGCAGCAGAGACAGCATCATGGCTTCTCCTCCCCCCAATCGTACGGCCGGTCGACGACGGGAAAGCTCAACCGATCGTCGTCGCGCAGCCCGAGATCCTTCCTCTTCCTCGCCATTTCCCGTTCCAGCGCCGTGAACGAACGGTCCAGCGAATCCTTCGCCGGGAACTTCTGCACGACCGTCCGGTTCCAGGCGAACTCCATTTCCCGCGCCAGCAAGTATCCGCCCGGCAGGAACGGCACGTTGCGCACCCAGCGGTTCTGCTCCCGGATCGCCGCCATATCGTCGGCCGGCCAAGGCGCGAGCGACATCGCCTTCATATTCGCGGTGTTCCAGCGGTACTCCGGACCGTAGAACGATTCCATCGCATTGCCGTATTGCAGCTGGACGTCGTCTCGCGTCCACCACTCGAGGAATCGCCAGGCCTGCTCCTTCTTGTCGCTTTTGTTCAAAATCATCGCCGCCGTCATCGTATTCATCGCCCAGCGCGCCACCTCTCCGTCGTCCTGCGGGGTGCCCGGCATCGGCGCGACGCTCCAGTCGCCGCGTATTTCCGGCGCGGACGTGAGCAGCTGAACGTACGTATTGAAATCCGCTACGCCGATCGGCATCGTGCCCAGCTTGAAATGCTGGAAAAAAGCCGGCACCTCCTGGGGCAAGTCATACTTGCCGAACAGCTCCGTCCATTGCGCGAACGCTTCGTACGCTTTGTCCGTATCGAACGCGGGACCGGCGCCGTCCGGCGTATACAATTCCGCGTTCCGCTGGTAGAAGAACGGCACGAAATCTTTGGCGTTGAAATAGAACTTCATCCCGCTCTCCTGCAGCGTCGGCAGCAGCTTTTGCAAATCCTCCCAGGTGTCGGGCACGGTGAGCCCCAGCTCGTTCAGGATGCTCTTGCGATAAAACAGCAAAGGGTAGCTCTGGGTTTCCGGCAGCGCGTACACCCCTTCCCCATACCCGAACGAACGCATGGCGCCCGGGTGGAACCGCGAAGCGACTTCCTTAAAGTCGGAAAATTGCGACAAATCTACGGAGGCTTCCCTCATCGCGTAATCGACCGGCGTATCCTGAGCCAGCCCCAGCGCCACGTCCGGCTGATCTCCTCCGGCATTGCTAAGCGTCAGCGCGGCGGCGTCCGGCATGAAATTGACGTTCACCGCGACGCCCGTCTCCGGCGTAAAGCTCTGGTCGATCATCTCCTGCAGCAGGGAAGCATAGTCCCGGCCCCGGCCGACCCACACCTCGAGCGCATGCTCGTCGTTAAGGGATCTGGCATTGTAATTCAGGATGAACGTCCGTGCGAAATTAACTGCCGTATACGGGATCTTGTTCAACGTGGTCGCTTCCTTCAGGGAAGGATGCGCCCCGGGCTCGCGAACGACGAGGAAGTCGATCGACATGCCGCCGTTGGCGAGCGTGTCCATCCAGGTTCCGATCCGCATCTGCAGATCGGGAAACCGTCCCAGCTTGTTCGGCACGGCGTCGACGTCCCGAAGCAGATCGTCCATAATCGAGAGGCCGATGCGCAGCGACTGGGTCGCGTCGGTCTTGCTTCCGCTCAGACCGTCCAGATAGGCCATCGCGGTCTGCAGCCGATCGCGAATGTCCTCCAGCCGGTCGCCGATATCGGGCATGAAGCCCGCGATGTCCCACGTGCGGAAAGCGTCGCCCGAGTTGGCGCCGTAATCGCCCGTCAGCTTGCGCAGCCTCTGCTCGAGGTCGTACAGCTCCCGGACGGTGTCCTGCAGCGACAGCAGCGCCGGATACTGCGGCGAAGTGTCGGTCACGAACCGGATCGTATGCTCTCCCGCCGCGAGGCGGAACTTGAAGGGCTCGCCGTCCGCCCCGCCCAGCGTGTGAACCTCCAGCCGATCGTTGTACGCGAACGGATAATGCAGCAGCTCGCGAAACGGCGTCTCGCCGTCGATCAGCACGGTGCGATAGGCGTTCGCTTTGCCGACGAAACGCTGAAAATACTTTACGTCGATCTCGTACCAGCCCTCGGACGGAACCTCGAACGTCCATTCCGCCCATTCTCCCGCCCGCTTCCAGCGCAGGCCGTCCAGGATGTTGTAAACGAAACGTCCTTGGCCGTCCGGCGACACGTAGGGTTCGTTCTGCGTGCCCGACTGCACGGCCGGGTGGGACTTCTGCGAATACCGCTCCCCTTCGATCAGCGAGAACCAGGCCTCGTCTCCGGCGGAAGCGGAGATACCGGTCGCCGAAGCTTCCGATACGCCGCGGATCGCGGCATCTCCCGTCTCCGCGCCCGCCGAATAGGCCGCATAATCCGGTATCGGCTCCGGCGCGCGCAGACGGATCGCCCCCCACGCCATCGGCTCGTTCCGGGCCGTAAAACGCAGCGTATGAACGCCTGCGGACAGCCGGAACTTCAAGGGCTCCGACGAGACGGCATAGTTCGTCATTCGGGCCGTCAGCCATACGGAGGACTCCGTCTGCAGCGAGCGGATTTCGTTGCCGATCGCGTCCTTGCGGAAGGGAACGTCCTTGTCGCGCCACCGCTTGACGAATTCCAGGCTGCCCGCCTCGGAGAACGGCGTCCGTCCGTCGATCTCCAGCCCGTAGAAGATCGAGCTGCTGCTGTCCTGTTTGATCGATTTATAGGTGAATTCCAGCTCGTAGATTCCGTCCGCCGGCACCTCGACCTTCCATTCCGTCCAGCCGGAGCCGTTCTCCCAGACGAGCGCGCGGCGGCCCAATTCCGCATCCGGTCCCGCGGACAGCGCCGCGTCGGGCGAAGCGGCGGCATAGCCGGACGGATCGATCTCGATCGCTTCTCCCGCGTAGGCGGGCACGTCTTCCGCCTGCAAGCGGTTAACCTCGGCGGCGTAATACGGCACGCCGTTCTCGTCTCCCGCGACCCCGGCGATCGCCGAAGCGGCTACCGCCGGGTAGAACGGCTCCTCCTGCCCCCAGGACCGGATGACGTATCCCGCCGCGACGACGGCGAGCAAAATCGTAACCAGCATCCATCTGCGCAGCCTCATTCCGTCTTCCCGCCTTCCGTTCATTAAAAGATTCCGAGATTCCGGCCGGTTTCTCCGTCGAAGAAATGCGCCTTCTCCATCCGGAAGCCGATGTCGACTTTGTCCGACGCATGATACCGGGAGTCGGACTCCACGACCCGGGCGATCAGCCGAATGTCGCCAAGGCTCATATATAAGTAGGAATCGGCGCCCATCCGCTCGATGATGTCGATCCGGGCCTCGACGGTCTCGTCCTCCCTGTCCGGCGCTTGACGAGGCTCCATCTCCACATGCTCCGGCCGGATGCCCATGACGATTTTGCCGAACCTCGCCGAGGTGACGAACGCCCGATAGGAGTCGGGCAGCCGCAGCCGCAGCCGTTTGTTGCGAAAATAATATTTGCCGTCCTCCTCCGCGATCGCCCCTTCAATCAGATTCATCGCCGGCGAGCCGATGAACCCGGCTACGAACAGATTGGCCGGATAGCCGTATATGCGGTCCGGCGTATCCGCCTGCTGGATGACGCCGTCCTTCATCACGACGATCCGCGATCCCATCGTCATCGCCTCGGTCTGATCGTGCGTTACGTAGACGGTCGTCGTGCGCAGCTCCTGATGAAGCCGGATCAGCTCCGCCCGCGTCTGCGTTCTCAGCTTGGCGTCGAGATTGGACAGCGGTTCGTCCATCAGGAACACCTCGGGCTCGCGAACGATCGCCCGCCCGAGGGCGACGCGCTGCTTCTGTCCGCCCGACAGTTGATTCGGCTTCTTGTGCAGCAGCGCGCCGATCTCGAGCGTCTTGGCCGCTTTTTTCACCCGCAGCTCGACCTCGTGCTTGGCCGTCTTCCGCAGCTTCAAGCCGAGCGCCATGTTCTCGTACACCGACAGATTCGGGTACAGCGCATAATTCTGGAACACCATGGCGATGTCCCGATCCTTGGGCGACACGTAGTTAATGAACCGGTCCCCGATATAAATCTCGCCTTCCGTAATGTCCTCCAGTCCGGACAGCATGCGCAGCGTCGTCGTTTTGCCGCAGCCGGAAGGGCCGACCAGCACGACGAACTCTCCGTCGGCGATATCGAGGTGAAAGTCGACGACGGAAGGCTTTTTCTCCGCGCGATACTGCTTGCTGACGTGATGGAACGAGACGTTCGCCATGCCAATCTCCTCTTCTCGGTCGAATTTGATAGCGGGCGCCTGTCGCAGGGCTCGCCGAAGAGGCTTGCGGGATCGCAAACCTGCTCCTTATATGGGCGATAGCTGCCGGTGCCGGCGGGAGTTCCCGCCCGTTACTTGTACTTGAGATAAGCGTTCTTCAGCTCATCGGCGATTTGAACGTAGTCCGCCGACGAAACCAGGCGATTCACGTATTGATCCCAGTCCTCTTCGGACAGCACGCCCATGACGAACTTTACCTTGTTGCGCTCGAGGTCCCGGGTCAGATCGCCCCACTTATCGACGAGCGACGGCGAGTACAGATTATAGGCCGGATTCGAATAGGTCGATTTCAACTGCGAATCGTCGAATACTTCCTTGTACCATTGCAGCCTGGCGGGGTCGGCGTCCCAGAGCAGATAATTGTCCGCCCCCGTGTAGGTGCCGTCGTTCCACGTGTACGCCTCGATGCCTTCGTTCCTGTACTTGTCGTTGCGCTCGATAGCGCCGTTCTTGAGCTCGTAGTGAACGCCTTCGATGCCGTACAGCGCCAATCGCTGATAGACGGGCGACGAGGTGAAGTCGATCAGCTCCAGCAGACGCGGAATGTCGGCCTCCGGCACGCGCGAATCGATCATCAGGTTCGTCCACGAGCCCGTCGCCATGCTCGTTGCGTAGCCTTGGGGCCCTTGCAGCACTTTGAGCGTCAATACGTCCGCCTCCGGCGCGTTCTCCTTCAGCTTCTCCAGCCAATCCGGAATTGTGAACATGTGCGTATTGGCGGCCACCGCCACGTATTTGCCCGTTTTGAACAGGTCCGTCTCGCTGCCTTCGACGATCGGGAACTCCGGGTGGATCGCTCCCGCGTCGTACAGCTGCTTGAGCCACCGCAAATAAATTTTGAAGGCGGGCATAAAGTCGCGATACCGGAAATTTCCCTCGCCGTCCACATCCCAATTCTGGATGCCGGTAATCGCGTTCGCGATCACGTCGGCGCTGGACGTCGACTTCATCGCCAGCCCGTACAGATCGGGAGGATCGCTGAGCCGCAAGAGCGCGTCCGTCAATTCCTCCCAGGTCGTCGGCACCGGCAGCCCCTCCCTGTCCAGCAAATCCTTACGGATATGCACCGTCGTGAAAATCGGCGGATTCGGGTGTCGCGGGATGCCCCATATCTTCCCGTTGTACACCATGTTGTCCCAGATCGAGGACGGGTAAGCCGCAAGATTCGGGTATTTCTGCAGATTGTCCCCGGTCAGATAAGGGGTCAGATCGTGGAATACGCCGGCCTGGATCGCTTCGTTCGTTGCCGTCTCGTAGATGGGATTGCTGGTCGGCACTTGGGTGATGTCCGCCAGGTCCCCGGTATTGAGCGCCACGTTTAATCGCTCTTTGTACCCGTTAAGCGGCACCCACTGCCAACTGATTTTCGTGTTCGTCTCCGCCTCGATGCGCTGACCGACGGCGTCTCCCCCAGGCGGGGGCGCCCCGTAAGCGATGTTCATCCACGAGACTTCGAGCGGAGGGCTCGTGGCCTTGCCTCCGTTCGACGAATCGGGCGAAAGCGAACAAGCGCTCAAAGCGGCGACGGCGGAGACCAGCGGCAGGACGGCGGATTTCCGGAAAACGCAGATACGGCTCATGGGTAACCTCCCGGAGGATTCGATCGCCGCGCGGCCACCCGTTGCGGCGGCTTCCGGCGATCTCGTCTTGATAGTATCGTAAATCGCGAAGGCGCGCGGCGCTATGACGGTTTGCTTACTTTCATGCCGTTTTGAACACCTCTTGCGTCGATTCCCGCCTCGGCGGCCTTCCTCCATAGTATAATGGATACGAGCCATGAAATCGCTTACCTACTTGGAGGGACCCCGGAATGCCGGTTAAAATGACGATTTTCCGCAGACTGATTCTGATGCTGGTTCTCCTCATTCTGCCGATTCTGGGGCTGTATATGTATTCCAATCAAGTGAGCGTACGCGTCGTGCGCAACGAGATCAAGGAGTCGAACCTGCAGCATCTGTCCTTTCTATTGCGGCAAGCGGAAGTGACGGTAGAGCAATTAATGCTCGCCGCCAATACGATCGGACGGTTCCAGGTCATCGACGACTTGATCCATATCGACGAGAAACCGAGCAACTACGAGAAAGTCGTGATCAAGCAGGACATTATCGAGAAGCTGAGATTGTCCGGCGCCTCCAGCAACTGGACCAACCAATTTACCGTCTATGCCCCGGCGGCCGGCACCGGGGTCACCACTTTGAATTCGGCGGATTACGGCGCCATGTTCGCGGAGGACGCGATTACGAAGGAATGGAAGTATCGGGAGACGTCGGAGAACGGCGTACCGGTCAAGCAATTCGTCAGGCATACCGTGTACCCCGGCTCGCGGATTATCGTCGAAGTCAGCTTCACGGCGGACAACATCCGGAACATGCTCGACCAGATTAAGCTGAAGGGAAAAAACGATCCGTTTTTTTACCATCCGGGCGAGCTGCCGATTATGAATCGGACGGCTAACGAAACGCTGGCGGAGGGCGTCGTCGACTATTTGAACGGGCGCAAGGTGGACGCGGACCGCGCGGAAAGCGGCACCGAATACGTTCGGCTGCAAGGACGTCAATATATGATCAACTACGTCAAGTCGGAAACGCTCAACTGGGTGCTCGTCGACTACGTCCCGATGGAATACCGGTTAAGTCCGATCAAGAACAGCTCCCTGCTCTTCTATGCTTGCATCGGCATGCTGCTGGCCATGAGCATCGCCTTCGCCCTGCTGCTTTACCGCAACGTACAGATGCCGGTATCGCAGCTGCTTCACGGCGTGCGCAATATGGAACGCGGCCAGTTCTCCGTCCGTCTGACGAACAGGCAGAAGAACGAATTCAGCTATTTGTTCCACCGCTTTAACCAGATGGCGTCCCAGATCGAGCAGCTGATCGAGAACGTGTTCGCCGAGCGGCTTCGCTCGAAGGAAGCGACGCTGAAGCAGCTGCAGTCCCAGATCAATCCGCACTTCCTGTACAACTCGCTGGCGTTCATCAAGAGCATGACCGAGCTGGAAGAGAAAGAAGCCGTGATCGCGATGACGCTGAACTTAAGTCAGTACTACCGCTATACGACCCGCGTGGAAAATCAGGAAGCGACGCTGGGCGAGGAGCTTGAGCTGGTGCGCAACTATTTGACGATCCAGAACCTGCAGATGCAGCGCTTCGACTTCGAGCTGGACGTCCCGGACGACATGCTGGAGCTCCGGATACCGCGGCTGATTCTGCAGCCGATCGCCGAGAACGCGATCCTCCACGGACTTGAGCCGCGGATGGAATGGGGATGGCTGCGGATCTCCGGCGAACGGGACGGCGCGGGCAACCGTCTGATCGTGGAGGACAACGGCGTCGGGCTTTCCGAAGACGCGTTGGAGAAGCTGCGAATCAAGCTGGATACGCCGCTCGACAACGAATCGGGCTGCGGATTGTGGAACGTGCATCAGCGGCTGAAATACCGGTTCGGGCCGGAGGCGGGCGTGGAGATGTCCCCCTCCCCCGGCGGCGGATTGCGCACCGTCCTGCACTGGACGGATCATGAAAACAAAGGAGGCCCCTCATGATGCATCACGTGCTGATCGTCGACGACCATCCGCATCAGGTAGACAGCATGGCCCGCACGCTCCCGTGGACGGAAATGGGGGTTGTCGGCGTTCATAAAGCGTATTCCGCCCACGAAGCGCTGCAGACGCTGGACATCGTGCCCGTCGATCTGGTCGTGACGGACATTCGCATGCCCGTCATGTCCGGACTGGAGCTGATTCGCGAAATCCGCAGACGCTGGAAGGACATTAAAGTCATCCTGATGTCCGGGTACGCCGATTTTGAATACGCCAAAGAGGCCTTGCGTCAGGATGTCGAAGACTACCTGCTGAAGCCGGTTCCCAACGACGAACTGATCCGGTCGATCCGCGGCGTCCTCGACAAAAAAGCGGCCGAATGGCAGGCCGTTATTTCCAGCCAGCGGGTGCTCCATACGTTCCGCGAGCATCTTCCGGCGCTGAAGACCGGCCTCCTGCTGGAGCTGCTGCGCGGCCGACGCTTGTCCGACAGTCTGTTGCAGGAGAAGCTCGACCTGTATGAGCTCCCCTTCACCGTCCGGGAGAAAGCGGCGCTTGTGCTCGTGCGGCTGGAGGAGCCGCTTGCCGACTACGACCAGCGAAGCGTATCGCTGCTGGAATACGCGATCGCCAACATCGCGGAAGAGCTGTTCCGCGACGATTTCCGAATATGGAGCTGTCTCGACGACTACGGCTATTTAACCTTCCTCGTAGCGCTCGGGGAAGGAACGAAAAGCTTGTCCGAGCCGGAGCGGCAGCGGATGCTGGAACAGGGCGCGGCGCATCTCCAGCATTATGTCGGCGTCTATCTCAAGGGAAGCATATCCGCGCTCGTCAGCGATTGGTTCGAGTTCCCCGAGGCCGTCTCGGACCGCTACCAGCAATGCTTGTTCGCGTTCCGTCAGCGGATCGGGAGCGAACGGGCCTTCTTTATGACGATCGGCAGCACGGAAGAAGTCCACAAGACGGCGTTCCTGTCCAGCCTGTACGAGCCGCCGACGCTGAAGATGACCATCGAAGCCGGACAATGGAACGAGCTGCGCGGGAAGCTGGAGCGGATCTTTGAGGAGCTGCTGCAGGACGAATTTCAGTTCGAGGAGCATATTCTGGAGGTCTATCTCGAAATAGGCGGGATGCTTGCTTATATCGCGCACAAAAATCGCCGCAGGCTGGCGGAACTGATCGGGGACGAATACGAGAAGGTCGCCGGCGGGCTGCCGTTCAAGACGGTCAAGTCGCTGCGGGAATGGACGTTCCGCATTCTCGATCGGCTGTTCGAGCTCGTCGATCGGGAACGCCAGCATTCCCGCGCCGCCATCGTTCAACAGGTCAACGAATACGTCATGGCCAACCTTGGCAAAGACATATCGATCCAGACGGTCGCCAACAGCGTTTTTCTGCATCCCTCCTACCTGTCCCGAATCTACAAGTCGGAATCGGGCGAGAGCTTCAGCGACTTCGTGCTGCGCGTCCGAATGGAGAAAGCCGTTGCGCTGCTCAAAAATAAAGGAATCAAAGTGTACGACATCTCCGGCGAACTCGGATACAACCAGACGCAGCATTTTATCAAAATGTTCAAAAAGCATTACGGCCTGACGCCACAGGAGTATCGGGAACGCCTGCTTTGAGGAGGGCCGTCGAATCTTATTGTTGAATCCTTTTGGCATCCCATGGGTTCGCCGGCCGCCTTGCTATGAAGAGAAGAGGCTGTCCATCAAGAACGAATCTCGTTCATAAGACCTGCCCACAAGATAATCAGACCATAACAATGAATCGATCGAGAGGGGAGGGGAAATGAAGCTAACAGCGGACCAAGTGCTTACCATTTGTAAGGGGACAAAGAAATCGCTTCAGTTGTTCTATTTCTCCTCGATCAACAGGCTGCACGGATTGAGCAACTTGAGAATCATGTACGTGAATTGGAACGGCAACTTAGAAGCAACAGCGCCGATTTGAGGCACCGTAATCGTACACGATCTTATTTGCAAATATTATCTTTACGACTTGGATGAAATAAATATTTCACGCGTTATTCGGATATTAAATTTCAGAGCCAACACGAGCAGTCGTACGAGGCGTCCATCTGGATATTTCACACTTTTATTTAAAAAGCATCCTATAAGATTAACTTTATCATAAAAAAATCCCATTATATTGAAATTCATTGAATATCACAATGCATTAAAGAGAATTTTCAAAAGAAATTAGGGTCGATTTACCAAGCGGCATTTATCTAATCCTATCATGTTTACATATCGAGTTTAAGCTCAGCCGTGACTTCGGAAAATCGAGCAAGTTGATGTACGTCAATTGATCCGTCGTTGTTTATTGACGGGACAAGTCGTTTCTTCCCGCAATTTGACTCTTCATGGTTATGGAAACGTGCGGGCAATCATAAGTTATACATGAGAGTTTTCGTATGTACCTCCATAGTGAGGTATTTTTTTATGGATCCGGAAGCAGAATCGAGGTTCCATCGAGGGGAGGAGAACGATGAGAAGAAGGAAGCTCCCCAAGCATTGTACCTTCTGCAAGAAAGCCCTTCGATTGTGCTGCTGCCCGCACCGCAAAAAACAAAAGAAGCACAGGAGAAAATATCCCAAGCCTTTTCCTCCCAAACCTGTTCCTCGACCGACTGCTGTAACCGGTCCGACGGGCCCTACCGGCCTTACGGGAGCGACGGGTCCAATGGGATCGCCCGGATCGAGAGGTTTGATGGGCTTCCGAGGCATGAAAGGCGATCCCGGTGAAACCGGGGTTGCGGGGGCTACTGGGGCGACCGGTGCGACAGGGCCTCCTGGACCCAGCCTGGGAGCTACTGGCGGAACCGGCAATACAGGTGCCACTGGATCGACAGGGGCGACGGGGCCTCCAGGACCTGGCCAGGGAGCCACTGGGGGAACCGGAAATACAGGTGCCACTGGCGTGACCGGAGCTACTGGCGTCACAGGCCCCCCCGGTACGGGAGTAACAGGGGCAACTGGGGTAACCGGTAGCACCGGAGCTACAGGAGAATCAGGAGCTACTGGTTTCACCGGCAACACAGGAGCTACCGGCAGCGCAACAACAGGGACGACCGGAGCTACAGGAGTGACAGGGGCAACTGGTCCGTCCGGAACTACTGGACAAACTGGAGCGACCGGCAGCACGGGGGCAACTGGGGCTACGGGTGATATTGGAGCGATTGGCGCAACCGGAAGCACCGGCGTTACTGGTTCTACTGGTTCTACTGGTTCTACTGGTTCTACTGGCGCGACTGGGGCCACCGGCGATGTCGGAGCGATCGGTGTTACTGGCCCTAAAGGGGACACGGGTTTCACCGGTGTTACTGGTGCCACTGGAGTCACGGGTTCCACTGGTACCACAGGGAACACTGGAGCGACTGGAGCTACGGGCAACACTGGCATCACCGGAACGACCGGTTTCACGGGTACCACTGGGGTATCGGGTTCCACTGGTCCTACAGGCAACACTGGGACGACCGGAGCTACTGGAGCTACCGGCTCTACAGGAGTCACAGGTTTCACTGGTATCACCGGGACTACTGGTACAACCGGTGTTACTGGCGCGACTGGAGCCACTGGTTCCACAGGTGCTACCGGCTTCACCGGAGCCACAGGCACAACAGGGACCACCGGGCCTACTGGCATGACCGGAGCGACCGGTTCCACAGGCGCTATCGGCTTCACCGGGATCACCGGCGGAACGGGAACTACCGGACCTACAGGCCCGACAGGAGCCACAGGTGCAACTGGCAACACGGGTTTCACTGGTCCCACAGGTAACACAGGGGTAACCGGGGGAACTGGAGATACGGGGGCCACCGGCACAACAGGTGCTACCGGACCTACTGGCGCGACTGGAACCACCGGTTCCACAGGTGCTACCGGCTTCACCGGAGTCACCGGCACAACGGGAGCTACCGGGTCTACGGGCGCGACTGGAGCTACCGGACCTACTGGCGCGACTGGAGCTACCGGACCTACTGGCGCGACTGGAACCACTGGTGCCACAGGTGCTACCGGCTTCACCGGAGTCACCGGCACAACGGGAGCTACCGGGCCTACTGGCGCGACTGGAACCACCGGTTCCACAGGTGCTACCGGCTTTACCGGAGCCACCGGCGTAACAGGAGCTACCGGGTCTACGGGCGCTACCGGAGCCACTGGTTCAACAGGTGCTACCGGTTTCACCGGAGCCACCGGCACAACGGGAGCTACCGGACCTACTGGCGCGACTGGAGCCACCGGTTCCACAGGTACAACTGGAGCCACTGGTGCTACTGGTGCTACTGGTGCCACTGGTGCTACTGGCAATACCGGCCCCACTGGACCAACCGGAGCGACCGGTGTCACTGGCGCAACGGGAGTGACCGGTCCAACAGGGGCAACCGGAATCACATCCGCTACTGGAGCTACAGGTTCGACTGGGGCAACGGGAGTTACGGGAGCGACAGGCAGCACCGGACCAAGCGTGTTGGCGGACGGCTTCTCGGCTTCGCGCGCTCCGAGCACGATTGCTACAGGCACCCAACTTAACAACTGGACGACAACCGCTCCTTATTATCCGGGCGCGGGATTCGACCCGACGACAGGAACCTATACGGTGCCGGTTACAGGCAGATACGCGATTAAAGCAACCGTCAGTTACACCACGGTCGCCGCTATCGGCATTCAGCTAGGATCAACCATCAACCCTTCCTTCGTCGTCAGGCGCACAAGCGATGGAACCGATTTGATTACAGGTTTATTCCCGTTACTGAACACCTCCATTACCCTTCTTACCCTTCGAGTCATTCTAGGCAATGCAACGGTTACAATGGCGGGAGACGTCACGCTGAATGCCGGAGACACCATCGCCATCCTGTACGTCAGCACCGGGCTTACAATCAACTTAAACCTGGGCGGACCCAACGCTTCGGCCACCGTCTGGTCGATGCACAGATTAACTTGACGCGAAACTCCATTCAATTTATCGCAGGAGCAAACGATCTTCCCTGAACCCATAGGAGGAATCGCATGATTACGATTAGCCTCTGCATGATCGTCAAAAACGAAGAGCAAGTTCTCGAACGCTGCCTGGCCTCCGCAGCTCCGCTTGTCGACGAGATAATCATTGTGGATACAGGTTCCACCGACCGCACGAGAGAGATCGCCCTGCGCTTCACGGATCGACTGCTTCATTTCGCCTGGATCGACAACTTTTCCGCAGCCCGCAACTACTCCTTCGATGCCGCCACACAGGACTACATCCTATGGCTGGATGCCGACGACGTAATTGCTCCCGACAACCAGCAGAAGCTGCTAGAACTAAAACGGACGCTCAGCCCCGATACCGATTCCGTCTCGATGATCTATGAGCTGAGTCGAGACGAATACGGCAACGTCGCCCACAGTCTAAGACGCAATCGACTGATCAAAAGATCCAATCGTTACAGTTGGCAAGGAGCGGTGCACGAGGTGCTTATTGTAGGCGGGCATATTGTAACAAGCGATATCGCCGTCGCTCATTGTCCATTAACCGATGCGGACCCCGGCAGAAATCTACGCATCTACAGCCAGCGGGAAGCGCAAGGATTGCCGCTGACGCCACGCGACCGACTCTACTACGCCCATGAACTGCTGGAGGCACAGCAATACCGCCAAGCTGCCGCTCATTATGAGCGATTCCTTGACGAGGGGGAAGGCTGGATCGAGGATGAGGTGACCGCGTGCAGCAAGCTTGCGGATTGCTACCACGCGCTTGGAGAGGCGGAGCAAGAGTGGAACGCGATCTGCCGCGCTTTCCGCTACGATACGCCCCGCCCCGAGTTTTGCTGCCGCATCGGCTTCAGCTTGCTGCATCGGGGCAAATACGAAGCCGCCGCCCATTGGTACAGATTGGCGATCGAACTTCCCGCACAGGAAAAGTGGGCGTTGGAAAACCACGCCTGTAGAACATGGCTCCCTCACTTGCAGCTATGCGTCTGCTACGACCGGTTGAAGCTGCACGACCTGGCCTACGCCCATAACGAAATCGCCCGAACCTATCGTCCGGACGATGCGGCTATTTTGCAAAACAAAGCTTACCTGGAACCGTTGGTTTCCCGACAAGACAGCGCTTCAGATAACCAGGAAGCCGGATAATCGTCAGCCGTTCTCGCTCCATTCCACCAAACGAGGGTTCGCATCCATAATCGATTCGTATTGAGCTTTGCTTCCATACGATCCATCGGGGTCCGATTCTTTATAACGCTCATACTTGCGTTGCCTCTCGGACTCCTTCGCCCACCCCATGTGCTTGAGTCTGAACGGACTGATCGCATTCGGCAAGGAAAAAATGTTCCACGGCATTCTGCCGCAATGCACAGGCGTTTCCGACCACACGGCGGGGAAATGCGGGCGATACCTTACCAACAGCGGCCTATATAATCCGTGACTGTTCCAATGCTCATCCTCCCGGTATCGGCAATCGTCCCAAAAATCGTAAATGCGGAAGCTGTAAACGTCGATTTCTTCCTGCTCAAGCATGGCGGAAAGCCCATCCTTGAAACGATCCTCAAACCATTCGTCCGCATCGAGCACAAGCACCCATTGCGGGTTTAGCTTCGCCGCCTCCGCCCATTGCTGCTGTCTAAGCTCATACTCGTTGCCAAATTTCGGCTCGTCGTTGCGAACGATCCTCAAGGGAATGCCCGCTAGCGCCTGTCTACAGATGTCCGCCGAGCCGTCCGTGCTCCCATCGTCGATAATAGATGCCGCATCGATATAATCCTTGCAGCGCGCAAGCATCTCTCTCAAAAGGCCTTTCGCTTCATTTCGCATCGTCATCGACAGCAGCAGTCTCGGCCTGGAATCGTCTTCGGCAGCCCCGCGTCTCATATTGCGCCAATGAACGCGCTGCGCGGGCAGCTTCCCGATATCCGAGGTCCGATATAGATGCAGAGCCGGCAGCGTCGTATCGACAAATAAATCGAAGCCGAGACATTCCGCACGGATGCAAAAATGGCGATCCTCTCCCCATAGGGATAGATTGCGTATTTTGCGAAAAGACAGATCAAAGCGCAGCGCCTCCGAGCCGATCAGCGTGCAGGCCCCGAGCCCGCCTACTTGGTACAGTCCGGGAGTTCGGAGCATCGCAAGAAATTCATTTGTTCTTCGCTTGATTTCAGCATCCGACAGCAGCGTCCCCGGCTCCCTGGACACCATATCGTATTCGTCGCTTAACCACACCTGAGGCAGCGGAGCGGTTCCCGGCTGCCACTGCGTCCAGAAAATTTCGCTGACGATCGGCTTTCCCGTCTCCAGCAGGCGGAGCAAAGTCCCAGGATGAAGAACGATGTCCGAATCGACCAGCAGCAAGGCATCTACGCGTTCGTCCCTTGCCTGCCGGATAAATCCGTCCTTGGATTTGGCTACTCTCCATACGAGCATTTCGTTCCATATATGCGTATTCTCGTTACATTGAAAAGGGATTTCCGCACTCCGATCGGCTTGTTCGATCTTCGCGGAAATCCCTTTTTGCGCTTGCATAGCTTGAAAGCTCTTCAACAGCTCGGTCGATGCCGGGTCGTCGTTGTCATCGACCAGTCGGAAAATCAGCTCGTGATCTCCGCCGTCGATCGAAGCCAATCCGTGCAGGAATTCGGTCAATATGTCCGGTCTGCGCCGAACCGGGCTTGCGATCATGATTTTGAGCTTTTCCATGAATCTCCCTCCCATGCTCGCCGGCTTCGGAAGAAACTCGTTCTTCCTTAACCTTTATGCATGGAGGAGGCAATCGATTCCTAAGTTGTCGGCGTCGCTACAGCACGTCCTGCAACATCTTCTCCCATTCCTTGCGCTCCACAATGCCCTCGATCCGATGGCGGACAACGCCGTCCCGATCGATAATAAAGCTGACCGGATATCCGGTAATTTTGTACAGGTCTCCGGCTACGCCCTCCGCATCGGTTAGAACAGGAAACACGAAGCCCTGCTCCTTCACGAATTCTTTGGCCGATCTCAACCTGTCGTAATTGGTGGCGTTAACGGCATACAGATCGAGCTTATCCTGATGATCTTCATAGATCGCCTTAAGATCCGGCGCCTCCACCTCGCACGGCCCGCACCAGGCCGCCCAGAAATTAACGATCAGAGCTTTGTCCCGCTTCCCCCCGACGCTGAAGGACGTCGTTCCATCCAGCGAATCGAGCGTAAACGCCGGTGCGAAATGATTCGCCTTCGGCGCCGGATCTGCCGGAATTTCGCCGGCCGACTGCCCGTTCGCTCCCGCCGCCTTACCGGAGGAAGCTCCGCGCCCGCTTTCGTCCCATATCCACACTCCAGCAATCGCAATGACCGCTATTGCCAAAATAATCAGGTTTCTTTTCATGGATTCCTCAACTCTCAAGTTCAAGATATTACCCTTATCTTACCCCATTTCCAAGGAACCTTCCATGACTCAGACGTGTCGGAATGATGAACATCTCCTTCCATCCGCCCAACGCATATCGCCTCAAATGCAAGGGAACGTTAACTGAACCAGCGACAGCAGGTTGAACGAGTAAAAGCTGCCGTTTTAAGGAGGAAACAGGAAGTGTCCGCAACCACGAAATCCAGAAGCAGACTGTCCGTCACCTTCACGAGCGACATCGGCGCAGACGCCGAGAGACCGGAAGCTCAATCTTCCTCCGGCGGACAAGGCAAACCCAAAAGCAAAATACGCCAGTACATCGCTCTCTCTACCGTCCCGCTCGTACTCGTGCTCGGCAATTCCATGCTTGTCCCAATCCTCCCGACGCTCAGAAGCGAGCTGGGGATCTCGCAATTTCAAACGAGTCTGGTCATCAGCTTATTTTCCGTATGCGCCGCCCTGATCATTCCGATCGCCGGCTATTTGTCGGATCGCTTCAGCCGCAAAGCCGTGATTATCCCCTCTCTCATCGTGTACGGCAGCGCTGGCGTGCTTGCCGGTTTCGGAGCGATCTGGGATTCGTACTCCGTGCTGATTGCCGCGCGAGCGCTGCAGGGCATCGGAGCGGCCGGAACCGCGCCGATTGCGATGGCGCTCGTCGGAGACTTGTACAAGGACGGCCAAGAGAGCCAGGCGCTCGGCTTGATCGAGGCCTCCAACGGAGCCGGAAAGGTCGTCAGTCCGATTCTGGGCTCGCTGCTTGCGCTGATCGTCTGGTATGCCGCCTTTTTCGCGTTTCCCGTCTTCTGTCTCCTCTCCCTGCTCGGCGTTATTTTTCTCATCAAGGAACCGAAACGTCAGGACGAACCGCAACCGATCTCGCAGTACCTGCGCTCCGTCAAACAAATTTTCGCCGAACGCGGCCGCTGGCTGATCTCCTCGTTCTTCGCGGGATCGCTCGCTCTGTTTATTTTGTTCGGGGTGCTCTTTTTCCTGTCGGACATTTTGGAGAAACCTCCCTATTCCATCGAGGGCGTCCGAAAGGGCTTTGTCCTCGCCATTCCGCTGTTCGGAATGGTCACGACCGCTTACATCACCGGCACGGTCATCCGCAAAAACGGCGTGCTCATTCGCTGGCTCATGAATATCGGACTCGCCCTGATGGTCGTCTCCTTGGCGCTCACGATCTGGTTTAACAGCAATCTCTACGTCTTTATCGGACTGCTGACGATCAGCAGCATCGGCACCGGTCTGCTCCTGCCCTGCCTGAACACGATGATTACCGGAGCTGTCGAGAAGGCGGAGCGCGGGATGATTACGTCGTTATACAGCAGTCTGCGGTTTTTCGGAGTCGCCTTCGGCCCGCCCCTGTTCGGTTGGATGATGGCCAAGTCGCATACGATCGTGTTCGTGACGGTATCCGCGTTGTCGCTGATCGCGCTTGCGCTGGTCTTCTTCCTGGTTAAACCCGGCAAGCAGGTGCAGTAGCAGGTTGCCAGCGCCGCCCCCTTCATTCATACTCAGTGTGATGATTGAGAGGGGAGACGGATGTGGAAGTCAGATTAAACGCCGATTTGGAAAAAGGGCTCGTGCATACGCTGCGGAACCGCCTGCCCTACGAAGCGTGCGGAGTGATCATGGGGACGGTAACGAGCGGCATTATCGAAGCAAGCGAGTTCCGTCTCATTCGCAATGCTGCCGGTCACCCGGCAGCTCATTTTTCTTTTCACCCCGAGGACTGGATCGCAGCCTTCTTCGAAGCGCAAAAAAACCAACGCGAAATCGTCGGTTTCTTCCACAGTCATCCATCGGGAACGATCGTTCCCAGCGATAGCGATCTTGCAGGTTTCGTTCCGTGGAGAACTTATTGGATTATCGGGCTGACCGAAGCCGATCACGAGATCGGCGTCTTCGCGCGCGAATCGGACAATTACTGGACCCCGATCCCCCTGTGGGTCGTTAATGACGGCTTAAATACGCATACAGCTCTCCCAGCGTCGTCACCTGCCGATCCAAAATAGAACGGAGAAATTTGAAATAAAGCTTTGCGGTCATAACCGAATCATGAAGCGCATGATGCCGCTCCGTCACAGGGACGCCGTAACGTTCGAGCACCTCGTCCAAGCCATAATGAATCGCCTTCGGCTCCAGCCACTTGGCGATCATCATCGTATCGATAATCCGATGCGTCAAGTTTACCTTCGAGGTGCGCCACAGCGCGCTGCTCAAAAACTGCTTGTCATGGCCGCTGCCGTGCGCAATCAGCACTTTCCTGCCGATATAACCCATAAAGTCGTGCAGCACCTGCATCAAATCCGGCGCATTTTCGGCCATCTCGTTCGTGATCCCGGTCAGTTCTGTAATATGACGCGGAATTTTGCGCTTCGGATTGACGAGCCGATAGAACGGCTCGACCTCCTCGAACTCTCCCCCGCGGATTAAAACGGCTCCCACCGAAATAATCTCGTCGCCATTGTACGGATAAAACCCCGTCGTCTCCAGATCGAACACGACCGCTTCCATCTCGGCAAGCGGTAGAGCTAGCGCGCTTTCCTTGCGTTGCTCCCTGGACATCGAGCGAATAAAAGCCATTTGCTGGGCGTTGGCCGAGCCGAACATCGACGCAATCGCCGGGGGAAGCCCGCCCATTTTGTACAAGTTCCACATTCGTCCTCGCGCATTCGTATCCTTGGGCTCCTTCACTTCGCTCTCCCCCCGCCAAGCCGGATCGGCAACTCCTTCTGTACTTTACGTTGAATGTTTTTGCCGACCTTCAGCGCCTTCTTCAGAGGAGCGACCATCTCCTTCGTCAGTTTGCTCGCCGGAAGCTTTCCCGTGCCTACGAGCCGCCCGCCTTCCATCGTCGTAGACGTGAAATGCCGCAGTTTAAGAAAGAGTAGGAAAGCTTCCCTTGTCTCCTCTGCCTCGGACGGATTCAGCCATCCTTCTCCAAGCAGAGCGTCAATCCGCCGTAAAGTATTGGTCTCCTGAATGCCGGCGCGCATTGCCAGCAAGCGAAAGGCGTTAACCATCGGAATATAGGCCCCGTACTTGATGTCCAGGCCACCCGCATTCTCCCCGTATCTCTCTGTCAGCAGCTGTCCGAATACGCCGACAAGAACTTTGTGGTGCAGCGTATTGTCCAGCATTCTGCGCTCGATGACCGGGTGGCCGAGCAGGTCGCCGAAATATCGGCTGCGCAGTTGATTCGCCAGACCGGCATCTCCCCATATCGCTCGTCCGTCGGCAGCTATGAGCAGATAACGAACGTTTTCCCAGCTCGGTTCCGCGAACCAGCCTGCAATTCGCTTCGTCCAGCCCGTTAGCGGCAAGCACCATACCGGATTGGATGCGATTACTTTGCCTTCGCATGGCGGATAGCCGATTGCGATCAAATATTCGACCGCCGTTTCGGCCAGCTTCAGAAAGTAACTCCGATTAACCTCCTCCTCCGCTTCATCTCGCGCATCTTCATAGACCAGGCCGCTGTCCTGGTCGCTATGCATGGTCTGTTCCAGCCTACCTCCGCTGCCGTAGAGCATATACGCATAAGGCACGGGAGGGGCTCCAAACCCCGACCGTGCCAAATCGTTTTCCGCCAGCGCCAGCACCCGGACAATCAACGCATCGTGCAGTTCATTTAGCGCAGCGATCGCCTCTTCGACGGGCAAGGAGAAGAAATCGGCCTCCAATCGCCGCTGCCCCTTCTCCCTTGCCGTCTTCAACTGTTCGAGATTGCCGGCGCAGTCGATGTCCGGCCAGCGCTTTTCCGCTTTGGGACTGTCCATGCGTCTATCTCCTCCTGACTTAAGCAGCGTTTACAGGGACGTGTTCGCTTTTTTTAATTGTTCCGGATAACCGTAGGTACCGTGTTCGCTCAAGTCAAGTCCGATAATCTCTTGCTCCTCCGTCACGCGGAAGCCGATCGCCTTTTTCACGACCCACAGCACGATGAAGCACGCAACGAAAGCGAATCCGCCGGCTACAACGACCGATTCTACTTGAACCCACAGCTGCTTCCAACCTCCGCCCTCGAACAGGCCCGCTTGGCCGACGCCGACTTTAGCCGCCAGCTCTTCCGTAGCAAACAAACCATTCGCCACAGTGCCCCAAATCCCTGCTGCGCCATGTACGGACAACGCATAGATGGGATCGTCGATTTTCATTTTTTCGAAAAACTTGGCACTGAAGAAGACGAGCACTCCGGCAACGAGACCGATAACAACTGCAGCCCACGGATCTACGAAGGCGCAAGAGGCCGTGATCGCCACCAGACCGGCTAGAGCGCCGTTCAGCGTAGCGGTAATGTCTGCCTTACCGTTCACAAGCCAGGAGATCAGCAGCCCCGCCACAGCGCCTGCGGCTGCGCCCAACTGCGTATTAAAAGCCACGAAGCCGAAGAAACCGTCGCCGATCGAAACCGTGCTGCCCGCGTTAAAGCCAAACCAGCCGACCCATAAAATAAGCACGGACAGAGCCGTAAACACTTGATTGTGCCCAAGAATCTCATTCGCCGAGCCGTCCTTGTTGAATCGGCCAATGCGGGGTTTAAGCAGAATCGTAGCCGCCAGCGCTCCTATTGCGCCAGTAAGGTGAACGACGGTGGAGCCGGCGAAATCCTGCGCTCCGTCTTCCGCGAGCCAGCCGCCGCCCCAGATCCAGTGAGCGACAACCGGGTAGATAACCGACACGAAGAACAAGGTGAAGATGAGATAAGAGGACAATTTCGCTCTTTCCGCGAATCCGCCCCAGGCGATCGACAGCGATACGGCTGCGAAAGCGAGCTGGAAAACGAAGAAGATCGAGTCGGGCAGGCTGCCGTCGGTCACCCCGTTAGCCGGACTGAAGAAAAATTTGCCAAGTCCGATGAATTTGTTCAACGCCTCCGAAGCTTCCCCGCCGAACGTAATTCCGTAGCCAACTGCCCAGTAGACAATCGAGGCAAGGCCCACCGTAAAGATCGTTTTGCCTGCGACGTGTCCGGCGTTCTTCATCCGAGTCGATCCGGCTTCGAGAAGAATAAATCCGCCTTGCATGAACAGGACCAGAATCGCCCCCAACATAACCCATAGAGCATCGAGCCCCATATTCAGCTGCGTCGGCGACGGGTCCTCCGCAAATGCGACCGTCGGAAATAGTACCAGCAATGCGCCGATCGATAACAAGCTTTTCTTCAACATAACGCCCACTCCTCTTAGTGTTATATAATATGACATAACAAGAAAGTAATAATGTCATTATAGAGGGTGATATCGGGTTTGGATAGATGTAATTTTGTATAAAAGTTTGTGTTTTTACGCATAACCCTCTTTAATCTTGGCCGATTTCATTCTTTTGTGTAATGTATATGTTATATATTTGTAGCCTGCGTCGTAAGACGGACACCACTTGAAAGCATCACGTTTGACTGTATGGTTGGGGATTCTGTATGATGGGAGTAGACTTCGCGAGCAAAAGGGGGATAACGATGCGTAAAAATCAGCACGCCGCCGAACGGCTATTCCGGATCGGAGAGCTTTCCTCTTTGGCCGGAATCAGCCCGCGGACGATCGATTACTACACCAGTATGGGGTTGCTGCTGCCCGCCAAACGTTCTTCAGGCAACTATCGCTTGTATGACGAAGAAACGTTGACCCGGCTGCGCCAAATCGAACAACTAAAGGCTCAGAAGTTCTCGCTTGAGGAAATTAGAGAGCAGTTTGTCTCGCACAACCGCGTTGCGACAGACGAAGCCGTCAACCGCAAGCTTGCCGACCTCCAGATTCATCTCGCTCAACTGGAGCGGGAGGTTAAAGAGCTTGAGCCGGTAATCGAGCAGTTAAAGCCACGGCAAGCCAAAAAACTGTACCAAGCCATTACACCGCAAACCGCAGCTTGCGTCGAGGCTCTTCTGCTTCTTTTGGGGAAAAGTAACTTCATGTAAACAAGTTACCCTAATGGAGGTTCGAACATCATGTTCTTTCACCCGATGGATTTCGTGATCATCATCGCCTTCCTGTTATCCGTGTGGGCCCAGTTCAGGGTCAAAGGGACTTTTAATCGCTGGTCCCAGGTCCGTGCCGCAAGCGGCCTGACCGGCCGCGAGGCGGCGAGAAGAATGCTGGACCTCAATGGCCTGCACGACGTTCCCGTTGAACCGGTGCGAGGCGCGTTATCCGATCATTACGATCCGATCGCGCGAGTCGTAAGACTATCCGAGCCCGTCTACTCGGAACGTTCGATCGCCGCGATTTCCGTCGCCTGTCACGAAGTCGGACACGCCATTCAGCATCAGCATTCTTATCCGATGCTTGTGCTGCGGCACCGGATGTTCCCGGTCGTTCGCTTCGCATCCGGCATCGCACCTTTCCTGCTGATCGCCGGCTTCCTGTTCCACTCGCTTAACATGATCGGCTTCGGGATCATCTTCTTCTCGGCCGCGGTCGCCTTTCAACTCGTCACCTTGCCCGTGGAGTTCAACGCAAGCTCAAGGGCGCGGGATCTGATGGTCGCGGAAGGTTTTATCCATCGCGACGAAGAACGCGGAGTCGCCAAGGTGCTGAACGCCGCCGCGCTGACCTATGTCGCCGCCGCATTGATTTCTCTGCTTGAGCTCGTCAAATATATTCTGATTTTCACGAGCAGCAATCGGGATTAACCCAAATTCTAAATAAAGGGCAGCCTCGGATCGTTCGCAATCCCGAGGCTGCCCTTTTGATATTATCCAACTATAGCGACTCATAATCGTTCTTAAAAAAATCGATCAGGAACGAATGAAAGATCTGTACGACAAGCGGAAGCTTCTCCGAGGATCTATGAATCAGGCCAACCGTTCGAGTGACTTTCGGCTCGCTGATTTTCACGACGGCCGGCATCATCGAACTCGTCTCGTACATCGCCATCTCCGGCAGCAGACTGACGCCCATGCCGGCCGCGACAAGCCCGCGAATCGTCCCCGACTCCTCGCCTTCGAACCCGATTTTCGGCGTAAACCCAGCCTCCTTGCAGGCATCCCACACGATCGGGCGCAACGAGTAGCCGTTGCCGAACAATACAAACGTTTCATCCTTCAACTCGCTCAGATTAATCGCCGGTTTTTTCGCTAACGGATGGTTGATCGGCAGAATCGCGTACAAACTTTCCGTCAGCACGACTTCCCCCGTCACCTGTTCGTTGTTTTCCGGATACGGAGAAATAAACGCGATGTCCACTTCGGCGTCAATGACATCCCGGATGAGGGAAGGATACATTCCTTGCCGGAAACGAAATTTAACGTTAGGGTGCAGCTTACGGAAAGCGGCCACAACTTGAGGCACGAGGTGGATACCCAGACTATGAGGAAAACCAAGCCGAATCTCTCCGACCTCAGGGTCGAGAAACTCGTGAATCTCCATAACGGCACGGTCGAGATCCCCCAGCAACGCTTCCGCTCTGCGAAGAAATAGCTGACCGACAGGCGTAAGCTGTACGTTGCGTCCGCGCTGCATGAATAGACGTACGCCCAACTCCTCCTCCAGACGATGAATCTGTCTGCTTACGGCCGACTGCGCCACATGAAGCTCCTCGGCCGCTTTCGTCACATGCTGCAGCCGTGCGACCTGTACGAAATATTCCAATTGTCTCAGTTCCACGCGACCACCCCTTTCCGCAACCGTCAACTCCCAAGGATTGGACAATGACGTTCCATAACGATTATAATAATTACGGCAGACCTTATCAATGAAGGAGGATTTCTTCCCATGTCCCAAGAACGTACCGTTTCTTTCAAGAGCAGCCCGATTACGCTTGTCGGCCCCGAGTTGAAGGTCGGCGATTCCGCGCCAGATTTCACGTTAAACAAAAACCTGCTCGAAACTTCCTCCCTGAAGGATTTTGCAGGCAAGGTTAAGCTCGTCAGCGTAGTTCCTTCGATTGACACAGGCGTATGCGACGCGCAAACTCGTCGTTTTAACGAAGAAGCCTCCAAGCTGGGCGAGAACGTTGCCATTCTGACTGTCAGCGCCGATCTACCGTTCGCGCAAGCTCGCTGGTGCGCTGCAGCCGGCGTAGATCGCGTATTCCTACTGTCCGACTATAAGGAGAACAGCTTCGGTAAAGACTACGGCGTGTTCATCAAAGAATTCCACCTGGACATGAGAGCGATCTTCGTCATCGACACGAACGACCGCATCGCTTATATCGAAGTACTGAATGAAATGACCGAGCACCCGAATTATGAAGCGGCGATCGAAGCTGTCAAGAACCTTCTCTAAATCGCAAACCCGAACATGACAAAAGCGAGGACAGGCCAGACGCCTTTCCTCGCTTTATTAATGTCGTCCGAAACGCGCGCGCCTCTCTAAGCTTTATAGCTCGACAGCTTGCGATCCAGCACGCTGTAAATCTCTTGTATGTTGCGGTAGTTGGATCCAAGATCGCCGAGAGAGCCGCGGGAAGCCGAGTAAATATCGACCGCCGTATTGCCTGGGCTTGTACCAACCAACTGGATCGTAATATCCATTGTCCGCCCGGCCATCGACTTCTTCTCCATCACGATTTCCCCAACCGTCTGAACTTCGTGAAGCACTTTGTAGCCCTTCATTTTCTTCAGAATAGAGCTGATCTCATCCCAAGCGCGATCTTTCGAAAGGCGATAATAATGAGATTTAAGCTTGGGGTCTTTCGCCTTGTCGCTCGTATGTTCATGACTGCGAATCAATCCGATCAGAATCCGCTTCAAACGCTCTCTCTCCCTCCGAGTACCTTTGGCGCTACATTCTATCATATCACGCCTTACCCGGGGATTAAAGACCCATAGACGGAAAAAACCCGCCCTTGCCGTCCGACGTGCATGTTTCTGAACCTGCTTTAGCAGGTGGGTGCCCGCAGCCCGGTTTTTGACTTCCCTTTTCGAGGGCCTGTCAGCCGCCTGGCAATGTAGAGCTCCCTGGAAACAAACATTGGTTCAAAACAATGAAGCGCCGTAACGCACAGGGCAGGAATATCCCCATTATAAGCAGGCAAAGCGCAAAAGTAAAATGTTTAGTCTTGGGATTTCTTCTCTAGGTTTACACTCTTGTCTTCTTCGCTTTCATCATCGGACTCTTCGTCAGATTCGCTCTCGGCTTGTTCCTTCGCCAACATCATCTTCTGAATGACAATGTTGAAATTGAAGAAGGTGTATACCGCGATGATGCTTCCGAAGAAGAAGGGCAGCAAAAAGGTGAATCTCATGCTGATGGCGATAACGACCACCGCTCCAATCGCCATGGCAAGCGAACGAAACGGGCGTCCGATCGTCAGTATAAGCGCATTCTTGAACAGTTGAATCGTTTTCATATGAAAATGCGACAACAAAGAGAAAAAGTGCAACATAGATATAAGCAACAACAGCATCAAAGCGATAAAGAGGTAGGCCAAAATCTGAAATCCGCTGATCTGTTTCAAATAGACTTGGAAGTCGATGATCAGAATCGCGAACAGCAGAGCATAGACAATACCGCCTATCATCGCCTGAACGTAGTTTTGCTTATAGTTGCGGAAAAAGGTTTTGAACAGCGGTACGTCAACGTCCCCCAGCACCCATTTCCGGGCAACCGAGAACATCGCCGAGGTTGACGGAAACAGGGTGAAAGGAGCCGCGATCGCCATCAAAATAACAGCCGAGATGAGGGAGCCGCTTGCGGCGTCTCCCTCAGCCTGCGTGCTGATGAAAGGCGTAATAAACAGAAACCAAAAAGGAAGAGAAGTGAGAAGCCATAAAACGTTAATAACCGACAGCCTCATAATCCATTCGGATATTTTGTAGAAGCCGCCCATCATGCCCCGCATTTCCATGGGGAATCCTCCCTGATGACTGTTGTTCGCTATGCTGCTGCGATTAGACCTTTACGAAATCTTCGTTCTGCGAGCGATTGCCGCGGTAGTCGTCTTTCCGCTCCGGACGTCCGCCGCGATTGTCGCGATAGCCGCCTTCGTCCCGGTTGCCATTGCCACCGCCACTGCCACCGTAACGATTGCCGCTGCCGTACGGTTTGCGTCCGCCGTTGTAGCCGCCAGGACCGCGATCTCCGCGTCCTTGACCGCTCTGGCGCCACGAGCCCGAGCCGCCGCCTTGACCGCCGCTGCCGCCGTAGCGACGACCGCTGCCACCGCTGCTGCCGTAGCCGCCGCTGCGTCCGCCCTCGAACTTGCGCTTCTTCGAGCGAACCGGATCTTCGGGGGTCAATTCGATATTAACGTCTTTCTTGTCGCCGTTGAGCAGCTTCATAGCAGCAGCCAGCAATTCGACGGAATCGTATTGCTCCAGCAATTGCATCGCAACCCATTTGTAAGGATTGACTTCCTCATCGGAACGAACGGTTTCCATAATCCGCTCGGCAAGAACTTTCTGTTTGCCTTCCATCGCTTCGGACAGGGTCGGCAACATCTTCTTGGAGATACGGTGACGGGTCACCTTCTCAATGAAGTGAAGATGATCGGTCTCGCGGTGCGTGACGAAGGACCAGGATGTTCCCTCTTTGCCTGCGCGACCCGTACGGCCGATCCGGTGAACGTAGCTCTCAGGATCTTGCGGCAGGTCGAAGTTGATGACGTGGGTAACGCCAGATACGTCCAGTCCGCGCGCAGCTACGTCCGTAGCCACCAGAATATCGATGCTGCCGTCGCGGAACTTGCGCATAACGGCGTCACGCTGATTCTGAGACAAATCTCCGTGCAGGCCGTCGCAAGCGTATCCGCGCTTCATCAGCGCTTCGGACAGCTCGGCTACGCGGCGCTTCGTACGACCGAAGATAATCGCCAGTTCAGGCGGCTCCATGTCGAGCAGGCGGCACAGTCCGTCGAACTTCATGCGCTCCTGGATTTCTACATAAAACTGTTGGATCGAAGGTGCGCTGAGCAGCTTCGATTCGACTTTGACGTGCTCAGGCTCGCGCAGGAATTGCTGAGCCAGCTTCTGGATGTTCGCCGGCATCGTCGCCGAGAACAGCAGCGTCTGACGCGCTTCGGGAACGAGCTTCAGGATCGACTGAATGTCTTCCATAAAGCCCATATCCAGCATTTCGTCCGCTTCGTCCAGAACGACCGTCTGCACGTCGTCGAGCTTGATCGTCTTGCGGTTGATGTGGTCGAGCAAACGACCGGGAGTTCCGATAATAATCTGCGGCTTCCGTCTTAGAGACCGGATCTGACGTGAGATGTCTTGACCGCCATATATAGCCAAGGAACGCAGTCCCTTGAAACGTCCAAGCTTCTCAATTTCTTCCGATACCTGAATCGCGAGTTCGCGAGTCGGCGCCATAATCAAAGCGACAATGCGGTCTTCCGATGCGGCAATCTTGCTGATCATCGGGATCCCGAATGCGGCTGTTTTGCCTGTGCCCGTCTGGGCCTGCCCGATCATGTCTTTGCCTGCGATGGCAACGGGAATAGCTTTCGCTTGGATTGGGGTCGCCTCTTCAAATCCCATCTCCGATATGGCTTGAAGTACATCAGGCTCCAAACCAAACTCTGCAAATGTGCTCAAACTTTTTCAATCTCCTTCTGTGTTGGGCCTTCAACTTACGGCTTCCAAAAAAATGATCAGTTCATTATAGCACACCCCTGCTCTTAACTCCAGTCATAGGAAAAGAGTGCCATTATGTTGAATGAGCGCTTTTTCCCAAGGGGAACCTAAGGCCTACGTCACCGCGACCGTTCTCGCGCGCGAGTTGTTAACGAGGAGTGCTTTCATGAGGAGACTTGCCGTAATCGGCCCCGTATTTTTAATGATTCTGAGCGCTGCCATTGTCGGCTTCGGCTTTCAAATGCTGCTTATACCGGAAAAGCTGCTCAGCAGCGGAGTGTCCGGCGTCGCGATGATCGTCGGTTACATGACCGGTTGGAACATCGGCTTGCTGTATTTTGCCCTGAATGTCCCGATTTTGTTCTGGGGCTACCGCGTCCTGGGCAAACGATTCATCGCGCTCAGCATCGTCACTGTTGCCGCCACGTCGTTTTTCCTGCAAATTATTCCCGAAATCAAATTAACGGACGACCGCCTGCTCGCCTCCGTATTCGGCGGCGTACTCGTCGGCTTGGGTACGACAGGAGCCCTTCGGTTCGGAGGCTCCTCCGGAGGGTTCGACATTGTCGCATCCATCATTTCGCGTTACCGCAATCTCCCCGTCGGCCTGCTGATCGTCGCGCTCAATACGATCGTCGTGGCTGCCCTCGGCTTTCTGAAGGACGATTGGAACGCCGCCCTTTATTCTATGCTATCGATCTACTTAACGGGAAAAGTAATTGACGCCGTACATACGCCGCATCACAAGGTGACCGCTTTTATCGTCACCAATCATACGCAAGAGCTCGCCTCCAGACTGCTCCGGATGCCGCGGGGAGTCACGATCATCAGAACGCGAGGCGCGTTCACCAGCGAGGAACGGGATATGCTAATGACGGTCGCAACCCGCTTCGAGTTGGCCGAGCTGCGCAAAATGATCAAGGAGGTCGATGCCAAAGCGTTCGTCAACGTCGTCCAAACGGTCGATGTGATCGGAGATTTCCGCAGAAGGTAACTTCGACCAGCGAAAATTCTGGGTTATTCAGCAAAATACTACAAAATACCTGTGTCTACTCCCCCCTAACTCGTTTATAATCTTGTTACAGAGCTTATGGGGAGAGAATAGTATGAGTATTTTTTTGACGTTTTTCCTGTTGTTGAACAATATGTTCGGAGGCGGAGCTTCGACCGGCCATTCGTCCGCCGGATTGTGGAGTTCGTTAGTGGGCGCCTCGCATCAGCCCGCGACGCCCGGCAGCGAAGAGGGAGAGCCTCCGTCCGGCATAAGCGGCGACCCGCAGCCCGACGCACCGGTCGTTAAGGGCATCTACGTAACGGCTTATAGCGCAGGCGGAGAACGGATGGCAACCTTGCTCGATCTGCTCGACCGCACCGAGCTCAATTCCATGGTCATCGACATTAAGGACGATCTCGGCAACATTACCTACAAGACGAGCAATCCGAAGCTGCAGGAGCTGGGCAATCCGCAGCCTTATATCAAGGATGTCGACAAGCTGATGACCACATTGAAGGAGCATGAGATTTATCCAATCGCGCGCGTCGTCGTCTTTAAGGACAGCGTGCTCGCCAAATCGCATCCCGAATATTCCTTCGTTCAGAAGGACGGCTCGATCTGGCAGAACGGCAACAAGGACAAATTCGTCAACCCTTACCGCGAAGAAGTATGGGAGTACAACGTCGAGGTCGCCAAGGAAGCCGCCAAGCTCGGCTTTAAGGAAATCCAGTTCGACTACGTCCGTTTCCCGGAAGGCTTCGAGAAGAGAGCAGACAGCCTGAAGTTCACGAAGAACGAACAAAGCCGAGTGGACATTGTGAGCGGGTTCGTCGAGTACGCCAAGAAGGAGCTGGAGCCGCTAGGCGTGCGAGTATCCGTCGACATCTTCGGCTATGCCGCCTCCGTCCCTGCCGCGGAAGGCATCGGACAGGACTTCGTGAAAATTTCCAGCGGCGTGCACGTCATCAGTCCGATGATCTATCCGAGCCATTACAGCACCGGCTGGTTCAAGCAGAAGGATCCCGACAAAGCGCCATACGAGACGATCAAGGGCGCGATGGACGACACGCACAAGAAGCTGGAGCCGTTAGGCGAGGATAAGCCGATTATCCGGCCGTGGATTCAGGATTTCACCGCCAAATGGCTCGGCAAAGGCCACTACACCCCCTACGGAGCGGCCGAAGTTCAAGCTCAGATCAAAGCGCTCAACGACAGCGGGGTCGAAGAATTCTTGCTCTGGAACGCCGGCAACCGCTACTCCGAAGGCGTTAAATATTAAGCTGCACTCTATTCATTCATCCATAGCAATAAGTGCTCCAGCGCCTCTTTTATTGGCGCTGGTTCTTTTTTAATGCGCTGCTTCAGCTTTTTGGCGCCTCCGAAAATCCGATACAAAACAACTTCGCGCTGATAGTCCTCTATATTTTCCAACTCCCTAATAAGCGCGGACAGCAGGTCCGGCTCGTATAACGCCAGCTCCTTCAGCGGCTTCGCCGATTCGTTGGAGGCGAGCAGAACGGCGACAAGCGCAGGCATCAACTCTGGCGATAGGCCATGCGCCTCTATGAGGGCCTCGGCATAATGGTCCTGCACGGACTGATGCTCTGCATCGACAAGCGCCATATAGCTTTCAACGAGCGGAAAATAGTCGGTGCTGTAAAGCCCTAACCCGAACACCGCATAGGTTCCGGGCATAGCCGATTTTTCGCTCGGCTCTACGTCTCCGTACCACGCATATTCCTCCATGGCCGCTTGCGCATAGTCCGCGATCAATGAGAACAGGGCGGGATACTCGAAACCATTCGCAAAAAACTGATGCAGCTTTGATTTCGCCAAATTTTTAACGGGCAAAAGATTTTTCGCTTTGCTTTTTAACGTCAGGTGATAGCCCTTTGGAAATCCCTTTGTCAAAAGATCGATCAAGTAACGCAGCGCATCGCGGTAAGCCGACTCGCTTTCCTTCACGATGCGAATTTCTATCGTCTGCAAAACATCGTTGGCCGTTCCTTGGAACGCCTCGGTTGTGCGCTTGCTTTCGTAAAGACCGCTCCCTTGGAGCAAATAATCGGCAGCCTTCTGCGAGCCAAGCAGTTTGGCAAGCTCAAGATATTGCCGACGGGTATTCGGTTCCTTTTGCCCTACTTGCAGCGCCGCATAGACAAAGAAATCCAGCTGCTCCCGGGCAGGCGGTCGATGTGCGCTCCCTTCCTTTAGCGCCCATTCCCTTGAGTACTCCCCCGTTTTTTCGAAATGCTGCGTTAAAAAAAGCTCCTCGGCCCAGTTCTTAAGCGCTCTCGTATAATCGTAGATCCACTGGTCATAACGTTTTTTGTTGGCACGATGCTTGTCCAGCAGGCGGCTAATGAGCGGATCGATTTCCTCTTCCGACTGGTTAAAGAAATGGGGATCGATCAAACGCTGGGCAAAGAAAAACTCATCCTTTTCACTTGGACGCACCGGCATATCCGCCATCACTTTTTTTTCAATAAATGCGGACAGCTCTTGCTTCGATTGTTCCAGCTTGCGCTCGTTCAGCAGCTCCTCTTGATAGTTTATCAGGCCTCCGTCGATCTCGAATTCCAATATCACCTGAAAGTGATAATCAAAAAATCGGGGTCCATACTGCTCGGATTGAAACAGCTGATCCATTCGGATACATAAAGCCGAGAAAAGCTGCTCCACCTGGGCCGCTTCCGTAATTTCCTCTATGTAGGGCCCGGCTTTCGCTTCATAGGAGTCGTCGCTCCAGCTAAACGGCTCATAGATATCGATGTAAAGAGCTTTATGTCGGCTTTTCCCTTTTTTCCACGACACCCTTAAATAATTGAACACCCCTGCCTGCAGACGGCTCCAATCTTTGACGTCGTTTAATCTTTGGCTTTCCAGTTGATAAACCGTATCCAGCTTGCCCCATACGTCCGCGATGAAATGCTCGGTATGCTGCTCCATCGTAGCTCCTCCTTTGAGAAAACCTAAACTGCCGTTTTAGCGAGAGACCCGTTCCTATATGATTGTTTTTACGACCAATTCTGCTCGATCCTCTCCGTATGTTATGTTACCAGTTTTACACCAGCTCTTTAACGGGAATAGGACTCATTTTGCTTTTTAGGCTTTTCGGCTTATAGGATTATTTTCATATATGCCAAGAGGGCCGCCGTATCGGCGACCCTCCTGCGTTCTTGCTCAACATCGATATCGCTATCGCTTGCCCTGATAATACGGTTCGCCCAAGGCTCCGGGAGCCCGCGAGCGTCCTACTGCGCCTACAAGCACCAGAATGGTCAACACATAGGGCAGCATGTAGATAAACTCCGAAGGAATGTGCGAAGTGAAGTCGAACAACTGCAGCACGTTGTTGATCGATTGCGCGAAGCCGAAGAACAACGCCGCCCCCATCGCTCCGAGCGGGTTCCATTTGCCGAAAATAACCGCGGCCAATGCGATGAACCCTTGTCCGGAAATCGTGTTGTGCGAGAACGAGCCTGTTGTCGTCATCGCGATCGTAGCTCCGCCAATGCCGGCCAGCACGCCGCTCAACAACACGGCCGTGTACCGCATGCGCAGTACCTTGATCCCGACCGTATCGGCCGCGCTCGGATGCTCGCCGACGGAACGCAGCCGTAGGCCAAACGCCGTTCTGTACAGCATGTAGTATATTGCTCCGACAAGAATTATCGCCAAATACGTCGTCGGATAAGCGTTGAACAAACCGTCTCCGATAATCGGAATATCCGACAGCACCGGAATTTTCACCTTATGAAACACCTCGTTGACGAGCGTGGTTTCTCCGGCTCCTTCGAACAGCAGTTTGACAAGATACAAGGTCGAGCCGCCCGCGATAAAGTTAATGACAATTCCGCTGACGACCTGATCGGCCCTGAACGTAATCGTCGCCACTGCGTGAATGAGGGCGAACAGCACCCCGAAGATCGCGCCGGCGATAACGCCGATCCACGGAGACGCGCCTCCGTAGCCGGCTTCCTGCGCCTTGTAGGCCGCGACAGCCGCCGCGAACGCTCCAGCGGTCATCAACCCTTCCAGCCCGATGTTCACGACGCCCGAGCGCTCGGAGAGAATGCCGCCAAGCGCAGCCAAGATCAACGCGGTCGAGAACACGAAAGCGGTATTCAGCATATGCCCAATCGTTGCCGCATCCATCTAGATCGCCTCCTCTTTGCGTTTCTTCCCGGATATCCGCTTCAGCAGCCAGCGGATAATGCCTGGAGCGGCAACGAAGAAAATGACCGAGCCGATGACGATGCGGATAATTTCCGGAGGTACGTCCGCTCCGAAGCTCATGCCGGCTGCGCCATACGACAGAACTCCGAACAAAATCGCGCCCAGCAATACGCCCAGCGGATTGTTGCCTCCGAGCAAGGCAACGGCGATGCCGTCGAAGCCGTGTCCGGTATGACCTGCGGAGATGACCTGGTTGTGGAATACGCCAAGCACCTGGAACACGCCCGCGAGACCCGCGAGCGCTCCGGAGATGAACATCGCCTTAATGACGCCCTTGTTTACGCTGATGCCCGCATAATTGGCCGCATCGGGATTCGAACCGACCACTCTAAGCTCGAAGCCTTGCTTCGTGCGCCACAGGAAATAATAGAAGAAAATGACGCCGAGCAGCGCAAAAGCCGTTCCCCAATGCATGCGCGCGTCGTCCATAAACCGGGACAGCCAGTCGATCGTCGCGGAAGCCGTATCGTCCACCATATACGATCTGCCCTTGCCCGGCTCGAGCAGGAAACGTCTCACAATATAGTTCGCCAGATGCAGCGCGATCCAGTTCAGCATGATCGTCGTAATGACCTCGTTCACGCCTCGAGCCGCTTTCAGATAACCGGCGATCATGCCCCATAGTCCGCCTACAAGCGCGCCGACGATAACGGCCAGCGGCGCATGAAGGTACCAGGGGAGGTGCACGGTGACGCCGATGACGGTCGCGCCGGTCATCCCCATGATGTATTGGCCTTCGGCACCGATATTGAACAGTCCCGTACGGAAAGCGAACGCGACCGCAAGCCCGGTGAACAGAACCGGGGTAATTGCCGTTAGCGTCTCGCCGAAGTCGTAGCGGTTGCCGAACACCGTCTCCAGCAAGGAGCGGTAAGCAAGAATCGGATCGTAGCCGCCGATCAGCATTATAATCGCTCCGACAAGCAAACCGAGCAAGATAGCGACAAAGGGGACAAGCGCAGAATCTTTCGTAACCACCTTAATCAGCTTGTTCATTGCCCGCCCCCCCTTGCTTCTGCTTGTAATCCGTCATCATCAGGCCGAGTTCCTGATCGTTCGTCTCGGAAGGCTTGACTTCCCCGACGATACGACCCTCGTAAATGACCGCGATCCGATCGGACAGTTGCATGATTTCGTCCAGCTCGTACGAGACGAGCAGCACCGCTTTGCCCATATTGCGCTGCTCCACGAGCCGCTTATGGATAAATTCGATAGCGCCTACGTCCAGTCCGCGAGTCGGCTGCGCCGCAATGAGAACCTCGGGATTTTTGTCGACTTCTCTGGCGATGATCGCCTTCTGCTGGTTGCCGCCGGACAATGCGCGCGCATCCGTCATAATAGACGGTGTCCGCACGTCAAAGTCTTTGACCAGACGTTCCGCGTGTTTGCCGATCGCTTCGTAATCGAGGAAACCCCGCTTGTTGAATTGAGGCTGGTAATACGTTTCGAGCACCATATTGTCCCGGACGGGAAAATCGAGCACGAGCCCGTGTTTATGCCGATCCTCCGGAATCAGGGAAATGCCCGCCTCGGATATGGCCCGAGGCTTCTCGCCGACAACGTCCGCGCCTGCGACCTTGATCGATCCGCTTGAGACTGGACGGAGTCCCGTCAGCGCCTCGATCAGCTCGCTCTGGCCGTTTCCTTCGACTCCCGCGATCCCCAGAATCTCGCCGCGCCTCAGCACGAACGACGTTCCGTTCAGCGCGTTAAGGCCTTGGCGTCCTTTAACGACGAGGTTATCGACTTCCAATATCGGCTCGCCGAGCACGGCAACCTTTTTGTCGAGCTTAAGCGACACTTCCCGACCGACCATTTTCTCGGCCAACTGATTCGGATTAGTGCCTGCAACCGGCAAGCTGTCAATGACTTTGCCTCGACGCACGATCGTCACGCTGTCGGCAATCGCCATAATTTCCTTGAGTTTGTGAGTGATGAGCACGATCGACTTGCCCTGCCCGACAAGATTGCGCATAATGACGAGCAATTCGCCGATCTCCTGCGGCGTCAGCACGGCCGTCGGCTCATCGAAGATAAGAATGTCCGCTCCACGATAAAGCGTCTTCAAAATTTCGACCCGCTGTTGCATCCCAACCGATATTTCATCAATCTTCGCATAAGGATCCACATTTAAACCGTACTGTTTCGATAACTGATTTACTTTCTCGTAGGCCTGTTTCTTGTCTACCGCAAGTCCCATCCACTTCCGGGGCTCGCTTCCGAGAATGATGTTCTCGGTGACGGTAAAAGGGTGCACAAGCTTAAAATGCTGATGCACCATCCCGATGCCCAGTTTAATCGCTTTGTTGGGCCCGTCTATGACGACTTGCTGTCCATTGACGAAGATTTCCCCTTCTTCCGGCTGATACAGCCCGAACAGAACGTTCATAAGCGTCGATTTGCCCGCGCCGTTCTCGCCGAGGAGGGCGTGAATCTCGCCCTTCCTCAGCTTGAAGTTGACGCTGTCATTGGCGACGATGCCGGGGAAACGTTTCGTAATGTTACGCATTTCTACGACTGTTTTCGCCTGTTCCATAGTCGCACCCTTTATCGGTTAATAATTACTGGGCAGTCGGTACCGTAATTTCGCCGCTAACGATTTTTTGCTTATACTCTTCGACCTTGTCCAGTACGTCCTGAGGAACGTTTGTCTTGGAAGTTTCAGGCAGGCCTACCGCATCGTCTTTGAGACCGAGCGTCGTGACTTGACCGGCAGGGAATTTGCCTTCGATCATATCTCTGGAAACGCTATACACCGCTTTGTCGACACGCTTCAACATAGATGTCAGCGTAACGTCGTCGCCGAATTCGAGCGATTGGTCCTTGTCTACGCCGATAACCCATACTTTCTTGTCCGCAGCCGCACTCTTGTTGCGTTCCTTCGCTTCGTTGAAGACGCCGTTGCCTGTGCCGCCTGCCGCATGGAAAATGATGTCCGCGCCGGCATTGTAGAGCGAGGCTGCTGCCGCTTTACCCAAGTCCGCTTTGTCGAATGCGCCCGTATAGTTAATCTCCACTTTCGCATCCGGATTAACCGCAGCTACGCCGGCTACGAAGCCGAGCTCGAAGCGTTTGATGACCGGAATGTCGATGCCGCCAACAAAGCCGATCTTATTCGATTTCGTCATCAAGCCCGCAACTACGCCGACCAGGAACGAGCCTTCATTTTCGGCGAAAGTAATCGACGCCACGTTAGGAGCTTCGACAACGCTGTCGATGATCGCCAAGTGTGCATCCGGGTTTTTGCTTGCTGCGTCCTTTACCGCATCGCCGAGCAAAAATCCGATGCCCCACGTGAGGTTGTAGTCTTCGCGCACGAACTTGTTCAAGTTCGTCAAGTAGTTTGTCGCTTCTTTGCTTTCCTGGTATTTGACCGACGCGCCTGTCTCGGTCTCCAGCGTTTTCAAGCCTTCCCATGCGCTTTGGTTAAACGATTTGTCGTTTACGCCGCCAACGTCGGTAACCATCGCGAACTTGAAGCCTTTGCCGTCTACCGTCTCGCTCGGAGACGCGCTCTCGCTTGCAGTCGGCGACGCGCTTGGCGACTCGCTAGGGGAAGCGCTCGGGCTTGCCGCTCCGCCGCCGTTGTTGTTTTTTGCTCCGCATGCCGTCAAGGTCAAGGAAGCGACCAGCATAATTCCGGTCAGAAGCTTAGTCGTTTTGTTCATGTTATTGTTCTCCTTAAAGTAAGATTGTCGGATCCCGTTCTACAGCCGCTGAACAACCGCCTTCACCAGTGAGATAAACCTCGGCTTCGTTCGGTTAGCGACTTCGATCACCTGCTCGTGGCTGAGCGGCTCCAGATGTTCGCCGATTGCCATGTCCGTCACGCAGGAAATTCCGATGACCTTCATCGACATATGGCTGGCGACGATCGCTTCCGGCACGGTGGACATGCCTACCGCGTCTCCGCCCATCAAACGAAGCATCGTCAATTCGGCCGGAGTCATGTAGGACGGACCGGTAATTCCCGCGTATACGCCCTGTTTGACGTTAATTCCTAGCGATTGCGCCGTTTCGCGGACAAGCTCGAGCAAATCTGGTGTATACGCTCGGCTCATGTCCGGGAATCTCGGGCCTAACGTGGAATCATTCTCGCCGATGAGCGGGTTCGCTCCGGTCATGTTAAGATGATCCCGGATCAGCATCAGATCTCCCGGTTCGAATTCCGGGTTCATTCCCCCGCAAGCGTTGGTTACGATGAGATGATCGACTCCGAGCGCCTTCATGACGCGAACCGGAAAGGTTACCTCCTGCATCGTATAGCCTTCGTAATAGTGAAACCGCCCCTGCATAGCAATAACCGTCTGATCATGGAGTCGGCCAATTACGAGCTGCCCCGCATGACCTTCGACCGTCGATACCGGAAAATGGGGAATCGACTCGTAAGGAATCCGGACGGCGTCCTCAATGTCGTCGGCAAGCTCGCCTAATCCGGAACCGAGAATCAGTCCGATGCGCGGCTGGCTAGAGATCAAAGATTGAATATGCATTGTCGCTTCATTCATTCTTTGCAGCAACTGGCCCATTTTTATTTCACCCCCTTTAATAAAGTATAACCCCTATCGCCAATCGCTTTAACGTCGTTACGCATTCGCGTGCACTTCACCGACGATGAGCGAGGGTGGCCTTACCGCTTCGGGTTGAATCGCGATCGACTCATAGATTCGCGCTATCGCTTCCTCTACGCCGACTTCGTTGGCATGGACGACTGCGAGAGGCTCGCCCGCCTGTACCGCATCCCCGATTTTCTTGCGCAGCACGATGCCGACCGACAGATCGATCGGCGACTCCTTCGTCGCGCGCCCGGCCCCGAGCAGCATTGCCGCCAAGCCCATTTGCTCGGCAGCGATCGAAGCCACGAAGCCGGATTCCTTGGCCGGAACCTCGATCAGACGCTTGGCGGTCGGCAGCCGTTCGGGCTCGTCCACAACCGAGGCATCGCCTCCTTGCGACGCCAGGAACGTTTTGAACTTCTCCAGCGCCTTGCCGCTTTCGATGGCCTGCTCCAATAACGCTCGGGCCTCTTCCTTGCCGGAGGCGGCGCCGGACAGGACCGCCATATGGCTGCCAAGCGTCAGGCACAGCTCCGTGAGATCGCTAGGGCCTTGTCCCCTAAGCGTGTCGATCGCCTCCTTGACTTCCAAGGCGTTGCCGATCGCGTTGCCTAGCGGCTGGCTCATGTCGGACAGCACCGCGACCGTCTTCCTTCCGACGCGGCCGCCGATATCGACCATGCAAGCAGCCAGCTCTTGGGCCTCCGACATTTCCTTCATGAACGCGCCGTCGCCCGTCTTGACGTCGAGTACGATGGCGTCCGCTCCCGAAGCGATTTTCTTGCTCATGATTGAACTGGCAATGAGCGGGATCGAATTCACCGTGCCGGTCACGTCTCTAAGTCCATACAACTTCTTGTCCGCAGGCGTCAAGTTGGCGCTTTGGCCGATAACGGCGACGCCGTTGCGATTAACCAGCTCGATAAACTCGTCGTTGCCGATTTCCACGTGAAAGCCCGGGATCGACTCCAGCTTGTCGATCGTTCCTCCCGTATGGCCGAGTCCCCGTCCCGACATCTTCGCTACAGGAACGCCAATGGAGGCGACAAGCGGCGCCAGCACCAGCGTTGTCGTATCGCCTACGCCTCCTGTGCTGTGCTTGTCCACCTTGACGCCCGAGATAGCCGACAGATCGATTGTCTCTCCCGATTCGACCATTGCCATCGTCAGATTCGCTCTTTCCTCCGGCGTCATGCCGCGAAAGAAAATCGCCATGGCCATCGCCGACATCTGATAATCGGGAATCGAACCGTCCGTATACCCTTGGATCAAGAAGCGAATTTCGGCTTCCGACAGCTCGCCGCCGTCTCTCTTTTTCGTAATTAAATCAACGGTTCTCATAGAGAGCCCCCCCTCTCCTCAGTACCCTTCGTTCGTTCCGCCCGTGACGATCGCAATCGAGGAGCTCGCTCCGAGCCTCGTCGCTCCGGCCTCGATCAGTTGGAGTGCCGTCTCGAGATTCCTTACTCCTCCGGAAGCTTTAATTCCGAGCTCCGGTCCTACAACGCTGCGAATAAGCGCAATATCCTCCACGGTCGCACCGCCCGTACCGAAGCCCGTCGACGTCTTGACGAAGTCGGCTCCCCCCTCTTTGCAAAGCAGCGATGCCCTTCTCTTCTCTTCATCGGTCAAATAACAGGTTTCGATGATTACCTTCACGGCCGCTTTGCCTTTGCAAGCCTCTACGACTTGCTCGATGTCGCGCTTAACGGCAGCCTCTTGTCCGGATTTCAACGCTCCGACGTTCAATACCATATCGATCTCGGTCGCTCCGGCCCCGATCGCGTCCGCGGCTTCCGCAGCTTTAATCTCCGTTCGACTGGCGCCAAGAGGAAAACCGATGACCGTCGTCACGCCGACCTTGCTGCCGGCCAGCTCCCGCGCCGCCGTTGGAACCCAATACGGGTTGACGCACACGGTCGCAAATCCGTACCTTTTCGCCTCTGCGCAAATACGGACAATCTCCTCTTCCGTGCTTGTCGCCGACAACAGCGTATGGTCGATTGCAGCTGCAATTTGTTCAGGGGTCATATTCAACTCTCCTATAGGTCTGATTTTTTAAGCAAAGCCTTCGCCGTAATTTGATCCGTCACCAGCGTATTGCCGTATTTTCCGCGCAACGCGCCGTAAATGGCGTTCACCTTGGAGGCCCCTCCGGCCACAAGTATGGCGTGCTCCTTCGTACGAAGATCCGCCAGCTCGATGCCGACCGTCCTCTCGTTCAGACTCGGCAGGCAGATTTCTCCGTCCGCGTCATAATAGCGCGAGCAAATATCGCCGACCGCCCTTGTCTTAATCGTCTCCAATTCTTCGCTGCGCATGTAGTTTGAATTGATCAGCACCGAATCCGGCGTAGGGGATCCTGCCGTGAACACGGCGACATTGGCGCTTTGCCCCATGTCCATGACTCTGCGAATATGCCGATCGGTCAGCATCGCCTGCTTAACGAGAATGTGATCTACGATCGCGGGCAAATACATGAAATAAGGAGTAACGTTAAACGCCTTGCCGAACAAATGAACGATCTCCGAGGGCGAGATCAGAATGTCCGCGTCGCTGACGCCTCCGTTTAACTGAACGACAAACGAGTTGTTCAGAGACTTTGTTTTCATATGAAGCGCCACCTGGTACATGGTGGAACCCCAGGACGCCCCGATCGTATCCCCGTCTTTGACAAGTTCCATAATGTAGGCTGCGGCGGCTTGGCCGATATACCGCTTCACGACGCTGTCGTCATAGGTCGGTGTAAAGGCGACGACGACATTTTTGAGCTGAAAGCGTTCTCTCAACATACAACGCAGCACTTCGACATCTTCCGTCGGATCTTTGATCTCGATCGTAACGACGCCTTCCGCCTTCGCCTGCTGAAGAAGCCGCGACACGGTCGGGCGGGATACCCCTAGAGCGTCGGCGATTTGATTTTGGCTGTAGTCCAGCTGATAGTATAGTTTAGCGGCTTCCACGACTTTCCTGATCTTGTCGTTATCCAACGCAATTCACACCATTCGCAGAGCTGATTTTGAAATTTTGTTCATTTCACCTGAAATTATGTTCTCTCATTCGATATTATAATGGATATAAGCATTCCGCGCTAGGTCAAAATACATACTAAAAAAAGCCGCTTCCCCCGTCGGCGGGGGAGCGGCTTACAAGCTTAGAGCGTTTGCGCCTTATTGCGCCAGACGCAATGCCAAATTGTACAAATCCAGATTAAACGTCTTCTTCGTAGAGACGACTTTGTCGATATCCGTCGCCACGAATTCGCCCTTGATGATGCCGATCCCTTTGGCGGAATCCCCTTCGATCAGGCGCTGCACGGCATAATCGGCCAGTCGGCTCGCCAAAATGCGGTCGTTGTGCGTTGGCGTACCGCCACGCTGAATATGTCCAAGCACGGTTACGCGAGGCTCGATGCCGCTGTATTCGATAATGTTCTTGGCGACCTCTTCGCCGGTGCCGGCGCCCTCTGCGACAACAACGATGCCGTGACGCTTGCCCTTCTGGAAGTTGTCCTTCATGCGAAGCGAAATTTCCTTGAGGTCGAACGGAACCTCGGGAACGAGTATCGCTTCCGCGCCGCTGGCAAGGCCGGCATACAGAGCGATGTCGCCGCAGTGGCGTCCCATTACCTCAACGACGGACGATCTCTCGTGCGAGGTCATCGTGTCGCGCAGCTTGTTGATCGCTTCCACGACGATGCTGACCGCCGTATCGAAGCCGATCGTGAAATCGGTGAACGCAATGTCGTTGTCGATCGTGCCCGGCAATCCCATCGTCTTAATGCCCAGCTTGCTCAGCTTGTTCGCTCCGTGATACGAGCCGTCGCCGCCGATGACGATCAAGCCGTCGATGCCCTGCTCGCGCAGCACTTCCGCTCCGCGCTGCTGACCCTCCGCCGTCATGAACTCCTTACAGCGAGCCGTCTGAAGAATGGTGCCGCCGCGCTGAATAATGTCGCCCACGCTGCGCAGATCCATCGGTCTCAAATCTTGATTAAGCAGCCCCTGGTAGCCGCGCTGGATGCCGTAAACTTCAATGCCGCGGTACAATGCGCTTCTCACGACAGCTCTAACCGCCGCGTTCATCCCTTGCGAATCTCCGCCGCTCGTCAATACCGCGATCTTCTTAACTGCACTCATCTGTCAAATTCCTCCTCGTCATTCTTAACCTTACATCGCCTTTCTTATCCAATGGCTGTTCAGCCAGAAAAACACCCTCGTCCATGGGCTGCCCTTCATGAGCAGTCTGGCGGTCTTCCGAACATCCTGCTGATCCCGCACTTTCGGATCGGACAAATACAGCGCGACAAGCCCTTCTACGATCATCCGGTGAAAATGCCCGAAAGGCAGCCCTTCGGCGGCCGATCTTGCGGCTTTAACCATACGCTCCATCCGTCCGTTAAGCATTGACTGGTCGGCGTAATAGCTGCAGAAGTTCAAATCTCCGCCTTCCCTGTCCTCCGCCTGATCGATCAAATAATCGAGCAAAATGTGCAGACCGCAGATGGACGGGAAATACCGGATACGGATTTCCTTCGCCTGACGCTCTTCCAGCTGTGGATCGCTGGCTGCAAGAAACAGCATAAACATGCCAAGCGTCGACCCCGTCGCTGCCGCAAACTCATTCCACTGCAGCTCGGGATAGAGCGCCGCGTGCTTGTCCCACCAAGCGAGCAATTGACCCTCGCGCTTGGCCGGATCAATATGCTTGTATACTTGAAGATCTCCGTACAGCTGCACCAGTTCGGCCACGAACGGTTGTACCTTAGCGTAGGCGGGTAATTGCGCAGTCCGGCGCTGACATTCCTCAACGAGCGCCGCCAAGTATCCCCCGTCGTCCTGCTCGTCTCGCAAAGCGTAATAGTTGCGCAGGGCAGCTCCCGGGGTGACCGCGTCAAGCATGCTCTGGTGCAGCAGGCGAAAATCGTTCGGATCAAGCGAGGTGCTGCGGTCGCACAGATTGTCCAAATAGTCGCTGATTGTCTGAAGAGCGACGATCAGCGGTATGAGCACATGGCGACTTTCTAAATTGGCAGCGGCGTATACGCCCCCGCCCTCGCAGTGGAACTGCTTGCCGGCTATGCTGTCCAGAGCCTGCTTGCGCAGCTCCGGGTCGGGAATGCCGCCGGCCCTGTCTCGCCAACGCCCGAGCTCGGCTCTGACCTCCGGCAAAATATACTTGTACACTCTTTTCATTAGAGAAAACGGTCCGCGAGGTGAACGGCCCGCCAGCAACGCTTCTTTGGTCATTTCGTAGGTCCTCCGCAACGCTTTAACCGATATGCTGCTTCGTATGCGGCTCCAGATCTTGCCGGGTGCGGAACCAGATGTTCAGGTCGTTAATCCTGCTGGCCAGATCGGCGATATCCCCGTTGATCAGGCAGGACTCGGCGAAATCGTCTTCCTCGAACAACAGCTGCTGCTTCACTCGAATGACATCCTCCAAGCTTTTGATCCGGTCGGGAATCGTCCCCCGAATCATCTCCCACTTGGACAAAATCGCGATTCGGCATGCCAACGGCAGTTCGTCCCAGTCGGTCTCCAGAGACGGAAGCGCAATGTCGTGCCGCTCGCTGTAAACAAACTGGCGTTCGAGCCAGCGCTCGTCTATCCGCATCTTAATCACCCGGTCTCCGTCTGACAAAGCCTCAAAATTTGCTTTATTCTTTAATTTATCATTTTGCAGAGTTGAAATCCAGCTTAATTCTTCGAAAATGATCCCCGAATGTTCCTCTCAATCTGCTATAATACTACCTATCTCGACAAACACACGACAAATGAAAGCGAGCTTCGCGAAGGAGCCCCCTATGCCGCCAAGTAACGAGCCCGTCTCGATGAGACGGCTTTTGCTGTTTTTTATCCCGATGGGAATTTCCGCTCTGTTGATCAACCTGTCTCACGTCATTATCAATGGAACGCTGGCCAGATCGGACAACCCCGAGATGGTGCTGGCCGGATATGCGCTGGCGATGAGTCTGCTCATTGTTACGGAGAAGCCGGCCGTGCTGTTCCGTCAGACTTGCTCGGCGCTCGTACGCGACCGCACCTCTTTCCGCGCCGTCCGACGCGTCAGCTTCTATGTGTACGGAGCATCGCTTGCGTTCGGCGCGCTTATCGCTTATACGCCTGTCGGCCATTGGGTATTCGGGGGCGCCTTCGGGGCGCCTCCGATCGTAGAAGAAGGAGCGATCCACGCTTATTACGCCCTGATGTTCCTATCGGTATTTTCGGGTATCCGCTGCCTCTATCAAGGGGTTATCATCTATAAAATGAGAACGAGATGGCTGACGATCGCGATGGTATTCCGACTCGGCGGCATGTTCCTGCTGTCCCAATACTTCCTGCGGGTCGGCGTCGACAGCGCGCTGCAAGGAACGATCATCTTCGTATTCGGCATGATGATCGAAGCCGGCGTCAGTTGGTGGGAAGCGAACAGGCTCGTTAAGCAGCTACCGGAAAAAGACGAGGAATGCGAGATTACGGAACCGAAGCAGGTGGCCAAGTTTTACAACCCGCTTCTCTATTCTTCTTTTATCGTCGTTTGGGTGCTGCCGATCTTGAACGCCCTGCTCGGCACGACCGATCGCGGCACGCTCGCCGTCGCGTCGTTTGCCGTAGCCGGCAGTCTGATGAATCTGATGCTCGGCTTTTTTACTTATTTTCACCAAATCGCCCTGTTGTTCGTCAAGACCAACCCGGACATTGTGCGGAAGTTCACGCTGATGCTCGGTTTTATCCCGTTCGTATTGCTGTCGATCATGGCGTTTACGCCAGTCGGCGAGTGGATGTTCTCGCATGCGCTCGGAGTAAAGGACGAATTGCTGACGGCTTGTATTCACGCCCTGCGCGGCTTCCTGCCGTTCGTGCTCGTCTTCCCTTGGCTGGACACGCTAAACGGTGTGGTCATGGCCCACGGAGAGACGAAGCTGATGTTCGGCTCGCAAACCGCGAACGCGGCGTTAACCTTGCTGACGATCGTACTGCTCGCTCTGCTGCTGCCTGCTTGGAGCGGCGTGCTGGGCTCCATGGCGCAATCCGCCGGAGTCTTCGCGGAGGTGCTGTTTCTGGCGTGGCTTTTCCGCCGCAGCCGTCGCAGCGTCAGGCTGACCGCCGAACATCAAGGATAGGAGATTTCAACCATGAACAACAGCTCAGCCATGCGCGGGCAGCTCTTCGTGCTGCGCGCTCTCCAATTCGCCAACTATGCCGGAATGGTGCTTCTGATCACCTACTTCCCGCTATATTTCGAAAGCCTGGGCTTCTCCAAGCTGCAGATCGGAGCGATCTACTCGGTCGGACCGTTCCTGTCCATCGTGTCCAATCTCGTCGTCGGCATTATCAGCGACCGCACGAAAAACCTGCCCCGCATCTTAAACGTTCTGTATCTCGTGCAAATTCTGGCGCTCGCGCTGCTGCTGCCGCAGAAGGAATTCGGCATGATGGCCGGCATTATGGCGCTGTTCTACTTGTTTCAGACGCCGAACAACTCGATGCTGGACAGCGTCTCCCTGCTCGCCGCCGAACGGATGAAGATCAGCTTTCCTTCGATCCGAATGTTCGGCTCGCTCGGCTACGCCGTCTGCGCCGTCCTGTTCGGGTATGTGCTGAAGACGTTCGGTTCGGACTTGACGATAGGGCTGATTCTCGGCGTTGTCCTTGTCTCACTTGTCTTCTCCTTCTTCGTCGGAGACTACCAGGCTACGCTGCGCAAATTCGAGTTCAGCGGGCTATGGGAGCTTCTTCGGCGCAAAGAGACGCTCGTGTTCTTCGGATTGATTATGGTCATTTCGGTAGCCCATCGCACAAACGAGGGCTTCCTGTCCGTAGCGATGCGAGAGATCGGGGCCGACGACTCCGTCATTGGCTACGCCTCGCTTGCCTCGGCGGTCAGCGAAATTCCGATGTTTTTCCTGCTCGCCAAGTTCGGTCACCGGTTCCGCGAATATCCGCTGCTCGCGATCGCCAGCGCGTTCTACGTCATTCGTCTGTCTTTGCTCAGCCTGGCCGACCAGCCCTGGATGATGGTCGCCCTGCAGATGATGCACGCCATTACCTTCGCGATCTTCTACATTACCGCGCTGCGCGGTCTGCAGTCGCTTATTCCCGACGAATACCGCTCGTCAGGCCAGGCGGTATTCGCCGTCGTCTGGTCGGGTTTGGCCGGCGTCATCGCCGGAACGCTCGGGGGCTGGCTGTACGATTCGTTCGGCCTGTCGCGCGTCTTTCAGACCGGCGCCGTCTTTGCCCTGATCGGTACGATCGGCTTCCTTGTCGCTCATGTTCGCCGGCGATAACCTTCTTGCAAATCAAAGAGGCTGTCCTCAAGCAACTCTGCTTGGGGACAGCCTCTTTCTATCGTTTATATCAGCCCGTCTCGGCTTGAGGCGCCCACTCGGTATCCGTCTCCTTGCGCACAAGAATTCGGGATATCCGCAGATGGTCGGTCTCTTCTATCGTAAACCGGAATCCTTCCTCGGCGACGACAAATTGGTTTTTCTTCGGCGGGTTCTCGATCTGGGAATAAATCCAGCCTCCGATCGTGTCGTAATCGTCGGTGGGCAGATCAAGCCCGAAGAAGCTGTTCACCTCTTCGATAAGCATCATGCCGTTGATGGAGTACGTATTATCTTCACGCGGCTCCACGTCGGGGCGCTCCTCGTCGAATTCGTCCTGAATTTCGCCGACAATCTCTTCCATAATGTCTTCCAATGTAACCAGTCCCGAAGTTCCGCCGTACTCGTCGATCAGAATCGCAATCTGCGTCTTCTTCTTCTGCATCAGCTTCAGCAGCGCGCTGATCGGCATACTCTCGGGCACAGTCGTCATCGGCCGCAACAGATCGCGAATGTCCAGGATGGCGTTATCCGGCACCTTCAGCAAATCTTTAATATGCACAAAGCCGATAATGTTGTCTTTGTCTCTCTCGCACACGGGGTATCTCGTATGCATCTCGCGCAGTGCGATCGCTCGGTTCTCTTGAAAGCTCAAATTGCCGTAAAGGCAGCTCATCTCGGTTCGCGGAATCATAATCTCCCGAGCGTTCGTCTCCGAGAAATCGAAAATATTATCCATTAGCGTAAGTTCGGTATTGTCGATTAATCCGCTCTTATGGCTTTCCTGCACTAGAATCCGGATTTCTTCCTCCGTATGCGCGGTGGAAGTATCCTCCTTGACATCGATGCCGAACGGCTTCAGCAGCATGCCTGCGGTACCGTTAAGCAGCCAGATGAACGGGCTCATCACTTTGCGGAAAAAAATCATCGGACCGGCCGTCAGCAACGTAATCGTCTCTGCTTTGCGAATTGCGACCGATTTCGGCATCAATTCTCCAAGCACGATATGAAGCACCGTGATAAACGAAAAACCGATGATAAAAGACAGCGGATGAACCAGATTCTCGTTAAGATGTACGGCTTGGAACATAGGCTCAAGCATGCGGGCGATTGCGGGTTCGCCGATCCAGCCCAATCCGAGCGACGTCAGCGTAATGCCGAGCTGGCAGGCTGACAAATAAGCGTCCAGATGACCGATCAGATGAGAAGCCGCAGTTGCTCTCTTATGCCCCTCCTGCACCAACGTATCGATCTTCGAGCCGCGCGCTTTCACCATGGCAAACTCGGCAGCTACGAAGAAGCCGTTCAGAAAAACCAACACGAAGATCAAAAGCAAATTCACGCCTAACGGAAAGGGGTCAGGGTCCAAATGTTTCCTATCCTCGCCTGAAGCGGAGAGGACAGGTACACCTCCTTATCGAATAAAAAGTATAAAAGCTGAAAACTCTATTCCTTAAGCTTAGACGGTTTCTCGCCCTCCGTCAAACGACGATAGACCTCGTAAACCGCCGTAGTACCCATCTGTATTCGTCGCAGCCTGCCACCTATGCCGATTTTTCGGGCGTAAAGGCCGGATATCCCCGATTCCAACGAAAAAAGCTTGTTGCTTCAGGCAAAATCCACTTTTTCCTGAAAATCTCCAATTTGTACGCGTATCGCTCCGTCTATCCCCGTCTTCCTCTGCGCTTCAACTGGTTTTGCCGGATTTTATCTTCCATCCCCTGCTCGGTCGCCTCGTAAAAAACGCTGGAAGACAGCTTGTCCGGCAAATAACTCTGTTCGACGTAGTGGCCGGGATAATCGTGCGGGTACTTGTAGCCGACGTGGCCGAGCTTCTTGGCCCCGCTGTAGTGCGCATCCCGCAAGTGCAGCGGAACCTCCGCCGATTTGATCGTATCGAAGGCCGTCATCATCTTCCCGATCGTCACGGCGATCGCGTTCGATTTCGGACTCTCCACGGCGAACAGAATCGCCTGAGCCACAATATATTTGGACTCCGGCCAGCCGATGCGGTGATAAGCTTCCATGGCGCTGACCGCCTGTACCATCGCCTGCGGGTTGGCCAATCCGATGTCTTCGCTGCAGGCGACCGTCAGTCGCCGCAGGAACACCATCGGGTCCATGCCCAGCTTCTCCACCGCGTAGAGAAACCAGAACAAGGCCGCATCGCTCGAGCCCCGCACGCTCTTGTGGAACGCGGACAGCACATCGTACTGCGTCGATTCGTCGGCTTGTACCGACGGTTGGCGAATCGATTCCACCGCGATATCCAGCGTTACGCGGACGGTTCCGTCCAGCTCCGAGGGCGTCGTCACCGCGGCCAATTCCAGGGCAGTCAGCGCTCGGCGTATGTCGCCGTTAGCCATCGATGCGATATGCTCCAGCGCCTCTTCATCCGCCTGCAGCTTCATAAAGCCAAGTCCTTTGGCCGAATCGGCCAAAGCCCTGCGCATTGCCGCAAGCGAATGCTCCTTCGTGAGCGGCTCCAGCCGGAACAGCGTCGAGCGGGAGAGCAGGGCTCCGTTCACGGAGTGGAACGGATTTTCCGTAGTGGCCCCGATGAAAACGATAATGCCCCGCTCTACGGCCGGAAGCAGCGCATCCTGCCTGGCGCTGTTGAATCTATGCACCTCGTCGAGGAAGAGAATCGTTTTGCGTCCGTACATATTTTTATTTCTCTCCGCCTGGTCGATCACCTCGCGTACGTCCTTGACGGACGCATCGACGGCGTTCAGCCGCACGAAGTCGCCCTGCGTCTGCCGCGAAATAATGTGCGCCAGCGTCGTCTTTCCGCATCCCGGAGGGCCGAACAGCAAAATGGACGATACGACGTCTCCTTCAATCGCCCTCCGAAGCAGCTTCCCCGGTCCGACCACATGCTCCTGCCCGATATATTCGTCAAGCGTCTCCGGGCGCATCCGATCGGCCAGCAGCCGTCCGCGCGGCTCCGCTTCCGCTTGATAGCTGAACAAATCCATTCGTATTCCCGCCTTTCTCCTCTCTATCATAGCAGAAACTCGCGTTTCCAGAAAGAGAAAGCGATCATACGTTCCCTAATACCCCGTATATCTCCTCCTTCACAATCTCTCTTCTCTCGCGGATGTAATTGCGAATAACGTTCGGCTCTCCGATAAAATCCCGATACAGCCATTTGCGGCTGCCGTCGTCCTTCATGTACGGCGCGATCTTCCCCATCATCCTCTCGGCGACCGGCAGCAGCCGCTTTTCCGTGAACGGCCCGTTCAGAGCATATTCCAAAATGGACCGGTACTGTCTGCGAACAGACGGGAATTTCATCAGCTTGCTCGTCAACGCATTGTAACCCTCTACGTTCACCAGATCGCTCTCCACGATGCGCCCGTAGCAATTTCGCCCCCATGTGCCCTCGTAATCCCAAGGAATCATTCTTAGCTTGCCTGTTTTTCCGCTGCGGTAGATCGCATAGTTTTGCTCGAAGCCGTCGTAATTGCCGGTCAGCACCGCCCCGGCCAGCCATCTCAGGTAGTTGTCCACATCCAGACGGGAACGGATAAAAGCCTCGACTCGCGCGCCGCGGAGCGTGTTCACCCCTCTGATGAACGAGCTCAGCTTCGCTTTTTCCCCGTTCGAGCCAAAGCGGTGTTCATACCCGGCGAGCAGCGATCTTTTCGGACGATCCGATTCCGATGAGATCAGCCCGAAATCGGCCCGATTGTTGATCGCGTAAAACAACGACGAAGCCCCTATTTTCCTGTTGGTAAAAAACCGTCTTCCCACGCCTTCGATTTCCAGATACACGCCTTTGGGCTCGTCGTTAACCATAAGCATCACATGCTTAGTGCGAGGGGCCGGTACGCCGAGCATCGGGAAGAAGGCAAAGGAAAGCGCATTGCGAATCATCGAAGGATCGTCGTATTCGGCATTATAATGAAAAGCTTGATTGGCTCGGACGACTTCGTAAGACTTTTTCGAATAGCTTCGGGTATGTCCTCCCCGGTATCGAACCGACACCGAGGTTGTTGCGCCGTTGGTGCTCATTTTGCCGGGAACGTACCGATCGTTCCATAAATTTTTTTCAAGCTCGCGGCTCGCTTCGTTGCCCAGCCTTATCGATCTGACCGGTAGAGGCATGCATTCTCCGCCCTCTCTTGATGCGTCGTCTCCATCAGCGTATGTCGCCCCGGCATTGGCGGAAACGGCATCCGTCTAATTCGCCGGACGGCAAAGAAGCCCTTTCGGCCGCGCAAGCGAAAGGGCTCCGTTACGAAGGGCGCGCATGCGATACAATTACGCAGCTCCGGCGGCGTCAGCCGCGTTTAGTGCAAGGGCGTTTGCGGCCTTTGCCGCGCTTGTGGCATTGACAGCGATGTCCGGTCCGACCTCGGGTTGGGCGGCAACCGCAGCGCTTTTTCTTAGGACCCGCGGAGTGCCCTCCGGTATGTCCGCCAGTGTGTCCCACAGTGCGCCCGATCGTATGGCCGGGGTGCCCGCCCGTGTGACCGGTGTGGCCGCCCGTGTGGCCGGGATGACCGCCAGTGTTGCCTGGATGACCGCCCGTGTGACCGGGATGGCCGCCGGTGTTGCCGCCCATATAACCGGGATACCCGCCGGTATGGCCCGGATGACCGCCTGTATGACCGGTGCCTCCAGTGCGGTTATGGCCGCCCGTATGCCCACCGGTATGGCCGCCGTTATAGCCTCCGGTCCCTCCTGTGCCTGTTCCCCATTGTCCCCACGACTGGTGCCCGTGGTCCGGTCCCGTATCGATCGGCTCGCCCCCCGAATGATGCTCTTTCGGAGCACACTTAGTCGGAGGCTTCCGTCTCTTCCTTTTTCCTCCGCCCGTCCACCAGCATTTGCATTTGCGGACGCGCTTCGGGCAGCGTTTCTTGGCCCCATGCAGCAGCATGCTCAATGAAACTGCACCTCCTGTGTAAGATCATACAGTTTATGAGCTATGGCCGATCTTCGATAGAGACAGGCGCAGAATTGGAATGAAAAGAGGCTGATCGCCCTCGGATAAATGCGGATTTTTGACGGGTGTTCGGACAACCAACCGTATCCTCCCGGCTTGACGTCACATAAATGTAGAGTACAACCTGTTTTGCTTCGGACACAGAGCGATAGCCAAACGACCAATCCCGACCCGCAAGGAGGTGAGCCCGAATCGTGATCGATTACGCCAATGAATTCGTCGCCTTGACGGTTGCAGACTTGCGACAGGTCGTTCACGGCCAGCTCGTCGACCAAAGCGCAGAGCTTATCGTGCTGTACGACGGAATCCGCTTCATGTATGTGCCGCTCGTCCATATCGAGCAGTTAACGCGGTATCCGTCTCCCTCCGGCATGACGGGGAAAATCCCCGAGTCTCCGCTCGGTCCTGCCGAACACTTATCCCATCGCAAGGTGCTGCTGAACGCCAAAGGCGTATTCGCGGAGCTGTACGTCGCGGGAAACCGAACGATTCACGGCTACGTCACCAGCGTCATGACCGACTTCTTCGTCTTCCACTCGCCGTTGCACCGCTCGCTCTGCGTCTCGATGCGGCATCTGAAAATTTTTGCCCCTTACGACGACGGGCAGCTTCCGTATGCGCTCGGGCCGAATCGTTTTCCCTTCTACCCTCCGACAGCCCCGCTTGCCCGCACATTCGACCGACAGCTTCAAAAATTCGAAAACGAATTCGTTATTTTGGATTTGGGAGAGCAGCCGCGAAAAAGCGGACTGCTGAAATCCGTCGCCAACAATCTGGTCGAGCTCGCAGCCGCGGACGGAACGAGCACCTATATTCATCTGGATCACGTCCGAACGATCCATCTTCCTTAAGGGGCTGTCCCGAAAGCCGACTGGCTTGCGATGAAAGATAAACAAAGAAGGGGTATGTACTCCCGCTGACGCCTCATACGCTCCTGAAATCGCCTTGCCACGGGTTTCCCCGTTCGGATTTCAGTAGCGTATGGCATCGGAAGGAGGTACATCCCCCTCTTACTTTTATCTTCGGTGATCTTTCATAGCGACTCGGTCTGCTTAGTTATCGGAAGAACGCTTAGCCCCGGCTTCCACCAGCTCGCGGAACACGACGCTGACCATAATCAGCCCCGCGACCGGAGGCACGAACGCATTGCTCGCGGGCGGCTGCTGCGCTTTACGAATTTCCGGCGCGGTGTCCGGAACGATCCGCTGCGTCACGTCTTCCCGCGGCTTAACCGGCTCCTCCGTCGAGAACACGACTTTGACGCCCTTCTTGATCCCGGCTTCGCGCAGTTTTCTGCGAACGACGCGGGCGATCGGGTCGACCGTCGTCTTCGAGATGTCGGCGACCTGAAACCGGCTGGGGTCCATCTTGTTCGCCGCACCCATGCTGGAGATGACCGGAATGCCGCGCTCAAGGCACTGCTTGATCAGATGGACCTTGTAGACGATCGTATCCGACGCGTCGACCACATAGTCCAGCGGATACTTGAACAGCTCCTCGTATGTCTCTTCCGTATAGAACATCCTCAGCGCGATCGCGTCGCATTCGGGATTGATCAGCTTGATCCGTTCCTTCATCAGCTCCGCCTTTGGCTGGCCGACGGTTGTCGTCAACGCGTGAACCTGACGATTGACATTCGTAATATCGACGACGTCTTTATCGATCAGAATAATGCGGCCGATGCCCGAACGGGCCAGCGCCTCGGCGGCAATGCCGCCGACTCCGCCGATGCCGAGCACGGCCACCGTGCTCCCCTTCAGTGTCTCGAGCCCTTCGGGTCCGATCGCCAGCTCTGTTCTGGAAAATTGGTGCAGCATCGCAGGCTCGCTCCTTTGAATTAACCTTGACTTTCCGTTTCGTCGGAAGGCTGGGCCTCCGGAGCGGCGTTCTTCGCTTGCGCCGCAACCGCCTTAGCCGACAGCCTGATATGCAGATCCTCCAGTTGGCGCTCCGCGACCGGCGACGGAGCGTCGCACAGCAAATCGGTAGCGCTGGCCGTCTTCGGAAACGCGATCGTCTCGCGCAGGTTCGTGCGTCCCGTCAGCAGCATGACCAAGCGATCCAGACCGAAGGCAATGCCGCCGTGCGGAGGCGTGCCGTATTCGAAAGCATCGAGGAAGAAGCCGAACTTCTCCTTCGCCTCCTCCAGAGAGAAGCCGAGCGCCTTGAACATTTGCTCTTGCACATCGCGGCGATAAATCCGCATCGAGCCGCCTCCGACTTCGTAACCGTTCAGCACGATGTCGTAGGCTTGCGCGCGGATCGCGCCCGGATCGCTGTCGAACAGCGCCAGATCTTCGTCGTTCGGACGCGTGAACGGATGGTGTTCCGCGACGAAACGCTTCGCTTCCTCGTCCCAGCCAAGCAGCGGGAAGTCGACGACCCACAGGAACTTGTACGCGTTGTTGTCGATCAGACCCAGCTCGCGGCCGACCTTGAGACGCAGATTGCCCATGACGTCCGCGGCGGTCTTCAGCTTATCGGCGGAGAACGTCAGCAAGTCGCCTTCCTCGACGTTCAGACGCTCGGTCAGCGCGGCAATTTCCTCCGGCTTAAAGAACTTCACGATCGGTCCGTTCCACTTGCCTTCCTTCACCGTAATCCAGGCGATGCCCTTGCCGCCGTAACGCGCCGCGAACGGCTGCAGATCGTCGAGCTCCTTGCGGCTCCAGCTGGCGCAGCCTTTGGCGTTAAGCGCCTTGACGACGCCTCCGGCAGCGGCTACGGACGCGAACACCTTGACGTCGCTGCCTTTGACGATGTCCGTAACGTCCTCGATCTCAAGGCCGAAGCGCAGGTCCGGCTTGTCGGAGCCGTACTTGTGGATGGCGTCGTGATACGTCAGGCGCTGGAACGGAGTCGGAATGTCGACGCCGATCGTCTCGCGGAACAGGCGCGCCATTAATTGTTCCATCATGCCGAGAAGCTGCTCCTGGGACAGGAACGACGTCTCGATATCGACTTGCGTAAACTCCGGCTGGCGATCTGCGCGGAGGTCTTCGTCGCGGAAGCAGCGCGCCACTTGATAGTAGCGCTCCAGGCCGCCGATCATGAGCAGCTGCTTAAACAGCTGCGGCGACTGCGGCAGCGCGAAAAACTCGCCCGGGTGAACGCGGCTCGGCACCAGATAGTCGCGCGCGCCTTCCGGCGTGCTGAGCGTCAAGATCGGCGTTTCTACATCGATAAAGCCGTTCTCGTCGAGGAAATCGCGGAACACCTTTGTCGCCTTCGAGCGGAGTCGCAGCGTCTTCTGCATCTCCGGACGACGCAGGTCGAGGTAACGATACTTCAAGCGCAGCGACTCGTCCACCTCCACGCCGTCTTCGATCGGGAACGGAGGCGTCTTGGCCGCATTGATTACTTCTACCTCGGTTACTTGAACTTCAATTTCTCCGGTCGCCAGGTTCGCGTTGTACGTCTCCGGGTCGCGCTCGACGATTTTGCCCGTTACGGCCAATACGTATTCGTTACGCGCACGGCTGCCGAGCTCAAGCGCTTCCTTGGAAATTTCCGGGTTAAACACGATTTGCACGATTCCCGTGCGATCGCGCAGGTCGATGAAGAGCAGCCCGCCGAAATCGCGCCAGCCCTGCACCCATCCGTTCAGCACGACGGTCTGCCCGACATGCTCCTTCGTTAAAATTCCGCAGTCGTTCGTTTTAAGCATCATCTGTAATCTTCCCCTTTTTAGGTTGTCATCCATTTCTTAATCGTATCTGCCAGTTCACTCAGCTTCACAGCCGTTTGCTCGCCGCCGTTCATCGGACGGAGAGAAATTTCTCCCCGATCCAGCTCATCGTCGCCCAGCACAGCCGCATAGCGGGCTCCGCTGCGCTCAGCCGCCTTAAATTGCGCCTTCGTCTTGCGTCCGAGATAATCTCGCTCGGCGGCAATTCCCGCGTCGCGCAGCCGCTGCGCCAATCCGGGAGCCGCTTGCTCCGCCCTCTCGCCCAGCGCGACGATGTAGACATCCGCCCCGCTGCCCAGATCGGGCTTAATGCCTTGACTCTCCAGCAGCAGCAGCGTCCGCTCCAGTCCGAGTCCCAAACCTACGCCCGGCTTATCGTCTCCGCCAACCTCGGCCACGAGCCCATTATACCGGCCGCCGCCGCCGATCGTGTCGATCGCGCCGATGCCCTGAGCCTTGTACTCGAACGCGGTATGCGTGTAATAATCCAGTCCTCTGACCAGCTTCGGGTTCAGTCGGTAAGGAATGCTCATCTCGTCCAGACATTCGCGCACGCGCGCAAAGTGTTTCTCGCACTCCTCGTCCAGACTGTCCAGAATCGACGGAGCGTCCGCGAACTTATCCTGGTCGACTTTGCAGTCGAGCACCCGGAGCGGATTGCGGTCGATTCTTGCTTGGCAATCCTTGCACAAGCTTTCCCGCATCGGCTGCAAGAACGCAAGCAGCTTTTCCCGGAAGGCCGCCCGAACCGCCGGCGTGCCGACGGAATTCAAATCGACCGTTACGCCTGTCAGCCCCAGCTCCCGATAGAAGTGATACCCCAAGGCGATCACTTCCGCGTCGAGCGCCGGATCGTCGGAGCCGATCGCCTCTACGCCGAACTGATGGAACTGGCGGTATCTGCCGGCTTGCGCGCGCTCGTATCGGAACATCGGCCCGATATAGTACAGCTTCGCGATGTCGGGATCGCCATACAGCTTATTCTCCACATAAGAACGGACGACGCCGGCCGTCCCTTCCGGACGAAGCGTCATGCTGCGCTCGCCGCGATCCTCGAACGTGTACATCTCTTTCTCGACGATGTCCGTCGTCTCGCCGACACCGCGCTTGAACAGCTCGGTTCCTTCGAAGATCGGCGTTCTAATCTCCCTGAATCTGTAACGCCGGCAAATGTCGCGAGCCGTGCTCTCTACGTATTGCCAAAGCTCGGAATTGCCGGGCATAATGTCCTGCGTGCCCGGAGGCTTCTGAAAACCCATCGTTCTTATCACTCCCCTGCTTGTGCTTCAATTCCAAACAAGCTTGCCGAAAGCCGATGAGGATCAAAAAAGCCCCCGTCCCATGGCGATCTCAATAAAGATCGTCAGGGACGAGAGCTTGTCGTTACGCTCCCGCGGTGCCACCCGTCGTTCAAGTCTGTCTAATCGACAGAGGCTTGCTGCTTTCGCCCGGTTAACGCCCGGCTGCGCCGCAATGCTACTGAGCCGAACCCGACAATGCGTCAGGCAGGCGGTTCCCATCGGGTTCTCGGGGAGGTCGTTCGTCCGATCATTGCCGGAAAGCTTGCAGCCGAAGGCTTTCCTCTCTGTGGGCATGGGGCCGGATTACTTATTCCCGTCGTCGAATCTGAGGCTTTGGAAATACAGTTTGGAAATACAGATGTAATTTATTGTAGTCTGTTGCGCAGCGGCTGTCAAGGAATTCGCACATTCGCTCGCTCATTCGTATCATTCGCCCTTAATTGCCCGTTAATACAAGTAGCCCTTCCCTTAAACTCTGATATAATGACAGCGTATTCAGGATTACAGGGAAGAAGGACGGCGATCGCATGCTTCGCACTTTATGGAAAAACTCGATTTTCAGCAAGCTCCTGCTCATTTTTCTATTGATTCTCATACCGTTGTTCTCGCTCGGCATCCTGTTGTACAACTGGGGAATCGGAGCGGTCAGGACGCAGCTTACCGGATCGATCCAAACATCGCTCGAATCGATCTTGGACAACTTCGACCAAGACGTTCAGCGAACGCAATCGCTGCTGTTCGAGACGTTGATGAACGACGAGGATCTGGCCATGCTCGCCCTTTTCCCCCAGTCGACGGCGCAGTATTCGGAGTATGAGAAATTCCAGATGATCGGCCGGCTGAAAAAGCTGCTGCTTGCTGTCAAAAACAGCAATCGCTATATCGCGGACGTCCGCATTCACGTTCCCCTGCTGAACCGGACGTTATCCGCGGCTGCGTGGCCCGAGAGCTTCCGCCAGGACGAATACGACGATTTCTCTCGTCAGGACGAGCGCCTTCGGATGGTGTACCGCAACGACCGGCCTTACATTGTTATGAAAACGTTTAACAGTAAAACCGACAACGCGCAGCCCTACTTTATGATCGTGGTCGAATTTTCCGCGAAAGAGCTGAAGGATTCTCTGTTCCCGCTGCTTCAGTACGGCAACAGCGGAATCTATCTTCGGGATGATTCGTCCCGCTTCTTCGTCGGCACGACGAACGACGACAAAGCCCAGTCCGTGGAAGCCGCCCTGCCCCGGCTCGGCCAAGCCGAACTTGCGGAGCTCAAAGCTGCAGGGAGCAGCTATCAGGTTTTCCGCGCGCATTCGTCCTCTCTTGGACTGGAGGCTGTTCAGTACGTTAGAAACTCGGAGCTGTTCCAGACTATCCGCATTTATCGGGTCTGGATCTGGTGCTACTCCCTTGTCGGGCTTTTGATCCTTGCGCTGTTCTCGCTATACGCTTATCGGTACATTCATCAGCCGCTGGTCAAAATGGTCCGTTCCTTCTCGCGCGTGGAGAACGGAGATTTCAATGTCTTTATCAAGCACGACCGCAACGACGAGTTCCAATACCTGTTTTCTCAGTTCAATGATATGGTCCGCAACCTGAATACGCTCATCGACCAGTCTTATCGTCAGAGGCTTCTCGTCCAGAATGCCGAGCTGAAGCAGCTCCAATCGCAGATCAACCCGCATTTTCTGTATAACAGCCTGTTTATTTTGAACACGATGACCCGGACGGGCGATTACGATAACCTGGAATATTTCACGATTCAGCTCGGCGAGTATTTCCGGTTCATGACGAAAAACAATCAGGACGACATTTCGCTGGGAGAGGAAATTCGCCATGCGCGAACCTATGCGGACATACAGAGCCTGCGCTTCGGCAGCCGGATTAAAGTCGTCTTCGACGAGCTCCCGCCGGCTTATGCGGGTCTTTCCGTTCCTCGGCTTATTGTCCAGCCCGTTATCGAAAACGCTTTTATCCACGGTCTTGAACAGATGCCCGAGAAGGGCTGGATCTCCATCTCCTTCGCCGCGGAGGAGGATCATCTTGCCATTGTCGTGGGGGACAACGGCGGATCGCTATCCGATCAGCAGTTGCAGTACGTACAGGCTATTCTCGCAGGGGAAGCGGAAGCAGGGGAAGAAGTCGGCTTGCATAACATTCACCGCAGATTGCAGCTCAAGTTCGGGCGGCACGGGGCTCTGCGGCTGTCTCGCAGCACCGAGGGCGGCTTAAAAGCCGTAATTTTGATTCCGTTGGAACCGACAAAGGAGAGGGAGTAACATGATTCGACTATTGATTGTGGACGACGAGCAGATTATTGCCGACGGCTTGTTCGAGACGCTGCAGCAGCTCGGCCATCTTGAACTGGATCTTCACAAAGCCTATTCCGGTATGGACGCCTTAAAACTCCTGCACGATGCCCGTTTCGACGTCGTGCTCTCCGATATTCGCATGCCCGGCATGAACGGATTGGAGCTTCTGCGGCATATTCGCTCGACCTGGGCGGATTGCCGGGTCGTCTTCCTGACGGGGTTCAACGATTTCGACTACGTGTACGAAGCGATTCAAAATCAAGGCGTACATTATTTGTTGAAAACGGAAGGCTATCCGAAACTGATCTCCGTCATCGAAAGCGTCGTCGAAGACGTCCGCGCTTCCAGGCAGTGGAGCGAGCTTGTCGTCGAAGTGAACGAGCAAATGGAAGCGGCAAGCCAGGTGCTGCAGAAGGAGTACCTGCTGCGGCTGGCCGGAGGCGATTCCGCCGCGAATCGGGAGACGCAGTTCGTACAGTTGAAGCTGCCGCTCAACCCCCAGCTCCCCGTCCTGCTGCTTGCGGGCAAAATCCGCACGAACCGGGACGGCGAGCTCGATTATACCGGAAGATCGAGACTGGGCTACTCGATCCAGTTGATCGTCGAGCGGCATCTGTCTCCCGCTATGACCGTCAAAAGCGCGATCGACGATCTTAACCGGCTCGTCTGCTTCCTTCAGCCTCAGATTTCGTCGCTTGATGCGGAAGACGCGGAAAAGGCGTTTGAGAAAATTTCCTTGTTCAGCGCAGGCATGCTGGACGTGATTCAGCAGGCGATAGAGCTGTCGGTGCAAGTACCGGTCTCCTTCGCCATCGCCGACAGATCCGTAAGCTGGGACGAAGCCGGAAGAGCATTCGCGCGTCTGCAGTACGCGCTCGATTACCGGACGTCGATTGACGCGGAAATGATTGTGACCGTGGATCAGACGTCCGAGGATGATAGCCGAAGCGGCGCAGACAACGAAGAAGTTCGCTTGATTCTGAACAAGCTTGGCCGAATGGACGCCTGTCTGGACGAAGGACGCGTCGAGGAGGCGCTCACTCTGCTCTCGCAGGCCAAGGACGTCGTAGCCCGCCTGCCGTCCGACGATGTCGGCATGAGCATGGAAATCTATTATCGCATTACCCTCTCCTTGCTCTCTTACATGAATCGTACAGGCATCGCTGGACGCCGCGAGGAGGAGGTCGACTTGTCCAGGCTGCTGCGCGCGGAAGGGCCGGACTCGCTCCCGTTCGCTATCGAATATGCGGCACGTCTCATTCCCGAGCTGCTGGAGCTTAGGCAGCACGAGCGGGACCGCTCCGCATCGCAGGTCATCAACCGGATCAAAGACTATATCGCAGACAATCTCGCAGGCGACGTCTCGCTGACCCGCCTGGCCGACATCGTTTATTTTAACCCCGCTTACTTGTCGCGGCTGTTCAAAAAAACGACGGGAATTACGATCGTCGATTACGTTCACGAACTGCGCATGAAAAAAGCGATCTTCCTGCTGGAGGACACCGACATGAAAATCCAGGACATCTCGGAAACCGTCGGCTTTACGTCCGCCACGAACTTTACGAGATTTTTCCGCAAATACGCCAAATCGACCCCTTACGAATACCGGGATGCGGCGCGCGCCAAAAAGTCAAAAATGGATTAGTCTGCACCGATCTAAGGTACGTTTTTGAATATTGTGGGCTGCCGAATCGGTGTCTTATGCTTAATACAGAGGTTGTGCACACCTACTTGTTAACGACTACGGGGGATAGAGAATGACCAACATGACTGCCGGAAAAAGAAAGAAGACGCTCGCAAGTCTCGTCTTCTCCTTATCGCTTGTTTTTGTATCCGCTTGCAGCGGCAATAATGGCGGCAATGGCGGCGGCTCCGCAACGAGCGCTAGCCCTTCCGCTTCCAATTCCGCTTCGCCGTCTTCGTCTGCCGAAACGGTGCAGGCAGCCGATCCGTTCGAGAAATACGAGCCGCCGATCGAGATTACGACGGTCAGAAGCACAAGCGCCCGCTTTAAGTTTCTCGAGGGCGAATCGCTGGACAACAACGCTTGGTCGAGAGCTTACGAGAACGAGCTTGGCATTAAAGTGAAAAACGTATGGACGATCGACGAAGCCCAGTACCAGAACAAAATGAACGTCACGATCGCCTCCGGTGATCTGCCTGATCTGATGTTTGTTTCGCCCGCCCAGTTCCAGCAGCTGCTTGAGAGCGAACAGATCGAGGATCTGACCGCCGCCTACGACCGGTACGCTTCGCCTTTCCTGAGAAAAATCATGGAGCAGGACGCAAACGGACTGATGAAAAAGGCGGCGACCATCGACGGCAAGATGATGGGCATTACCGGTTTCGGCAGCATCGAGCAGGGAACGTCGGTCATCTGGCTGCGTTCGGATTGGCTGAAGGAGGCGAACCTGCCCGAGCCGACGACGTTTACGGACGTGCTGAACATTGCGGAGACTTTCGCCAAGGCGCATCCTGGCGCTTACGGCATCGGCCTGAACAAGGATTTGTTCGGCGGACTGGCGACCATCGAAGGCATCGCCAACGCCTTCCACGCCTATCCGAAAACATGGGTGAAGGACGCTTCCGGCCAACTGGTCTACGGCAGCGTTCAGCCGGAAATGAAGCAGGCGCTCGCCGCTCTGCAGGACATGTACAAGCGCGGCTTGATCGACAAGGAGTTCGGCGTCAAGGACGGCAACAAGATTGCCGAGGACATTATGAACAACAAAATCGGCCTGCTCTACGCCAACTTCTGGCACCCGCTCTGGCCGCTTCAGGAAGCGATGAACATGAACGCGGCAGGCGGCATGAGCTGGAAGCCTTATCCCGTGCTGTCCGCCGACGATCAAGCCGCCTCCCCGTCCACCAACATTCCGGTGACCGGATACTACGTCGTCCGCAAAGGCTACGAGCATCCGGAGGCTGCGATCAAATTGGCGAATCTGCAGCTTAAGAACGCCTGGAGCGACGAAGCTCAGGCCGAAATCTACAACACAGACAAAGATCAGACGCCGTTTTATTTGTACCCGACCATCAGCATGGAGCCGCCAAGCAAAAACCTGGAAGCCGGCTTAGCGGTCACCGAAGCCTATATGGCCAAAGACCCTTCCAAGCTGAACGAGGAGCAGAAAGGCTATTACGACAACGTCGTCGCCTATTTGGACAATGGCGACATTAAGAGCTTCGGCAATGCGCTCATCTTCGGACCCGGCGGCTCAGAGACGGAAGTGCTCAAAAAATACGTCGAAGGCAACAGGATGAAAATCGGCGAATTTTACGGCGCTCCCGTGCCGACGCAGCAGATGAAGCAGGCAACGCTCGACAAGCTTGAATTGGAGACATTCACCAAGATCGTCGTGGGCGAAAGCTCCATCGATGAATTCGACAGCTTCGTAGAGAAATGGCACAAACTCGGCGGAGAGCAAATTACGAGCGAGATCAACGAGTGGAAGGCCGCTCATTAACTTAAAGTTTACGACAAGGGGGACGGCCGGCAGCGTCGCGGCTCTCCCCTTTCTCGTTCGCGGGGAAGGAAGAGAAGAGATGGACATCAAGCGAGGAATGCGCAGGGAGCTTCCTTTTCACCTTATGGTGTGGCCGGGCTTGCTCGCCGTGCTGATCTTCAGCTATGCACCGATGGCGGGCATCGTCATTGCGTTCGAGAAATTTATTCCGTCCAAAGGGATTTTCGCTTCCAAGTGGATCGGCTGGGATAACTTCCGGTTTCTGTTCGAGCAGCCGGACTTCGCCCAAATCATTCGCAATACCGTCGTCATCGCGGTAGCCAAAATTATCGCCGGACTCATCGCCTCAATCGGCTTTGCGCTGCTGCTGAACGAATTGGGCAGGGCGTTCGTCAAGAGAGCGATTCAGACGCTTGTCTACCTGCCTCATTTTCTATCGTGGATTATTCTGGGCGGCATACTGATCGATATTTTATCGCCTTCGACGGGAGTCGTGAGCTGGGCGCTCGGGCTGATCGGCATCGATGTTCCCTTCTTCCTCGGCAGCTCGTCCTGGTTTCCCTTTACACTGGTCCTATCCGATGTCTGGAAGGAGTTCGGCTTTGGAGCGATCGTCTATCTGGCGGCTCTCACCTCCATCGACCCGACCCACTACGAGGCTGCGGTCATCGACGGAGCGAACCGCTGGCGGCAGACCTGGCACGTTACGCTCCCCGGCATAGCGCCGATCGTTGTGCTGATGGTTACGCTCAGCCTTGGCAACGTTCTGAACGCCGGATTCGACCAAGTGTTTATTTTGCTTAATCCGAGCGTCATGGACACCGGCGACATTATCGATACATGGGTATACCGGATGGGACTGGTCAACGCGCAATACGGGCTCGCGACCGCAGTCGGCCTGTTCAAGTCGGTCATCTCCACCGTGCTGATCGTCTCCTCGTTCATACTGGCGTCCAAATTCGCCAATTACCGGGTTTTCTAAGGGGGGAATGTAATGACTCGGCTGTCTTTCGGAAGAAAACTGTTTTTAGCTCTCGATTATGCTTTTCTCGTTGGTTTGGCTGTTCTGTGCTTACTGCCGCTTATTAACGTGCTGGCCATTTCGTTCAGCTCCAGCACGGCGGCGACCGCCAATCTGGTGAAATTCTGGCCGGTAGACTTTAATCTGAAATCCTACGATTACGCGCTGAGCAAGCCGGAATTCGCCGACGCCTACTGGGTGTCGTTCAAGCGAATTTTGATCGGGACGCCGGTGAACGTCGTTCTGACAATGCTTGTCGCCTATGCGCTGTCGAAGGACGACCGGCAGTTCCGCTGGCGCAAAATTTACTCCTGGGCGTTTATCTTCACGATGCTGTTTAACGGGGGGCTGATCCCTTGGTATATTACGATCAAAGAGCTTGGACTGATCGATACGTTCTGGGCGCTTGTTCTGCCGGGCGCGGTTCCGGTATTCAGCGTCATTCTGCTGCTTAACTTCTTCCGCGGCATTCCGAAGGAGATCGAGGAAGCCGCGCTGATCGACGGCTGCGGCCACTGGCGGATCATGTGGCAAATATTCCTTCCGCTGTCCGCTCCGGCCATCGCCACCATCACGTTGTTCTCGCTGGTAGGACACTGGAACTCTTGGTTCGACGGCCTGATTCTGATGAACAAAACGGAGCATTACCCGCTCCAAAGCTATTTGCAGACGCTGGTCATTAGCTTCGATCTGAAGATCATGAACGTGAAGGAAGCCGAATTGCTGTCGCAGATTAACAACCGCACGCTCAAGGCTTCGCAAATCTTCTTGGCGGCGCTGCCGATCATGCTGACGTATCCGATGCTTCAGAAATATTTTATGAAAGGGATCGTTATGGGGAGCGTCAAAGGCTGATCCGTTCGCGCGCGCTCGTCCGTTCCGTAGAAGATGGGCGTGCGCACCGGGCTCCCGACAAAGTGCCGGAGAAAGAAAATAACCTGCCAAAGACCGGCAGGTTCAAGTTGTTTTATATTGAAAAAAGGGGGTCGTCTATAGATTAGTCGATTAACTTTAAGCTCGCGTGTACAACAGATTACAGTTTGATTACAAAAAAGTAAGCGTTGCCTTGCAGCTGGCTTCAAGCGTTTAATCTCTCTAACCTGTTAGTCCAGGTCCCCATTGTTGTGGTTAGGCGAACTATGAGCGACTGCGGGAGTTGGTTGGACACTAAGGCACTTTTTGAGGCCTCTACTTCCCGGTTCGGATGTCGCCAAGGCACTTTTTTGGCCTACACTTCCCGGTCCGGGTCTCTTCAAGGCACTTTTTTGGCCTACACTCCCCGGCCCGGGTCTCATCAAGGCACTTTTTTGGCCTACACTCCCCGGTTCGGTCCTCGTCAAGGCACTTTTTTGGCCTCCGCTCCCCGGCCCGGGTCTCGTCAAGGCACTTTTTTGGCCTCCACTGCCCCGCTTGACGAGCGCCGAGCATGGAACGACAAGCTTTAACCTGGCAACATTGGGTTATCCCCTGCCGCCGGGAGGTTGCCGCCGCCCGTTTGACGCACCCGCTGCCGGTCCGGCGCCCAGCTCGCCTCCGAATTCCTCGCTCTGCGCTGCCAAAGCCATCGCTTCCCTGCGCTCCGGCATTAGCCCTTCCTTCATCAGCCACTGCGTCGTCTGTTCCTTGCGCGATTGCCTCATGTCGTTCCCCGCCTTAACAGATGGTTTTGACATGTATTATGGCCCAATCGCAGCCCTCCCAAACCGTCAGCGGCTTTCCAGAATGAGCGTTACCGGGCCATCGTTAACCAGCGAGACATCCATCATCGCCCCGAATCGACCCGTTTCGACACGCAAGCCCCGCGCCCGCAGAAGCCCGTTAAACTTGTCGTACAGCGTCTCGGCCAGCTCAGGCCTCGCCGCCCCCATAAAGTTCGGCCGTCTGCCCTTGCGACAGTCGCCGTACAACGTAAATTGCGATACCGAAAGCACGTCGCCCCCGACGTCTTCGATCGACAGGTTCATTTTCCCGCCGTCGTCCTCGAAAATTCTCAGCCCGGCCAGCTTGTCCGCCATCCAGATCAGATCCTGCTCCGTATCCTCCTGTCCGACACCGACGAGCAACATCAACCCTTTGCCGATTGCGCCTACGACTTCATTCTCAACGGTTACCTTGGCTTCGGATACCCGCTGCAATACGACTTTCATCCTTCAGAATCCTCCGTCTCCACGCCTCTATTGCATCGTCCGCTGCACGGAAAAAATATCTTTCACCCGCTTGATCTTATCCACAACCGACTGCAAATGCTCCTTGTTGCGGATAAGAATCGTCATGTGCATAATCGCGTTTTTGTTTTTGTCCGACCGTCCGGAGACGGCGGCGATATTCGTCTTGCTTTCCGAGACGGCCTGCAGCACCTCGTTCAGCAGCCCGCGGCGGTCGTGGCCGAGAATTTCGATATCGACGCTGTAATTGGCTTCGACCGAGCCTTCCCACTCTACTTCAATGACTCGCGCCGCTTCATCGCCTTCTTCGCCCGTCGGAATGTTGGCGCAGTCGGAACGGTGTACGGACACACCGCGTCCCCTCGTAATATAACCGATGATGTCGTCTCCCGGCACCGGGTTGCAGCAGCGCGCGAAGCGAACCAGCAAGTTATCTACGCCCTTAACGCTGACGCCGTTGGACGCGCGTTTCTTCTCCGCCGCCGAAGAGCCAGGCGTCCTCATCTCCTTCACTTCCGAGGTGAGCTGGATCTGCTGCGCTTCCTCCGCTTCCTTGCGGAGCTTCTCGGTCAGTTTCGTGCAAATTTGCGCCGCCGTAATGCCGCCAAAGCCGATCGCGGACAGCATATCCTCCACGTCGTTAAACGTAAACTTCTTGGCTGCGTCCAGCAGCTTCTCGTCCGACGTCCATTCGTGCGGCTCCAGGCCAAGTCTTTTCAGCTCGCGTTCAAGCAGCTCACGCCCTTTTTCGACGCTTTCCTCGCGCTTCTCCTTCTTGAACCACTGGCGGATTTTCGTTCTCGTATGGGAAGATTGCGCGATTTTGAGCCAGTCTTGGCTCGGCCCGTAGGAATGCTTGGAGGTTAAAATTTCCACGATATCGCCAGTCTTCAGCTTATGATCAAGCGGTACGATTCGACCGTTGACCTTGGCGCCGATCGTCCGGTTGCCGACCTCCGTATGCACGCGGTAAGCGAAATCCAGCGGCACCGATCCGGCAGGAAGCTCGAACACCTCGCCCTTCGGCGTAAACACGAATACGAGGTCGGTAAAAAAGTCCATTTTCAGCGATTCCATGAACTCGGCAGCATCCCGCGTATCCTGCTGCAGCTCGATAATCTCGCGGAAGAAGTTCATTTTCTCCCCGAAGCTGTCCTGAACGGCTCCCGCCGGATTGCCGTCCTTATACGCCCAGTGCGCCGCAATCCCGATTTCGCTCGTCCGATGCATCTCCCATGTGCGAATCTGCACCTCGGTCGGTTCGCCCGTCGAACCGACAATCGTCGTATGCAGCGACTGGTACATATTCGCCTTCGGCATGGCGATATAATCCTTAAACCGGCCGGGCATTGGCTTCCATAGCGTATGAATGATTCCCAGCGTGGCGTAGCAATCCTTCACGTTCTCGACCAAAATGCGAATCGCCAGCAGATCGTAAATTTCGTTGAACTGCTTGTTGCGGGACGTCATTTTTTTGTAGATGCTGTAGATATGTTTGGGACGCCCCGAAATGTCGCCCTGAATGCCCATCTCTTCCAGCTTCTCGCGAATTTTGTCGATGAGCTCGGTAATATGTTTCTCGCGCTCCGTCCGTTTCATCTTCATCAGATGCGCGATACGGTAATATTGCTGGGGGTTGAGGAACCGAAGCGCGATATCCTCCATCTCCCACTTGATGGCGCTGATCCCGAGCCGATGCGCGATCGGGCAGAAAATGTCGAGCGTCTCCTGCGCGATGCGGCGCTGACTCTCTTCGGATTGAAACTTCAGCGTGCGCATATTGTGAAGCCGGTCTGCCAGCTTAATTAGAATAACCCGAATATCGTTGGCCATCGCCACGAACATTTTGCGATAATTCTCGTTCTGCTGCTCCTCTTTGGACCGGAACTGAATCCGCTCCAGCTTGGTCAAGCCGTCGACAAGGCCGGCCAGCGTCTCCCCGAACCGTTCGCGCAAGTCTTCCAAGGTGACCTTAGTATCTTCGACGACGTCATGAAGCAACGCCGCCATCACCGTTATGACGTCCATCTGCATACCCATGCAAATTTCGGCAACGGCTACCGGATGCAAAATATAAGGCTCGCCCGATTTGCGAACTTGACCGCGATGAGCTTCTTCGGCATACACGTAAGCATCCCGGATTTTCTGCAAGTCTTGCTCTTTCATATAAGTAGATGCTTTCTCGAGAAGCAGCTCCATGCCCATGCCGACTTTCCTTTCCGCCGACGCCTTACGCCGGTAATTTCCCCAGAAGTGTTGCTACCATTATGCCTCTTCGCGACGGGAATCGTCAACCTTGGCTGCGAGGCTTTAGTCCTAGATTCGCTAAAGCAAAAAGACACCCCGCTCGGCAAAGCCGCCGTGGAGTGTCTCTCCGCCGCGCCAAAACGCGGCAATTAGTAGGTGACAAGGGACGCGACATCGATTCCGTTCAGCTTGTCGCGTCCGTTCAAATAGCTCAATTCAATGAGGAACGCCGCCCCCACAATCTCTCCGCCAAGCTGGTTAATCAGCCCGATCGTTGTAGAAATCGTACCTCCGGTTGCGAGCAGATCGTCGGCGATCAGAATTTTCTGACCCGGCTGGATGGAGTCGCTGTGAATGGCCAGACGGTCTTTGCCGTACTCCAGATCGTAAGCCGCCTCCACCGTCTCGCCGGGAAGCTTGCCGCTCTTGCGAATCGGTATGAAGCCGACGCCAAGCGCAAGCGCGAGCGGAGCGCCGATCACGAAACCGCGCGCTTCCGGACCCGCGATCAGGTCGATTTGCTTCTCCTTGACAAGCTCCTTAAGCCCGTCGATGGCGGCGCGATAAGCTTGCCCGTCCTTCAGCAGCGTCGTAATATCCTTAAACCGGATGCCCGGCTGCGGAAAATCGGGAATAACCCGAATGTAATCTTTGAAGTTCACGGATATCAGGCTCCTTTTATCGGCATAAAACAGAATCGTTCAAGTTTACGAGTAGCATTATACACTTTTTGAACGGGATTTGGCTACATGGATACGAGCACAGTCTCGCCGAGTTTGCTAGGCCCCGGAATGGCAAGCCGCCATCCAGCTTCGCAGCTCCTCCGTCGTCATCTCCGCCACCTGGCGCACCGCAGCCTGCTCCTGCGCTCTACGGTAGCGCGCCGATTCGCTCAGCTCCTTGCGCGGCGGATTCGCCACCGCCTTGCGCGATACGCCGTTTGCGGCGATAAAGCCAAGCTCGACGAACACCTCGTGCATCATGCGGACAGTAGCCAGAGGCAGACGAACGGCCTCCGCCGTCTCCCGCACAAAGCCGTCCGGACTGTCCAGCCAGCTCCCCCGCTGTCGGCACATCGTATATACTTCCGCGAAGTGTCGACGCTCAGGAAACTTGCCGGCAGCACCGACCGAAGATCGACTCCCGCCTTCGCCGTCCGACAGAACCGTGACTCGTTCCAACTCGCGCTCCGGCCGCAGCCAGCTTCGGAGGCTGCCGACCTCGCGCTCTTCAGTCGGTAGCCCGACAAGCACCAGATGGCGCACGCCGGACGGCAAGCCGGCCTTGTCACCTGACGCAGCCGCAGCGCTCTCGGAAGAGACATCTATTCCGACATCGGCGGCCATCTCATACAAACCTATCGTTACACCCGTCATCCCGTAACGGCTGGCGGCTTCATGATACGCCGCCTTGGAGGCGCATGCGACGGCAAGCCCTTCGGATTCCGTCGCAATCAGACGTTCCAACGCCGTCCATACGCCTCTTTCCGCGCGCCGGTCGTTTACGATGAGCTGTCCGGAGCGGTAATCCTGAAACATCATCTGCGTCTTTCGATTTCCGTTCCATTCATTTACGCTTAGCTCGCCCAGCAGATCCACACGCATTCCCGGCGCCATTCTTTCCCGCTGCGGCCCCATGCCGAAGGCGACAACCTCCAGGGATCGGCCGGCTTGCTCGATCGTTAATCTCAAGTGCTTGTCTTCTTTGCCCATCGTCCGGGCTTCCTTGATTACGACATCCTCCAGTACGACGCGCGGCGTCGGATTGCCGTTGCCGAAGGGCTCTAGAGCCGCCAACTGATCAACGGCGCTCAGCGTGACGTCCTCTAGCGACACCCGAAGATCGACGCGTCGCTTCGGCTGCCAATCCTCCTCCGTCAGTCGCTCTGCGGCAAGCAGATCGAGCCGGTCTCCCAGCTCTGTCACCTGATCTGCGCGCAAGGTCATTCCCGCCGCAGCCTGATGCCCGCCGTAATGCTCCAGCAAATCCGCGCAATCCGTCAGCGCCGCATACAGATCGAAGCCGTCGATGGAACGCGCCGAGCCCTTGCACAGCCCTGTCTCTCCGTCGATAGCAAGAATAACGGCCGGCAAGTAATAGCGTTCCACCAGCTTCGAAGCGACAAGACCGGCAATGCCGGCGTTCCAGCCTTCCTTGGCAAGCACAATGGCGCGTCTTGGCTTCTCCCCGTCCGCTTCGCGCAGCTTGAGCCACAGCTCGTCCGCCTCTGCGGTTGTGTGTTCAACCAGTTGCTGACGCTCCGCGTTCAACCGATCCAGCTCCATCGCATACGGTTCCGCTTCCGCTTCGCTGGCGGCAGCGAGCAGCTTAACCGCGCTGTCGGCATGCTCCAGTCGGCCTCCGGCGTTCAGCCTGGGAGCCAGCGAGAAGCCGATTCGGCCGCTGGAAATTTCCGCGATGTCGATGCCTGCGACCCGAGCCAGCGCCTGAATGCCCGGAATGGGGGCCTGCCTTAGCTGCTTCAGTCCCAGCCGAGCGATGATCCGATTCTCGCCCATAAGCGGCATCAGATCGGCAATTGTGCCGATTGCGGCCAAATCCGCGTATTCCAGCGCCGGGCGACCGAGCATGGCATGCGCCAGCTTGAACACAACCCCTGCACCGCATAACCCTTTGAACGGATAAGGGCAATCCTTCTGCTTCGGGTTCACAAGCGCGACCGCTTCCGCAGGCAATTTCTCCGGCGGCTCGTGATGGTCGGTAACGACGACATCGATGCCCAAGCTTACTGCATACGCAATTTGTTCAACCGCACTGATGCCGTTATCCACCGTAATAATCAGCCTGACGCCCGCTGCAGCGGCCAAATCAAGCGCGGCGTTATTCAGTCCGTAGCCTTCGCGGCTTCTATGCGGAATATATGTATCGAAGCTTGCCCCCAGCTCCGTCAACAGCCGAATCATAAGCGCGGTGGACGTTACGCCGTCGGCGTCGTAATCGCCGTAGACGCGAATGCGTTCCCCGTCGCGCACCGCTCGGCCGATTCTGTCCACCGCCTCCGCCATTCCCTTCATTCGCAAAGGATCAAGCAGTTCCTCAACAGACGGCTCCAGGAAAGACCGCGCCTCTTCGATCGTGTCCCATTCCCGTCGTGCAAGCACGCCGGCGACCATTGGCCCGAGGCCGAGATTGGCCGTCAGCTCCTGCTCCCGCTCCGCCGCGCGCTGCGGCATATCCCATCTGTACTTCGATTTGATCATAATTGCGTCTTCCTTCCCGATTCCTACACCGAATGCCAAATGAAAGGGGCTGTCTCATAAGTAAAAAAGTCGTACGAAAGGATGATCGATAGAGAATGTTGTCGTGATCATCTTGTACGACCCTACTTATGAGGCAGCCCCTTATTGTTCATCGATAATCTTAGACGACTCTGTATAGGACAGTCCCATCGCGTGTTATTGCAGCATCGAAGATAGCTGTTCCTCTTGATGATTCGACTTATATGGGTATCCCGGGTCGTATGGCTGCACTTTGACGTTGACGTCCATCACGTGCAGGAACCGCTTAGTCAACATTCGGCGCACCCGATTCGCTACGTCCTGGCCTTCGAAGACGCTGATGCGAGGGTTTACCCTTATGGAAATATCAAGCACGATATAATGTCCGCGCTCCTGCGGCTTTACTTCGTCTACAGCCACGACGCCGTCAATTCTCTGTACAGCTTCCAATAGCGTCTGCGCGTCGGCGTCGTCGATTGAAGTCCTGTTCGACGCCCGGACGACGTCTGCAGTCAGCCGATAGCCCATGCGGACGACAAACACCGAGATGACCAGACCTGCCGCAGGGTCCAGCACGTACAGGAAAGGCATGTCGTACCAGGAACCGACGACCGCTCCGGAAGTACCGACTAACGCAGTCAACGATGCGAAAATATCGGAGCGGTTATCTCCGGCGCGATCGCCGCGTATGCCGCAGCGGCTGTCGCACCTTCGTTTATAACGAATCAGCGCCTCGCGCGTACCGATGCCTGCGGCAATGACGACGACTGCGCCGACTCCCGGAGCTTCTTCCGCGCCGTTGGCAACCGTCCGAATCGAAGAAATGCCCATTTCCAGACCGGCGACAAGCAGGATGGCCGACAAAACTATCGCCGCTACCGATTCCGGATGGCGGGAAGAGCTTGTCGCGTTCGGAGCAAGCCTGGCTCTGCGCAGGCCGAGATACGCGGCGAACGTGCCGGCGCAATCGGCCGCCGAGTGGCAGGCGTCGGCCAGCAGCGCTTTGCTTCCCGTCAGCCAGCCGACAGAGCCTTTCACAATTGAGAGGCCGAGCAGCCCGCATACGGACACGAGAGAGCCGCGTTCAGCAGCAAGGGAACGTCGAACCGTAGTCACCTGAGCCCCCCCTTTCAAGCTTTCTATAGCGAGCTTTGCGGTTTAACGGCTACCTTTTTCAAAGGTTCCTTCTTCTTGAAGTACAACCATACTTGGCTGGCAATAAAGATAGAAGAGTAAGCTCCGCTTGCCAGACCGATGATAATCGCCAGCGAGAACAATTTAATTGATGCGCCGCCGAAAATGAACAGACAGACCGCCGCGACCAATACGGTAATAACCGTGTTGATCGAACGCGCCAGCGTTTGCCAAATACTGTCGTTTACCAGCTTGTCCAAATCGGCATGGCTCTTGATTTTGGCGAACCGCAGATTTTCGCGGATACGGTCGAAAATAACGACTGTATCGTTGATCGAATAGCCGATAATCGTCAGTACTGCTAAGATGAACGGCAAATTGACCTCGAGCCGGAATATCGAAAACACGCAGATGACGAACAAGGCGTCATAGACGGTCGATACGATCGCTCCGATCGAGAAGCGCCATTCAAAGCGAATAACGATGTAGAGCATGATGCCCAAGCTCGCCACGGCCATTCCGATCAGGGCGTTGCGCTCCTGCTCCTTGGCGATGTCGACGTCGACGATATTGATTTCGAACGAGGCGTCCGGATCCAGTTTAGCCAAGAAATTGGCTTTAAAATCTTTCTCCTGCTGCTCGTTCAGCGCCGTCTTGAAGCGAATGGACTCCCGGTTCTCCCCGGATACGAGCGTATAGTCCCCCAGGTTCTGCTCGTCTAGATACGCTTTGACCTGAGTGTCCTCCAGCTTCTTGGTCGTCGTGATGTCCACGGACGTTCCGGAGCTGAAATCGATGCCGTAATTCACTCCGAATACGCCGAGCGCGATCAAGCCGATCAACAGCACAGCGGCGGAGATCGTAAGGAAAATGCGGCTGGATTTGACAAAATCGAATTTGCGATTAGAGCGCACTTATCTCACTCTCCTTCACATTGTAATACTTCGGCTTAGTGAAGTAAGAGCTCTTCACGAGCAGGTTGAGCAAATAGCGAGGCAGGAATACGTTCGTCAAAATGTTGACGGCGATACTCCACAGGAAAACGACCGCGAAGCTCTTAACGATGCCGTGGCCCATGAACAGAAGCACGAAGCCGGCGATCGCGGACGTCAAGTGCGCATCGATAATGGTACGGAAGCTGTTTTTGGCGCCGGCGCGCAGAGAGGACGCGATCGACTTGCCGCTTCGCAGTTCTTCCATAATCCGCTCAGCCGTAATGATGTTGGCATCGACGGCGATGCCGACCCCGAGCACGAACGCTGCGATGCCCGGCAGCGTCAACGTAGCGTTCATCAAGTAGAGAACGCCGAGCAGCACCCATACGAACACGATGAGACAGATACTTCCAACGAAGCCCGGAAGCCGGTAGACGGCGATCATAAACACCAGAATGATCACTGAAGCCAGCATGCCAGCGAACAGCGTGTCCTCCAGAGCTTTCTGTCCGAGCGTCGCTCCGACGCTCTGGGTATATTTCTCCGTCAGCTTAAGCGGCAGAGCTCCCAGGTTGATGATGTCGGCCAAATCCTGTGCTTCCTGGCGCGAATCCTGACCGGTAATGACGGCGGTTCCGTCGGTCAGCGCCTGCTGCACGACAGGAGCCGATTGAAGCGCGTCATCAAGGAAAATCGCCAGTTGCTTGCCAACGAGCTTGCTGGAAGCGTCGGCCAGCTTCTGCTTGTCCTTCACTTCGATCCGAACCATATAGCTGTTGAGGTCGCCTATTTCAACCTTCGCAGCGCCTTCCTTGAAGTCCGATCCGTACAGCTCCACATTACAGTACTCGCCGCCTTCGCATCCTACGGAGCTGCGGAATTGAAGCTCCGCAGGACGCTTCATCAGGTCGCGGATTTTCTGGATCGCATCGTCGCGTTCCTTGGCGGTTTCGCCTGTCGAGACGGCGATTTTCAAGCGAATGCGGTTTTTGCCCTCTGTCGTAACCTCCGGCTCGGCTACGCCGCTCCGGTTAGCCCGCTGCTCCAAGCTGAGCGCGGTCCGTGTTAATGATTCCTTCGTAACGGTGCCGCCCTCCGTCAGCGGATGGGCCTCGTACAAAATTTCGACCCCGCCTTTCAGGTCGAGCCCAAGCTTCGTCCCGTTCAGCAGCCCCGGCGTAAATACACCCATAACTCCGAAGCTGACGAGAACGACGAGCACGAAAGCTACAATACGTTTCATCTCTGGTGCGGTCCCCTTTCGATTCTCAATGTTCCTATTATACCTACGCGATCAAAAAGAAGTCAAAAAGAAAGGGACGACCCTCGCCGACATTGAAAGATGTCGGGGATCGTCCGCGCTGTCCGCCGTTATTTGCGGTACTCTCCTCTATACATATTAAGCGTAACGAAGTTCATAAATTGAGTGATCTTCAACGATAAAATATCGTTCACAATCTCGTACAGCGGGGGGACGCCTTTCTTATGATACTTGTCGCTGACGCATTCCCACACATCCGCCCCGGTTACCTGCTCGTATCCGATCAAGTGGAATTCCTCCGCTTTGCTTAGGCATAGCTGCGCGATCGTATCGTTCAACTCGTCCTCGCTCAGCACACTTATTCCACTGAATTCGTCCAGCTCTTCTTCGCTCGGTTCATCAGCCCCGCTCAATTCGTCCAGCTCATCTTCGCCCAGTTCTTCGGCCCCGCTCGATTCGTCCAGCCCATCTTCGCTCGGTTCATCGGCCCCGCTCGATTCGTCCAGCTCTTCTTCGCCCGGCTCTTCTGCCACACTCGATTCATCCAGCTCACCTTCGCTCGGCTCTTCTACCCCGCTCGATTCGTCCAGCTCATCTTCGCTCGGCTCTTCTGTCCCGCTCGATTCGTCCAGCTCTTCTTCGTTAAGCCCGTCTCCATTCAACTGGTCCTCATTCAAATCGGACTTGGCCTCAAGCTTGTCCAGTTTGATGGCCGGCTCGCCATTATCCTGCTCCTCCACCCGCGATTCCCTCCTGTCCGGTGCAAATGTTGTACACTCGCTTATAAATCCTTCTCCGCGGGACCCTAGTTTTCCTTCCCAATGCATGAAGATGGACAACCATCGCATACATATGAAACTAACCCATGCTAGGGAAGAGGGATTTCTTTGAGCTTGCGCAAACAATCGTTCATCCAGGGCGCTATGATTCTGCTAGCGGCCGGACTGCTCAACCGGGTGCTCGGCTTCGTTCCCCGCATCGCGCTGCCGAGAATGATCGGCGCGGAGGGCGTCGGGCTGATCCAGCTCGTATTTCCCTTCACGATCGTACTTCTAACATTAATATCCGGCGGCATCCCGCTCGCAGTGGCCAAGCTTGTCGCGGAAGCCGACTCGAAGGACGATTCGGCAGGCGCTGGCCGCATTCTTAAGCTGGCGGTCGCGATTTCGCTTGGAATCAGCCTCGTTGCGGTCGTCGTCTGCTTTCTGTTGTCGGATTTCATCGCCACCCGGATCATGACGGATTCCAGGGTGCACAGCGCTTTCCTCGCCATGATTCCGGTGCTTCCGCTCGTGGCGGTTTCGTCCGTCTGGCGCGGATATTTTCAAGGAAAACAGAACATGGTACCCACCGCGATGTCTCAGACGGCGGAGACGGTGTTTCGCATTGTCTTTACGCTGCTGCTCGCTTGGCTGCTGCTGCCCTTCGGTCTGGAGGCCGCCGCTGCGGGAGGCGTGCTCGGTATGGTTGTCGGCGAATGCGCCGGAGTGCTCGTGTTATGGCGGCAGTTCGTCCGCGATCGCCGGAAAGAACGGCCGCCTTCGGTGACCAGCTCCGCAGCCCCGGCGCCGAGAAGATACTTGCGAGAGCTGCTGAATACGGCCGTGCCGGTAACCGGCAGCAAAATGATCGGTTCCCTCTCCTACTTGCTGGAATCGATCATGACCGTAAGAAGCCTGACAATCGCCGGCGTCGCCGCTGCCGGCGCAACCGCTCAATACGGCGCGCTGCAGGGAATGGTCATTCCGCTGCTGCTGCTGCCGGGGGCGCTGACCTATTCCTTGGCCGTATCGCTGGTGCCTTCCTTGTCCGAAGCGGCTTCCCGGGGCGATTGGGCCGTCATCCACGCGCGTCTCCAGCAATCGATGAAGCTGGCGGTCATAACGGGGGCGCCGTTCGCCGTTCTACTCGCGCTGCTGGCCGCTCCGGTGTGCAAGCTGCTGTACGGGGACGACTCGATGGCCCACATGCTCAGATGGATGGCGCCATTAGCGGTTTTCTTATATATGCAAGCCCCGCTTCAAGCGGCGCTGCAGGCGCTTAATCGCCCGGGAACCGCTCTGTTCAACACCTTTGCCGGAGCGGCCATAAAGCTCGTGCTTATCATGCGACTGGCGACCGATCCGCAGCTCGGTATCGTCGGCGTCGTCATCGCCATCGGCGTCAATATGATGCTCGTCACGCTGCTTCATTGGATCAGCGTCGCGCGGCTTACCGGATTTCGAATGCACCCGCTCGACTTCCTCAAAGTCACCGCTGCGATGATCGTCATGAGTGCGGCGGCTTTGCGAATATGGGAGTTCGACTGGTTCGGCCCAAGCTCGGCGAATCTTGTTCTCGCAGGCGCGACCGGGATTGTCGTCTATATTCTGCTGCTCGTACCGCTAAGGCTGATCAATCGCGAAGATGTCGCAAGAGTACCGCTGATCGGACGTTTTCTGACTCCTCGAAATCCTCGATGAGCTCGTCCCTATTGCATTTGGGCCTGCTCATTGAAGATTTGGTTTAACTACTTCTTGTCTATATACAACTTGCCTTTATGGTCGATGCTGCAAAAAAATACCTGCTTAAAGTTGTCCACGTCGTGCCGCTGTAGCTCGCTTTTTAACCAAAACCTGGTTTTCCCCAGCTTCTCCAAATTGTCGTCCTGAACCTGTCCGTCCATAATTAGCGGCAGCGGCAGCACCTCGTATCGCACCCTCGGCCAGGAGTCGGCCTTGCTGTGCGAAGCGTCGGAATTTCCGGGAGAACGGTTGGCCGTTGTCCCCTCATTGCCGCCTTCGTCTCGTTCCTTCAAAATCACCGACAGCTTGCCCGTCGATTCCAATACGGCCAGTTTGACTTCGTGCAGGCTGGATACTTGGTTCTCCCGCAGCTGGAGCATCAGATCGTCCAAATTGTATCGTTGACGGAACATCTCCTTGCGGTTCAAATGGCCGTCTTGAACAAGCACGCTTGGCTTGCCGTCGAACAGCAGCCGCATCGTCCGGTTTTTCAACGTAAGGAAGGCAAACCCGATCTGGATCAGCACCAGAAGAATAATCGGCGCCACAGCCGTTATCAGCGTCTTCTCGGTCGATTCGATCACGATAACGGCAATTTCCGCAATCATGATCGAAATGACCAGGTCAAACACCGACAGCTTGCCGATTTCGCGCTTGCCCATCATCCTCAAAATCAGGAAGATGAAGAAATACATGAAGATCGTCCGAAGCAATATCGCCGTCAGTTCCATGTTTCCCTCCGTCATTCGCCCCGGAGCGGCGCTTGTTACCGCTCAGCCATTCCGGGTAAGGTAGCTCGGACCTATAGTGTCACCGCCTGTCAAGAGCCTCATTCCGTTCCGCCCTGCGGAAAATATGGTAAATCCCCGCCCGAATCGTTCGAAAACACGGCAGGCCTGTACTACGAACCCTTTCGCCGCCATAAGCTGATACAAAACTTATTTCGTTAGGAGTGATCAGCATTGAGTTCGTTATCCCGCATATTCGGACTGCGCAATGCTTCTCCCGTCGCTTCCGGTCTTTATTGGTCCGGAATTTGGCTTGCCGTCGGCGCTATCATCCTGTCCATTCTGCTCGCCGGCTCTTCTCTGAAGGAATCGGGCATGCTGCCTTGGGTATTCGGCGTACACGGCTTTGCGACTCTGGCGGGCGGCTTCGTCTCGGCCAAAAAATCGGGGCGCAGAGGCTGGTACTTCGGAATGGCCAACGGCCTGCTCTATTCCGCGCTGCTGTTGGCTATCAGCTTTCTGGCGACAGACGCCGGATGGTCGACTGCCGTTCCGATTTTGCTGCTCGTTACTTGTCTCTCCGGAGCCGTCGGAGGGATGCTAGGCGTAAACGCCGGCTCCGCGGCAAAAACCCGTTAATAGGTGAAAGCGCCACTCATATGATATAATATGCGGGTGCTTGTCAACATCGGGTTCGGAGGACCAATATGACTTTATTTCACAGTATGTCTACCGTGACATACTCCACCGCCCTAGCAGTCGCGGTTCTAATCTGGTTCGGCGCGGGCCGGCAGCCGCTCGCCGTCGGAATGGCATTCTTCCGAGCGCTATTCCAGTCGCGCCAATATTTACTGGTTTTCATCGCCGTCATCGCGATCCTGTTCCTGAACAAATACGAGCTGCATTTGGAAAACTGGCTCAACGTCTCCTACGACCTGACTGCGGCGCTTACCGGATGGGAAGGAGCCTGGCAAGCCAAGCTGCAGGCGAGCCTGCCGTCCGATACGCTAATCGGCTTCACTGCGATATTTTATCTTGTGCTGTTCCAAGCGACGATGATGGCTTCGTTCGGGATTTACACCTATGCGGGGAACATGAAGCTCTACTACGCCCTAAGCTTCGCGATTTTGGGGAATTACTTGCTGGCCGTGCCTTTTTACCTGTACGTCCCCGTCAACGAAGCCTGGTACGCCGATTCTCAGATCCGTTTTCTCATGCTTAACGTGTTCCCGACCTTCGAACAGCATTATCGCGCGTTGTCCGGCATCAACAACTGCTTTCCGAGCCTGCATACCTCCCTATCGGTCACAATGGCTCTCATTGCCAGCAGGTCCGGCATCCGAAGATGGTCGATATTCGCTTGGATTAACGCGATCGTCGTCATATTCGCGATTTTCTATCTTGGCATTCACTGGTTTACGGATATGGTCGCAGGGCTGGTTCTTGCCAGCGTTAGCGTGTACGTCGGCTTAAAAATAGCGGCTCGGATGGAAAGCCATCCCCATTCAGGCATTCTCTCTCGATCCCGCAACAAACTCGAGCCGCCTTCTCCCGTTGAATCCTGAATGCCCAGCGTCAAAAAAAGCCTTCCCTTTCCGGAATAGCGTCCGGAAAGGGAAGGCTTTTTCATTGTTACGACGGCGATTAGGACTTCTCCAAAGACGGAGTCTCGGACTTTGCCGACACGTTGTTGATAGAAGAACGGTCGAACGTCAGCTTCGTAACGTCGTTCACCTTCAGCACAACCGTATCGTCCGTAATTTCGGCGATCGTCCCGTGCATGCCTCCGACCGTTACCACCTTATCGCCTTTCTTCAGAGCGTTCAGCATCGATCCGCGTTGCTTCTGCTTCTTCTGCTGCGGACGGATCAACAGGAAATAAAAGATGGCGAACATCAGAATAAACGGCGCCAGCGTCATCCAAATGTTTCCTCCGCCAGCTGCTTGGTCTGCCAACCACATTTTGTTTTCCCTCCTCTCTTAAAAACCGCTTTCGTTGTGCGCCATGCCGTATTTCTCAAAAAATTCGTCGCGGAACGTTCCCAGTCGATCTTCCCGAATCGCCTCGCGCACCTGAGCCATCAACTGCACCAAAAAGTGAAGATTATGTATGGTCGTCAGGCGGAGTCCGAACATCTCGTCCGCTTTAATCAAGTGGCGAATATAGGCGCGGGAATAGTTGCGACATGCGTAGCAGGAGCATTCCGGATCGAGCGGACTAAAATCGTTCGTGTACTTGGCGTTGCGGACGACCATGCGGCCTTGGCTCGTCATTAGCGTTCCGTTGCGCGCGATGCGCGTCGGCAGAACGCAATCGAACATATCCACCCCGCGAATGCTTCCTTCGAGAAGCGCATCCGGAGAGCCGACTCCCATCAAATACCTCGGCTTATGGCTCGGCAGATGAGGAACGGTCTCTTCCAACATTTCGTACATAAGCGGCTTGGATTCGCCCACGCTTAGTCCACCAATAGCATACCCCGGAAAATCAAGGGAAGTCAAATCCATGGCGCTCATTTTGCGCAAATCTTTGTGCATGCCGCCCTGCACGATACCGAACAGCGCCTGATCGTGAGGCCGCTGGTGCGCCTTCAAGCATCTTTCAGCCCATCGGCTCGTCCGTTCTGTCGATTGCTTGACGTACTCGTACTCCGCCGGATAGGGCGGGCACTCGTCGAAAGCCATCAAAATATCGGATCCAAGCGCATTCTGAACTTGCGTCGCGCTCTCCGGCGTCAAGCTCAGCTTGTCGCCATTGATGTGGGAGCGGAACTCTACGCCTTCCTCGGTAATTTTGCGCATCTCGCTGAGAGAGAACACCTGAAAACCGCCGCTATCGGTCAAAATCGGGCGATCCCAGTTCATGAAGCGGTGCAGGCCGCCCGCCTCCTTCACCAGCTCGTGGCCGGGACGAAGGAACAGGTGGTAGGTGTTGCTGAGAATGATTTGCGCGCCGAGCGACTTCAGCTCTTCGGGGCTCATGCCCTTGACCGACGCTTGCGTGCCTACCGGCATAAACGTCGGCGTGTCGATGACGCCATGCGGCGTATGCAGCCTGCCGAGCCGCGCTCCGGTCTGGGCGCATGTTTTGATCAATTCATATTTAACTGCCATCGTGTGGGTAATCCTTTCAGAGGAAAGATGAGATTGGTGCTATTTAAACCGTGTTCACAAAGTTCGGTTTTCAGCACCGAGGCTGGTCGTTCGCCCATGCATCCTGGAAGGCTGGACGAACTACCGCTTTAGCTAATGAACATGGCGTCTCCGAAGCTGAAGAACCGGTACTCCCGCTCGACCGCTTCGCGATATGCCGCGAGAATATTTTCCCGTCCGGCCAAGGCGCTGACCAGCATGACGAGCGTTGAACGAGGCAGGTGGAAATTCGTCAGCAGCGCGTCGACCATCGTAAATTCGTATCCGGGAAAAATAAAAATGCTCGTCCATCCGCTGCATGCTTCGACTTGGCCGCCCTCCTTGAACCGCTGTCCGATCGTTTCCAAGGTTCTGGCGGAAGTCGTGCCGACGGCGACGATTCTGCCCCCGCTCGCCTTGGCTTCGTTCAACAGCTTGGCGCTCTCTTCGCTCACCGAATACCATTCGGCGTGCATCTCGTGCTCCTCGATCGTTTCCGCCGATACGGGACGGAACGTGCCCAGTCCCACATGCAGCGTGATGGGGCACAGCTTTACTCCTTTTGCCTGCAGTCGTTCCAGGAACTCCTTCGTAAAATGCAGCCCTGCCGTAGGAGCCGCGGCCGAGCCTTCATTGCGGGAATATACCGTCTGATAACGCTCGCGATCGCTAAGCGTCTCCTTAATATAGGGAGGAAGCGGCATGTGGCCTAACCTGTCCAGCAGTTCGTTAAAAATTCCCTCGTACTCGAAGCGGACGACTCGCGCCCCTAGCTCCCCTTCCTCTTCCACTGTCGCGGATAGAAGCGGTTGCTCGGCGGGGCCGAAGACGATTCGCGCGCCGCGGTGCAGCTTCTTGCCCGGCCGGACAAGCGTCTCCCAGCGGTCGCCATCGAGCCGCTTAAGCAGCAGCAGCTCCGCCTTGGCGCCGGTATCGGCTTTGCTTCCAAACAAGCGGGCCGGGAGCACTCTTGTATCGTTAAGAACCAAGGTGTCTCCCGGCTGCAAATGATCCTCCAGCTCGGTAAAAACGCGATGCTCGACGCGCCCGGTCTGCCGATGCAGCACGAGCAGGCGCGACGAGGTTCTTTCCAATAACGGAGTCTGCGCGATCAGAGACTCCGGCAGTTCAAAATCGTAATCGCTAACGTTCATCCCCAGGCATCCTTTTCGATTGTCGCGTTTTGATAGTAGTATTGCAGGATATATTGGTAGTCATACCCTTGTTCGGCCAGTCCGCGCGCCCCCCATTGAGACATGCCTACGCCGTGGCCGTAGCCGTTGCCCGAAATGACAAAACCTAGAGCGGTCGTGCCGGCGCGAAGGCCCCCGTCTCCGTCCATCACGTACACATTCGGACCGGTTAAGGCCCGCGCCTTGCCGTCAGCTCCGACGACCTGCAGCGTTCCTCCCTGTCCGGCGACCTCGCGGGTTTTGCCGTCCCCGCCGATAATCGTGAAGCGCCCGGTCTCCTCAATGGAGAAAAGCGTGCTTTTGACGCCTCCGAGGGCGCTGCGCAGGTTGTCGCCGACGCCGACGTTCACGGCGGTGCCGTTCGCCTTCACTTCCGTCACTCGTCCCGACGGACCGCGCTTGGACACCTCCAGCGTGCGCAGCGGACCTGCGATCGGAGTTTTTGCCCTCTTATTCAACGCCTCAAGCAGTTGGTCTGCCGTCATCGGAGCTTCGATCCAGCTGAAATCGTTGTATTCGGGAACCCGCTTCAGCTCCACGACGAGCTCGCCGGCGTTAAGCCGCGCAAGCGGCTCCTCCTTGTCGACGATCCTCGGCTTGGGACGAACCGCGGCACCGTCTCCGATTACCTTCAATAGCTTCGCTCCGCTGTCATGCTTGCGTCCGCTGTCCTCGACCAGATCGGAACGGACATATCCGTTTGCGCCGCTCGATAGCGCGACATGATGCCAATCGAGCTTGCCCTGCTGCGGGCCTTCGTCCGGACTCTTTACGGCCGGAGCGTAATAAGCATTTTCTCCGCCCCAGATTTCAAGATTATTGTCTGCGGTAATGCCTCCGGCATTGGCGGAAAATACCGCATTGATCAGCTTCCCACCGTACGTCAGCACTTCTCCGGCCGTCGCGTCCACTCCGGCCGTCGAATTCGGATTTTCCGAGCCGATTCCGTAATAAGCTTGGCTAACCGTCGTGTCCACGACGTTGGCGATCTGGAAACCCATTCCGGCAAACAATGCGTAGGTGCGAGCCGCGACCGCCTGCGCCTTCTGCGCCTCAAGCGGCCAGCTCGCTCCTACTTCGACTCCGACGACGGAATACAAATATTGCTCGAAGCCGACTTCGTTAACGACCGACAGCGACTGATTCAAGGTGCCGATTTCCATGCTGCCTCGATAGGTTCTCTTGCTTCGCTCGCTTAGCAAAATGCCTTCCGCTCCGGCTGGCTCCGCTCGAATGGCGGACGAAGCGCCGGCAGGCAGCGCGTACATCGTTCCCGCCGAATCGGCCTGCATGGCCGTCTGGCGCAGCGTCGCATAGGACTCCCCGGCTTCGGGCACGCGCACATTGGCCGCTCCGGCGGCCGCCGCGGTCTGCCGCAGCGCGCCCAGCTTGGAGGCGTCTTGCTCCTGGCCGATCCGCACAACGTACTGCACGGCGCCGCCTAGGGGCTTCAACGCCGCGAACGCCTCCAAGCCCGAACTGCCGAGCCGATCAGCGGCGGCTTGCGCCTCCGCCAGGCTCGCATAGGAACCTGTCTCTACAGCCCAAGGGCCAAGCACTCTCGCCTTTGACAGCGCCGGACCCGCACCGGCGCCGGCGCTTGTCCATTTGGCCAATGCCGCGCTTGCTCCGGCCACGCTGGAATAGGCGCCCTCCGTCACCTGATAGACGGTATTGCCGGATTTGGCCAGTTGGATGATCGCCCCGGCGTTGGACGAGGCTTGAATTTTCTTCAATGATGCGGAGGCGGCTTTGTAATCTGCCGTCTCAAGCACCAGCGCGCGGTAGACGTCCATCGTGAAAACCGCCGTCTGGCCCGCCGGGACGCTGCCGAATGGCGTGCTTGTCTGCGCGTCGCGCCAGACTAGATTCATACCGCCTTCGGACGATAGCATCGCCGTCTGCGTAATAGCCTGATACTTGCCCGCGCCGAGATTTAGAAACAGGGCGACGCGAATCGTATCCGGAATGGCGCTGGCCGCCCGCACAACGATCGGCGAAGAGCTCAGAGCCAGAACCGCGGAGAGAAAAGCGAACAGGAGCAGGCGAGCAGATCTTGTTTTCCCGGTAGCGCTTGGGATCATATAAAAGTACCTCCAGTCCTATTGTGGTCGACGGGGCGTCTTCAACGGCCTGCGTCAGGCAGCGGAAGTCCTAAATGTCCGTAAGCTGCCGGGGTGGCGATTCTTCCGCGCGGCGTCCGCTGCAGAAATCCGATCTGCATCAAGTACGGCTCGTACACATCCTCGATCGTCTGGCTTTCCTCGCCGATGGACGCCGCCAACGTATCCAAGCCGACCGGACGTCCTCCGAAGCTGACGATCATTGCGCGGAGCATTTTATGATCGATGCTGTCCAGGCCCATCGGATCAACCTGGATACGCTCCAGCGCGTCATGTGCGACTTCCTCCGTAATTATGCCGTCTCCCCTGACTTGAGCATGATCGCGAACGCGCTTCAGCAGCCGGTTGGCGATCCTCGGCGTACCTCTTGAGCGTCTGGCGATCTCTCTGGAGGCTTCGCCGATAATGCCTACGCCGAAAATTTCCGCCGTCCTCGTCACGATGAATGACAGCTCATCCTCGCCATAGAACTCCAGTCTGCTGACGACGCCGAAGCGATCCCGAAGCGGCGCGGACAGCAGCCCCGCCCTTGTCGTCGCTCCAATCAGCGTAAACTTCGGCAGGTCAAGCCGCACAGAACGCGCGCTCGGTCCTTTGCCGATAATGAAATCCAGCGCGAAATCCTCCATCGCCGGATACAGCACTTCCTCGACTGTCCGGTGCAGACGATGAATCTCGTCGATAAACAGTACGTCGTTCTCCTGCAAATTCGTCAGGATTGCCGCCAGATCGCCCGGCCGTTCGATTGCCGGTCCGCTCGTCGTGCGAATGTGCACGCCCAGCTCGTTGGCGATAATGTTGGACAGCGTCGTCTTGCCAAGCCCAGGGGGGCCGTACAGCAGCACATGATCAAGCGGCTCCCGCCGCATTTTGGCCGCCTCTATGTAAATCTTCAGATTGTCCTTCACCTGCGATTGGCCGATATATTCCGCCAAATAGCGAGGACGCAGACTGTATTCCACCGCTTGGTCTTCCATCATCAAATGCGCGGTGACGATACGCTCCTCTTCTTCCATTGCTCCGGTCTCCTCTCCCGCTTGCCGATCATCCCTGGAACAATTGCTGCAGCGCAAGCTTGATCAGCGTATCCGGCGACTCTTCGCCAGTAATCCGATCCTTCATGGACAGCCAGGCTTTATCCATCTCCGCTTCCCTGTAACCAAGACCCGCAAGCGCCTCGCGCGCGGCCGCCCATGACGAACCGCCTTCCTCGGGCTGGTTCTGCGGCTGCTGCAAATCGATCATCGACGCGACGGCCCAACGGCTGTCGATCGTGCCAAGCTTGTCCTTCAGATCAAGGATCATTCGCTGCGCCGTCTTCTTGCCGATTCCGGGGAGCTTCGTCAGAAAAGCGAGATTCTCCTGTTGGATCGCCGCCACGACGTTCTCCGGCCGGCCTCCCGCCAGCACCCCCAGCGCCACCTTCGGGCCTATGCCGGACACCTCCAGCAGCCGCCGGAACAGCGCTTGCTCATCTCTTGTCGTAAAGCCGAACAGCTGCATCGCGTCCTCGCGAACGTGATGGTATGTAAACAGTTGAACCGGCTCGTCGGTTCTCAATAAGCCGTACGGATTCGGCGTAAACACTTGGTAGCCTACGTCATGTACATCGAGTACGACATATTCTGATTCCGCATAAGCCACTTTGCCTCGCAAATAGTCGATCACCGGCGCATCGCTCCATTCATTCTCTCATTCAGGACGATAGAGTGGGCGTGGCAGATCGCAACCGCGAGCGCGTCGGCGACATCGTCCGGCTTGGGTATCGCTGATAATTTGAGCAGCATTTTGACCATTTCCTGAACTTGCCTCTTTTCCGCGCCGCCGTACCCGACAACCGCCTGCTTCACTTGCATCGGCGTATACTCCGAGATCGGCAGCCCTCGCTGGGCTGCAGCTAGCATAAACACACCGCGCGCCTGTCCGACGCTGAACGCATTCGTTACGTTTTTGTTGAAGAACAGCTTCTCGACCGCTACCGTATCCGGCTTATACTGATCCAGCAGATCGCACACGGCCTCGTAGATTTGCTTAAGCCTCATCTCCTGCGGCGTACCGGCCGCCGTCTCGATGCAGCCGTATTGCACGGGGGTCAGCTTATGTCCCGACTTATCGATAAACCCGAATCCCATAATGGCTATCCCAGGGTCGATTCCCAATACCCTCATGAAACGATCCCCCGATTCTAGCAGCTCTATTCTCGCAAGTAACGCCTTCTATCCCTATCGGTCAGAGAATCGCGAGACTCCGATAAAAATAATACTCTTCATTATAGCAAAAGTTCCTCTCTATGAGAACAGAAGGAGAACACCTTCTTCCATTACATTCCGAAAACGACGGCTCGGTTGGCTGTAAACAGCAAAAAGACGCCCCGAAGTGCGGCGGGACGTCGATACTACAATATGCTGCTGTCGTTAGTTGGCTAAAATTCGAAGGTTACGGCTGGGGCTTGGCCTGGGAATGCAAGCTTCCCGCATATTCGTTAAAGGTAGACAAGACGCTGTTATACTCTTCCTTGTCCGATACCCGAATGCCTTCGGCCAATTCCCGAACGCGATCATCGCCTAAACGGGATTCAAGCATGTCCACGTCCAGTTGAAAAAACGTACGGATCACCTTGTCCTTCCACGGAGGTCCGTCGAACAAACTGAGGTTTCCGTCGCTGTCCATACCGATATACGCCGTTTTGCGGCATTGCGGCGAAAAATCGTCCACCTCTTCCTTGACGGTCAGCTTCCCTTCCGCATTAAAAAGGACGTCCCACTCCCGATGAGACCTGAGCAGCTCTGCCGCCTGCGATGCCGAATGCGTGCCGAGCTGCCTAACTTCCTCCCCGCACAAATAAGAACGGTGCAGAATAAGCTGAACTTCGCCTCTGCGCTTCTGGAGCGCCAACAGCGCTTGATCGCGGTTTGAAAGCTCGGGTGCGATCCACTGGATATCCGCCCCGACAAGGGTTGCGTCCACGGGTTGAACAACTTCCTGTTGAACGACTTCCATGCTCATATCGGTAACAACTCGACCTGCTAGCCACGTTCCCGCCAGGGACGCCATCACGAAAGTGAACGCAATCATCCCGAGCGACCAGACGTGGCGGCGTTTTCTCTTCAGCGACTTCTTCAGTTCCTTGAAAATACGGAAGCGCGACACCGGAATCCCCTTCTTTTTCTTCGTTTTTCTCTAGTGTTGCCTGGGGATTCCGGCGCTATGCGCTCATATTACCATTTTATCCAGGGCATGCTTTCTTTGCGCTTCGGTTTGCTGACCCGAGCCGCCGCCGATTTGGGTTTTGGCTTAGCTTGACGCTTCTTGGCCGAGGGAGCGGCTTTGACCGATACTTCCTCCTCGTCGGCGATAGATCTATGATCGTCGTCAATATGATCTCTCAGCGGGGGCATAGGCGGGATTGGAGGAAATCCCGGCATCGGCGGAATTGGGGGAAACCCTCCGACACAGTTCGGGTCGTAATACCCGGGAGCAACGTTCGCTCCGGCCACCATTCCCGGCAATCCTTCGGCCATCGGCGAAAGGCCTACCGGGATGTCTCCCATTTGAGCCCCGTAGCCGTAGCCGGGCTGCATTCCGGGAAAACCGCCCGACGCCGGGCTCACCATGCCGGGCATCGTTCCGTAGCCACCCGTCGCCGCCGGACTCACCATGCCAGGCATCGCCCCGTAGCCGCCCGACGCCGCCGGGCTCACCATGCCGGGCATCGCTCCGTAGCCGCCCGACGCCGCCGGGCTCACCATGCCTGGCATCGCCCCGTAGCCGCCCGACCCCGCCGGGCTCACCATGCCGGGCATCGCTCCGTAGCCGCCCGACGCCGGGCTCACCGAGCTAGGCGACTGAGCTCCTGCGACGAAAGGAGTCGGACCGTACGGATACCTGCCGTCGCTGTAGCCCGCAGCTTTCGCTTGAGCCTCGGCGGCATACAGGTTGCCGGGAAGCGCAGACTTGGCTCCGCACGGCGCGCAACCTGTCATGCTTCCGCTCGGCATAGAGCTTTGAGGGACATCCGGCGCGCTGTAGGAAATGTCCTGCTGCCCGTACAATCCGCCCAAATCGGCGGGAATCCCGCCGGTAAGCGGAGAAATGCCGGACGGAGCTCCGCACCCGCAATCGGCTTCCCCTGCTGTCGGCATACCGTAGCCGCCGTGTCCTTCCACTCCGCCGACGATAGGCTGAGCGTGGCCATGACCATAGCCCTGATCGGCGTAGCCTTGATGCGCTCCGACGCCCGGATACGGCATGCTATGCCCATAATGAGGCATACCGTAGCCCTGACCCTCCATACCGTATCCCTGCTGCGGCATACCGTAGCCTTGGCCTTCCATGCCATATCCCTGCTGCGGCATACCGTAGCCTTGGCCTTCCATGCCGTACCCTTGATGCGGCATACCGTAGCCTTGGCCCTCAATGCCGTATCCCTGCTGCGGCATACCGTAGCCTTGGCCCTCCATGCCGTACCCTTGATGCGGCATCGAATGCCCGCCCTGTTCGCCTCCGATGTTCACCGGATAGTGGATGTATTCGATTTTCTCATGAACTTCAATCCCGTATATCGGCTTCGTCTCCGGCAGCGGCGCGACTTCTACGGGCGCAGGCGCAGGCGCCGGCTGGACCGGAGCAGGCTGAGCGGGCACAGTTTCAATGGGCGTAATGACCACCGGTGGCGGGGCCGTCTCCTGCGCCTTCACGCCGGTATTGGCTTTGCCCGCTCCCGACACCGCGCCAGTTGGCGCTTTTCCGTGCATCGTTGCGGTCTTCTCCCCGTCGCCCGACGAAGCTTGCGGAATATTGACCACTTCCCCGGTCAGCAACGCGTTCGGGTTTTTAAGCTGCGGATTCGCTTTGATCAAGTCGGTCAGTTGAATACCCCAGGCCTTGGACAGCTTCCACAGCGTATCTCCCTGCTGTACGATATGCTGGTGAATGACGCCGAACGTCGATTTCGGACGGGTTGGAATTTTAACCTTCATTCCCACGTCGATCGCGTCGGGGTTGCTGATGTCCGGATTGGCTTTCAACACGTCTTCCAGCGACACGCCGTATTTCTGGGCGATCGAATACAGCGAATCCCCTTGTTTAACGATATGGATTTTCACGCCGTTCCCTCCTGATAGTGATGAAATCGTTCACGACCGGGCGAATGCCCTCGCGCAATCCTTACATCCTATGCAGGTTCTAGGCATTTGACATCTATTGCGACAAAAATCCGGCAGCCTGTCGGCGTGCCGGATCGTTTTTTTATCGAGATGAAGCGCCGTTCCCGGCTTTCGCGGGCTCGTAAGGCAGACTCGGATAGGAGCCTAGCAGACGCACCTGGCAGCCAAGCGCTTCGATTTCGGCCAACGCTCCGGGGAGCAGCACCGAGTCGAGAGAATACACAATATCGATGTAAAAATAATACGTGCCCAGCTTCTTCTTAGTCGGACGCGATTCGATCTTGGACAAGTTGATCCGGCGCCACGCGAACGCCGACAGCACCTGATGCAGCAAGCCCGGATAATCCTCAGGCAGCGTAATCAGCACGCTTGTCTTCTGCGTAGAGGAAATCTGCGTCTCGTAGAGCGTATGGCCGACTAGCAGAAAACGGGTAAAATTGTTGTCGTGATCGGTTACGCCGCGTTCCAGCACGTCCAGTCCCATATCCGCCGCGGCAAGCTCCGTACCGAATGCCGCCCAGCCTTTTCCGGGATTGTTTTTCACTGTACGGACCGCTTCCGCCGTGCTGCTGAGCGTCTCCAGCTCGGCATGCGGCAGTTTGGAACGAACGAATTGCAGGCATTGCGCCATTGCGACCGGATGGCTCATCACTTTGACGATTTTATCCGGACTCCACCGGCCGTCCTCGCCGCTGAGCTCGGAGCCGAACCCGATCAGATTCTGGATCGATGGATACACCCATTCCGCCCGAATCGGCAAGTCCACTTCATGTACAAGCCAATCGGTATGCAAGTTCACCGAGCCGTCGATCGTATTCTCGATCGGAATAACGCTCCAGTCGGTATGACCGTTCGCGGTCGACTGGAACACGTCGGCGATCATTTTGCAATAAACGAACTCCACGTCTTCGCCTCGAAACAAATAACGGACCGCTTCATCCGATACGGTTCCTTGCGGAAGCAAAGCGACCTTTTTCCGACTCATACGCCCACCTCCGCTTGAACGTTCTGCAGTATCAGGAGCGGCTCTTCCGCGTAGCGAGGGTCATCCTTCGCAATATAGCGCACTTGCGGACCGTGAAGACACGGCTTCAACCAGCGCGCGTCCATCTGAATGCCTTCCGCCGACATGACCCGCTTCACGAACGAGACCAAGCTTCCGTCCGCGATTTGCTCGGTTTCCGCGATCAGGAGCAGCGTCGGCCCTGCGCCCGACAGCACCGCACCAAGCGCGCCGTGCTCCGTCGCCTCGCGCAAAATCGTCTCCATCCCGGGAATAAGCGCCGCTCGATACGGCTGATGCAGACGATCCCGCATTGCGCGCCCCAGCAGATCCAATCTTCCCGAAGCGAGCGCTGCCGTCAGCAGAGAGCTGTGCGTCACGTTAAACACCGCGTCCTTCATCGACACCTGCTCCGGCAGCACGTTTCGCGCTTTTTTCGTCGCCAGCTCGAATTCGGGAATCGCCGCAAGCACCTCCATGCCTGCAGGAGGCTCGATGCGCACATAGTCGGCCCGTTCGCCGTCCCACGACGCCGCAATAATTCCGCCGAACAGCGATGCGCCGACATTGTCGGGGTGCTTTTCCAGCTCAGACGCCATCTGAAACAAGTCGTCGTCCGACAGCGCGTTGCCGATCAGCGCATTGGCGGCCACAAGCGCTCCGACAATCGCCGTCGCACTGCTGCCAAGTCCCCGAGCAAGCGGAATATCGCTGCGAATGCCGATATCCAGCTCAGGCATCGCAACCCCCGCCTTGCGGAATACGGCTTGCGCCACTTCGTAAATCAAATTCGTCTTGTCGGTGGCCACTCCGTCAAGATTTTCGCCGACAAGCGTAATCCGGGTTTCCTCCGCCGGCGCCATGCTGACCCATTCAAATAAGGACAAAGCCATTCCGAGAGAATCAAAGCCCGGTCCCAGATTGGCCGTGCTCGCAGGTACTTGGACGACGACTCGTCCCGGCTCGGTTGCAGATGCTGCTTGCATATTAAAGCTCCTTTTAAGAGGTTGTTCAAAAAGTCCGATTTTGATCACGTAGCTATTCGAGAAGTCTATTCGACTTCGAATCTTGCATTCAGCCGGACCTTCCGGTACTCATGTAGGCTCTCCTACACTCCGTTCCTCAGGTCCTAACTTCATACAACCTTCTTGGTGCTGAAAACCGAACTTTTTAAACTCTTAGTTAACGAGGTTGTTCAAAAAGTCCGATCTTGATCACGAAGCCATTCGAGAAGTCTATTCGACTTCGAATCTTGCATTCAGCCGGACCTTCCGGTACTCATGTAGGCTCTCCTACACTCCGTTCCTCAGGTCCTAGCTTCATACAACCTTCTTGGTGCTGAAAACCGAACTTTTTAAACTTTTATCACCGAGGTTGTTCAAAAAGTCCGATTTTGATCACGAAGCCATTCGAGAAGTCTATTCGACGTCGAATCTTGCATTCAGCCTTCCACGCGATAGACGCTTTTGACGCGCCGAACGGCGGACAGACTTTCGAACGCGTTCAGCACCTCGTTCATCGCTTTTTTGCTGGCCTGATGAGTGATGATAATAATTTCCGTGCTCGATTGGTGAGGCGTCGACGGCTGCATAACCGATTCGATGCTGACGTCGCAATCCGAGAACACTTGGGCGATCTGCGCCAACACCCCTGCACGGTCTTCGACGTGCAGCAGCAGGAAAAACTTCGAGGCGATCTGATCGTCGCTTTTCAGCTTCATCACGTTGTAGGAAAGCTGCGCCTGACGGCCGTTAACGCCGAGCTTCATGTTTTTGATCACGGCGACCAAATCCGCGACAACAGACGTCGCGGTCGGCAATTCGCCAGCGCCCGCTCCGTAGAACATCGTCTCGCCGACCGCTTCGCCGTGCACGTAGACCGCATTAAACACGCCGTTGACCGCCGCGATCGGATGGGTCGTCTTAATCATCGTCGGCTCCACGCTGACGCTGAACAGATCGTCCTGGCGCTCCGCGATGCCGAGCAGCTTAACCTCGTAGCCGAGCCGTTTCCCGTAGCGAATATCCTCTTGCGTCACGCCGCTGATGCCTCTAACGCTGACATTGTCGAGATCGACATTCGAACGGAAGCCAAGCGACGACAAGATCGTCATTTTACGCGCAGCGTCCAGCCCTTCGACGTCCGATGTCGGATCGGTTTCCGCGTAGCCCAGCTCCTGCGCTTCCTTCAGCACGTCGGCATAGGCGGCGCCCTCCTGGCTCATCTTCGTCAAAATGTAGTTGGTCGTTCCGTTGACGATGCCCATTATTTTCGTAATCCGGTCGGACGAAAAACCCTCGACCAAGGTGCGAATAATCGGAATTCCGCCCGCTACGCTCGCTTCGTAAAGCACGTCGCAGCCTTTATCCCGCGCCTTCGCCAAAATTTCCTGTCCGTGCAGCGCCATCAGATCCTTATTGGCCGTTACGATATGCTTGCCGCGCTCCAGCGCTTCAAGAATGTATTCCTTCGTCTGGGCGATTCCGCCCATTACTTCGACGATAATGTCGATGTCCGGGTTGCGCACGATATCCCACGGATCCTCCGTCAGCTTCGCGGCCTCGATTGGAATGCTGCGCGTCTTGCGACGATCCTTAACGAGAATTTGCGCGATCGAGATCGGCGAACCGACCTGATTGGACAGATCGTCCTGATGACCTTCAACGATTTTGACGACGCCCGTCCCGACCGTACCCAATCCAAGCAAACCTATTTTTATCGGCTTCATCCCTGCTCCTCCGCTTCCGACTGTCTCCCGTAATCGTTAATCTTAACTTCGTCCGACGACGATCGCTCGTTTGACCCCGTCTAATGAACGAATTCGTTCCAGCAGCTCCTTCAACGATTCGCCCATCCTCGCCGCATCGATCGAGACGACGACGTTCGCCATTCCTTGAAGCGGAATCGACTGTGAAATCGTTAATACATTACCCTCGCTGGAAGCCAGCATTCCCAGCACCTTGGACAAAACGCCCGAACGGTGCTCCAAATCCATCGACAGCGTCGCGATTGATTCGCGCGAAGCTTGCTCAAGCAGATATACTCCGTCTTTGTATTTATAATAGGCGCTGCGGCTTAAGCCGACGCGTTCGGCGGCTTCGTGAATCGTGGCCGCTTCCCCCCGGCGCAGCAGCTCCTTCGCCTGCTCCGTCTTCAGGATGCCCTCCGGCAGCAAGTCCTCGCGGACGACAAAATAACGCTCCGCCACTGTGCGTCCTCCCAGGAAAGACGATTGTGTATACATAGAGGACATTATAGCGAAACAAGCCGCTTGCGGCAATAGGCAATACCCGTTTAGGCAACTCACACTACCCGATTGCGTCGGCTGCAGCAGATAACCACCGGCATGTCGAAGCTGCAAACGATCGTATCGGCCGCCAACCGCTCAACCAGCTCGCCGCTTCGAGTTCTTTAATCCGCTGCATAACAGCTTGCCAGTCCGAGTATATCATAAGAGATTCCGTCATTCCGATCATCTGGAACAATTTTTTGTAATGGTCCTGTACGCTGCTAGCAAAGCTGTGAATGCCAGATCAAATCTCCTCGCAGCGTTCAGCGCAATCGTCCGGTTCAGCCGTTAATTCGTACTATATACTCTTCGCACTTACAGAAGCTTACAACGTCTGTTCACGCCAAAAAGACCGATACGCAAACGCTTCGGCGCCGCAGCATCGGTCTTATTCGTACAGCAGGGCTTCACTTATTCCTCATCAAACAAATAGTCGTCCTGTCCGCCTTCGAAGAAGTCGAACTCGAATTTGCCGATCCGGATCGTATCGCCGTTTTTGGCTCCCCGCTTGCGAAGCGCCTCGTCGATGCCAAGACCGCGCAAAATACGCCCGAACCGCATAACCGCCTCATAGGAGTTGAACTGCGTCCGCCGCATCAGTCGCTCGATGCCTTCGCTCTCGATCACGTACACTTCGTTGTCGCGCGCGATCGTAAACGCCATATCGTCGTTGGCCTCGAAGCGGAAAACGACACCCTCCTCCGCCTTCGCAGCCTGCTCTTCAGCTTCCAGCTCCGTAACTTCAGGCAAGGAATCGAGCAGATCGGCTACGCGATACAGCATCTCCCGAATCCCTTGCTTCGTCAGAGAGGAGATCGGCATAATCTCGATATCCGGTCTGAGTTCAGCTACTTTATCGCGAAATGCGGCGAGGTTCTCCTCCGATTCCGGCATGTCCATCTTGTTGGCCGCGACGATCTGCGGACGGTCCGCCAGCTTCGCGTTGTACAGCCGCAGCTCGTCGTTAATTTTCACCCAATCGTCGAACGGATCGCGGCCTTCCATGCCCGACATGTCGACGACGTGCAAAATGATGCGGGTACGCTCGACATGGCGCAGAAACTCGTGTCCAAGTCCGATCCCGGTATGAGCGCCTTCAATCAGCCCCGGCAAATCGGCCATGACGAAGCTGCGCTCCTCATCCAGATCCACCACGCCCAGATTAGGCGTAATCGTCGTAAAATGGTAAGCGCCGATCTTCGGCTGGGCCGCCGATACGACCGACAGCAACGTCGATTTGCCGACGCTGGGGAAACCGACCAAACCGACGTCCGCCATCACTTTCAGCTCAAGCGTAACCCAGCGCTCTTGCCCTTCCTCGCCGTTCTCGGCAATAGCCGGGGCCGTATTCACCGAGCTTTTAAAACGGATATTGCCGCGACCTCCGCGGCCGCCCTTGGCGACGACGACTTCCTGGCCGTGCCGAGTCAAGTCGGCAATCAGCTCCCCGGTATCGTCGTCCATCACGATCGTTCCCGGAGGGACGCGAACGACCATATGCTCGGCATTGGCTCCGTGCTGCGACTTGTTGCGTCCCTTCTCGCCTCTGGTCGCCTTGAAATGCTTCTGGTAGCGGAAGTCCATTAACGTACGCAGGCCTTCGTCCACGCGAAACACGACGTTTCCGCCGTTCCCCCCGTCTCCGCCCGCAGGTCCGCCTTCGGGTACGTACAGCTCCCTACGGAAGGCGACAAGGCCGTCCCCGCCATTCCCGCCTTTAACAAATATTTTCGCTTTATCCACAAACATGATGTCTTCACTCCATTATGCCGGCAGAGGAAAATGAATGATCATCGTCCGCGCCTGCGGTGAATTTTCCGCCGGCTCTAGTCCCTGCGCCAATTGTCCTGCGCCTTGCAAGCATAGCTCCAATTCCTCGGCAATGCTGTCCGCTCCCGCCAATTCGCCGCTGTATTGCATAATGGCTTCCAGCGTTTCATCCCGACGAGCCAGCTCAATTCTCAACACGTTCTCCCCGGCATACGTTACAGATGCACGGAAGCGGATGACGTTGATTGCGCCGATCATCGCCTGGCTCAGCTTTTCCGCTTCAAGCGGTAGTTTATCGAGGGTCAAACCGTCCTCAATCTCGACTTCAAGACGCATCGTATCGCAAATCGTGCGAAACGACAGCAAATAAGACGACAGCTCCGGGCAGCCAAGCTGAGAAATCCGGCTATCTTGCTCCATCTTCGCTCTTATTCTGTCCACGACGTCGACCGCTTTATCGAGCTTATTTAGCTTAAGATAACCATATATGATTTGCAGCTCGTTCATCCAGTCGTGACGATGATGACTAAGCGTGCGAATCGTCGATAATTGCGCATGAGCCAGCAGCTTATCGCAATGCTCGCGATGCGCCTTCCGCTGCCATACGGCAAGGCCGGCGAACACCGCTGCAGTCCACACAACGAACACGATTAGCGCCCACCATGAACGAGGCCAGATCAGGACAGCCGCGACAGGCAAACACAGCGATGCGAGAGCCATAGGCTCCCTTAGTGACATTTTCCCAAATCTCATCCTGCATCCCCGTTTCGTAATTCCTCTCCCGTCAACGTCGGTACGGCAGTCTACCCGTTCAGTATACCATGGCGGGACATGCATCACCACGTCGTTGTGAACGCGATACGGCGCGCGTCACGCAAAAACCCCGACCAACTTGCATTGGCCGGGGTTCTAGATGCTCTATTAAGCTTCAACCGCAGCAGCTACCGGAGCTAGCGCTACAGGATAGACGCTGACTTTCTTGCGATCGCGTCCGAGACGCTCGAACTTCACTACGCCTTCCGTCAAAGCGAACAGCGTATCGTCTTTGCCGATGCCGACGTTCGTGCCCGGATGGATCTTAGTGCCGCGTTGGCGGTACAGGATGCTGCCGGCCGTTACGACTTGACCGTCCGCTCTTTTGGCGCCGAGGCGCTTGGAGTGGCTGTCGCGTCCGTTCTTCGTCGATCCGACCCCTTTTTTCGAGGCGAATAACTGAAGATCTAACTTCAACATGGTGTCAACCTCCTTTTTTCTCAAAGGTTTCTTTTATGGTCACGTACTTACTGTAGGATTCCACGATGGATTCTAGAGCGGCGACCATTCCTTCCAGCAGTAGCTGGACTTGATCATTCCGCCTGGGGTCCGCGCTAAGCGGAGCTTCCGCCTTGAGCAGGCCAGATTTCGATTCGGCGTCCGGGACAAGTCCCGTCAGCTTCTCGATCGCATTGACCGCTCCGATGGTTACAGCCGATACTCCGGCGCAGACGATGTCTTTGCCAGGATCGTTATAATAAGCATGCCCCGATACGGCGAACCGCACGATAGCCCTCTCGTCATTGCGCACGATCGTAATCGCGATCATCTCGGCAACCCTCTTACGCCTTGATGCTTTCGATCGTCACTTTCGTGTACGGTTGACGATGGCCTTGCTTGCGCTTGTAGTTCTTCTTAGGCTTGTACTTGAAGACGATAATTTTCTCGCCTTTGACTTGCTGCTCGACTTTGCCCGTTACGGAAGCTCCGGCAATCGTCGGCGAACCCGTCGTCAGTCCTCCGTCTTTGGAAACCGCCAAAACTTGGTCGAACGTTACGCTGTCGCCTGCGTTAGCGGAAAGCTTCTCAACGAAGATAACGTCGCCCGCTTGGACTTTGTACTGTTTGCCGCCCGTTTGAATAATCGCGTACATCTGGTGCACCTCCTTGTGTCTAAGACTCGCCTCATAGGGTGTCGGATGCCGCAGCTTCGATAAGCCAGAGCAGCGCCGATCTTGTCGACCCGGTGGAGTGCGGTTGTAGCCTGCAAATCCTCAGATTGCACGCACTATAGGATTTTAGCACATCGAATCTAGGAACACAAGAAATTTGTTGCGAGAATTTCGCTGCGCGCCTGTCGTTATCGACGATTTACGCATGACTCGCCCGATGGTCCGTCCGATACTGACTGGGCGGTATACGGTAGCGGGACCGGAAAGCTCGGCAGAAATACGGATAGCTGCGGAAGCCGCACGACTCCGAAATATGCTCTAGCGGAAGCTCGGTATGCAGAATACGCTCGACGGCGACGGCCAGCCGCACTTCCACGGCATAGCGGATAATCGACAGCTTAAACGTTTTCTTGAAAAGATGAGACGCGCTGGAAACGCTGATGCCATGCTGCTTGGCGATCTCCTCAAGCGTCAGCGGCTCGGTCGCGTGCTGCTCGACGTATCTCTTGATGCGATAAGGCATATACAGATCGGAGCTGGCGTCATGACCGGCGCGGCGGCGAATCGATCGCTCCAAGGTGAGGCAGAGCGCCTTGAGCAGATAATCCATCAGCTCGGAATTATCCTCACGAAGATTCCTTTTCTCGTCGATCAGCCTTCTCCATAGAGACAAAATATCGTCGTTCACTTCGATGCGCACGCAATCGGGAAAACCGCCCTGCGCAAGCCAGCGCGCGATCCATTCCCCTTCGCAAAATAAGTAGTAGTCCGCGCTTTCCTTGCCGGGCGAGGCGTCTACCGTAAGCTGATAGGTTTCCGAAGGCTTCGAAAAAATCAAGTCGCCTGGCCCGACCTCGTAAGGACGGCCGTTAAGGCTCACTCGGCAGTTTCCCTTCACTTGGAGCCGCAGAAGCAATAAGGAAGAGACGCTCTTCTGCAGGTTGAAAAAAGGCTTGCGATGAACGGAGTAGCCGAGCGAGTGAAGCTCAATCGCATTATGCGCCATGAAGGTTCCCTTCCTCCATTTCATTGGATCATCTCTTCGATGCAGCTTGGTCCGGATGATTTAGCTTAATAACATTTTGCAAGATAAGTCAACCGTTATCGGATAGGCTATTCACCCATTCCGCTTTCGGGGTTATGCTCATTGCGGAACCATCATACGGGGGAGGAATACGAAATGAAACACAAGATTTCGGTACAGCTGTACACGCTGCGCGAGCAATGCGCTGCAGATTTCCCGGGCACGCTTCGCAAATTGGCAGAGATCGGCTACAGCGGAATTCAGTTTGCCGGATATCACGGGCACGAGCCCGCTTCGCTGAAAGCCGTCATCGAAGAAACGGGGCTCCGGGTGTCCGGTTTGCATGTCGGCGAAAGCGAGCTTCTGAACGATTGGGAACGGCTGATCGCGGAGGCCAGACTGTTCGGCACTCCGGACATCGTCTGCGCCGGAATCGGCGCTGACAATCGCAACGAGGCCGGATACCGGTCGGTTAAACGCCGATTTAACGAGGTTGCGAGCCGCTTGCAGGACGAGGGCTTGCGGGTCAGCTACCACAACCATGCCTTCGAGTTCGACACGACCGTTGACGGCAAAGACGGGCTTTCCTTCTTAATTGAAGCAGCGCCGGACAATCTCATTCTGGCGGAACCGGACGTCTATTGGCTGAAGAAGGGCGGACGCGACCCGGTTGCGTTCCTCGCTCCTTATGCCGACAGAGCTCCGATCCTGCATATGAAGGATATGACGGACGACGAGGAGCAAACCTACGCGGAAGTCGGCACAGGCACAATCGATTTCGAAGCGATTATCCGCTGGGGAGAAGCCTCCGGCGTCGAGTGGTACGTCGTCGAGCAGGACAGCTGCAAGTCTGACCCGCTGGAATGCGTTAAGACGAGCTATGCGAATTTGTCCAAGCTGATGGACAAGATCGGTTAATCCTAATCAATTCCTCAAGAAGAAAGGAAGAGGTCGGAATGAGCAAACTAAAGGTCGGCGTTATCGGTACAGGCAACATTAGCGGCATCTATTTTAAAAACGGCAAACGTTTCGAATCGATGGAGGTGGTCGCCTGCGCGGATTTGGACAAGGAACGCGCTTTAGCCAAAGCGGCGGAATACGGCGTACGGGGATGCACGGTAGAGGAACTGTTGGCCGACAAGGAAATTCAGATGGTGATCAATCTGACAGTGCCCCAAGCGCATGCTGCGGTTGCCCTGCAGGCGCTTGAGGCGGGCAAGCACGTTTATTCGGAGAAGCCTCTGGCCGCAACGCGCGAAGAGGGCAAGCAAGTGCTTGAGCTCGCCCGCAGCAAAGGTCTGCGCGTCGGCTGTGCGCCGGATACGTTCCTCGGCGGGGGAATTCAAACGTGTATCAAGCTGGTGGAGGACGGGTGGATCGGCAGGCCGGTCGGCGCAACTGCGTTTATGATGGGAGGGGGCCCTGAAGGATGGCATCCGAATCCGGAATTCTTCTATAAACCGGGGGGAGGTCCGCTGTTCGATATGGGACCGTACTATTTAACGGCTCTCGTGTCGCTGCTCGGTCCAATCTCCAGAGTGACCGGGTCGGCCGGAATATCGTTCCCGGAACGAGTCGCTACAAGCGCAGAGCGCTTCGGACAGATCATCAAGGTGGAGACGCCGACCCACATCGCCAGCGTGCTGGATTTCGCGTCCGGTCCGATCGCAACGCTGCTGACGAGCTTCGATGTCAAGGGCGGTTCCGTGCTGCCGCGGATCGAATTGTACGGAAGCGAAGGAACGATGCAAGTGCCCGATCCCAACACGTTCGGAGGCAAAGTGCGCGTCCGGCGTTTCGATTCCGAGGAGTGGTCCGACATTCCGCTTACGCACGGCAAATCCGAGAATGCCAGAGGAGTCGGAGCCGCGGACATGGCGAAGGCGATTCTGACCGGCCGCAGCCACCGGGCGAGCGGCGAGATGGCCTATCACGTGCTCGAAGCGATGTTCGGCATTCTGGACGCCTCCGAGCAAGGAACGCATTATGCCATGCACAGCACCTGCCAGCGGCCTGCTCCATTCCCGCTCGGCCTTATGGATCATAGCTTGGGGGAATAACATTGAAACAAAAACTCGGGATGCCGATGATCTTCCGGGCATCCCGAGTCTCTGTTCCGCTAATTATCGGATATAGATCTTACCGCTGCCTTTGCATGCCGCGCAAGGCTCGTAGAAATATTTCATCGCGTTCTCCCGCGCTTTCTTCCGCGTTAGCTCCATCAAGCCGAGTCGTGTCCAGCCGACGACTTGGCATTTCGTGCGATCGCGCTTAATGCGCGTCTCCAGCCGCTGTGCGACCTGATGGCGATGCTCTTCGATTTCCATATCGATAAAGTCGATAATGATAATGCCTCCGACATCGCGCAGCCTTAGCAGCCTAGCCACTTCGTCCGCCGCTTCCCCGTTCGTCTGAAAAACCGTTTCCTCCAGATCGACGGAGCCGGTATACTTGCCGGTGTTGACGTCGATGACCGTGAGCGCTTCCGTCTGTTCCCATACCAGATAGCCGCCGCTTGGCAACCATATTCTCGACTGGAAAGCTTTGTCGAGCTGCTCCTTAATCCCGAACCTCTCGAACAGAGGTTTAGCTTCTCGATACAGCTGAACACGCCCTTCGAGCGCGGGAGCCGTCTGCCGCAAATACGACTTCGCCTCCTCGGCTCTAGCCTCGTCGTCGACAATCAGTTGCTCGGTATCCGGGCTGATCACGTCCCTGACCATTCGGCCTACAAGTCCAGTATCCCGATGCAGCTCGAACGGCGCCTTCGCATGACCGCTGCGTTCGGCGATGCTCCGCCATACCCGGCGCAGACCGTTTAAGTCCTCTTCCAGCGCCTCTCGGCTTTCCCCCGCCGCATTCGTCCGCAGAATGACGCCCTCGGCCTGCTCACGAATCGTTTCGGCCAAGCTTCTTAGTCTGCTTCGTTCGGGCTCCTGTTCGATTTTCTTCGATACGCCTATGTAATCCGCATCCGGCATATAGACGAGCCATCGGCCGGGAATCGAATAGTGGGTCGTTACCCTCGCCCCTTTGCCTCCGAGCGGTTCCTTCATCACCTGGACAAGCAATTCGTCTCCCGGCTTCAGCAGTTCGCCAATTGGGGGCTTCTCCTTCGGCTGCTTGTCCAGATGCGGATGCAGCACGTCGTCTACATAAAGAAAGGCATTCTTCGTTAAGCCGATATCGACGAAAGCCGCCTGCATGCCGGGTAGAACGTTGACAACTCGCCCCTTGTACAGGTTGCCGATCAACGAAGCGCCTTCCGTCCGCTCCACGGCAAATTCGGTCAGAACTCCGTCTTCCATAAGCGCCGATTGCGTCACCTGATTCGAACAATGGATAAACAGCTGCTTCATGCCAACCTCCCTAACGGGGACTTTTTTTCAGCATCCGAAAATTATCTCTCCTCTTATTTTACATGAAAAATCTCAAATCCGCATGCCCGGATGACATTCGACCAAGAAATCCGTCAATAATCGCTTTCTCGGGAACAACGCGAGCGATTTTCCCCTGCTTCATCACGTAAACGAGATGGTATTGCTCTTTCATATACAGCTTCAAAATACGCGCAAGCGGTCGATTCTCCGAAATGACAATCGGCATCGACAGCTTTCCCCGGTCAAAGTGCAGCTCCGCCCGCTCGCTGCGATGGACGAGAAAACGCAGGAAAACAAACGGAATATTGCGAAAATAAGTCCAGTTGGACGCACAGAGAAATAGGCCAACGGCCAGCAAATTGAGATGAAGCAATCCGCCTCTGACAAGAGGATAGAGCGATACGGCAACCATCATCCCGCTGAAGAGCAGACTGATCTTCACGCTCCATAGCAGCGTCCGATGGTACGGAATTCGCAGGCTGAGCCACGATTGCAGCATCCGCCCTCCGTCAAGCGGCAATATGGGCAGCAAATTAAAAAAAGCGATTACCGCATTGGCGCGAACGAAATCTTCCGACCAAGCTTTGTCGATCCAGCCCACGTATCCGAGCAGCAATCCAATCGCCGCCAGAACGGCGTTCTGAGCCGGTCCGGCTATCGCAACCCATAGCTCCTCGCGTACGGGAACCGAGCCCGCATCCTCGACCTCCACTACTCCGCCGAACGGCAGCAGCTTGATCTCCCTCACCTTCCAGCCGAAACGCAAGGCTGCTATCAGATGCCCCAATTCATGCCATAAAACGATAAAAAATAAAACGATAAGCTCGGCAAATCGGCCGGTCGCGACCGAGCCGATCATAATCAGCACAAAAAGCGGATGCAGCCGGAACCCGATCCCCTTCCATTTAATCAAGGCCGACCACTTCCGCCGGATCTATTGCTTTGCCGTCGTGCTGCACAGAGAAACTGAGCACCGCTTCGGATTGATCGCTGGCGGCCGGGCCGAGACGGCCTATCGCTTGTCCTGTTTGGACCCACTCGTTCGGCTTGACGATGGCTTCCGCCAGACCGCCGTACACCGTCAGAACGCGATTCTGATGCTGCACGAGGATCGTCACGCCGCTCTTGTCGTCCCGGGTAACCTGCTGTACCTTGCCGGTAAAGACGGCGAACACTTCGCTGTCTCCTTGCGCGGCCACCTGCACCCCTTTCCCGTTATCGGCAAACGTCTGAACAATCGTCCCTCGAACCGGCACCGAGGTGGCCGTCGGGTCAAGCAATGCTGCGACCTCAAGCGTATCCGGCTCCTGGCGGCCGAACGTGAGGAAGGACGGCGACCCTCCGAACGTATCTCCGTACCAGGCTTCGATGGCACGGAAATCCATATCACGCGACACCGATTCGACCATCCATTCCTTCGCCGGCCCACTGCCTGGCAGTTCCAGCTTCATCCAAGCCCAGAAGCCTGCGAACGCGAGCGCGGCGATGACCAGTCTCACGCCGACTCCGCGAAGAAACCGATCCGAATGAACTCCGCCACTGCCTCCCCCGCCGCCGTCCGATGTCGGAGGAAGGCTTTTCAGTCCTTCCCATCCGAGCGCTTGTCCCGTTTTCAACCGTTTCTCCCGCTCCCTCCACCACAGCTCGGGATCCGGGTCGGACGACGAATTGTCCGGACGGACAAGCTCTCCTCTAGACTCGGCAGGCGGCGCTTCCAACTCGGAAAACGCAGGTATCTCCTCTCGTGCATCCACAGCCAAGCTATCCTTTGATTGCTGCTCCCGACCCGGCGAAGGCGCGGATTGTACCTCTTGTCGTTCCACCAGCCGAGCAATTCTCTCCCGTCTCCGCTCGCGTACATTGTCCCGTACTTGCATCGCCAGCCCCTCCTCCGTTTGTACTATTTTATGGCGGACAAGCGGGGAATAGACCTTGCCGAGAGACGGCGCAAACGACGAACGGGCCGTCCTCGCGCCATCGTCGAAAATGGCGGAAGGACGACCCGTTCAGGCCGACGCTATGAAGCTCGTCATTGATCCAGTTGGTTTTTCTCCTGGTGCGCTTTAATGCTGAACACTAGTCCGATCGACAGCATATTCAGCAGCAGCGATGTGCCGCCGTAGCTGATGAAGGGCAGCGTTATGCCGGTAATCGGCATAATCCCGATCATCATCCCGATGTTCTGGAAAATCTGAAACACCATCATCGTCGCAATGCCGATAATGATGAATGACCCTCGTCGGTCGTAGCATTGATATGCGATCAGAATCATCCGGTAGATGAATAGGAAGTACAGCAGCAGCAGCAGCGCCGCGCCTTGAAAGCCGAACTCCTCGCCGATGACGACGAAGATGGAGTCCGAATAGGTGTACGGAATAAACTTGCGGTTTTTGGATTCGCCCTGCAGGTAGCCGTCCCCTGCAAGCCCGCCGGAACCGATGGCGATCATTGCGTATTCGGACTGACGTCTGGCATCGGCCGACGCCTCCTCCGGGTGAATGTACGTATTGATCCTCTCGTACCAGTGCCCTAGCTTGCGGTCGTTCAGATAGGATTCGATCTCCGCATTGTAGGAATTAAACAGCGTAACGAACAGCAGCAAACCGCCCAGCACGGCAGCAAGTCCGATCATGACGTACGAATAGCGGACATTGCCGATCCACAACATGCCGAGCACGATAAAAATGTAGATCATCGCGTTGCCCAAATCCGGCTGGAGCATGACGAGCAGGAACGGCACGAAGGAAAACGCCGCCACAACCATCACATCGCTGCGCATGCGCAGCGGGTCTCCCTGTCTTCGTCCCATAATGGCCGCGATCCCGATGATGAGGAACAGCTTCATGATCTCTGCCGGCTGAAACGACACTTCGCCGAATTCGAACCAGCTGCGCGCTCCGTTCTTCGGCTCCACCAGCACAAAAATAAGCAATAGCATAATGATGCCGATGGCGTACCAGACATACCACGTTTTTAAAATCAAACGGTAATCGACCAACGTCGCCAAGAGGACGACGCCGAAACCAATCCCGTAAAAGATCATGGTCTTGAGATCATGATTCACATACGCGGGATTGTTATACGTTGCGCTGCGGACCGCGAGCGTGCTGATTCCCATAAACATCAGGAGGATCGTCAGCATCATCCAGTCGATATTCTTCAATCGGTTAAGCAAGCCCGATCATCCCATTCCAAGAAACTTCTTTACTTTGCTAAACATGCCCGACTTCTCGTCAAGATGGGAGAGAGGAACCGTTTCACCCAAAATGCGCCGCGCGATGTTGCGATAAGCGAGCGCGGCTCGGGAGTTCACGTTCATCACCGTAGGCTCCCCGGAATTCGAAGCTTTGATGACGGACTCGTCGTCCGGCACGATGCCGATCAGATCGATAGCAAGCACTTGGCAAATATCGTCCACTTCAAGCATATCCCCGCTGCGGACAAGGCCCGGACGTATGCGGTTGATCACCAGCTTGGGCGACGGGAAATTGCTCTTCTCCAGCAGCCCGATTACCCGATCCGCATCGCGAACGGCGGCGTTCTCCGGCGTCGTAACAATGATCGCCTGGGAAGCGCCGGCGATGGCGTTGCGAAAGCCCTGTTCGATTCCCGCCGGACAGTCGATAATGATATAATCGAAATCCGGCTTCAAGCTCTCGACGATCTGGCGCACCTGATCCGGAGAAATATCGTTTTTATCCTTTGTCTGCGCTGCGGGCAGCAAATACAGCTCATCGAAACGCTTATCCTTGATTAAAGCCTGATTCACCCGGCAGCGTCCCTCGGCCACGTCGATCAGATCGTACACGATCCGATTTTCAAGCCCCATGACCACGTCCAGGTTGCGCAAGCCGATGTCGGTATCGATCATGCATACCTTCTGTCCCAAAATCGCCAAGGCGGTGCCCAAATTCGCCGATGTCGTCGTCTTGCCGACTCCGCCTTTGCCCGATGTGACAACGATCGCTTCTCCCATGATCTACACTCCTTTGAACAGCATGACTTCTTTGCGGTGACGTCCCAGGCCGCTCAACTTATCGATGGACATCTTGCCTTCGTTCAGAAACGCATATTCCATCCAAGGCTCGGCCGATGCCCATTCGTCCGGAGGCCGGCTGATAATGTCGGCGATACGAAGCTGAGTCGGTCTCATGAGCGAGGCCGCAATGATAGCCTCCGCATTGCCCTGCGTCCCCGCATGCACGCTCCCCCGAAGTGCTCCGAGCACATAGACGTCCCCGCTGCAGCGGATCGTGCCGCCGGGGTTAACGTCTCCGATCAGAAGCAGATGCCCTTCGTACTCGACCGTCTGCCCGGATCGGATAATGCCTGTCATCGTATGCAGATGAGCAGCCGGCTTCGCATCCGGATCGGCCTCCGGCGGATCGCTTTCAATCGATTGAACAAGCAGATTGCCCTGCTTGCGCAAAATCGCCTTCAGCCGTTCCTTATCCTCTTCGCTCAGTTGCCTTGCGCCAAGCTTTATAAAAATATGAACGATCGGCCCGTTGAACTGCTGACCGTGTTTGTCCAATTTCGCGCTCAACTCGTCCAGCAGTTCAACGAAGTCGCATTGGTCGTCCAGTTGAAAGACGAGTCCCTCTTTGACGCCTTTGATCGTAATAATAGATTTGCCCGTCACGATGCCCGCCCTCCTTACGCTATTTGAAATTCGGCTTCGCAAAGCGGAATTCCTGCCTACCGGGTCAAACATGCCTTATTCCGAACTGTCTTCTCCCGTGGATGGCAATGCCTTGACCAAGTAGCGGCGCACCGGAACGTACATCAGAAGAGCGATCAGCAGCTGCAGGAGCGCGGTCGGCGCCACCTGCCAATAAAAAACATGCGCAAACTGCAGATTCGTAAGGCGAAACAAATTATAAATCCAATAGACGATAGAATCGAGAATCATTCCGAACACCAGAATCACCCATGAGAACAGACCGATCGTATAACTCTTGTATTCCGAGAGCAAGCCTGCGAAATACCCGATCAAGCCCATACCGAAGCCGTAAGGCCCGATGAGGTACCCGTATGCCAACATATCCTGAAGCAACCCGAAGCCGAGGCCAAAGAGAAACGCGGGGTGGCGTCCTGCGTAGCCTGCTACGAAAATCGTTAAAATGAACGTCAAATGAGGCAGCAGCCTGTCGCTCCAGCCCGACGGAATCAGCCAGGGCACGACCGTATTTTCCAAAATTACGAGTACAAGCCCCAGCAAAATCGCCCAGTTGATGCGCATGCTCACGGCTCATCCACCTCATTCACGTCATTCACATCATCCAATTCGGGCACGACGATGACGAACACATCTCTAAGATGATCGAATTTGGCCGCAGGCTCGATTACCGCCGTATAGGTCAACCCGAAGTCGCCGACCTGGCTGCTCTTCACCGTCCCGACAATAATGCCCTTCGGGAATAAGCTGCCGAGTCCGGAAGTGATGACCGTATCACCGTCCGTCGGCTTGTCTTTTTCCTCGATTTTAGACATAAGCAGTGTTTTCGTTTCCTCATCGTATTCAATAATGCCGAAAGAGTCCGGTTTACTTAAAAAAGTCGCAGATACGGGTGTGCCTTTGGACGAGCTCGGATCCAAATTCGTGATCAATGTGACGGTGGAAGTGAAATTTTTAACTTTGCTTACCATCCCGACCAGCCCGTCCGACGTACGAACAGCCATATCGGACTTGATTCCGTTCTTGCTTCCGAGGTTGATCGTGATCGTCTTCTCGTACGGATTGGACGTGGTGCCGACGACCTGCGCGGGAAGATAGCGATAGTTGTCCATGTTCTTCTGGTGCTCCGTAAAACCAAGCAGCTCTTCCAGCTCCTTATTTCTCGCTTCGAGCATGTTGAACTTGATTTGGTCCTGCGTGTACTGGGCAACCGTCTGACGAAATTGTTCATTCTCCTTATAGACATCGGAAAGCCGGCCGAGGTCGCGGAAGAAATCCGCAACCGCTCCGACCGGCCGGTAAAACACGCCTTGCACAGTCCCGATGGCATCGCTGACGAACTTCTCCGGCCAAGTTAACCGGTTTCTGCCGAACGTAAACCCCATTAGGGCGATAAACAGGATCAGCCCTATCATGAGAATAAACAAACGCTTATTGCGCATTAAGCGAAAGATCGCGCTCACCTGCTTTCCCGATCTAAAGATTTATCGGCTGGATCGGGACGAACCGCCTTTGGACTTGAACAGATGGATGTTCTCAAGCGCACGGCCGGTTCCGATCGCCACGCAATCGAGCGGATTCTCGGCGACCAGCACCGGCATCCCCGTCTCGCGAGCGAGCAGCTTGTCCAAATTGCGCAGCAGAGCTCCGCCGCCGGTCAGCACGATACCACGATCCATAATGTCCGCAGACAGCTCCGGAGGACACTTCTCCAGCGTCGCCTTAACCGCCTCGATAATCGAATTGACCGTATCGGCCAACGCTTCCGTCACCTCGTCCGAAGTGATTGCAAGCGTCTTCGGCAAGCCGCTCACAAGGTCGCGCCCGCGAATTTCAATCGATTCGATCTTATCCAAAGGCATGGCGGAACCGATCTCCATCTTGAGCTGCTCAGAGGTCCGCTCTCCGATCATCAAGTTGTACAGACGCTTAATATAAGCGATAATCGCATCGTCCATCTCGTCTCCCGCAATGCGGATCGACTTGCTTGTAACGATGCCGCCGAGCGAGATGACGGCGACTTCCGTCGTACCGCCGCCAATATCGACGACCATGCTGCCGGTCGGTTCCCACACAGGCAAATCCGCTCCGATGGCCGCAGCGAACGGCTCTTCGATAATATAGGCTTCCCTGGCTCCCGCCTGCTTCGTGGCATCCTCTACAGCGCGTTTCTCGACGGCCGTAATGCCGGAAGGCACGCACACCATCACGTCGGGGTGGCGCGGGAACATGGCCCGAGGCTTCTGCGCATTGCGAATAAAATACTTAATCATCGTCGCCGTCGTCTCGAAATCCGCGATTACGCCGTCTTTCATCGGACGTATGGCTACAATGTTGCCAGGCGTACGACCGATCATTTTCTTCGCGTCCGAGCCTACCGCTTCGATTTTCTTTGTATCAGTACGCAGAGCGACCACGGACGGCTCTCTGACGACTATTCCCTTGCCTTTCATGTACACAAGCGTATTTGCGGTTCCGAGATCGATGCCCAGATCACGCGTGAATCCTCCAACCATTCTAGCTACCTCCTGCTATGACCGCGACTGCTGGGTTGACGCTCAGGCTGCGCTTCAGTCGTCGGGACAATCTAACTCATTATATTATATGCAGCCCATCTCCTTCAAACTAATAAAGCTGCTGTCACCGATTACCAAATGGTCGAGAAGCTCGATGCCCAGCAATTGACCGGCTTCCGCCAGCCTCTTTGTCAGTTGAAGATCCTCTGCGCTCGGCGTCGGGTCGCCGCTGGGGTGATTATGCGCGCAAAGAATCGATGCGCTGCTGCGCCTGATAGCCGCCTTGAACACTTCCCGCGGATGAACGATGGAAGCGTTAAGACTGCCGATCGATAACGTCTGACGGCCGATGACATGATTTTTGGTGTTCAGGAACAAGCAGACGAATTGCTCCTCCCGGTAATGCCGCATTTCCTCCATAAGAAGGTCGGCAACGTCCTGAGGACAAGTAATCTTGACCGTCTCAGGCAGCTTGGAACGGGCAATTCTTCGGCCCAGCTCGATGGAAGCCTGAAGCTGAAGCGCCTTGGCCGGACCGATCCCGCGAATATGGGTCAATTCCTCCCAGCCGCTCTCCGCCAACTTCCTCAGTCCTCCGCATTCGTTCAGAATGCGCTGAGCCAAGTAAACCGCCGATTCGTTCCGTGTTCCCGTCCGCAGCAAAATAGCAAGCAGTTCGGCATGGCTGAGCGCCTGCGCCCCATGCTGCTGCATGCGCTCCCGCGGGCGTTCCCCGGAAGGAAGCTCTCTCAAGCGAAAAGATCTTTGCTCCAATGAGATAACCAGCTTTCGTACGCCGCATCGGCTGCGGAATTGGCTTCGTCGTTCGAAGAGGGGGCATCCCTTGATGCATGATTCAGAAAGGATGACATTCGCGAGCCTTCTTGGAAATCGTCTCCGACATAAACGTTATCCCTACCGATCCTCAGGACGGCTTAAGCCGTTTATGCTTGTATCTTTTATTATATCATGATTTCATACCCGGAATCGAATCTCCGACTTCCCTCCAAATCGTAAAATAAAACACCCCTCCATCGTATATTTTCCGCGTAGAGACGCTTCCCTATTCGACGGATTTAGCTTCAGATAAGTTCAAATCGGATGTCGAAGGTAATCCTTAAAATTTTCTAATACGGATCGCACGGATCAACGCTCATAGAACGTTTTAAAGGGATCGGCTTTAAACGTTAATAGCATCTGATAAAGCATATTCAAGGGCAGCCCCATGACACTGTAAAAATCGCCTTCGATTTTCTCGATAAAAACCGCGCCAAGTCCCTGTACCCCGTAACTTCCCGCCTTATCGCGCGGCTCGCCGGTTTTTATGTAGGCATAAATCTCCTCGTCGCTCATAGGCCGGAAAGTCACATGGCTAACCGTGTGGCCCACAATAGCTCCGGGACTCCCGCCCGGCAATCGCGACCATAAGCGATATTGACCGGTATCTCCAAGCGCCACAGCTCCGACTTCGCCGGAAGACTCGCCCTCCTTCTCCGGCAGACGGCTCATACCCCCGGCGCCATCCGCAGTCTCGTGGCTGTCTGGCTCTTCTCCTGTATCCGTATGGATGCAGGCCACTCCGCTATACACCCGATGAGTACGGCCCTGAAGCCCTTTGAGCATCGAGAAGGCGTCGGCCTCGTCAACGGGTTTGCCAAGAATCCGATCCTCCAGCACAACGATCGTATCCGAACCAATTACGATGCCCGGCTTGTCTTCCGCGGACAGCTTATGCTCCAGTACAGCCTGCGCTTTCCTTAAAGACAGCTCCTCCACAACCTGCTCCGGCAACATGTTCGGCTCGACAGCCTCGTCCGCATCGCTAACGACAACTTTGTAAGGAAGCCGGAACGTACGTACCAGCTCCTGTCGTCTCGGCGACGAGGAGGCCAGTATGAGCAGCGGCGCGGAAATGTCGGCACCCTGCGAATGATCGGTTGTTGAAGGCGACATTGCATTCACGATAAATTCCTCCCAAACGATAGGCATACATTGAGTTCATCGAAGTCTTCTCCATCAGCATAACCAGAAAAGCGGATTGAATCGCCTTCAATGACGCGATAATAATCATACGGATTAAAAAAAGCTGCGGGAATGCCAGGAGACAGCCCCGAAGCTTTTTTTATTTTCGGCCCTCCGGCCGCAGTTACATTTTACGATAAAGCCAGATTGCGACGGCTGCGCCGATCACGCTGAGCAGGCTTAGCCGAATTTCAAGATTCAAGCTGTATTTGATTACCGCCAAATCTGCAGCCGGCGACCAACTGACCTCCATCGCGCGGGTCAAGAAAGAGAGTCCCGGAACCTCCTTCAGCCAATTCGCGAGCAACGCGCCGGCCAGCAGTCCGAGAAAGATAAACAGCAGCAGAATCCATCCGTTTTTCTTCATTTATCCCTGTCTCCCACCATTCTTCAACACTTCTCTTTCATTATACGGCCCTCGTACAAGTCGCACAACGGATATAACAAAAGACAGCCTGAACGATGCAGACTGTCCCGTTCTAAAGTCCCGAAGAAGCATACGGAAGCCGATTGTGCGGAATTTAGCGCAAAATCGCACGCAAACGATGGTCCGCGAGCAGCGCGCTCATCGCCGCCGTCTGCATATTCCACAGCTGCTTCCGGGACGGCTCGCGCAAATACTCGGCCATGGCCGCCTCGCCGGCCTTCAGAGCTTGCGTCATTGCCGCCGTTTCTTCCGAGGCCCCGCTTCCCAAAGCTTTCGCATGTGAGGCAGCCTTCTTCCAGCGCTCCTGAGCCGCCTGCCATTCGGCAAGCCGCTTATCGCTGAGCGCCGAAGGCTGCCGCTCCTGCAATCCCGCACCCGATACCCGGACAAGCTCGCGAATCATGGCCGCGCCCGCATCGATAAACTCCGCTCCGTCTCCGGTCAAAGCGCCCGAGCCGACCTCCAGCGCGGCGCCTTCGATTGGCTTGATGTAAACGTCCAGACCGGTCATCTGCGCAGCCAGCAGCTCGGCCTCCTCCTTCGTCAGCGCCGCCGCCGCATACACGCGGTAGCCGTCGCTCGCATCCGTCCCCCAGGAGTACCCTTTATCTTTGAGCTGTCCTGCGGCAGTCTCCATGCTTTCTTGGCTGCGGAACACGCCGAACTGCAGCAAGTAATAACGGCTGGCTCCCGCCTCGGAAACGGCCTTCGCGGAAACGGCTCCGCTTGTCCCCTCTGTCGCTGTCGCTCCCCCCTTCTCCGCCGATGCGACGGGTGCGGAGACCGCTGCGGAGGACTGAGCCGGCAGCGCGGCAGGCGCGACTTCCGGCTGTTTCGGAAACAATGAGTCGCCGGTGAACAAACCAAGCGCCACGTAGCCGAACAGCACGCCGGTCGCGATTGCTCCTGTTACGGATAGCACCACTCTGCCCCAGGAAGGGCCGCGCTCGCGGACGATTTCGGTTGTCGTAATCGAATCGTACCAACCGTTGTCGGCTCCGGACGTTTTCCCGTCCCCGTATCCGTCGGCAGGCTTGTCCGTATTATTTTCGCGCTCTCGCTCCAGCCATTCCAGCACGGTGATATCCTCAAGGTCATCGCGAGCTTTTTTGCGCTTCGGATCGGAAGAGAAAGCTTTCTCCGCTAGCAGCGGTTGGCGGGGCGAGTCCGATTTCCGAATGATTTCCTCCAACGCGTGAATGTCGTCCGGATAAGCGCCTTTCCAGGCCTCGAACGCCGGCGGGGCGGCGGGAACTGTCTCTTGCGACGTCGGTTTTATTTCGATCGGCTCGGGTTGAAGGGCCGCAGGCAGCCCGCTCGATTTGGTCTTCGGTTCGGTCTGAACGACCGCGGGCAATTCGCTCGTCTTCGGCTTCGGTTTGGCCTGCGGTTCGAAACGAATGGTCATTCTGGCGTTGGATGGCATGCGGCTTCTCTCCTTGTCCTAATCTATGAAATAGAATATGAGAGAAGAGAGAGAAATATGAACAAAAAACCGCCCCGGGCCTCTCAAGGCCGGAGCGGTTGCGTTTATTCGGTTTCCCGTTCCTTCAACAAACGGGACAGCTCGACAGCCGTTTTCCAAATATCTCCGGCTCCCATCGTCAGCACAAGATCGCCTGGGGCCAGCCGTTCGGCGAGAATGTCTCGAACTTCTTCCCTTGTGGGCACGTAGGAAACGTTCGGATTACTGTTCTCGGCGATCATCTCCACGAGCTTGCGGGAGCTGACGCCTTCGATTTTCTGCTCGCCGGCCGGCGAGTAGATGTCGGTAATAAACACTTCGTCCGCACCCGCGAACGCTTTGCTGAATGCGTCGAACAAGAAATACGTCCTTGTATATCGTTGGGGCTGGAATACGGCGATTATTCGTTTTCCAGTCGCTTTGGCGGCCTGGATCGTCGCCTGAATCTCCGTCGGATGATGCGCGTAGTCGTCGATGACCAGCATGTCCTTCACTTCGCCAACCACTTGAAACCGTCTCTTAGCGCCGCGGAACTCCTGAATCGCTTCCGCGATTGTTTGGAACGGCGCACCCGCCTCCAGACATACGATAATGGTTGCCAAAGCGTTATACACGTTATGGCGACCTGGAACGGACAAGGACACTTGGCCGAGCTCCTCGCCGCGATGGCTGACCGTGAACGAGACGCAGCGGTCTCCAAGCTCAATATTCGTCGCTTTGTAATCCGCGTCTCCGGCCTCTGCGCCGTAAGTGATTACCCGTTTGTCCTGAACCTGAGGCAGCAGCTCCCGAATGTTCTCGTCGTCCGCGCAGACGACGGCGCAACCGTCGGACTTGATGTTGCGCAGGAACGATACGTATGCCGCTTTCAATTTATTGAAATCGCCGTCGTAGTTCTCCAGATGGTCGGCCTCGATGTTCGTCACGACGCCGATCGCCGACTCGTATTGGAGGAAGGAGCCGTCGCTCTCGTCCGCCTCCGCAACGACGAACGGGCCTTTGCCCGCCTTCGCGTTCGTACCGACGTTCATAATTTCCCCGCCGATAATGTAAGTCGGATCGAGCCGACAATTCTCCATGACGAGAGCGATCATGGAGGAGGTCGTCGTCTTCCCGTGCGCGCCGGCAACCGCGATGCCTGTACGGGCGTTCAACAGACGAGCCAGCATTTCGGCACGGTGCAAGACGGGAATGTTAAGCCTCTCCGCCTCCCGACGCTCGACGTTGTCCTTGGACAAAGCCGTCGAATAAACGACGAGATCGGCCCCCTGTACGTTACCCGCTTCATGACCGATAAAAATTTGCGCGCCTTTGGCTGCCAACTTCTCGGTCAGCTCCTGGCTCGCTACATCGGAGCCCGACACGCGATAGCCCATCTCCAGCATAACCCGGGCGATGGCGCTCATGCCGTAGCCGCCGATGCCGATAAAATGCACATGTTCTGCAGTCTGCAACGAAGCTTCACCAGCCTTTTTCAGATTTCGTGCCTTGAAGCAGCCAAGAACGGACGTCCGCGATCAGGTACAGCGTACCGGTCACCGCGTTCAGCACGTTCGCATCCCCGGCTGAAGATGAAGCCCCGAGCAGCAACTCCAGCGCGCGCCGCCAATCCGGCTCCACGATCACGGTAGGCGACAGATCCAGCTCTGCGGCCACCCGCGCCGCGACGGCGGCGAGCTCGTCGGCATTCATTTTTTTATGAAAATCCGGTTCCGTAATCACAAGCGTATCCACCAATGGTAGTATATGCCGCAATGAATGCTCATGATTCTTATTCGGCATCATCGCCATCATTACATTCAGGCGATCGAACGTATATACGTTCTTCAGAGCGCGGCTAAGCGCCTCCATCCCCTCCGGATTGTGCGCTCCGTCGATTAGAATTCTCGGCTGGCGGGATACCATCTCCAGCCTTCCGGGCCATTTGGTCTCCTTCAAACCGGCTTCCAAATGCTCGTCGTCGACGATCAGCGCGCAATACTGACGCAGCACTTCAAGCGCCATGACCGCCGCCGCCGCGTTCGCGATCTGATGCTCGCCGCTTAGCGTAATCGTCAAAGCAGGAATAGCCCGGAATGGGCTGCGGAAAGAAAAGCTCTGTTCATCTTCCGCCACGGTCAACGTTTCGCTGACGAACTGCTCTCCCGCCCGGTATACGGTCGCTTTGCGCGCGCGCGCCGTCTCTTCGACGACCTGCACGACCTCCGGCTGGGTGACCGATGTAACGACGGGCACGCCCGACTTGATAATGCCGGCCTTCTCGCGGGCGATATCGGTCAGCGTCGGTCCAAGCACGTCCATATGGTCGTGGCCGACGTTGGTAATAATGCTGACCACCGGGGTGACGACGTTGGTCACATCCAAACGGCCGCCAAGTCCGGTCTCCCACACGACGTAATCAGGGAACGAAACCGTTCCGTAATAGAGCAGTGCCAGCGCCGTCGTTACCTCGAACATCGTAGGCGCGCCTAACTCGCCCCCAGCCAGTTCCTCCGCCGCTGGCTTCAGCCGATTGGCGAGCATTACGAGATGCTCATCGGCGATGTCTTCTGCGTTGTATTGCAGACGGTTGGAATAAGAGGTGAGATAAGGGGACGTAAACGTCCCCACGTCGTATCCGCTTTTCAGCAGCACGCTCGTCAGATAGGCGCATACCGAGCCTTTGCCGTTCGTTCCCGCCACATGGATGAACTTCAGCCTCCGCTCCGGATGGTTGAATCGTTCCATCAACGCCTGGATCCGGTCAAGGCCCGGACGGATGCCGAAAGCGGTCAGCCCGGTAATCCAAGCCATCGCTTCCTCGGCCGTGCGGAAGGCAATCTGTTCGGCTTGTTTGTCATTAGTCATGTTGCCTTGCGCCTCCCGTCATCCTTGCAGCTCGGCGATTCTCGCCAGCACCTTGTCGCGCTTGTCGCGGTAATCCTGTCCTTTGGCCCGCTCCTGCTCAACGACATGCGCCGGAGCTTTGGAAATATAGCCTTCGTTGGAGAGCTTCTTCTCGACCCGCTCCACTTCAGCATTTAAACCGTCCAGCTCTTTGTTCAAACGAGCAATTTCCTGGGCAATGTCGATCAATCCGGCGAGCGGCAAGTACAGCTCGGCTCCCGTCACGATCGCCGTCATCGCCTTGTCCGGAGGCGTCAACGCGCGATCGAGCGTATAGGCGGACGTATTGCAGAAACGTTGAATGTAAATTTCGTTTCGCGAGAAAATCGCTTCTTCCGCCTCTCCCGTCGGTTTCAGCAGCAGCTCGATTTTCTTTCCCGGGGATACATTCACTTCCGCGCGAATGTTGCGAACCGCGCGGATTGCCTCCATCAGCAGCTCCATCTCCTTGACGGAGCCCGAAGCTTCGAAGTCGGCGCGGTATTCCGGCCAAGCCGCCAGCATAATCGTCTCGCCCGGCTCGTGAGGCAGATGCTGCCAAATCTCCTCGGACAAATACGGCATGAACGGGTGCAGCAGACGCAGAGTGCGATCCAGCACATAGGCCAGCACCGACTGCGTGCTGCGCTTGGCCGCGGGGTCGTCCCCGTACAGCGTAAGCTTGGAAAATTCGATATACCAATCGCATAGATCGTCCCAGATGAAGTTGTACAGCAAGCGTCCGGTTTCTCCGAACTCGTAGTTCTCCATCAGACGAGTAATGTCGCGGGCGGTTTCGTTAAAGCGGTGCAAAATCCAGCGATCCGCGGTCGACAGCTCGCCGCTCAGATCGATCTGTTCATGCGTGAAGCCTTCCAGGTTCATCAACGCGAAGCGCGAAGCGTTCCAGATCTTGTTGGCGAAGTTGCGCGCCTGCTCGACCTTCTCGAAACGGAAGCGCAAATCCTGACCTGGCGTGCTGCCGGTCGAGATCATAAAGCGCATCGCATCCGCGCCGTACTTCTCGATCACCTCGAGCGGATCGACGCCGTTGCCAAGCGATTTGGACATTTTGCGGCCGTCCGCGTCGCGGACAAGGCCGTGAATAAGCACATCCTTAAACGGAATGCGATCGGTAAACTCCAGCGCCGTGAAAATCATCCGGGCAACCCAGAAGTAGATGATGTCGTAGCCGGTCACGAGCACAGCGGTCGGATAGTAGCGTTTGAAGTCTTCGCTGTCCTCCGGCCAGCCCAGCGTGGAGAACGGCCACAGCGCCGAGCTGAACCACGTATCCAGTACGTCGTTGTCCTGCTTCCACGGCGAGCCCGGCTGCTCCGCGCCCTCCGGCGCTTCCATGCCGACGTAAATCTCGCCGGTCGTCTCGTGGTACCAGGCCGGAATGCGGTGTCCCCACCAGAGCTGACGGGATATGCACCAGTCGCGCACGTTCTCGATCCAGTGCAGATAAATTTTCTCGAACCTGTCCGGCACGAAGTTAACGCCCGCTCCCGACTTCTGCGAAACGATCGCTTGCTCGGCGAGCGGCTTCATGTTGACGAACCACTGCGTGGATAAATACGGCTCGACGACCGCGCCGGAGCGCTCGCTGTGTCCGACCTGGTGCACATGATCCTCAATGTTGATGCAGACGCCTTGCTCCTGCAAGTCCTTGACGATCGCCTTGCGGCAATCCGCGCGGTCCAGTCCATTGTACGGACCGGCGAACTCGTTCATCTTGCCGCCTTCGTCCATCACCGTAATTTGCGGCAGGTCGTGCCTTGCGCCGACCTCGAAGTCGTTCGGATCGTGCGCAGGCGTAATCTTGACTGCGCCGCTGCCGAACTCCTTGTCGACATATTCGTCGCCGACAATCGGAATCTCGCGGTTAACGATCGGCAGCAGGATCATTTTGCCGATCAGATGCTTGTAGCGCTCGTCCTCCGGATGAACGGCGACAGCCGTATCTCCGAGCATCGTTTCCGGACGCGTTGTCGCGACCGTAATCGATCCGCTGCCGTCGGCAAGCGGATAACGGAGATGATACAGATGTCCGTTTACTTCCTTATGTTCGACCTCAATGTCCGACAAAGCGGTGCGAGCTGCCGGATCCCAGTTAATGATCCGTTTGCCGCGATAGATCAACCCTTTGTCGTACAGGCGCACGAACACCTGGCGCACCGCCTTCGACAGGCCGTCGTCCAGCGTAAACCGCTCGCGGGAATAGTCGAGGCTGAGCCCCATTTTCGACCATTGGTCGCGGATCGTTCCCGCATACAGCTCCTTCCACTCCCACACCTTCTCCAGGAACGCCTCGCGGCCGAGATCGTAGCGGCTCTTGCCCTCTTCTCGCAGCTTCTGCTCCACCTTCGTCTGGGTGGCGATGCCCGCATGATCGGTTCCCGGCAGCCAGAGCGCGTCAAAGCCCTGCATCCGCTTGAAGCGGATCAGAATATCCTGCAACGTAAAATCGAGCGCATGCCCGATGTGCAGCATGCCCGTTACGTTCGGCGGCGGAATGACGATCGTGTATTTAGGTGCGTCAGGTCGGCGTCCGGCTTGAAAATAGCCGCTCTTCAGCCAATGGTCGTACCATTTGCGCTCGGCGCTTGTCGGGTCGTAGGTCGTCGGCAATTCGACGTTCGGGGTTTTCGTGGATTCGGACATGTGTGGCACTACCTCCATAGAGACATCAATTCGCGGTTTGCGTAGGGCTTGGCGCCTGCTGTACAGTCGCTTAGAGCCGTAAAAAAAACAAAAACCTCCCGTCACAAAGGACGAAAGGTAAACTTCCGTGGTACCACCTTCGTTCCGCACGATCCCCTCAAACGGATTCGTAACGGCACTCGACGCAAAGTAACGGTTGCCACCGTCCCGTTCTATCGCCGGCCCCAGGCCGACTTTCGAAAGCGGGAAACTCCAGGGCGACTCGCAGCAGCTCATTTGCCGCGGAACCTCTCAGCGCTGCCTTGGCAGCGGTCCCGCTCTCTGAAGGATGATCTGACTGCTCTTCCCTATCCTCGTTATTGTAACTTATTTTACCCTCCACCCGTAAGAGAGTCAATACGGCGCTTTGGAGCAACGACGAAGAGGCTGTCCCATAAGCCGAACAAGTTGCTCTGAAAGATAAATCGATGAACAAGGAGATAGGTGTATGTATCCCCCTCCGATGCTATACGCTCCTGAAAACTTGAATGGGTAGACCCGTTAATAGCTGGTTTCAGGAGCGTATGAGGCAGTCTCCGGGAGGTACATACACCTTCTTTGTTTAATCGATCATCTCATGCAACTCTGCTTATGAGACAGCCCCTTCGTGCTCCGGGCTTAGGGAATGTACAGCACCTGTCCTTCCGACAAGTAAGGCTCCTGCAAGCGATTGTACAGCTGAAGCTCGCGCATCTGGAGATTGTAGCGGCTGGCGATCTCCTCAAGCGTCTCCTCGCGCTGGACGATGCACATTCTGACTTTACGGAACGATTGTCCCTCCGAGCCGCCGCTTAGAAACAGCCGCGTCCACTCGATTTCGTCGCCCGATCTCGCATTCTGCGCCGCATTGCTTTCCTGCTCGGACTGCTGCTCCGCCAGCGCCGCCTCCTGACTGCGAAGCTGCGCCTCCCGCTTTGCGCCTTTATCGCCAAGTTGACTGAGCAATCCAACTCCGGAGGCTTGGGAAGACGCCGCGGAATCCAGGGGCTTGCCCCCCAAGGCTACCCGCAAATCCTGCTTCTCTTCCGCCACAGGAAGCTGGGACTCCGCTACCGGAGGTTCTTCGCCATCGCTTTCGGCATCCGCTCCGATTCCCGGACCGGCCTCGGCCAGCTGCTCTGCTGCGGGTCTTCCCGTTGACAGGTCGCCCCACTGCACGCCTCCTTCGCCGCTGTCGGTCAGATCCGCCCCCTCGGCAGATCCCTGCGCTGTCTCAACCTGATCGCTCCTTGCTTCCTCCAATTGCTGGAACATCGAAAGCCAACTGCTTTCCTTGGCCTCCTTGCCCTCTTTGGAGGCATCGTGGGCAAACGCCGCGTCCGTCTCCTGCTGCAAGCCCCATTCATCGACGCGCTCCTGCTCGACCAATTCCCCGCCAAGAAACGCTGCCTCTTCCGCCGCTTCGGTCTCTGCGTCCGCCTTGACATCGCCGTACCCGAACGAAGCCTCCTGCTCAACCGACCTTAACTGAGCGCTTGCGTCCTGAGCGTCTTCCGGCTGCGCTTGATGCACGACCGTAAAGCTGTCGTCCCGCCAAACCGGGCTTTGGACGGATTGCATCTGCAGCCCCCGCAGCGCCAGCACCCCCGTTACATTAAGGGAGCGAGTCGTCAGCAGGTCGACGTCGAAATTATCGATCTCCACCGCCAGCTCTTCCACACTCTGAATGCGGTTAAGCGGAAGGGCGATCTCCACCGGAATCCAGTGCTCAAGCTGGGACAAGCCTGAACCGCCCTGCGACTGGTAAACGCCCGTCAGCAGCAAGTGCCCCCTTAACAGCACTTGATCGTCTTGAGGCAAAGCTTGCATATGAGGTACCAATTCGATTTCTTCCAGCTCTTCGATTGCGGCTACATCATCAGGCAGATGCACGCGCTCGTAAATGTCGAATCGCAGCCCGCTTAATTGATCCGTCACGACGAAGTCCTCCTTTCGGCATTAGCGTTCGGTCGATAAGACCGACACCTGTGCAATTCATTAATTATCTATATGCCGGGGATGGGCGAGCATGACTGAAAATGCAAACAACCTCTGCCAAGACGGGCAGAGGCTGTTTGCATATCTTTCAATTCGGCTTTATAGCTCGGATAGCGCGATTCGATGCGCTTCGATTGTCTGATCGATGTCGTGCTCCGTATGCGCTGTGGAAACGAACAAGCCCTCAAACGGCGAAGGAGCGATGTTGACTCCGTTGTCCAGAAGGCTGCGGAATACGTTGCGGAACCGCTGCGTATCCGCCGTCTTCGCGATGTCGTAATTGATGACGTGCTTGTCCGTAAAAAACGGACAGACCATAGACCCGACGCGGTTGATCGTCATTGGAACGCCGAGCTGATCGGCGTTGCGCTGCAGTCCGACTTGCAGACGACCGGACAGCCGCTCCAGAAGCTGGTAAGCCTCCGGCGTCATCAGCTTCAGCGTCGTATAGCCTGCAGCCATCGCCAGCGGGTTGCCCGACAGCGTTCCCGCCTGATAGATCGGACCGACCGGAGCCATATGCTCCATAATCTCCCGCTTGCCGCCGTATGCCCCGACCGGAAGGCCGCCGCCGATCACCTTGCCAAGGCATGTCAGGTCGGGCGTTACGCCGTACAATCCTTGCGCGCAGTTGAGATCCACCCGGAAGCCGGTCATCACCTCGTCGAAAATAAGCAGGCCGCCATACTGGGTCGTCAGTTCCCTCAGACCCGACAGAAAACCCGGCAGCGGCGGAACGACGCCCATATTGCCCGCTACCGGCTCGACGATAACCGCCGCGATCTCTTCTCCGTACCGCTCGAAGGCCAGCTTCGCCGAATCGAGATCGTTATATGGAACGGTCAACGTATGGGAGGCTACGCTCTCGGGCACGCCAGGGCTATCCGGAAGCCCTAACGTCGCCACTCCGGACCCCGCCTTGATCAGAAGACTGTCCGCATGTCCGTGATAGGAGCCTTCGAATTTCAGAATTTTGCTTCTCTTCGTATAGCCGCGCGCAAGCCGCAAAGCGCTCATCGTCGCTTCCGTACCGGAGTTGACCATACGCACGATTTCCACGGAAGGTACCCGCTCGCAGACGAGCTCCGCCATCAACGTCTCCAATTCGGTCGGCGCGCCGAAGCTTGTCCCTTTCTCCGCAGTGCGCTTGATCGCCTCTACGACTTCCGGATGCGCGTGGCCCGCAATCAACGGCCCCCAGCTCAGCACGTAATCGATATACGTTTGGCCGTCGATATCCGTAATCCGGCTCCCTTCGCCCTTGTCAATCACAAGTGGAGTCAGCCCCACCGATTTGAATGCCCGCACCGGACTGTTCACCCCGCCAGGAATGAAGCGCTTGGCGCGCTCGAACTCCGCCCTGGAGCGGGAATCGACACGAATTCGCTCTTTTTCGCTCATCTTCTTCACGTCCTACTATCAGATTTGGAAAAGGCTGTGTTACACTGAATACGCGCTGTTAACCCTTCTACCGAACGCTATATATGTGGAGCAGGAGAGATGATTCCATGATTGAATGGTTAAAGAAAGTATCGCTCTTCGACAATTTGAACGACGAGCAGTTGGAGCACGTTCTGCGCATTTCCCAGAAAAAAACGTTTCCCGCCGGTACGGTTCTATTCCATGAGAAGGAAATGGGGCTTACCTTCTACGTCATTCTCAGCGGCTCTATCAAGCTGTTTACGAGAAGCGCCAACGGCGACGAGAAGGTGCTGTCGCTCGCGAATACCGGCGAAAGCTTCGGCGAGCTGTCCCTGCTCGACGGCAGACCGCGCTCCGCTTCCGCCCAGACGCTGGAAAAGTCGACCGTACTGGAATTGGCCTCCGAGCAGTTCATGAACCTGCTGCAGGCTCATTTTGATATCACACGAGGCATTCTGACCGAGCTATGCCGCAGATTGCGCGCGACCAACGAGCATGTCAACGATTTGACGTTCCTCGACGGACGGACGAGAGTGTTGAAAAATTTAATCGCGCTTGCCAACCGCAACGGCCGACGCGAGGGCAACCTCATTTCGATTCCTATGGCGCTTAACTACGACGAACTGGCGCAAATGGCCGGCGTAAACAAAACCGTTCTCTCGGAAGTGACCCGCGAATTGGAGTCGCGAGGGGTGCTGCACTTCGAACTGGGCGAATACAGGCTTAACCTCGACAAGCTCCGCAGCTGAGCCGCCCCCTCCGTTCTACTCCTCCCGCAACCAGCGCGCGGCGTCCTTGGCATGATACGTAATAATCAGATCCGCCCCCGCGCGCTTCATGCCGGTCAACGTCTCCAGCACGATCGCCTTCTCGTCGATCCATCCCTGCAACGCCGCAGCCTTGACCATCGAATACTCCGCGCTAACGTTGTAGGCCACAATCGGCAGAGCATATCTGTCCCTCAGCATACGAATGATGTCCAAATAAGCCAGCGCGGGCTTGACCATCAGGAAATCCGCGCCCTCGTCGACGTCGCTTTGCGCTTCGCGCAGCGCCTCGCGGGAGTTCGCCGGATCCATCTGATACGTTCTACGGTCTCCGAATTGCGGCGCGGAATGAGCGGCTTCGCGGAATGGCCCGTAATAAGCCGACGAATATTTTACCGAATAGGACATTATCGGAACGTTCTTGTATCCGGCTTCGTCGAGCGCGTTGCGTATCGCCCAGACAAAACCGTCCATCATGTTCGACGGAGCGATGATATCCGCTCCCGCGCGCGCCTGAGATACCGCCGTCCGAGCGAGCAGCTCCAGCGATTCGTCGTTGTCGATCTCCGCGCCGCATTCCGTCGTATGCACGACGCCGCAATGCCCGTGATCGGTATACTGACAAAGACAGTTATCCGCAATAACGACGAGCTCCGGATAGAGTGCCTTCATTTTGCGAATCGCCCGCTGCGTAATGCCGTTATCGTCGTAAGCGGACGTGCCCAACGCGTCCTTGTGATCCGGCACTCCGAATACCATAACGGACTGTACGCCGGCTTCCGCAATCTCCGCCAGCTCCCGTTCCATCGTATCGAGCGACCAATGATAAACGCCCGGCATAGAGGAGATTTCCTCCTGCACGCCTTCTCCTTCCGTGATGAAGATCGGCATAATAAAATCGGTCGCGTCCAGCCTCGTCTCTCTAACAAGACTTCTCAGCCCGGCCGAGCTTCTCAATCTGCGGTTACGAACAACCGGAAAGGCCATATTCCCTCATCCTCGCTTTCATAATGCGAATTCATCGCCTGGTCTTATTCCCGCTTCCCAACAAGCGCCTGAACCAAACCTTCTATCGTATACTCGTCCGGCACGATCGTCGGCGTCAGCCCGTGCTGCTCCGCCGTTCTGGCCGTTACCGGCCCGATGCAGGCGATCTCGCACCGGGAAAGCGCCGCTTGCGGGTCCTCGACGCCCAGGCGGCGAAGCGACTCAAGCAGATTAAGCACCGTAGACGAGCTCGTAAACGTTACAATATGGATTTCTCCGTTTTGCAGCATCTCCGGCAGCCAAATATCCGCCGGAACGGACAGCGCCGTCTCGTAAACATCGATCTCGACCGTACGAACACCCTTCTTCTTAAGCTCCTGAGGCAAAATCTCTCTTGCCAGATTCCCTCGCGCCAACAGCGCCGTCTGCCCTTCCGCAACTTGATCCGCCAGACTGTCCAACAAGCTCTCGGCGCGATAGCTCTCGGGCAGCAGATCGGCGCGGATGCCTCGCTGCGCCAGCGCCTCGGCCGTCTTAGGGCCGACAGCGGCGAACTTGGCCCGGTGAAAGCGACGAATGTCGACGCCGAACCGCTCCAGCCAGCGAAAGAAATAGTCGACGCCGTTAACGCTTGTCAGCATCACCCAGTCGTATTCCTCCGCGCGGACAAGCGCGCGTTCGATCGCGCTTTCGGCTTCTTCCCCTTCCGGCAGCCGCGTCTCAATAACAGGAAATTCGTACGGCTCCCCGCCCAACTCGTCGATTCTCGCCGCCAGTTCGCTCGCCTGAGAACGAGCGCGCGTAACGAGAACGCGCCGTCCGAACAAAGGCTTGCTCTCCACCCAAGCCAACGTCTCGCGCTGCTTGACCACGTCTCCGACGACGATGACGGCGGGCGGCTGCAGGTTGGCCTCCTTCACCTTCTCTTCGATATCGCCCAGCGTACCGGCAACCGTGCGCTGCTCCGCTCTCGTCCCCCATCGGACAAGGGCCACCGGAGTCTCGGGCGTCCGGCCGTGTTTGATCAACTGTTCGCTAATATATCCGATCTTGGCAACTCCCATCAGAAACACAAGCGTTCCCGTCGCGTTCGTCACCTTGTCCCAATAGATCGAATGGTCGAGCTTTTCCGGACTTTCATGACCCGTAATGACGGAAAAGGAGGAAGCCAGATCGCGATGGGTAACGGGAATGCCCGCATATGCCGGAACCGCGATCGCCGAAGTGATGCCCGGAATAATCTCGTAAGTAATGCCGTTGCGCTTAAGCAACTCAGCCTCTTCTCCGACGCGCCCGAATACGGTAGGATCCCCGCCCTTTAGCCGAATGACCGTTTTGCCCTGCAGAGCCAAATCGACCAGCAGCTGATTGATCGCCTCCTGCTTCATCGTATGGCGATCCGGAAGCTTCCCGACATAAATTCTCTCCGCTTCGGCGCGCGCATAATTAAGCAGATGAGGGCCCGCCAGACGGTCGTATACGACGACATCGGCGCGTTTCAACGCCTCCTGACCGCGAACCGTGATCAATTTCGGATCTCCGGGACCGGCCCCGACCAGATACACTTTGCCTTTTTCCACCGCCGCTATTCCCTCGCTTCCGCGAGCAAGCTGCCCGCACCACGGCTCAGCAGCGCTTCCGCCGCATCCGTGCCGACCTGTAGCGGATCGCCGCCCGCAGCGGATTCCCGAAGCAGCTTGCTGCCGTCCGGGGAGGCGACAAGACCCTCAAGCACGAGGGCGCCATCCGCATTGCCCGCCGTCTCCAGACGAGCGTATGCGCCGATCGGTACCTGGCACCCCCCGTTAAGCAGCCCGAGCAAACGGCGCTCGGCCTCGACGGCGCGGGCGGTCGCCGTATCGTTCAGACGGCTCAGCACATCCAGCAGCTCGCTATCGTCGCTGCGGCATTCGATGGCCAGCGCCCCTTGACCGACTGCGGGAAGGCAGACGTCTGGGGACAAATACTCGGTAATCCGATCCTTCCAGCCCATCCGATGCAGCCCTGCGGCCGCCAGCAAAATCGCGTCGAAGCCCTCTTCCTCCAGTTTGCGAAGGCGAGTATCGATATTGCCCCGAATCGACTCGATGCGGAAGTCCGGGCGGGATGCTTGCAGTTGCGCAGAACGGCGCAAGCTGCTCGTGCCGATTCTCGCCCCCTGCGGGAGCTCCGCAAGCAGCTTGCCGCCTCTGCTTACGATGCAGTCTCGCGGATCCTCGCGCTCGGGAACCGCGCCGATAACAAGACCCTCCGGCAGCTCGAACGGCATATCTTTCATGCTGTGAATCGCCATGTCGATCTGCCCGTTCAGCAGCGCTTCTTCGATTTCTTTGACGAACAGCCCTTTGCCGCCTACCTTCGACAAGGTGACGTCAAGAATCCGGTCGCCTCGCGTGACGATCGGTTTTACTTCGAATGTATAAGGCAGATTATTTCTCTCGCATATTTCTTTCAGCAATTGAATCGTTTGATTCGTCTGAGTCAGCGCCAAAGCGCTCTGTCTTGATCCGACAATAATGTTGCGCATTTAAGTATCCGTCCCTTCCGTTCGTTTCGCGAGCTGCCGCAGCTGCGCGATCAGCTCGTCCTTATCGCGCAGCCGGCCCGCCGTTCGCCACTGCGCAAGCGCATCGTCCGTAACAGCCGCGCCGAGCAAAACCCGCCGTTCGGCAGGATCGGCGACGTTCGCCTTGACGATGCCGCGAATCGTTCTTAAAGCTTCGACGTTCTCATTGTAGATGTGCCCGTACCTTTCGGCAAGTTCGCCGATAATGCGCAGCGGCAGCGCGGGTCCGGCTCCCGAGGCGCTCGCCGTCAGAATAAGATCGCCTCTGCGCAGTACGGCGGGTACGATAAAATCTCCGCTTTCTCCATCATCCGCTATATTCGCGGGTATTCCCCGCTCGGCCGCCGCCTCGGCCAGTCGGCGATTCAGCTCGGGACGATCGGTGGCGGCAAATAGGAGTTCGGCCCCGTCCATATCGTGAGGCTCCGCTTCCTTCTCATGCCAGCTAAGGCGCCCGCAGTTCGCCCACTCCTGCAGCTCCGGCGTTACTCGCGGACTGACAATGTGAACGTCGGCGGCTGCGTCCAGCAGTCCGCAAGCTTTGCGCTGAGCGACCGCCCCGCCTCCGAACACGACGCACTTGCGCCCGTCCAGCTTAAGCAGCAGCGGATACCACCCCGTCATCGGCATCTTCCCCTTTCCCGATATCGTTCTCGTTGGATTTATACAACTTGATGGAAGGAAGATGCCGAACCGATGAAAAATCCGATGACAAGCAGCGCATAACCCAGCAAATTCCAGATCGCCAGCTTCATTCCGTCGTCCTTGGAGCTCATTTTGCGCAGCAGATAGAAAATATAGACCAACCCGGCCAAAAACGAGAGGATCACTCTGCCGTCCAACAGCTTGCCCGGATCATGGTCCAGAATAAGCGCCGCCGTACCCGTTGACAACGAGAGCAGCAACAGCAGCACCCCGATTGCTCCGATCCGGAACGCATAGCTGTCTATCGATTCCAGACTCGGCATCTTGCGCATGACGTGCGTCCATTTCTTCGTTTTCAGCTTGCGATGCAGAAACAGATACATCGCTCCCAGCAGCGCCGCGATCGTCAGCAGCGCAAAGGAGAGCGTGATCAGGCTGACGTGCATGATCAGCAGCTTCCTCGCCACTTCCCAAGGCTCCAGAGCGGCGGTGTGCTTCGGCCGCTGGATCAGATTAAGCGCAAATACGGCAAAACCGACAACGTTCACAAGCAGCACGAGCAGCTCCGCGCGAATGAGCCGGTTTAGAATAAAGGAAACTGACACAAGCATCCAAGATACGAAAAATAGGTAGTCTTTCGTCGTAAGCAGCGGAACGGAAAATCTTTCGATCAGGAAGCTTAGCAAAAAACCGCCTTGAAGAATCCATACAAAAACAAGCAGCCCTGTTCCCGTCTTCTTCGCCCTCGGGTTGCCGGATGCGGCATCGGAGACGAAAAAAAGCAGACTCAGGGCGTAAATATAGAGCACCGCGTCGGTTAACCAATCCTGCGTAATCATGAGGGCAGCGCCTCCAGCCTCCGCTTGCGTTATTGCAGCGCTCCCGCCAGCTTTGTCAACAGTCTATCGACATCCAGAACGGGGGCTGAATTCGTCTTGCGGGATTTCTCTTCCGCCTTCTCTTCCGCTTTCAGCCGGGACACTTCCTCATCAAGCGCGAACAGCTGCATAAACAGCTCCAGCGCTTCGTCGCTGCGCTTCTCGGCGGCCAGCTCCTTAATGCGTAATATCGGATCGTGAATAATTTGATTGACAATGCTCTTCGTGAGCTTGCGAATTACCTTCATCTGCCGCTCGTCCAGATCCGGAAGCTTGCGCACCAAGCTGTCCATCGTGCTGTCGTGGATAGCGGCGGCCTTCTCCTGCAGCGCTCTAATCACCGGGCTGACGCCGAGCGTCACGTACCACTGGCGATAAGCCTCGCACTCCAGCTCGATCATCTCTTCAATGATCGCGGCCTCCTGACGTCTCTTCGCCAGGTTCGTCTCCACGATCCCTTCGAGATCGTCGATATCGTACAGGAACACGTTAGGCAAATCTCCGCACGCCGGCTCGATGTCTCTTGGGACCGCAATATCGATCAGGAACAGCGGCTTCTTCTTGCGGGAAGCCATCGCCGCTTCCACGTGCTTGCGAGCGAGGACGAACTGATCGGCGCCCGTGCTGCTGATAACGATATCCATGTCGGCAAGCCGGTTCAGCGCCTCGTCCAGCGCTAGCGCCGCGCCTTGGAATTTGCCCGCCAGCTCGCGGGCCTTCTCCACGGTGCGGTTGACGACGAACACTTCCTTCGCACCGTTGGCATGCAGATGCTGAGCGGTCAATTCGCTCATTTTTCCCGCTCCGACGATCATAACCCTCTTATCGTCAAAGCGCCCGAATATTCGCTTGCCCAGCTCCACCGCCGCATAGCTGACGGACACCGCGTTCTCTCCGATCGAGGTGTTGGAATGGGCCCGCTTCGCGAGCGTAATTGCCTGCTTAAACAAACGATTAAACAGCGTCCCGGTCGCATTCCGCTCCTGTGCAAGCAGAAATGCGTCGCGTACCTGACCCAAAATTTGCGTTTCGCCGATAATCATTGAATCGAGACCGCAGGAGACGCGGAATAGATGCTCCACCGCGCGGTCGTCCTCGTACATATACAGATGGCTGTTAAATTGCTGACGCGGAATGCCGAACCACTGCTCCATAAACGAACGAATATAATGTCCGCATAGCTGCAGCCGATCTACAATCGCATAGATTTCCGTCCGGTTGCAGGTCGCCACAATTACTCCTTCGAGAATGCTGGTCGTCTGCCGTAGCGCCTGCAGAGCAAGCGGCATCTCCCGTTCGGACAAAGCAAACCTCTCGCGGATTTCCACGGGAGCGGTTCGATAATTCAATCCGACGACGATCAGATGCATGGCTATATTCACCCGGCTTTCTTCTAGAAGTTGTTCACTTTCACTTTATGATGAAGTGTGGACTGGCCTGTGTATCAACGACTATTATAGCACAGTTGCACGAACGCTTTTCCGTCAAATATGAAAACTTTATGAAACCGTGTCGGATAGGCGGCTTTTCCTCTATTGTCGTCGAAACGGCCTTATCGTATGCGAAAAAAAAGAAAAAGCCACGAGCGTCAGCCCATGGCTTGCATGATTATTTTACAAGTTCGACCTGTTTGACTTCCGGTTCCTCGACTTGCAGTTCGCCAAGTCCGCGAATCAATTTCTTCGCATAGGTTTTCTCCGGCTTCAGAACGTCGATGAGATAGTCGATTGCCAGCTGTGGATCCACGGTCTCGCCGCATGTATAACAGTCGATCGCGGCAAAGCCTCTTTCAGGATACGTGTGAATGGAAATGTGGCTCTCCGAGAGCATCACCAGAACCGTTGCGCCTTGTGGCTCGAATTGCTTGGCTTGAACCGAGAGTACGGTCGCGCCGCATGCTTCTGCCGCTTCCACCATGTGCGATTGGAGAAGTTCCGCACTGTTCAGTAGATCGATGTTGCCTCCCCATGTGTCAACCGCAACGTGCCGTCCGAAAGTCGAGTATTCCATCTTCCGGTTCCCCCTTCCTAGGAATAAAATTGTAAAACTGATTTCATCCGCTAGGACCTACGTCATTCACTTGGAGGGAAATTGCTCTCATCGCATTCCTTGAGTGAATCCTGGTTCCTAATGTATTGAGTTGTCAACGAATCTAAAAATAACATCTATCTTAGGTAAATGCAATAGTTTTTTTTGGCAGCGGACACGCACGTTTCGGATAACGCCCGGCGGCGTTCGCACAGCTGCGACAGGACCGGCTAGCGTAAAAAAGAGAGCCTCTCGGCTCTCTTTTTCGGATGCTTGCGCGCGCAACCCGAATCGTCAGGCTTCTAGCGCGAACAGCATACGGCTATGCGATGTCAGGCTGTCGTCAATCTCGCGAATCAGCTCGGAATCTTTGGTCTGATTCCGCATGTCCAGCAGATCGTTGACCGAGCCGCGCAGACGCGTAATCTCCTCTTCGACGGAGAGCAGGTTAAACAGCGATTCCAGTTGGCCGGCCGTGTCTCGGTGCTCGAACACGGTGCGCAAGGTCATTCCCTTATGCTCTGCAATGCGAGCGACTTTGCCTTCAATATAATGATAAATCATCGTAAAACCTTGATAAATCCGATTGACGACCGCGTCTCCCTTAAAGGTCGCCACGAGCTTGCGCAGTGCGTTGGTCAGCTTCGGATGAACGACCCGGCACGTTAATGAGCAGCGGAACTGTCCATCCACGCGTTCGAAGGTGAGGCGGATCGATTCTCCGACGCTCTCGTCCTCCAATACGACTTCCTGATTGCCGTTATCCAATACGAATACTTGCAAACGAAGCTGTTGAAGCTCGCAGATCGAAAGCAATTGCAGCATTTCGGCTTCCGTCAGCTGCAGGTTGGCATTGACATACTCCGTGGCTACGCGTTGAGCCATAAAATCTCCTCAATTCCCCTGTCTTGCGATTGTGTTGCGCTAACTTAACTGTTTTTATTATACGCGAAATCGCAAGCCTTTTCCTGCCATCGGAAACCGATAATTACGGAAAAATCGGTTAAAAATCGATTTCTCCCGCGATCCAGACGATTTATTACCCGTTATCCTCTGTTTCCTGCGCGATGTTAGGGGGTTCTGAGGGGGATTTAAGCGGCAATCCTGCCGCTTGCGCGATCAGACTCCATAATTCGTCTCTTCCTTGTCCCGTTTCCGATGAGAAAAGAACGAGCGGAACATGTCCGGGCATCCCCAGCGTTTGGCGGATCACCTTCAGATGCTTCGGCCATTGCGAGCGCGAGACTTTATCCGCCTTCGTCGCCACGACGATCATCGGAATACCGTAGTGGGACAACCATTCGTACATTCTCACGTCGTCCGCGGACGGCGGATGGCGCACGTCGACAAGCTGGAGCACGAGCTTCAACGGCTCGCGCTCCCGCAAATAACGTTCGATCATTTTGCCCCACGCTTCGCGCTCCGACTTGGATACGCGCGCATAGCCGTAACCGGGAAAATCGACGAAGAAAAGCTCGCCCAGCTCTGCATGGATCATGTAATAGTTCAGCGTCTGCGTCTTTCCCGGCTGCTGACTCGTGCGAGCCAGATTGCGGCGCAGCAGCATTTTATTGATCAGCGAAGATTTACCTACGTTGGAACGTCCGGCCAACGCCACCTCCGGAAGATCGCCTTCCGGATATTGGCTTGGGCCTACGGCGCTGATCACAAATTCGGTCGATTTGATTTTCATTGCAACAAAGCTCTCCTATCTTGTCGGTCCTCTCAGTGCGCGCTTAACGGGGGCAGCTCCTCCGGCTTGTCGTCCAGCGGCGGCTGCAGTCCCCCTTCGGCTCCCGCAGCGCCGACGGCCTCCAGCGGTTCGACAAACGCCTCGCGCAGCACTTCGTCCATGTGGGAGACCGGCACGAACGTCATGTTCTCCCTTACGCTGTCGGGAATGTCGCGCAAGTCCCGCTCGTTGTCCTTGGGCAGCAGCACCTTCGTAATGCCGGCGCGATGGGCGGCCAGCGACTTCTCCTTCAGGCCCCCGATCGGCAGCACGCGCCCGCGCAGCGTAATCTCTCCGGTCATCGCCACCTCGCGAGACACCTTGCGTCCGGTTAATGCCGAGACAAGCGCGGTTGCAAGCGTAATGCCGGCGGAAGGACCGTCCTTCGGAATGGCTCCTTCCGGAATATGAATGTGGATATCGTTCTTCTCGTGGAATTGCGGGTCGATGCCGAATTCCTTCGCACGGCTGCGCGTGTAGCTGAAAGCCGCCTGAGCCGATTCCTTCATCACGTCCCCCAGCTGTCCGGTAAGCGTCAGCTTGCCCGTGCCGGGTAGAATCGTCACCTCGATAACGAGCGTATCGCCGCCGACCTCGGTCCATGCGAGCCCTGTCACCGCGCCGATCTGATCCTCCTGCTCCGCCATGCCGTGTCTGAACTTCGGCGGGCCGAGCAGCTCCTTCAGCTTTGCCTCGTCGATCACGATCGGCGCAGCCGCAGGATCGTAGACGATCGCCTTGGCCGCTTTGCGGCAGAGGGAAGCGAGCTGCTGCTCCATATTCCGCACGCCCGACTCGCGGGTATAATGGCGAATCAGCGACAGCAGAGCCTCTTTCTCCACGACCAGTTGACCCTCTTCAAGGCCGTGATCCTGCTTCTGCTTCGGCAGCAGGTGCCGCTCGGCGATCTGCTCCTTCTCCAGCTCCGTATAGCCGGGAACCTGCAGCAGCTCCATGCGGTCAAGCAGCGGACGCGGAATGTTATGCACGACGTTGGCCGTCGTCACGAACATGACGTTCGACAGATCGAACGGATGCTCGACGTAATGGTCGCTGAACGTCGAATTCTGCTCCGGATCAAGCACCTCCAGCAGCGCAGATGCCGGATCGCCGCGAAAATCCATCGCCATCTTGTCGATCTCGTCCAGCAGAAATACAGGATTGGACGTGCCGGCATTGCGAATTCCCTGGAGAATCCGTCCCGGCATCGCGCCGACGTAAGTGCGGCGATGACCGCGGATTTCCGCTTCATCGCGCACGCCGCCCAGAGAAATGCGAACGAATTCGCGACCGAGCGATTTGGCGATCGACTTCGCCAGCGACGTTTTGCCGACGCCCGGAGGCCCGACGAGGCACAGAATCGGCCCCTTCAGCTTCTTGACGAGCTTCTGCACCGCCAAATATTCCAGCACGCGCTCCTTCGGCTTATCGAGACCGTAATGCTCGGCGTCCAAAATCCGCTCGGCGTTTGCGATGTCCAGATCGTCCTCCGTCATCTTCGCCCACGGCAGCGCAAGCAGCCATTCCACGTAGGTGCGGATGACGCCCCCTTCCGCGGAGGCCGCCGGCATTTTCTCCAGACGATCGATTTCCTTAGCGACCTTGGCTGCGACCTTCTCGGGAAGCTCCGCCTCCGCCAGCTGCGCTCTCAGCTCCTCGATTTCGCCGGTTCGGCCTTCCTTGTCGCCCAGCTCCTTCTGAATCGCCTTCATCTGCTCGCGAAGGTAGTACTCCTTCTGCGTCTTCTCCATCTGTTTCTTAACGCGCTGGCTGATCTTGCGTTCGAGCTCGAGCACCTCGCGTTCGTTGCCGAGAAAATCGAGCAGCTTCTCCAGACGGGGGCGCACCTCGACGGTTTCGAGAATCTCCTGCTTATCTTTGATCTTAAGCGACAAGTGGCTTGTGATGACGTCGGCCAGGCGGCCCGGCTGGTTAATGTCGGACACGGCGGCTAGCGTCTCCGGCGTCACTTTCTTGGACAGGTTGATATAGTGTTCGAACTGGCTGAGCACGGCGCGCATAAGCGCGTCCAGCTCCGAATCGTTGGTCTCGGACTCATGCAGCTCATGAGCCAGCACCTCGTAAAACTCCTCGTTCGGCAAGTATTGCTCGATCTCCGCCCGGCTTACGCCTTCCACAAGCACGCGGATCGTTCCGTTCGGCAGCTTCAGCATCTGACGCACTTTGGCAATAGTTCCGACCCGGTAGATGTCTTCCTGCGTCGGCTCCTCAATGTTGACCTCCGACTGGGAACACAGCAAAATCATATGGTCGTCGACCATGCATTGCTCCAGCGCCTTGACGGACTTCTCCCGCCCGACGTCCAAGTGGAGCACCATGCTCGGATATACGAGTAGCCCTCTTAAGGGCAGCAGTGGGATGGAACGGCTCTTCTGTTTGCTCGAACCCATAATTGACGCACCTCGCTGTCAGGAACGATTTCAAAACCTTTCGTCATTGTATCAAATGTCGTCGCTCGCCGCAAAAAACCAGATGCTCTAAGTAAATCAGCCGCTATTTAGGCGCACTAAAAAAATCCGGGAGCGAACGCCTCGATCGAAGCGATCCACTCCCGGATTTCATTGCCAAGCTTGCGAAGATTGCGAAGACTGCCTTCCGCTATGACTACTGAAAAACCGTATCCGGAGTTAAGGTCACGAAGGATTCCGGTGACTCCGAGAGCAAGGGCTTCGTCGAAGCGCTTTGCTCTCGGATTTTTTTTATGGGGGGTCGTCCCACTGAGCGACTGTCTGACTTCCCGGCTATACGACCGCTCGTCCCACTATCGCGTTAACGTTCAATCGAGCGCGTCGTACCTTCGGCAGGCTGGGCGCGGGCGTCCGAAGGCAGCTTTCCGGCGTGCAGCACCGACCCTGACGGAGCTGCCGCGAACGTATCGGCCGCCATAGGCAGCTCGACCGGATGCTGCTTCTCCTCCGTCCACGCCGACGCGTCGCCGAACACATGCCGGAATACGTCCTCCATCCGATCTACCGGAATGACTTTGACCCCCTCGAGCCCCTCGAAGATCGCCTGCCAGTTTTCCTTCGGTATGAGAACCGTATCGGCCCCCGACTGGAATGCGGCCTCGACTTTGGCGACGACGCCGCCGACAGGCTTCACCGAGCCGTGAATGCTGACCTCTCCGGTCATCGCCAGCTTATTGTCGACCGGCTGCCCGGTCATAGCGGAGGCGATTGCTACCGCCATCGCTACGCCGGCCGAAGGACCGTCTACAGGCGTGCCGCCGGGAAAATTGACGTGCAGGTCATAGTTTTCCGGCTGGAAGCCGTGGCTGCGCAGCACCGTCAACACGTTGTCGAGCGAGCCCTTGGCCATACTCTTGCGGCGAAGCGTCCGCTGTCCGCCGCCAAGCTCCTCCTCCTCCACGACGCCGGTAATATTGAATTGTCCTTTGCCGCGCAGCGCGGGAATGGCGGATACTTCGATCTCCAGCAGCGCCCCCATGCTCGGGCCGTAGACGGCCAAGCCATTGACAAGGCCGACTTGCGGCTTGGCCGGCACTTTGCGATCCGGACGCGGGGGAAGCTGACTGCTGTTGACGACCCATTCAATGTCCGCTCCGGTCAGCTGTTCGCGGTTCTCGGACAGGGCGAGCCCGGCGGCAAGCTGGACGACGTTGACCGCTTCCCTTCCGTTCGTCGCATATCTCTTCACCACCTCAAGCGCTTCAGGTAGCGGAGCGAAGCCGATCTTCTGAATGGCATTCTCGGCAATTTCGCCGATCTCGTCCGGCAGCAGCGGGCGGAAATAGACTTCCATGCAGCGGCTGCGCAGCGCCGGCGGCAGCTCGCTCGGCGACCTTGTCGTCGCGCCTACAAGCCGGAAGTCCGCAGGCAAGCCGTTCTGAAAAATATCATGAATATACAGCGGAATATTCGTATCCTCCGCATGGTAATAGGCGCTCTCCAAGTAGACTTTGCGATCCTCCAGCACCTTGAGCAGTTTGTTCAACTGAATCGGATGCAGCTCCCCAATCTCGTCGATGAACAAAATGCCGCCGTGCGCTTTCGTCACCGCGCCCGGCTTCGGCTGCGGAATGCCCGCCACGCCCATTGCCCCTGCTCCTTGATAGATCGGATCGTGAACCGAGCCGATCAGCGGATCGGCGATGCCTCGCTCGTCGAAGCGAGCCGTCGTCGCATCGATCTCGGTGAACTTCGCGTCCAGCCGAAACGGCGACAGCTTATTCTTCTTCGCTTCCTCCAAAATAACGCGAGCGGCTGCCGTCTTGCCGACCCCCGGCGGGCCGTAGACGAGCACATGCTGCGGGTTGCCGCTGCATAGCGCCGCTTTAAGCGCCCGCAGCCCCTCCTTCTGGCCGACGATGTCGGCTATCGATACCGGCCGCGTTCTCTCAGCCAGCGGCTTGGTCAAGGAGATCGAGCGCAGCTTGCGCAGCTTGTCCATCTCCTTGCGCGATTCTCGGTCCACCGCGCTGCGGTTGCTCTTCTGATTGCGCAGCAGGTTCCAAAAATAAATGCCGATCACAACGGCAAAAAAAACTTGAATCAGCATCAAAATCATGCTTAAGTTCATCTGCTTTCATCCTCCCCGATCCTGCATCCGGGCGTTCACTCCGTTAACCGGCCATAAAGAAAAAAACCGACGCCCAGGCTATACTTGGTAGTATTGCCCGAATGTCGGCACCTATAGTCATATAATCTCCAGCAGTTCGCGGATATCGTCCTCCGTCAGTGCGGACAAAGACGTCTCGCCCGGCTGAACGATCTCTTCGATCAGATCTTTCTTGCGCTGCTGAAGCTGCAGTATTTTTTCCTCTATCGTCCCTTGAGCGACCAGCTTGAACACTTGGACAACCTTTTTCTGTCCGATGCGATGCGCCCGATCCGCCGCCTGCTGCTCCACGGCCGGATTCCACCACAGATCGAACAGAACGACCGTATCCGCCCCGGTCAAGTTCAGTCCCGTGCCTCCGGCCTTCAGCGAGATGAGAAACATATCCCGTTCCCCGCCGTTAAACGCATCGCACATTTCCAAGCGCCGAGCGGCCGGCGTAGAGCCGTCCAAATAAAAGTAAGGTACGTCCCTTCCGTCCAGCTCTTGCCTGATGATGTCGAGCATCGATGTAAATTGCGAGAATACGAGCATCCGCTTGCCGGCCGAACGACATTCCTCGACGAGCTCAAGCAGTTGCTCCAGCTTGCCGGAGCTGCCTTCGTAGCCTTCCAGAAACAGTGAAGGGTGACAGCAAAGCTGTCGCAGCCGGGTCAGCCCGGCCAATATTTTCATCCTATTGCGCTGGAAGCCGCCGTTCTCGGACAAATCCCGCACCACTTCGGTCTGCAGCTTCTCCAGATAAGCCAGGTAGAGCCGTTTCTGGTCGCCGGACAGCTCCGACGGCTGCACGCTTTCGATTTTGTCGGGCAGTTCCTTCAGCACATCGCTCTTGAGCCTGCGAAGAATGAACGGCCGCGCCATTCTGGCGACCTCGTCTCGCGATAGCTCGTTAAACGATTTGCGGCTGCCGAACAGGCCCGGGAATATCGCTTCGAAGATCGACCACAGCTCGTCGAGCGAATTTTCGATCGGCGTACCCGTAAGCGCAAACCGCTGTCCGGCTTGAAGACGCCTGACCGCATGCGCGGTCAGGGAAGCGTAGTTTTTGATGGCTTGCGCTTCGTCCAGGAACAACGCCCGAAACGTCCGCTTCTCGTACCAGTCGATATCGCGACGCAGCAGCGGATACGAGGTGATCCAAACATCCGTTTCCCGAGAGCCTTCATCGTCCATCAGTCCGCCCCGCTCCTGGGGATCGCCGGCCGCGACGATCGTCCTGAGCTCGGGCGCGAACCGTTTGATTTCCCGCTCCCAGTTGTAGATCAGCGATGCCGGACAGACGATCAGCACCGGCGACGGCGCCCCGCTTTCTTCCGTAGGAACAGCCGCTTCGGAGACGATATAAGCGATGCTCTGTATCGTCTTGCCCAGCCCCATATCATCGGCAAGAATGCCTCCCAGACGGTAATGGGACAGCGTCTTCAGCCAGTGGAAGCCGAATTTCTGGTAGTCGCGCAAAGTCGGCTCAAGCTCGGACGGAATCTTGAAATCCAGATTGTCGGGATGACGAAGATTGTCCCACAGCTGCCGCAGCGACTTGCCGACTTGTACTCCGCGGGAGGCGCCGCTGAAGCGGTCCATCAGCTGGAAGCCGCGAACGGCCGGCATGCGCATCCGCGTCCCGTTCATCTCCGACCGGTGGAAGTCGAGATCCTCGAACAGCCTGCTAATATCGCGAAAGCTGGGCTGCTCGAGAGATAGAAACCGTCCGTCGGGCAGTCGGTAATATTTCCTTTTCTCCTGAAGGTTCCGCATCAAGCTGCGAACGTCCTCTTCCTCCAGCCCCTCCATATCGAAGGAGACTTCGAGCCAGTTCGTTCCCACGTCGACGTCCAGCCGGGCGCGGGGCTCGTACTCGACTTCGCGCATAACCGCACGAACCGCATCTGTCGCATAGACGTCCACGTCGTCTCCAAGCTGCGGAAGAATGTCGTACAGAAAATCGTACATGTCGTCCTCTTGATCCAAGTAGACGTCCTTGCCGTTAAACTTGAAGGCGGCTCGTTCGATCAACGCCATAATACGATGCTCCCGGTCGAGATCGCGCATGAGCAGAACGTCCTCCCGAGCGTTCTTGATCGCCTTCTGCGGAAGCGGACTAATGACGATATCGTCGTACACGTATTCCAACCGCGCCAGCAGCCGGTCCTCCTCCAACTCCAAATAAAGGCGGGCGTTAAGAGGTGGACTGACGATCCGATCGGCGATATGAGGAGAGATGTCTACCCGAATCATCGTCTTTAGCTCGCGCACGACTCGATCGATAAACGGTTCGATCTGCTCCGGAGAGATGAACAGTCTGGTGCCCGACTCGTAGCGAAAAAGCTCTTGCAATTCCGCCAGTCGTCCAAGCCGCTCGGAATCGGCTCGAAACAGAAGCCCTCCCGAGACGGCAACGCCGTACTCATCCAGCAGCACGATGTCGTTCAAGCCTTCGAACACAAGCTGATAACCGCTTCCGGCTTTATCCAGACGCGCCGCAACGGGAAGCTCCCCGTCGACCAGCTCCATGCGGTGAACGCCGAGCTTATCCTCGAAGCTAACGTTCGTATGCACCAAATGAGGCAGCATTCTCTCCCATACGGCAGGTGGAACGGCCAATATTCTTTCCTCCCGATAAGAGTAGGAGGACAAGGAATGTAGCAGATCCTTGTAAGTTTCTTCGGCATGCATCGCTTCCTTCAGCAGCCCGATCAACGCCTCGTCATGCTCGTTAAACGAATGCTCCGAAGGATCGTACGAGAAGTGCTTGGCGAACGCCATCTGCGTGCCGCTCTCGACATGCTTCAGAAACTCTTTGATTTTCTGAACGACGTACATGCGGGACAGCCCGATTTTCATCGAAACGGCCATCATTGTGCGGCCGCCGAAGCTTCTCACCAGCTTAAATCCGAATTCCGTCGCCAGCGTTCGCTTATCCCAAGTCTCGTCTTCCAGCGCCTGCATGGAAGCTTCCGTACGACGGCTTAAAGCCCGATCGAACAAAAAGATAACCTGCTTCGTCAGATGGACGTCCTTCCCGGACATCTCTTCCTCCTCCGCAGGCAATCTCTCCCCCTCACCCAGCTTCAACAATACGGCGACGATATGCTTGCAGTAGGAGAGGGGAGCATAAGCCTCGCACCCGCATGACGCCCTCAGCTCCCCGTCCCTGCCGATTTCTACTTCGACTTCGTATTTCTCGTTGTTTGCTCCCTTTACGACGGCCTTGTAGCTTGCTTCGCTGTCCGACTCCATCCTGACGGCCAGTACTTGACCCGAACGAAAATAAGCTTCGCCGCGCAAATACGTCGCATCGTCGCTCATTTCCCGGATCTTTTGCTTATCGAAGACGAATTCGTTCACGCCCTTTGAACCGATAAACGACAAGCCCGTCACGCCGCAGGCATTGGCGTGTCCGTAGGCTTGGCGTATCCGGTTTGATAGTTGCTGTCGATTAGCTTGCGAATTTCCAAATTCGATTTGCCCTGCTGCTTCATCTGGGCCGATTCGACGGCGATCTGAACACAGACGCCGCATCTCGTGCCGTGATCGTCCCATTCGACCGTGCCGTCTGCGCGAACTTCGTTGATGAAGCAATTCAAATTGCTCTTATGTCCTGCACTGTCGCCGCAGCCGCAGTAGCAAGGAATCCATTGCAGCGTATCCTCTATTGTACCGGCAATCTGGTAGGCCAGCCTCACCGCTTCCGGCTGCTCTTCGAGAAAAGAAGGCATCTTATCTACGGAAGCGGTAATTTCTCTGAGATCTCCGTTAGGCGCGTGGGAGAGATGCTCCTCATGGGAGTTTTCGGCTTTACCGCAAGCGGCAGCCGCAAGCAGCCCCAGACCGATTGCAGCAACCGCCAGCCTCTTCAGCTTAGCCATGTCTCCTCCCCGGTATAACCCCTGTCTCGGCGTAAGCCGCCGCGATCTGGTCGATTTCCTTCTTCAGCTCGCTGACGAGCTCCGCCTCCGGCACCTTGCGGATCATCTCCCCGTAGCGGAACAGCATGCCTTCGCCACGAGCGCCGGCGATGCCGATGTCGGCTTCGCGCGCTTCTCCCGGACCGTTGACGGCGCAGCCGAGAACGGATACCTTGATCGGAACCTTAAGCTTGGACAAATATTCCTCAACCTCGTTTGCCACGGCGAACAAGTCGATATCGAGCCGTCCGCAGGTCGGACAGGAAATAAGCGTCGGAGCGTCGGTAATCAGACCGAACACCTTGAGCAGTTCTCTCGCCGCCTTGATCTCCTCAACCGGGTCTGCGCTGAGCGAAATTCTCATCGTATTGCCGATGCCGTGGTTAAGCAGCACGCCAAGCCCCGCCGAGCTCTTAATCGTGCCGGAGAACAGCGTCCCGGCTTCGGTAATGCCCAGATGGAGCGGATATCGAATCACTTCGGCCGCTTTCGTATACGCTTCGATCGCCATAGGCACGTCCGAAGCTTTAAGCGAGACGATAATATCGTGAAAATCAAGCTCCTCAAGAATGCCGATATGGAATAGCGCGCTCTCAACCATAGCGTCTGCCGTCGGGTATCCGTACTTCTCCAGCAGATGGTTTTCCAGCGAGCCGGCGTTCACGCCGATGCGGATCGGAATTTTGCGTTCCTTGCACGCCTTAACGACCGCTTCGACTTTCTCGCGGCGACCGATGTTGCCGGGATTGATCCGCACCTTGTCGATGCCGTTCTCAATCGCCAGCAGAGCCAATCTGTAATCGAAATGAATATCGGCAACGAGCGGAATGCTGATCCGCCGTTTAATTTCCTTGATCGCTTCCGCCGCTTCCTTGTTGTTGACGGTAACTCGCACGAGCTGGCAGCCTGCTTCCTCCAGCCGTTTGATCTCGGCGACGGTCGCCTCCACGTCCGCCGTTTTGGTCGTGCACATGCTTTGCAATAGGACCTTGTTGTTGCCGCCGATCGTCAGGTTGCCGACTTGCACAGCGACGGTGTCCGTACGTTTGTACATAAAATTTCTCCCCTGTATACGCCAAAGTCCACCCCGCATAGGCGGGGTGGAACCGGCAATCTAGGCGAATTCCGCGGCGGCCGAAAGGCCTTGCGGCTTCCGTCCTGCTCCCGTTACGCGCTTTCTTCTTTTTTCTTGCCTTTTTTGGTCGTCAGCTCCGGCGCTACCTTGTCTTTGATCGCCTTTTCGGTGACCAAGCAATTGACCACATCGTCGCGTGAAGGCACATCGTACATTACGTCGAGCATAACGCTCTCGATAATGGCCCGAAGTCCGCGCGCTCCCGTGTTCCGCTTGATCGCTTCGCGAGCGATCTCTTCCAGCGCGCCGCTCTCGAATTCGAGCTTGACGTTGTCCATCTCCAGCAACTTCTGATACTGCTTGACGAGGGCGTTCTTCGGCTCGGACAGAATGCGAACCAATGCCGGCTCGTCGAGCGGCTCCAGCGTGGAGATGACCGGAAGACGGCCGACAAACTCGGGAATCAACCCGAATTTCAGCAAATCTTCAGGCTGCGCAAGCGACAAATATTCGCCCGGCTTCATATCCTTCTGTCCTTCGAGGACGGAGCTGAAGCCGATTACCTTTTTGCCGATCCGGCGTTTGATAATTTGCTCCAGGCCGTCGAAAGCGCCGCCGCAGATGAACAGAATGTTGGTCGTATCGATCTGGATAAACTCTTGATGCGGGTGCTTGCGTCCGCCCTGCGGAGGCACGGAAGCGACCGTACCTTCGAGAATTTTCAGCAGCGCCTGCTGCACGCCTTCTCCGGATACGTCGCGCGTGATCGAAGGATTTTCGGATTTGCGGGCCACCTTGTCGATCTCGTCGATGTAGATGATGCCGCGCTCCGCTTTCTCCACGTCGTAATCCGCAGCCTGGATCAGCTTAAGCAAAATATTTTCGACATCCTCGCCCACATAGCCGGCTTCCGTCAACGAAGTCGCATCCGCGATCGCGAACGGTACGTTCAAAATTTTGGCCATCGTCTGCGCAAGCAGCGTCTTGCCCGAGCCTGTAGGACCTACGAGCATGATGTTGCTCTTCTGCAGTTCGACGTCCTCGATCTTGGCTTGGGAGTTAATGCGCTTGTAGTGGTTGTATACGGCAACGGACAGCGATTTCTTCGCCTGCTCCTGGCCGATGACGTATTGATCCAAAATGTTGCGAATATCCTTCGGCTTCGGAATGTCCTTCAGATCGAGCTCTTCCTCGTGGCCGAGCTCCTCCTCCACGATCTCCGTGCACAGCTCGATGCACTCGTCGCATATATAGACGCCGGGGCCGGCAACCAGCTTTCTTACCTGATCCTGCGATTTGCCGCAGAACGAACACTTCAACTGGCCTTTCTCGTCGCTGAACTTGAACATGTATACCCTCCTTATTCAACCGCTCCTAGTGTCCGCTTTTGATCACGCCGCATCACAAGAAGCTGAAAAGCGGACTTATTAAAGTCGCGGGAAGTTGTTGTCTTCTTAAGCTTGCGGATTGTCGACAGCCGTCGGCTGGGTGATGACCCGGTCGACCAGACCGTAAGCGACCGCTTCTTCCGCACTCATAAAGTTATCGCGGTCGGTGTCCCGTTCGATTTTCTCGTACGGCTGGCCGGTTCGCTCAACGTAGATCTGATTCAGCTTCTGCTTCGTCTTGACGATCCAATCCGCATGAATCTTAATATCCGATGCCTGACCTCTTACCCCGCCAAGCGGCTGATGAATCATGATCTCGCTGTTCGGAAGCGCAAAGCGCTTGCCGGGCGCGCCCGCCGTCAGGAGCAAAGAGCCCATGCTGGCGGCCATTCCTACGCAGATCGTGGATACGTCAGGCTTGATGAACTGCATCGTATCGAAAATTCCCATGCCGGCCGTTACCGAGCCGCCCGGGGAGTTGATGTACAGATGAATATCCTTCTCCGGGTCTTCCGCCGCCAGGAATAACAGCTGAGCGATAATGAGATTGGCGACATCGTCGTCAATCGCGCTTCCGAGAAAAATAATGCGGTCCTTCAAGAGTCTTGAGTAGATGTCGTACGACCGCTCTCCGCGATTCGTTTGCTCGACGACCATAGGTACTAGCATGTTACCAACCCCTTTTCTCAATAGACGTTCGAATCTCGGTAATAGTTTAACACGTTCAAATCGGAATGTCATGTTGACGGGCCGTTTTCGGGCTTTCGTCGTTCCAACTCTTGGCATTTCGTATGTATTCAGGGTGAAAAATAAGGCACGCGATTTGCACGTGCCTTGTCTTTGTTGCGCAGATTACTCGGATTTGCTGTTTTCTACGAGGAACTTCACGGCTTTGCGAACTTTGAGATCCGCATTCAGGTTGTCCAGGTAGCCGTTCGCGGAGAAAATGCCGCGAAGCTCATCCGCAGGACGATTGTAAAGCTTCGACAGGTTGTCAAGCTCTTCGTTTACGTCCTCTTCGGACACTTCCAGGTTTTCCGCTTTGGCGATTTCTTCAAGCACAAGGTTGCTGCGAACGCGCTTCTCGGCGTCGCCGCGCATTTGCCCTTTCAGGGCCGCTTCGTCCTGGCCGCTGAACTGGTAGTACAGGTCGAGCGTCATGCCTTGCTGGCGCAGACGATTTTCGAAATCCTTCAGCATAGCGCCGATCTCGGTCTCGAGCATCACTTCCGGAACTTCCAGCTCGGCCGCTTCCGCCGCTTTGTCGACGATCGCCGTCTCGCGAGCCGCTTCGGCGTCCTTCGTTTTACGCTCGCCTAGCTTGTTAGACAGATCGGCTTTGAACTCGTCCAGCGTGTCGAACTCGCTTACGTCTTTGGCGAATTCGTCGTCGAGCGTCGGCAGGTTTTTACGCTTGATCTCATGCAGCTTCACTTTGAACACGACCGCTTTGCCGGCCAGGTTCTCCGCTTGATAGTTTTCAGGGAAGGTAACGTCGATGTCCTTCTCTTCCGCGATGTTCAGGCCGACAACTTGGTCCTCGAAGCCCGGAATGAACGAGCCGGAGCCGAGTTCCAGAGAATGCTTCTCGCCTTTGCCGCCTTCGAACGGTACGCCGTCGAGGAAGCCTTCGAAATCGATGGAAGTGAAGTCGCCCAGTTGAGCCGGACCTTCGTCAACGACGACCAGCTCCGCGTGACGCTGTTGCAGACGCTCAAGCTCCGCGTTCACTTCTTCTTCCGTTACTTCCGCGCTCTCTACAGGGACGACTACGCCCTTGTATTCGCCCAGCTTCACTTCCGGCTTTACCGGAACTTTCGCTTTGAACTTGAAGGATTGGCCTTTAGCGAATTGCTCTACGTCGATATCCGGACGATCGATCGGCTCGATGCCGACTTCGTCGATTGCCTTCGTGTACACTTCAGGAAGCAAAATGTCGATCGCGTCCTGATACAAGCTTTCAACGCCGAAACGAGCTTCGAAAATCGCGCGCGGCACTTTGCCTTTGCGGAAGCCCGGTACGTTTACTTTCTGAACGACCTTGCGGAATGCTTTGTCCAATGCCAGAGTGACTTGCTCCGCGTCCACTTCAACTTCAAGAACGCCGAGGTTCTTCTCTATTTTTTCCCAATTTGCTGTCATATTATGCTTTCCCCTCCGTAACATCTTGCCGCTGCGATGCGACAAATCACATAAACCATTCCATTATAGAACAACATTGCGCTCGGTTCAAGGCACAAACCGTTATAATCCTTCATCGATCGGTAATTAATCCGTAATTTGCGGCTCCATCGCATAGCTTCTAAGCCAGCGCAGCGCCTGCTCGTAACGAAAGCGCAGCTCATCGGTAATGCCGTACTGCTCTCTGATGCCTTCATCGTTCATCTTCGCGTGCAGCCTCTCCATCAACAGTTGGTGAAGCGCGGCCGCCCAGACGTCCGAGGAGCCGTCGTCGTCCTCGGCCATGCTTTTGAACATCGGCGTCCCGTAGGCCAATTCGGCGCAATCCTTCCACGTCTCTTCCGCGAAGTAGGAAAGAGTCGGGTCCGACACCTCCGCCGACTGCTTCACCCGTTCCAGCGCCTGATGCATCCCTTGGGGAAACTCCGCGAAGCTTAACGGCGTATCCGCCGCCTCCACGGTCAAGCTCTCTCCGTCTCTCCAGAACGCTACGGGCCCGCTTCCACCCTGTTTCCGGATCGCCTGTAATGCGCGAAACTGCACGGGGGCGATATATTCCTCGCGGGCTAGCCACTGTCTGAGAGAGCTGTCGATGTCCGGATGAAAAAGATGCTGCAATTGCGCCAAAATGAGCATCTGCTGACCCGGGTCGTCGCCGTTGTGCAAGGAAGCCAGCAGCTCAGGTATGTAATTGACATCCGATTGGGTACGCTCCGCCAATCTGCGCTTGAAAATTTCCTCTTCGCCTTCGTCTTCCTGCTCGTCGCCCTGCATCCATGCCTCGTAATCCAAATCTCCCTCGGCTGTAGGGAACGCGGCGTCGAGCCACCCGAGCAGCGCCTGCCATTCCGTATGATGCCGCTCCGCTTCCCCCCTGCATTGAAGCAGGAAGCCGAGCAGCGCTTTGGCTTCGCCGTAACGCTCCGTTTCCAGCATTTTCGTCAGCTGTATTTGATAATAATCCAGCGTTTTCGGAAACAGCACCAGATTATCTTTCGGTTGATCCGTCATGTGGGCAGTTCTCCTCCACCTGTACCGGCATTTGAAACGCACATCGTCTGCAAAATTATAGCATGAACGCATTCTAAAAGAAAAAATCGCTTTAGGACGTGTCTGAAAACCCGCTCAGGGGCACCTTTCACCGCCTTTTCGCCCCTTGCTGCGTCACTTTTGCTTGACGAACCTCCGGTTCGGCATTCATTTTTCGCGCAGCCTGCCGGCATATATGACGAAGCCGTCGAATTGGCGTGGGCTGACGTGGATTATTTGCAATCTGTGCGAATGCACTGGCCGTATATTGGCCTCCACATAAGCTATCACATGACTTCAATCTTCGCAGTTGGGTGGTGATTGCATGAGTTACCCGGTTGGAGGCGCAGGCGTTGGTCCTTGCTACGGCGGCGGCGGCGGCATGGGCGCGGCAGCATTCGCGCTGGTGTTGTTTATCCTTCTCGTCATTATCTTGCGTGCCGGTGCTGGCATCTGGTAAGAGCTACACCTCCCAATCGCCGCAGATGACGACTCTAATTCCACTCTAGATGGCGAATGTTGCTTCTGCTGAGAACCCCCGCCGCGGCGACTGCCGCAGCGGGGGTTTTCTGCAACATGCAACTATTCGCGCGCCAAATCGTACATAACTATATACGATTCCCCCAGCAAAGGAGCTGTTGAATATGAGATTTAGAGCCGACGGCGCAATGATTGTCTGTCCCTGCTGCAGGAACGACACTTTCGATAAAGATTACAGACAGCTCAACTCAAGAGGGGCTACCTTCTTCGGCTTGGATTGGGCGAACCGGAACGCCACGATTCTTGTCTGCCAGCGCTGCACGCATATTGCCTGGTTCATGTCCGAGCCCGAGCGTTGGGACGATTAGCTGCCGCCGTCACGATCCCGTTGCCGTCCGTCCCAGAGCGCAACAAGGAAAGAAGCCCATACCTTCGCTCAGAAGGGTATGGGCTTCTTATGTATCGTCCAAACGAATGTGTCTTCGTAAATGGCGTCCCAGGAGGGATTCGAACCCCCGACCGACGCCTTAGAAGGGCGTTGCTCTATCCAGCTGAGCTACTGAGACACGCAAAAAGTATATTAGCATATAAAGGGATGTCGCGCAACCCTTTTTTGTCGCCTATTTTTGTTCCAGGGTACAGACGGAGGCCCTTTATTCCCGCTAAAGATTTGAAATTGCTCCCCTAACAAGCTAAGATCATTTAAGAATGTTAAAGAAAATGAAGGTGATCATGATGACCATTCGAGCAGCCGGCGAGCGCGACGCATCGTCCCTCGCCCGCCTTATCCTGCTGGCTATACAGGATATCGCTTACCAACTGACAGGGGAATCCTCCGAACGAGACGTCTTGCGTCAGCTGGAAGCGTTCATCGACGCTGAAGGCAACCGTTTTAGCCGTTCCTGCATTCTGGCGAAAGTAGAAAACGGCATTCCCGTCGGGATGATTTTGTGTTATCACGGCAGCGACGCCGAGCGGCTTTACAAACCCGTTCTGGAGCATCTCAGCCGCAAGAGCGGAAATCCGGCGATTACGATCGATGACGAAGCGGATGAGGACGAGTATTACATCGACGCGATCGCCGTCGACCCTTCGCAGCAAGGCAAAGGATATGCCAAACAGCTCATCGCGGCGGCCGAAAACAGAGCCAGGGAGCTGGGCCACGACAAAATCGCCTTAAACGTCGATCAGACGAACGAAGGCGCGCACGCTCTATATGTTAAACTTGGCTACCGTGCGGACAAGGAAATCAAGATTCATGACAAACCCTTTTGGCACATGGTCAAAAGCCTGTCTTAACCTTGGAGGAGAGATCGGAATGTGGCTAATCTATGCACTGCTATCCGCCGCGACGGCGGCCCTCGTCGCCGTCTTCGGCAAAATCGGATTAAAGGATGTCGATGCCAACTCGGCAACGGCTATCCGCGCGGTCATTATGGCGCTTTTCCTGCTCGGTGTCGTCGTTGTTCAAGGAAAGTTCACTCAGCTCGGCGAAATTTTCACGCAAAAAAAGGCGCTGTCGTTTATCGTGCTCAGCGGGGTAGCCGGGGCACTGTCGTGGCTGTTTTATTTTCTGGCCCTTAAGGGGGGGAAGGTGTCCCAGGTCGGACCGATCGACAAGCTCAGCGTTGTGCTGGCCGTGCTGCTCGCCTTTTTCTTTCTTGGAGAACGAATTTCATGGATCAATTCGGCCGGCGTCGCATTAATCGCCATCGGCGCCATTCTCGTAGCTTGGAAATAGTCCTTATTCGGCTTTAATCCATGTGACCTGTTTCGCCTTCAGGGCAGATTTCCACTCCGGAGGAGCGGAGACGTCGCTGACGACAAGATCGATATCCTGCAGATCGGAAATCTTGAACAGTTGGGCCTGGCCAAACTTCGTCTTGTCGGCTACGACGATCGTCTGCTTCGCATGTTCGATGATTTTACGGGCAAGCACGCCTCTCGGAGTGTCAAAGCCTGTCAGCCCACGTTCGACCGTTAACCCGTCCACGGAGATAAAAGCCTTGTCGGAATAAAACAACTCGGCCATCCGGACTGCGACCGTTCCGGTCGAACGGGACTGCGACGCATCGATCTCCCCACCGATGAAATAAATTTTGCCGCTGAACAAACCTCGGTTCGCATAGTCGATCAGCTTGCACATGCCGGCGACGCAGATCGTCAACACCGTAATATTTTTTTTACCCAGTATGCCGTCAATCATTGGCAGCGTTGTCGTACCGTCGTCGATAAAGATGACGTCTCCGTCTTCCACAAGAGTCGCCGCAGCCAAGCCGATTCTGCGCTTCTCCTCGGAATTGATCGCCTCCCGCTTCTGATAGGCCGGCTCCTCTCGGGATTCATCCAGCTTCAGCGCCCCGCCGTAGACGCGTTTCAGCTTGTTGTCCGCCTCGAGCTCCTCCAAATATTTGCGAATCGTCTCCGACGATACCTTCAGCTCGTTGACGAGATCGAACGTTCTGACCTTTCCTTCCAAATTCAACTGCTGCAAAATGTAAGCTTTACGCTCTTCTCCGACTAATGACACGCTATCTCCTCCTACTTTTAAACATCTACATATGTAAAAGGGTACACCAGCCGGGAAGAGCTGTAAATCGCCATAGTGCAAAGAAGCCGCCCAGCCCGTAAAGGGCGGAGCGGCTCGCGAAGTCAGCCTCGTCTGATCCGGTCAAGTCTTTTCGGATTGTTCATCGCAGAATGGGCGATATTGTTTTTGAGCGTCTCCTCGACAAATTCCTCGCCCTTATGGGCGATTTGATTGCCTTTATTTTTCTTGAATTGGTCCGTCACCGCTGTCTCACCTCCCCCGCTACTGCAAAATGTTCATCGATTCGATGTGGTTTCTCGTCTCGTACGTGCCAAGCTCGTGCAGCATCCGGTAAATGTCTTTAAGCAGCGCATCGTAGGTCTCGTTTTGCGGCGAATCGGCGACCAGCGGAGAGCCGCTGTAATCGAAAATTTCGTCCTCATCCGCATCCTGGGCATCCTGGAACAGCTCTTCCAGCTTGTCGATCTCCGCTTCGGTAGCCCGAATCGCGAATTCGAAGGCGGCCGCCTCGGGATCCGTCAAAATTTGTCCAGGCCCCACCGCAACGTAGTAAGTTCTTTTGCCGTCCTCCGGCGTATCGGCGTCATTCATGCGCGTCGGACTCCTTTCCCCCGCTGACGGGGCGTAGTCTCCGTCTATTTTCTCCCCGCGGACATACATCTTATGCCCTTTTTCGTCATATCCATCTGAATATGCTTCGAATGCCCTTTGATCGAAGGCAAGGAACTGAGGAACGGAGTGTAGGAAAACCTACATGAGTACCGGAAGGTCCGGCTGAGTTCAAGATTCGACGTCGAGTCTGCTTCATGGAATAGCATCGTGATCAAAATCGGACTTTTTGAACTACCTCAACAAATGAGAGTTCAAAAAGTTCGGTTTTCAGCACCGAGAAGGTTGGATGAAGCTAGGAACTGAGGAACGGAGTGTAGGAAAACCTACATGAGTACCGGAAGGTCCGGCTGAGTTCAAGATTCGATGTCGAGTCTGCTTCATGGAGAAGCATCGTGATCAAAATCGGACTTTTTGAACTACCTTTTAGAAAGGAGGGGGAGACCGATGTGCGGGATTACCGGTTGGATAGACTGGAATGCGGATTTAACGAGACAGGCGAATACGATCGAGAAAATGACGGAAACGCTCGAACCGCGAGGTCCGGATGCTAGAGGCACGTGGCTTTCCCGTTATTGCGCTTTCGGGCACCGCCGCCTGAGCGTGATGGACCCCGCGGGAGGAGCACAGCCGATGATTCGTCCGGCCAAGGACTCGGACAGTCACGACTGCGTGCTTGTGTATAACGGTGAGCTGTACAATGCACCGGAGCTGCGCAGGGAATTGGAGACTCTTGGTTATCGCTTTCGCACGACGTGCGATACCGAAGTGCTGCTGCTGGCGTATGTGGAATGGGGACCGGGCTGCGTGGATCGGCTTAACGGCATTTTCGCGTTTGCGGTGTGGCATACGGCGGAACAAAAATTGTTTATGGCCAGAGACCGTCTCGGCGTCAAGCCGCTGTTCTACCGTCGAGAGGAAGGACGGTTGTTGTTCGGCTCCGAGCCAAAGGCGATTCTGGCTCACCCGGATGTGGAGGCGACCATCGACGCAGAGGGACTGGCGGAGCTGTTCGTCATCGGTCCGGCACGCACGCCGGGACACGGGGTATGGAAGGACATGTGCGAATTGAAGCCCGGACACTGTCTGCTTTACGACCGCAACGGAATGAAGCTGCACGCCTACTGGCAGTTGGAAAGCGCGGAGCATGAGCAGGATGTCGCGAGTACGGCCGAAGCGGTGCGCGAGCTGCTCGCGGACACGGTCGAACGGCAGCTCGTCTCCGACGTGCCGATCTGTACGCTGCTGTCCGGAGGGCTCGATTCCAGCGCGCTGACCGCATTTGCGGTCGACTACTACGATAGAACGGGTCAGGGCCGGGTTCATACGTTTTCGGTCGATTATGTCGATAACGACAAGCATTTTCAGGCCCACGATTTTCAGCCGAACGCGGACGCCCCGTGGATCAAGCGGATGAACGACTATTTGGGGACGATTCATCATCCGAAGCAGTTCGATACGCCGGAGCTTGCGGGAGCGCTCGACGCTGCGGTGCTGGCGAAGGATTTGCCCGGCATGGCGGATATCGACGCTTCCTTGTATTTATTTTGCCGGGAGATTAAAAAGGAGGCGACGGTGGCGATTTCCGGCGAGGCCGCCGACGAAATTTTCGGCGGTTATCCGTGGTTTCATCGAGAGGATGCGCTTAAGGCGGAGACTTTTCCTTGGTCGCTTGCGACGGATTTGAGGGCCAGCCTGCTATCTCCGGAGCTCAGAGCCAAGCTCAGACCGCAAGAATACTTGGCCGACCGCTACGCACAAGCCGTCGCCGAGGTTCCGCAGCTTCCCGGAGAGAGCGAAGCGGACCGGCGGATGCGGCGCATGTCGTATTTGAACATTACCCGCTTCATGCCTACGCTGCTCGACCGCAAGGATAGAATGAGCATGGCCGTCGGCCTCGAGGTTCGAGTGCCGTTTTGCGATCACCGGCTCGTCCAATATGTGTTCAACATCCCTTGGGAGATCAAGACGGCGGGCATGCGCGAGAAAGGCATTCTGCGCAAATCGCTTGAGGGCGTGCTGCCCGACGACGTGCTCTATCGCAAAAAAAGTCCGTATCCGAAAACGCACAATCCGCACTATTTCGCCGCTGTAAGAGACCGACTGCTGGAAAAGCTGGACGATCCGTCGTCCCCGCTGCTCCCGTTGGTCGACGCCGCCCGCATCCGCGAGCTGGCCGCAGCGAGCGATGCCGGCTCCCATATTCCGTGGTTCGGCCAGCTCATGTCCGGCCCTCAGTTGTTCGCCTACTTGCTGCAGGTGGATTTCTGGCTGCGGCATTATAAGGTCAAGTTGGTTTTGTAGCGAAGGAGTCGATAATAGCGCGGCCTCGCCCGCTTTGCAAAAAGAGGGCTGCCCCATAAGCTCTCTTAGTTGCTTTCAAAGATGATCCATACTAAAGGTTAAGGGGGATGTACCTCCTTCCGATGCGATACGCTCCCGAAATCTGAATGGGTAAACCCATCACAGAGTAATTTCGGGAGCGTATGAGGCAATCTACAGGAGGTACATACCCCTTACTTGGTGTAATGATCATCTTAAGCAACTTAGCTTATGGGACAGCCCCTCTAGGTTTACTCTTTATCCGCAAGCAGCGCCAGCAGCTTCCTCAGCGCTACGCCGCGATGGCTGATCCGGTTCTTCTCCTCCGGGGTCAGCTCGGCCATACCGCGCTGCAGGGAAGGCAGCCAGAACAGCGGATCGTAGCCGAAGCCGCCGCTGCCGCGAGGACGATTCATAATCCGTCCTTCGACGTAGCCTTCCGCCGCCAGCTTGCTGTCGTCCGACGGATCGTACAGCACCAGCGAGCATGCGAACCTGGCCGAGCTCAGCGCCGCGACATCTTCGCCCGCTTCAGGCAGCGGGTCGCCCGAAGAGACCACACGCCCGAGCTCTCGCAGAAGCTTCTCGTTGTTGGCGGCGTCGTTGGCCGGCTCGCCCGCATAACGGGCAGAGTATACGCCCGGCGCTCCGTCCAAAGCGTCGACGATCAGCCCGGAATCGTCGGCAAGCACCGGCATTCCGACCAGGGCGGCAACCGCCTTCGCCTTAATTGTCGCGTTTTCCTCAAAGGTCGTCCCCGTCTCTTCGATGTCCGGAATGCCTTCAACCTCGTTCAGATCCTGGACGATCACTCCAAGCTGACCGAAGGCTTCGCGGAACTCCTTCGTTTTCCCCCGGTTTCTCGTCGCGATCAGCAGCGTGTCTCCCTTGCGAATCATTGACCGCCACCGCCGATCCGCGCACCGGCCTGTCCTAACGCTTCCTTCTGCCGCGCGATCAGCTCCTGAATTCCGGCTTCCGCCAAGCTCAGCATCCGATCCAGCTCCTGTCGCGTAAACGGCGCCTCCTCGCCCGTGCCCTGTACCTCGACAAAAGCGCCCGCTCCCGTCATGACGACATTCATATCGACCTTCGCCTTGGAGTCCTCTTCATAGTTCAAGTCAACGACCGGCTGATTCTGTATAACTCCCACGCTGACCGAAGCCAAGTAATCCGTCAACGGATACTTCTCAAACGTAATCGTGCCCGATAACTTATGTATCGCCAGTGCAAGCGCAATAAAAGCGCCCGTAATGGACGTCGTTCTTGTTCCTCCATCCGCTTGAAGCACGTCGCAATCGAGCGTAATCGTCCGCTCCCCGAGCGCATGCAGGTCGACGACCGAGCGCAAAGCCCGTCCGATCAAGCGCTGAATTTCCATCGTCCGCCCCGTTAGCTTACCCTTGGCGGATTCCCTATGATTGCGGGTATGCGTCGCGCGGGGGAGCATGGCGTATTCCGCAGTTACCCATCCCTTGCCTTGCCCTTTAAGAAACGGAGGCACTCTCTCCTCCACGGACGCCGTGCATAGCACCTTGGTGTTCCCGACTTCGATGAGCACGGAGCCCTCCGCATATTTATTCGGGTTCAGCGCAATTGCGAAAGACCGCAGCTCGCCTTGTTGTCTGCCATCGGATCTCATTGATTAACCTCCCAACTACTCAATCCTTCCCATTCTACCAGAGGTTGAACGCAAAAGCATCCGAACCACTGCCGCCATCGCTGAAAAAAGCTGCGCCTCGCTCGGAATCCGAGTAGGCGCAGCCGGTTAATCGAATCAATGGTCAGCGTGCGAGCGAGTTAATGTAGAGCGGACGGGTAACCGGACGGTCATACGTGCGTTTGTCCGAATCCAGGAAAGAATCGTCCCCGTTCATGACGACGCTCACCTGGGGCAAATCCGTCGCTTCCGTTAGCGTAAGCACGAGGGCCTCCATCATGCTGGACGGCACTTCGGACTTCGGCATTCCTGCGGCGTCCTTCAAAGAAACGTTGACGGTATCGGCCATGCGGACAAGCTTCTCGATCGAGACGTCCGGGGTCAGCACCGGCTGAAGCGCCTTCGTGTTCTGCGGACCCGCGATCAGCTGCTCAAGCGCCGCCTTCGCAGCGTCTTCCTGACGGTTGACGAGCCTCGTAACAGGGACAAAGTAGCCTTCCCCGTCCGCCGTCTGCGAGGAAAAGTACAGCGTTACGCCCATCGCATAGGTCGGCTGAACGTCCTTGCCCTTCTCCACGTTGATACCGAGTCCGCGGGTCAAGACGGCGTCTACCGGCAAGCCTGAGGAAGGCAGCGAACGGATCGGCAGGCCGCCGACAGACAGCTTTACCTTATCGATGCCGGGCAGCTCCGTCAGCGTCCAGACAAGCGCTTCGATTACCTTACGCTCCCGCGAGGCGGGAATCCCGGGTAGCGGAGCGGCGAAATCGACTGATATCGTCTGCTCGGCGGCATTTTCCGTTACTGCGTTGACCTTCGTCCCTTCCGGCAGCACGGCTACAAATCCCGGCGGCAACTGGTCCGCCAGTTGCCGGTTGGCGGTCATCCAAGCGATAGCCTTCTCCGCTCCGGAAACCGGGTTGGCCGGCTGCTGGTCCACCCTAAGCGACATGGGAGCCAAATATTCGTTGCGGTCAAGCAAATAGACGGTAATCATCTCGCCGACATCCGTGATTGCGGTTTGCTCGGCGTCCTGCATCCATACCTCTTCCAGATCGCTTGGTGGAGGATCGATGCTGGTCTGGGCGGCATTGTTTCCATCTTTTCCTCCAACCAGACTGCAGGCGGATAGCAGCGGAACAAGCAGCAGGAGCAGCGCCCATTTTCTCAGCGTGGTCTTACGATACAGCGTCTTTCTCATGAACTAACCTCCCTTGAATTGGGACCGTCGAATAGACTGCCGTTTCACCGGAACTCTATTTGTAGTACTATGTATACGAGCCCTTGGCGCAAATATGTTAGTTTGTCCCATTTGAGTTCAAACGGAGGCCGACAGGCTTCAGAAAGAGGTGTTGAGAATGTCCCAACCGAACGTGTACCGCCTTAACAGCAAACAGGTCGCGCAAGCGACGGAAGAATGGCTGACGAAACGCGGCGTAACCAAGGAGCAAATCGGACAGCTCGTCATGCTGCTGCAAAAAGATTACTTCCCGGATTTGACGCTTGACGAGTGCGTCCTCAACGTCGAAGCGGTATTGTCCAAGCGCGAGGTGCAGAATGCGGTGCTAACCGGCATTCAGCTAGACATGCTCGCGGAGGAAGGCAAGCTTCTGCCGCCCCTGCAGGACATGATCGCCTACGACGAAGGACTCTACGGCTGCGATGAAATATTGGCTTTAAGCATTGTTAACGTCTATGGCAGCATCGGCCTGACCAATTTCGGATATGTCGACAAGCTGAAGCCCGGCATTTTGAAAAAGCTGAACGACAAGAGCAGCGGAGCGACCCACACTTTCCTGGACGACATCGTCGGCGCCATCGCCGCGTCCGCTTCGAGCCGTATTGCCCACCGCAAGCAGGCAGAGCGCGAGGAAGCGGCCCGCCAAAGCGGAGAATAAGACCCGCCGTCTCGGTGATGAACCCGGACTTTTTGCACTAGCCTAACAAGCAAGGCCCATCCGCCAAGTCGATTGCTGCACTTAGCGAATGGGCCTTGTTTATTTTGCGTCCGTTCAGCTTCACTGCCGACGCCAGCGCTCAGCCGCCTCGCCGGGTGCTCCCTCATGGACAATTCGGACGATCATCCCCTCGGCTTCCATCCGGACAAGATGGGCGATCGTCTCCGCCAGCGCAAAGCGCAGATTGTGCGTATTGCTTCTCAGCTTGGCTCCGAACAACAGCTCGCACACTTCGAAAGCGGTAAGCTCTCCGTCTCCGATCAGCTCCGCCATCTTGTTCATCCGCCGAACGTGATGATCGAGCAGTTCGTCGATCCGCTCGCGGTAACGGGAGTAAGGATTCCGATGGCCTGGAAACAAAATGCCCACCTCCAGCGATCGGAGCCTCCGCAGACTGTCCAGAAAAGACAGCAGCGGGTCTGGATCTCCCCCAGGCATCCAACCGATGTTAGGCGAGATGTCCGGCAACACCTGATCTCCTCCAAGCAATCGACGGCTCATCCGATCGTAGAAGAGCAGATGGCCCGGAGCATGGCCTTCTCCCCCATGCACCTCCCATTCGATGCCGCCCATCACGAACGTCTCTCCCGGCGAAACGAGCCGCACTTCGCGCGGATGCGGCGACACCTTCTCCCGAAAACCTGCCAGATGCCCGTGCATAGCTTCGCCCAGCTCTGCGGGCAATCCATGGCGCAGCAATGCTGCGGTCAACTCGTCCGAGAACGTCTCCCCTTCTCCCCATAGCCGGCGCACATTGCGCAGCGCAACCGGGGACATCCAGACCGGCGCGCCGGTGCGCTCCTGAAACCACCCGGCCATCCCATAATGGTCGGGATGATGATGGGTGACGACGATGCTGGTAATGCTCGTCCACGCCAGATTGCGACTCCTCATCAACTCTTCCCAGAACGCTTCCGTCTCCTCCAGCCGCAGCCCCGGGTCGATCACCGTCCAGCCTGCTTCTCCCTCGGGCAGCAAATATGCGTTTACCCATTTTAACGAATACGGAAGCGGCACTTTAACCTGCAGCCAGCCTCCGTCCCATTCCGTAATCCGATCGTTCATCGTTCGCATCTCCCCACAATAATCAATCGTTTCGCAGCTCTTTCCCCGTTATGGACCGCCCTCTTCATCGCCGCAAAACGGTTGCCGAATTTCCATCCCGACCTTCATTGTTCGCCAGTCCCAATCCAACCGGGGCAATCACCGATAGATAGATGTCCTCATATGATGGAGTATTCTCGCTAGCCCCCGGGAAGGAAGCCTCTAAGCCTTCTCCGCGACATTCGCACAGGTGGAAGGAGTACGAAACATGTCCACCCCGAAAATCGACGTTCATGTCGTCAGTTCCGGCATACTGTCCGACGACGTCCTGATGCTGGGGGAGTCCCTGATCAAGCAATTGAGAATACCCTCCCAGCAGCACCTTGCTCTGCAGTTCGGTTCTTTCCGCCACTCCGTTACCGTCGTCCCGGTTCCCCGGTACGAGGGGCTGCGCATCAGCCAAACGCTCGCTCGCCGAATGGGCATCTATTCGGGCACTCCGCTGCGTCTGCTGTATCAGCAGTCGACCCGGACGCTCGCCCTCGGCCCGTTGATCGGCGTGCTGGTCAGCCGGGATCATTCGAATCAGCCGGATAAGCCGTTCGGGGATATTACGATGTTTTGCCGCGAGCTGACGGATGCCTGCCGGAGCCAAGGCGCATACGTGTATTTTTTCACTCCGAACGCCATCGGGTCAAGTCTCTCTTCCGTGGAGGGCTGGGTATACACCAAAGGCTGGCACAGGTTAACGCTCCCGGCGCCCGATGTCGTCAACAATCGTCTCACCTCCCGCAAACTGGAGAACAGGCCGGTTGTTCAACAGTTCATGGGGGAAATCAAGCGCCGCTTCGGCGCGCACGTGTTCAATGAGAAGTTTCTCGACAAGTCGGAAGTGTTCGACGCGCTCAAGAAGGACGCAGGCTTGCAGAAGTATTTGCCGGAATCCCACTCCCTGCACAACTATACGATGCTCAAAAGCATGTGCTCCAGGTACAGCACCGTCTTCCTTAAGCCTGTAAGAGGCAGTCTGGGCAAAGGCATCATTCGCGTTTCCCGTCTCGGTCCGGACAACTGGCAAGCTTCGTACGCCACAGCCCTCGGCACGAAGCGGCAAACGTTCGGAAGTCTGGTGAAGCTGTTCTCTACGCTCGCAGGCAAGATGAAAACCGTTCGTTACCTGATTCAGCAAGGCCTGCAATTGATCGAAATCGGCGGAAGGCCGGTCGACTACAGGGCGCTCGCGCAAAAAAACGCCAGCGGCAAATGGGCGATTACTTCGATTGTCGCCCGAACGGCGGGGAGCCAGCACTTCGTCTCTAACCTCGCCCGCGGAGGCACGTTGTCGACCGTCAGAGAATCCGTCGCCAAGTCCAATCTTCCCGCCCAACATCGGGGAGACGCTTCCTTGCGCCTGTCGAGAGCCGCTTTGGACATTGCCAAAGGCATCGACATGTACATTCCCGCGCATTTCGCCGAGCTCGGCATCGATCTCGCGCTCGACACGTCCGGCCGGGTATGGCTGCTCGAAGTGAATTCCAAGCCTTCTAAGAACGATAACACACCGCTTAAGGAAGGAAAAATCCGTCCTTCGGTACGGATGCTCATTCAATATGCCCGCTATATTTCAGGCTTCTAAGACGGTCATCGGAGCGCCGTCGCCCGCAGAGCTCGGCGTGCTCGTCTGCGAGCGCCCAGGCTGGCCGCCGTTCGCCGAAAGTCGCTATGTCAAACGTTTGTCCGTTATCGCCGCCGGTTTAGGCATGCAGCTGTTCGCCTTCGCGCCCTGGACGTGGAACCCGCGGGACGATTCCGTCAAAGGATGGAGCTGGAACGAGCAATCGCGGGACTGGGAGCCTTCCAATCGCAGGCTGCCTTCCGTCGTCTACGACCGCGCCTGGCCGGAATCGGAGGAGGAGAAGCTGCGGTATCGACGTGCCCTGAAAGCCGTTCAAACGGCCAAGCGGCTCGTGCTTCTCAACGGTAGCCTGCCGCACAAAGGCAAAGTATACGAAATGCTCGTCAAGGAGAGCGAGTTCGCCGCTTACTTGCCGCCTACAGCCTTATACGAGGGCGCTTCCTCGCTGGCTCTTTGGCTGCGCAAACACAACGGCGCCGCCTTCCTTAAGCCGGTCGCCGGAAGTCAAGGCAAGCGGGTGCTGGCTATTACGCTCGATTCGGGAGGCGGTGCGGCGCTGTCCGGAAGGGACGACCGCAATCGGCCACTTATACGCAGCTATGACAACTCGGCTGAAGCGCTGCGCAGAATTGATCGCTGGATCGGCGACAGGAAGTATCTGATGCAGCCGCTGCTGGATATGAGAAGCGGCTCCGGGGAGCCTTACGACCTCCGAGCCTTGATGCAGAAAAACCGTCGCGGTAGATGGTCGTTGACCGGAATCGCCGCCCGGATCGGCGCCCCTTCGTCCGTTACGGCCAATCTTCATGGCGGAGGCAAGGCCGCTCCGGCTGCCGGTACTTTGATTGCGCAGTTCGGCGAACGCCGGGGCGGGGAACTGCTGGAGGAGATCGCCAAGCTATCTTCGTCCATTGTCACGCGTTTGGAACAAACTTTTGGGAGATTCGCCGAAATCGGTTTGGACTTCGGAATAGAACGGAGCGGCAAGCTTTGGTTTCTGGAAGCCAACTCCAAGCCGGGCCGCTCCGCCATGAGCTCCGCTGGCGAAGGAGCCGCCTCGGCCGCAGCGGAGCAGCCTCTGTCCTATGCCAAATCCATCTTGCTTCGACTTGCGACAACCGACGCGCGGCGATCGCCGCCGGGTAGCGGTTGCGCTTCACCTGGGAGGGTAATTCATGAGTTTGACCATCTGTAACGTCCATTTCACACAGCAGCCGGAACGTATCGTATGGTTCTCCAGCCCGCTTGCGAAGCTGCTTAAGCTTGGCGGACGTAAATCGGTCAACGTCAAGCTCGGCAAAGACGTCGTGCCCGCCACGGTTCGAACCATCAAACGTAAAGGCAACCATGTATATATGTCCGCGGGGCTGCGCCGTTCCGTGAAAGTTCCGAAATCAGGCAGCGTCTATCTCGTAGGCGAAGAAGGAGAAGACATTCAGCTCGGTCCCTTGATCGGGGTACTCACGGACAGCGGAACGCGCTCTTCCTCCGCCCCGTTCGGTGAACGGACCGGGTTCGTCAAGCAATTGCTGGGCCTTGGCCAGAAGCGCGCCTACATGTTCGCCTTTACGCCCCGGGATATCAACTGGCAGCAGGAGAAGATCAACGGCTGGTTTCTCGACGGCGGAGGCGGCTGGACGAGACGAATCGTCCCGCTTCCCGACGTCATCTATAACCGGCTTCCGAGTCGGCGCGCCGAGACGGGCGCAACGATCACCTCGCTTCGCGAGCGGTTTATTCGCAAGAAAATCCCGTTTTTCAACTGGAGCTTCTTCAATAAAGCCGACGTCTATAAGCTGCTCGACAACGATCCCGAAGCGCTGCGGCACTTGCCAGAGTCGGTCAACAACCCGGCGCCGGAGAAAATTAAAGAGCTTCTGGAGAAGCATCAGTTTCTGTACTACAAGCCAAGCGCAGGCAGCCTCGGCGCAGGCATCTATCGCCTGACCTATCATCCGCGCAAAGGCTATTTCATCCGCTATCGCAAAAGCGGCGGCAACGTGCTGCTGCGCTTCAGTACCTTTGCCGGCCTGATGAAAATGCTGAGAGCCCGACACGGAGGCGACTTGAACAACTATGTCGCACAGCAAGGCATACGCCTTGTCGAAATCGACAATTGTCCGATCGATTTCCGCTTTCACATGCATAAGGACGGACGCAACGAATGGGTCGTCGCCGGTATCGGGGCCAAGAAAGCCGGACGCGGAAGCGTAACGACGCACATCAAAAACGGGGGCTCGCTCATGACGCCCGAGCAGGCGCTCGGCCGCGCGTTCGGAGCGCGTTCGGAGGAAGTACTGAAGGAGGCTAGAACGGTTGCCGTCCGGCTGTCCGAAGCGATCGAGCGGAATTATTCGCACCAACTCGGCGAGCTCGGCCTCGACATCGGCATCGACCGCGACGGCGAGGTATGGATGTTCGAGGCGAACGCCAAGCCCGGCAGATCGATCTTCAAGCATCCCGCCTTGAAGGAGCAAGGCAAAGCCTCTCTGGAATACATTCTCGAGCATTGTCTCTATCTAAGCAGATTCCGCAGGAGGGATGAATCTTGACGATTCCTAAACCTCTCCAAACCAAGGCGAGCGTAATGGAAGCGACGACCGACAAGCCGGTCGTCGCAATCCTTACAATCGAGGACGATACGCAATTGTTTAGGGGCAATCGGGCGAACTTCGCGGATTTGATCCAAACCGGCCAGCAGATGGGCATTCTCACTTACGTCGTTACCGTTAAGCATTTGAAGCTGCAGGCGCCCAGAATACTCGGCTATATATTTCGGGAATCGGACGAAACTTGGGTGCAAGCCTGGTTCCCCCGTCCTCATGTCGTATACAACCGGATTCCGCAGCGGGAGGACGAACGGCTGCCAAGAGTGAAGAAGAAACTGTCCGCCTTGGCGAAGCAGCCCGACATTCGTCTATTTAATCGACGTTTCTTCAACAAATGGTCGCTCTTCCAGTGGCTGAACGAGAGCAGAGCAACGAAGCCTTACATCCCTGAAACGAAAAAACTGACCGACTCGCTCGTGCTGAGCAGCCTGCTCAAAAGGCATCGCCTGCTCTACCTCAAGCCTGTTCGCGGCAAAGCAGGCGTCGGCATTATGACCGTAACCGTACAGCCGGAACGAAAACTGCCCTATCGTCTGCAGATTCAGGAGGAGAAGGGCAGCCGAACCTTCCGCGCAGGTACGATGAGGAGGCTGTGGGATCGCGTCTCGCGACAATCCGAGCGGCTTGGAGAGCCTTACATCGTCCAGCAGGGAATCGCACTTGCCTGCGTGAACAATCGGCCGTTCGATCTGCGCGCGCTTGTGCAGAAGAACGGGGCCGGCCAGTGGGAGCTTTCCGGCATCGGTGCAAGAGTTGCTGGCGATTCCAGCATTACGACTCACGTGCCCAGAGGAGGTTACATCGACGAGCCGGAGAAATTGCTTGTGTCCGTGTTCGGACAGGATAAAGCAGGCAAGGTGCTCGGCAAGGTGAAAGGGACGACGATTACGCTAGCTAAGCAAATCGAACGATCTTCGCATAGCAGGCTGTGTGAAATGTCGATGGATCTCGGCGTAGATACGACCGGCCATGTCTGGTTTTTCGAAGCCAACTCCAAGCCGATGAAATTCGACGAGCCGCACATTCGCAACAAGTCGCTGGAACGAATTTTTCAATATAGTCTATATCTGCACCGTTTGAAGCACGAATCTGGGGGAGGCGCGGTCACGTGACGTCGAACAGAGCATCCCTTGTCGCTTCAGACAGATTTCCATCGTTCGCGACGGCTTCGCCCGAGCGGAGGTGAATCTACGGTGCGACAGCCTACCCTCGGCATACTGACTCTTTATTTGAACGAATCGAAGTCGTTGGAAGAAAGGCCGGTTTACGAGAAAATGATTGCGGCTGGCAAGCGGGTCGGCTTGGACGTCTTCGTATTCACGCCTCAAGACGTGGACGACGGCAAAGAGCTCATCCGCGCCCAGCTGTACAACCCGGAGACGAAGAAATGGAGCCGCCGCTGGGTTCGCTTTCCTAACGTCATCTACGATCGCTGCCGGATTCAGAAAAGCCATCGCTTCGAACAATTGCTCGCTTTTCGCAAACGCTATTCCTATCTTCATTTTCTCAACCGGCCTCTTCGCAACAAATGGACGATCTATCGCGCGTTAAGCAAAGTGCCGGCCTTCCGCGTGCACTTGCCGGCCACAAGACTGTACCAGTCCGCTGAGGACGTTTCTCTGATGTTAAAGAAGTACCCGACCGTTTACCTGAAGCCGATCAACGGCACCGGAGGCAGAGGTATTCTGCGCATCGAGCGCGGGCGGGAAGGCGGCTTGCTGCTGCAAGGACGCAACCATTCGCGATCGATCGTACAGCCGAAGCATATTTCCCGCGGCCGGCTGGCTTCCGCGCTGGACAGCTGGGATAAGAAGGGCAATCGCTACATCGTTCAGCAGGGGCTGAACATTAAGCTTCCCAGCGGCAGAGTGCACGACTACCGAATGCTGGTGCAGAAAAACGGCTTGGGTATCTGGGAGGTTACCGGCTGCGCGGGCCGGGTCGGCCCTCTTCGCAGCATTACCTCCAACCTGCACGGTGGGGGCGAAGCGGCTCCGATGAACGATCTGCTGAGGCAATGGATCGGCAACGAGAGCGATATCCGGCAAATTCGCCAGACGGCGGAAGCGTTCGGGATCGACGTAGCGCGCTATCTGGAAACAACCTATGGCGCGCTGTGCGAGCTCGCCCTCGATCTGGCCATCGACCGGAGTGGAAAAATCTGGCTGATCGAGGTCAACCCGAAGCCCGCGCGCGAAGTATTTCATCAAGCCGGGGAGCGTGACGTATACCGCAAAGCGATCGTGCGCCCGATTGAGTACGCGCTATGGGCTTATCGGGAAAGGCGCGGCTTGCGCACCCAGAAAACAGGCTCCGGCGTCGCTGTCGATACGGAGCATCGTTCGTCCTCGGAAGCGAGCGACCAGGACGTCTCATAAAGCTGTAGAGACGGTTTCGGAAGCGAGCGACTTGGATGTTTCCTAAAGCGGCGGAGGCTGAAAATGAGGCGGAGCTGGTAGAGAGGCGAAGCTGGTAATGAGGCGAAGCTGGTAATGAGGCGAAGTTGGTAGAGGGGGGCGCTGTCGGCGCTCGGGGTCGTCCCATAAGTCAGCCTACTTGATGTGAAAGATAATCGATAAACAGATGAAAGGTTAGTACCTCCCTCCGATGCTATACGCTCCCGAAACCTGAATGGGCAAACCATTTGCAAGGTTTCAGGAGCGTATGAGGCAATCTACGGGAGGTATATACACCTTCTCTCTTATCGATTTTCTCATCAAGCTCCGCTATGGGACAGGCCTTTTGCGTTGTGCTGTGAACTTTGCCGAACATCGGCTTCTTCCTCGCTGGAGTACCGCCTGGCGGTCTTATTGGCTAGTCCCCGGCGTTTTCTCGCCAATAGGGCCGCCTGACAGTCTTATTCGCTGGTCCCCGGCATTTTTCTGGCCAATAGGGCCGCCTCGCGGTCTTATTCGCTGGTCCCCGGCATATTTCTCGCCAATAGGGCCGCCTCGCGGTCTTATTCGCTGGTCCCCGGCATATTTCTCGCCAATAGGGCCGCCTGACGGTCTTATTCGCTGGTCCCCGGCATTTTTCTCGCCAATAGGGCCGCCTGACGGTCTTATTCGCAAGTCCCCGGCATTTTTCTCGCCAATAGGGCCGCCTGACGGTCTTATCTCGCTGGTCCCCGGCATTTTTCTCGCCAATAGGGCCGCCTGACGGTCTTATTCGCTGGTCCCAGGCATTTTTCTCGCCAATAGGGCCGCCTCGCGGTCTTATTTGCCGGAAATCAGCTGCCTCACGCTGATAGTGCAATCTATATCTTGGCGCTAACTTCAGCAGTAGAGGGTAGCTAAGCCTCGGCGCTACCCAGGCGGGGATAAAAACCCAAATATTACTTAAGATCCAACCACTGGAGACGAATAGTCTACTTAACCTGATAACATTGCCCTCTTCCCTCTCCTTCTCTCCTTCCCTCCTTCCCTCTCCCCACCACCTCCTCGCCCACCAATCCCAATCTGCGCTGCAGAGTTGCATTGTCCTGTCTTTTCAGCCGTTACTGCGAGTCGAAAGGAAACGGCAACGGCGGATTCTGACGAGTTTTTTTGCGTACATATTTCTTCGTGGTCGGCTTGGACACCTGTAACGTCAAGCGCTCTCACTCTCTTGCCGCGAGTTGAAGCGAATATTTACGTTGACAGGCGGTATTTGTCCTAAGCGAACCTCGGTCGTCCATCATAAGTTGTGGAGGATCAAGTAAAAAATTTATACGGAGCAGGTGTTCGAAAATATGCGCATTCTGATCGTCGCCCCCGAGCAAATTCCCGTTCCTCCGCCGCTCGGGGGGTCGGTAGAAATTACGATTCTGGCCTTAGCCAAGCAGTTGGCCCGCAAACACCGAGTCACAATCGTCAGCCGGGCTCACCGCCGCTATCCGCGCCATTCCGTCATAGACGGAGTGCACATCCACAGGGTGCCTTCCGGCACTCGGGAGACTTACTTGTCCAATGTCAAAAAATTCATTCGAGGGAAAAGCTTCGATCTCGTGCAGGTCGACAACCGCCCCCGTTTCGTCGGCCCGATCAAACAAATGTCTCCCGGCACTCCGGTCTCGCTTTTCCTTCATTCCTTAACCTTCGTCTCGCCGCCGTATGCGACGCGTTCCTCTGCGGCAGCCGGTCTCTCTCAAGCCGACATCGTCATCGCCAACAGCACGTCGCTGAAGAAGCAGCTATCCGCCCGGTTCCCGGGATCCGCAGGCAAAATCCGCAAAGTGTGGCTCGGAGTGGACACGCTCAGATTTACGCCTCCGGGCAAACGAAACTCGGATCGAGCGTTCACAGTGTTGTTCGCCGGCCGCGTCATTCCCCGCAAAGGCGTTCCCGTGCTCCTAAAGGCGATAAAATTGGCCCAGAAGTCCGCGCGTCGACCGATACAAGCGATCATCGCGGGCGGTTCTCCTCGTCCCGGTTATTCGCAACGTATGCGTGCGCTTGCCCTGAAGCTTCGGGTAAACGCCCGATTCCTCGGAACTGTTCCGCACCGCCGCATCCATCGCGTATTCCGCAAGGCCGACGTTTTCGTCTGTCCTTCTCAAAAGCACGAAGCGTTCGGGCTTGTGAATGTGGAAGCGATGGCTTCCGGCGTTCCGGTCATCGCCTCTAGCAACGGCGGCATCAAGGAGATCGTGCGGCATAACCGCAACGGGATTCTTGTGCGGCGCTATCGTCAGCCGCAGTCTTTCGCGACGGCGATCGCCAAGCTCGCCGGCAACAAAGCGCTGCGGCTGCGCATGGCGCGGGCGGCCAGACGGGACAGCTTGCGGCAATTCAGCTGGCAGGCCACGGCAGCCCGGCTCGGTCGAATCTACAAAGCAAGAACATAGAGTTTCTCCGTCCTCTAAAAATAACCCGACCCTCTTCGCAATTGCGACGGGGGTCGGGTTATTTTGGGGAAAGCTGTTTATTTTCGTCCATAGGCTCTCGCATATCGTCTGATTCTCTTGAAAATGGACGGATCGGGCAGCTTGCGGAAAATGTACGGATCGGGGCTTGTATTGACTTCGATAATCCAAGGCTTCAAGGACCGGTCCATACCGATGTCGACGCCAACCTCGCAAACGCCGGGATACTTACGCCGCAATGCCTGCCCTGCGTTGACGCCAATGCGTTCAAGCGTCCGGAGCGTACTTCGCGCCGAATTCTCGCCCATATGACCGCTGAGCAGCCGGTTTACAGGTGCGAGTCTGCCCCCGCTGTGGTAGTTGGTCACGATTTTGCCCGGAGCCGCCACCCTGCCGATCATTCCGGTCGTTCGCCACATTTTGCGCGGAGTTAACTGTGCCATAACGCGCAGATCGAATACACGTCCCTTGTGCTTAAGCAATCGGATGCCTCGTTGAATCAAATATCTTCTACCACGGATAGAACGACGAATCTCATCGGCCATTGCTCCGCAGGAGGAGTAGGTTTGCGTGCGCTTGCCGTACCGCAGCCGGTAGCGGCCGTCGCCGAGGATCTCGGCGCGCATAACGCCTTTCCCATGCGTACCCGATTCCGGCTTGATATAGACCATTCCGTAGCGCTCAAGCGCGCTTCTAAGCTTGGCGCCCTCAAATCGGGTCGTCTCGGGAACGAGCCGCCGCAACGATACGCTCCCCATTAACGCCGCGGTTTTCTTCCACTTGCTGCTCACATGCCGGGGCACAGGGCACCTCCTTGGAATCATAATGCGAGCATACGATTCCAGTGTATGAAGCGGGAAGGTCGCCGGAGACAAAAACAGGCTATCGCATGCGCTCTGCGCATCCGCTAATTCGTTGCCGCAAGATCGTTCGCCGCGTGCGCGATCTCCACCCGGTTGCGGCCCTGATGCTTCGCCCGATACAGCGCTTCGTCCGCCACGCGGAAGAGCTGCTCGGCACTGCGGGCAGAGTCCGGATAGTGCGCCGCTCCGATCGACAGCGTCACTATGCCGCCCGTCGGACCATTCGTCTCCGACATATATTTCCGAATGCGCTCCGCCGCCTCCATTGCGGGATCGAACAGTTCGTCAGGCACAAGAACGATAAACTCCTCCCCGCCGAACCTGCAAATCACGTTGTTTTCCTTAAGCAGCTGACGCAGACTGGTCGCCAGAAACTTCAACACCTCGTCTCCGACGTCGTGCCCGTACGTATCGTTAACGCTTTTGAAATGATCCAAATCCATCACGAGCAGCGAGAACGGATTCCCGCTGGCAATCCAGCTTCCGATAAACTTGTCCATCGTCCTTCGGTTGAACAAACCCGTCAACGGATCGGTCTGTGCCTCCTGAGACAAGCTGTCGAACTGATAGCGAAAATGCCGAACCGCTCTTCCGAACGCCTTGTGAAGCTCATTGGCTTCATAGTTTAGACCGTGAATCTTCGGCAGCTCATCCGCTCCGCTATTCGTCGGGGAAAGCAGCGAAGCAAACTCGGTCAGCTTGACCAACGGCTCGGACAACTTGCGTACGAGAATAGTGATCACGACGACAAAAAGCATCAGCGCAGGCAGCATATACAGCATGATCGACATGATCAGCCGTTTCGCCGACTCTAGCACGGATTCGGCAGGCGTCTGAGCGACAATCCCCCAACCGGCGCTGCCTATCGGTGCGTAGCTGGCCAGCATGTCGACTCCTCTTGTATTAACGATTCTCTTCGAACCGCTCAATCCGGAAACCACGCTGGAGACGACCGGATTCTCGGTCACCTTCTCCCCGATGCGCCCCGAATCGGGATGATAGAGCAGCACGCCTTTGGAGCTTACCACGTAGGCGTACGAGCCGTCCGATTCGTTCGGAACGCTGCCCAGCACCGTCTGGAAAATATTCGTCTCGTGCAGCCGAATCGATCCTCCGATAAACCCGATATAATTGCCGGAAGCATCGTGAAGGGGGGCGCTGACCATTACGATCAACTTGTTCGTTACTGTGCTTACGTACGGCTCGGAGACAAGCTCCCGCTGTTCCCGAAGCGCCTGCGTCGCACCTGCGGACGCCAGCTTGCTGCCCACAGCCGAAGGCAAATTCGAGGCGACGATTAACGTGCCTTCCTTGTCGACGATAAATACGGAGTTATAAAAAGAGCTTCCCTCTTGAAACCGCACGAGCTGGTCCTTCAAATCTGAACGGGTCAGGTCCTCCGATACAGACTCTCCCGTTATCGCCAGGCCATTCATCATATGCTTAAAAATGAAATTCGTCGTTTCGGCAATTTTGTCCGCGTATACTTCGTTTAGCTGAAACGTCAACCGGAATAGCGATTTCTTCTCATTCTGATAAGCCACGAACGATATGATGACGACTGTAGCCAATACTGTAGCCAAAACGATTGCGTTTACTGTCGATCTTAGCTTAAATCCTATGTTTTTGCGCATTTCACTAAACCCCTATAGCTCTCTTTGCTGATGTATTCGATTAATTCGTTGCTGCGACTTCGTTCGCCGCGAGCGCGATCTCCACCCGGTTGCGGCCCTGATGCTTCGCTCGATACAGCGCTTCGTCCGCCACGCGGAAGAGCTGCTCGGCATTGCTCGCGAACCCCGGATAATGCGCCGCTCCGATCGACAACGTCACTTTGCCGCCCGTCGGGCCGTCCGTCTCCGCCATATATTTCCGAATGCGCTCTGCCGCCTCCAGTGCGGAATCGAATCGTTCGTCAGGCACAAGAACGATAAACTCCTCCCCGCCGAACCTGCAAATCACGTTATCTTCCTTAAGCAGCTGACGCAGACTGGTCGCCAGAAACTTTAATACCTCGTCCCCGACGTCGTGCCCGTACGTATCGTTAACGCTTTTAAAATGATCCATATCCAGCACGAGCAGCGAGAACGGGTTTCCGCCCGTTATCCAGCTTCCGATAAACTTGTCCATCGTCCTTCGGTTAAACAAGCCCGTCAACGGATCGGTCTGAGCTTCCTGAGACAAGCTGTCGAACTGGTAGCGAAAATGCCGAACCGCTCTTCCGAACGCCTTATGAAGCTCGTTGGCTTCATAGTTAAAACCGTGAATTTTCGGCAGCTCGTCCGTTCCGCTATTCGTCGGAGAGAGCATCGAAGCAAAATCGGTCAGCTTAACCAGCGGTTCGGACAATCTGCGCACAAGCAGGGTGATCACGACAACAAAGAGCAGCAGCACCGGAAGCATATACGTAATAATCGCCATAATCAGCCTTCGCGCCGACTGCAGCACGGATTCGGCCGGGGTCTGAGCGACGATGCCCCATCCCGCCTTCTCGATCATGGCGTAGCTGGCCAGCATTTCAATATCGTTGCTGTTCACTAGGCTGAGCGAGCCCGAGCCTCGTTCTCCCGCCGCGATTTTTGCTACGATCGGATTGCGCGCCACTCTCTCTCCGATACGTTTCGGGTCTGGATGATATAGAAGAATGCCTTCCGAGCTAACGACATAGGCATACGAACCGTCCGCCTCATTCGGAACGCTGCCCAGCACCGTCTGGAAAATATTCGTCTCATGCAGCCGAATGGTGCCGCCGATAAAGCCGATGTACCTCCCGGAATTGTCCTGCAAGGGAGCGCTTACCATTACAACCAAATTTTTAGACAATGGATTGACATAGGGCTCGGAGACGAGCGCACGCTTCTCTTTCAGCGCCTGTTCCACGCCCGCGGACTTCATCTTCTGCCCTCGACGAAGCGAGGAAAGATCAGAAGCGTCCACGAGATTGCCCTCCTTATCAACAATAAACGTAATATTGAAAAACGCATTGCTCTGCTGAAAAAGCATCAGTTGGAAATGCAAATCCGTACGCGACAGATCCGACGCCAAGTATCTCCCCGTAATCGCCAGCCCCTGCGTCATATTGTGAAAAATCGAATTTGTCGTCTCGGCGATTTTATTGACGTAGACTTCGTTTAATTGGTAGGTTAGCCGAATGAGCGACTTCTTCTCGTTTTGGAACGCAACTAATGAAATAATGACAACCGTGGCCACTACCGTAATCAATACGAGCGCATTTACCGTTGAGCGTAACTTAAAACCTCTGTTTTTGCGCATATACATGACCCCTATAGTTCTCTATACTCATTAATTCGACGTATTCGACACAAGCCTGCATTTTCCCTGCGCCGAAGTGCATATCCGCAACGATTATCTTCGAGAAGACCTTTTCAGTCTGTGAAAAGAGCGCCCGAAGGCGCTCCGCTAATTGTTTGCCCACATCCTCTCGGAACAGAGCATCCGTCTCTTCGACTTTGGTCTGTATCCTCCTGGCCGAGGCTATCTGCTATTCAAGCTTCTTCTGCTCAGAGCTGCTGTCAATCGACCGCTCTCCCTCGGTCAGATTGCGCAGCCACTGATGAATGTCCACGCCGGTAAGGGCTCCGACCGTCTCCGGCATTTTCGCGAGCAGGTCGGTTACATACCCGGTCACCTTACCCGCTCCGCCGTTCGGTCCGCTGCCTCCTCCGTCGACGATGACAATTTTCTCCGTCTTCGCAAGCGGCTCGGCAATTGCCCGGGCAATTTCCGGGAATTTCTGTACGATCAGCTCGATAACGGCAGCTTCTCCATACTTGCGCAGCGCGTCCGCGATTTTGTCCTTCGCTTCCGCTTCGGCGAGACCCTTCAGACGAATAACGTCCGCTTCGGCCGTACCTTCCGCACGTTCCTTGTCCGCGTTAGCATTACCGGCCAATCTGACAGCTTCCGCTTCCGCTTTAGCTTTGGCTTCAATCTGGTAGCGATCGGCCTCGGCCCGCTGCTCCTGCGCGAAGCGCTCCGCTTCGGCCTGCTTCTTCACCGTAGCGACCAGCTCGCGCTCGCGCCGTTCGATCTCCTTGGCTTCCAGCTCGATTTGCTTTTCGCGCTCGATGACCTGGATTTGCATTTCTTCGGCTTTAACCGCCTGCAGCGTCTTCGCCTCCTGAAGCTTGTAGGATTGGTCCGCTTCAGCCTTCTTCATGTCCTGCTCGCGCTTGAATTCCGCCTTCTTCACTTCCATCTGCTTATGCGATTCAGCAATGTTCGTCTCGGCGGAGAACTCCGCCTTCTTGCCTTCCTCCAACGCCCGCGACTTGGCGATCTGTTCGTCCCGATAAGCGTTGGCCTTGGCGATCTCGGCGTCGCGTTTGACTTGAGCGATCTGCGGCTGGCCCAGTGCGTCCAGATAACCGTTCTTGTCGCGAACGTCGCGAATCGTGAACGATACGATTTGCAATCCCATTTTGTTAAGATCGCTTGCTGCAACCTCCTGCACGTTCCTCGCAAACTCTTCGCGGTTTTTGTATACGTCTTCCACCGTCATCGTTCCGAGAATGGCGCGCAGATGGCCCTCCATCGTTTGAGTGGCAATGCTTTTGAGTTCCGCTTCGGGTTTGCCGAGGAATTGTTCGGCGGCAGTCGCCATCGACTCCAAATCGCCCTTGATCTTAATCTGGGCAATGCCTTCCACCATAACCGGAACCCCGTGCATCGTATAAACCTCCGGGGTATGTACGTCGACCGTCTGCACCTGCAGCGACAGGAACGACGCTTCCTGGACGACCGGCCAGACGAACGCTCCTCCCGCTTTGACGATCTTCATCCCGTCGCGCGTCAGCGCCCCGGTCACAATCATCGCCTGATCGGCCTTAACCGTGCGGTATCTTGATGCGAAAACGACGATCAGTAAAATCACGACAAGCACAATGCCTACCGGAATGTACAAGGTTGCGTCCACATTCATATGAAGTCCTCGCTTTCTGTAATAGATTGCGCAAATGCGCTTTACGCTTCCTCCACCACGAAGGTGCCGGCGATCTCATCCACAATTCTGACTTGAGCGCCTTGCCGGATCGAAACGTCGCCATAGGTCTTTGCCGGCGCGCTATGCCTCGATCCCCCTTGCTCATACACGATTTCTCCCAAACGCGAGCTCAGGATGGATGTTGTGACTTCCGCCAGCGCTCCGATCATCAGCTTCGCGGATTTGGCGCTTCCTTTTTGCGCCGCCTGCAAAGGAATGACGACCAGGAACAGCACCACCGAGGACACACCCAGCGCGATCAGAAGCGATAAGCCGGCGATCGGTATCGCGGACCATTCGGTATTATGCAGCAGCATGTATCCTACTCCGCCAAACACCGTCAGGAATGTCGCGACAATCGTCGGCGACAAAAAAGGCAGCTCTCCCGTATGGATGTCCAGACTGAACAAATCTCCTACGAAAGCCGATAGCACCGCATATCCGACTCCTATGCCGAACAGCACAATCATCAACGTTTCCAAGTTGCCCCGCACCTCCTTCCGTACCTTCGTGGCGGTCTAATAAGTAATACGTAAAAATCGTTGGAAAGTTACTCCTTTTTTGTATTGATCAAGGACGCTGAACCAGCTGCCGCAAAAAACGGCACTCCCGCCACGGGAATGCCGCCGTCCTTACGATCAATACACCTTCTTCTGCTCCCGATCCGATTTCAAAATCTCCACCGCTTCCTTAAACCTAAGCGAGTGTACGATCTCCCTTTCGCGCAAAAATTTGAGAGAATCCTGAATGTCGACATCGTCCGTGTAATCGATTAGCCACTGGTAAGTCGCTCGGGCTTTCTCTTCTGCGGCGATGTCCTCGTACAGATCGGCGATTGGATCGCCCTTGGCGGCAATATAGGCGGCAGTCCACGGTACGCCCGCAGCATTGTTGTAGAACATCGCACCGTCGTGATTCACGAAGTTCGCGCCGAGTCCCGCCGCCTCCAATTGCTCCGGAGTCGCGTCCTTCGTCAGCTTATAGATCATCGTGGCGATCATCTCGAGGTGCGCAAATTCCTCCGTTCCTATATCAGTAAGTAATCCGATGACTTTGTCCGGAATCGTATACCGTTGGTTCAAATAACGAAGCGCCGCAGACAGCTCTCCGTCCGCGCCTCCGTACTGCTCGACAAGGTAACGAGCCATTCGGGGATCGCACTTGCTGACTCTGACCGGATATTGCAGCTTTTTTTCATAAATCCACATATTTCCGCCTCCTCCCTATACTTGCCACGGCCATGGCGTGTCGATCCACTGCCACGGAAACCGGCTGTAGCTCAGCCCGAATTGCAGCAGCGGACCGTATTTGATCTCGAATTCATGCGCGATCTGACGCCTCCTCTGCGAAAGCTGATTAAATTGCTGAACGGCCTGCATATCGTTGGGATGGGTATCCAAATAAAGCGTCAATTCGACCAGCGCGAAATCCGTCTTCTGCAGCTCGAACAGTTCCTTGCAATAGGCGTCGTCCCCCCTTGCGCCCGGCTCGGGAGCTTGATCCTGACCGTCTCGATAGCCCGGATAGTCCCGGTTGTGGCGATCGTACGTATCGTGGCGTCCGTTCCAATCGTTGCGATCATTTCGATCATTTCGGTCATTACGATCGTTACGTTCATTGCGCTCGTTGCGTTCGTTACGTTCGTTACGATCGCTGCGTTCATTGCGATCGAATCGATCAGCCATTGCCTTTCCCTCCTTTCGCCGAGCGCCGGGCCGGATAATTGCTGTACAGCGCGGGCCACAGAGTGCCCTTCCGCAGCGCTTCCTCCAACGAGAATTGCGGCAGATTCATTGGCTGAAACGAGATATATTGATTAGGCGGAACGACGTACCATTTCACGCGGATGGGAGGGCAAGGGTCGTGCGGCCCGACATAGGGCTTCCAACTCCGCCACTGAGAATCGTACATGATGCTGTTACCTCCTCTGTTGTTCGCCGATCTCGGCGCGATAGACGTAATTATCCGCTAATATCCTATGCCCAAAGTCCTACGTTTCTGACACCCTCTTTAAAATAAAGACGCCCCCGAGACTTTCCATGCGGACGCAGGCTGTACGCCTGCGGCTTCCGCGCGGATCGTCCAAGGACGTCTTCCTCTTCCTTGCTATTGAAATTTGATTTTAAAATCGAACAGTCCCGCCTTGCGCATCGCCATGAACACAATGACAACGATCGGTCCGAGGAATACGCCGACGATGCCGACCAGCTCATAGCCGACATAGAGGCTGATCAGGGCCGACAAGGCGCTGATTCCGACCGCGTCTCCGAGAATTTTCGGCTCGACGATCCGGCGCACGACCGTGATGACGAGGAATAACAAAATCAATCCGATACCGGTGTACATGTCTCCGACGGCGATCTGGAACGCCGCCCACGGGACGAGCGCCGAGCCTACGCCAAGCACGGGGAGAATGTCGACGATCACGATGACGAGCGCTATGGCGAGCGGATATCCCGTTCCGATGATCAGTAGACCGGCGAATGATAAAATATAAGTAATGACGCTGAGCAGCAGCTGCGCGCGCAGAAATCCAAACACCGATCTGCGCAGGCTGGCCAGCACTTCCTCCACCTGAAGCTTTGACTTCTCTTCGAACAAAGACAGGAACGAGCTTTTCATCATCGGCAGGCTCAACGTGAACAAATAAACCGCGACCAGGAACACGATAAAAAAGATAAAAAAGTCCGGTATGCCCGATGCGAAGCTGAACAGCACCCCGGACAGCTTCGTGGACAGCTGGCTGAGCGCGGCCGTGATGTTGGACACCCAGGTCTCGAGCTGATCCGGCAGCGGCGCTGCTCCGTGGTTTGAATAGGTCTGCGCCTGCTCGATCAAGCTTTGTATGTACTCGCTGGCATCCTCCAGCATGCTTGGCATTTTATCCAGAAACGCTCTCAGCTCGCTAACCAGCTTCATGCCGAGCAAGCCGAGCAACCCAAGCAGAACTACGGTGAACAGCGTGCTGGAAACGGTCGATGCGGCCAACCGGTTCATCCTCGCCTTGTTCATAAACTGCAGCGTGAGCGGCTCTAGGAAGATGGCCACGACAAGCGCAAGCAAGAACGGCGCGCCTACCGTAAACAGCAAATACAAAAATAAGAGTGAGGAAACCATCAGCACAATGGCTCGAATCGGCACGCCTTTTCCCTCTTCCCGGGCTCTCCCGCCGCTACTGATTGTCTGGGTTCGATCGCGATGCTTTATCGGGGGAATCCGCCAACGCTAGTTTATTTTTGTAAATATGCACCCGCTGTACGCGAAGCCGTTCCGTCTGGGCAATTTCGAAGACGTAGCCTTCATGGACGACCTTCTGTCCTTTGGAGATGGTGCCCTCCAAGTGGTTGAACAGCCAACCGCCGATCGAATCCACTTCGTCGTCTTCGATATCCAGGCCGAACAGATCGTTCACGTCCTCTATCAGCATACGCCCGTCCACGGAAGTTAATTCCCCTTTGATCACGACGTTCGGCAGCTCATCGTCGAATTCATCCTGCAGTTCTCCGACCAGCTCCTCCAAAATCGTCTCGGCCGTCAGCATGCCTGCGGTTCCGCCGTATTCGTCGATGACGATGGCGACCTGAGATTTTCGGCGCTGCATCAGCTTCAGCACCTTGCTGATCTCCATCGATTCCGGCACGCTTAGAATCGGACGCAGAAATTCCTTGAGATTATGCTCCTCATCCGGATCGGCGGTTAGCAAATCGGTAATGTGCACGAATCCGATAATCTGATCCTTGTCCTCGACACCGACCGGGTAACGCGTATGTTTAGTGGCATACACGAGCTTCATGTTGTCCGCGTACGAAACGTTCGTAAACAGGCAGTCCATGTCGGTTCTCGGAAGCATGACCTCGCGAGCGACCCGGTCGGCGAACTCGAAGACGTTGTCGAACAACGTCATCTCGTCCTTGTCGATAATGCCGCTCTTGGCGCTCTCATCCATCAGAATGCGAATTTCTTCTTCCGTATGGGCCGCTTCATGCTCGCCGGCCGCTTCGACTCCGATCAGCTTGAGCAGACGGTTAGCCGCGCCGTTCAATAACCAGATAAACGGCAGGAACAGCCGATAGAACATGAGCAGCGGCAAGCTCAGCCAGAGCGAGACGCCTACGGAGCGCTGAATCGCCAACGATTTCGGAGCCAATTCCCCGAGCACGATATGCAGAAATGTGATGATGCAAAAAGCGGCTACGAACGCGATCGAATGGATCACCGTTTCGTCCGTTACGCCGAACCCGTGAAGCAGAGGCGCAATAATCAGATCGGCGATCGCCGGTTCCCCGACCCAGCCCAAGCCCAGCGAAGCCAAAGTAATGCCTAATTGCGTCGCAGACAAATAGGCGTCCAGCCTCTGATTTACCTTCAGCGCGTATTTCGCGCGAACGTTGCCTTCATTGCTCAGCTGAGTCAGCCGGCTTTGCCGCACCTTGACGAGCGCAAACTCGGACGCAACGAAAAAACCGTTAAGGAGTACCAGGAATAATACGAGAACGACGTTCCAGAAAATCAAATTCCATTCGAGTTCCAAGTGAACGTATTCCTCCTTATCTTCGCGGGCGGAGCACTATCGTATTTTTATGGAAGGGCTCGCCTTGTCATAAAGTCGACATCCCTGTAGTACATGTCCTGAACAAGCAAATTGGGGCCGCAGCACCCTGCGGCGGGACAATGGCAGTTGATCGCCTGCTGCATCGGATGCTCCCGCCACTTGGCGAACACGTCGTCCAGCTTTTCCTCCCGGATATTGCCGAACGGGGGAACCGAGGCAAAATCGGTCACGTAGACGTCGCCGCTAAACATATTGACGTTAACGCGATTGCGGCCGTCAGGATCGTTGCGGACGGTCACATTCGGCTCAGATCTCAATCTGGACACGAGCCGGCGTTCCTCTTCCTCTTCGCTGCAGGCGAAAAACGGCAATGTCCCGAACAGCATCCATATCCCAGGGTCGCGCACATCAAGCAGCGTCTTTACCGCATCCATCATTTGCCGTCTGGTAATGACCGGAAGAGAGGACGCAAACGAGCTGGGATACATCGGGTGTACCTCATGGCGCAGGCAGCCCATCTCGATAATAAGTCGATGAATGTCCGCAATGCGCTCATGCGTACGGTAGTTGATCATCGATTCCGCGGATACGAACAGACCGCCCTCGGAGAGCCTTCTAGCATTATCGATCATTCTCTCGTACAGCTTGGAAGTCGTCTCAAGCCGAACGCTGCGCCCGGTGCGAGCGAAGCCGACCTGATGGAAATCCTCGGCTTGCGTATAGTTAAAAGAGATGTGCATGACGTCCAAATAAGGCGCAATCAGCTCATACCGTTCGAAATCCAAAGTGACGTTAGAGTTAAGCTGCGAACGTATGCCTCTCTCGCGCGCATACTTCAATACAGGCAATATGACGTTCTTAACCGTCTCGAGGCGAAACGTGGGCTCCCCTCCGGTTATGCTGATCGTCTCCAGATGGCGCACTTCGTCCAATCTGCGGAAAAGTAAGTCTAGCGGAAGATGCGGCGCCTCTGTCATCGTTAAGCCGTCGCCTACGGCGCAGTGCTCGCATCTCATATTGCACAGATGAGTCACCGTCAGCTCCACGCTCGTCAACTCGTGTCTTCCGTGCTGCTGCAGGGAACGAATCGGATCCCATGGATCGTAAGCGGGAGATAATACGGGCCAGTCGGAAGGAGCGGCAAAAGGAGCCGCCTTCGCTGGCCGGGATAAAGCTTGCTGCATCGTTCATGCTCCTGTCGTTCTTTACGTTATTTTTATTGTAATGGTCGGAGCCGATAAAAACAAACCCATCGTGCGGGAAAGACCAAACAAGCCGCCCTCCGCGCAGGTTCGTCTGCGCACGGGCGGCCTTACATCGGCTTTAGGCAGGCATCGTGCCTGCTCCTTCTGCCGGATTCAACTCAATTTTGGTGATCAGAACGTTCAAATGCTTGGACAGATCCAACTCGAACGGCACTTTCAGCTCGACGCCGTCCTCGTCTGTCAGCACGCGCAAAATCGGCCGGTGAGCGCATGTAGAATTGATGTCGCAGACGACCGCGCTCTGTCCCGTGTTCAGCTTCACGGTTAGTCCGATCGGATAGATGGCTACCTTGTCGCGAAACAGCTGCAGCTTCGACATATCGTACAGAGTCCCGCTTCCCGAGTACAGCATCTCCACAGCCTGATGCGGAAGGATAGCGTCGCGATACACGCGGTGGCTCGTCATCGCATCGTAGGAATCGACGATTCCGACCCATTTGGCATAATCGTGGATTTCGTCGCCCTTAATCCCTCTTGGATAGCCCGAGCCATTTAGCCGTTCGTGATGCTGGTAGGCGCAGTGAGCGGCCAGTATCGGAATGTTCGGCTCATCCTTGAGCAGGTAAAAGCCCCGCTCCGTGTGCCGTTTCATTTCGTCGAACTCATAGGCCGACAGCGATCCCGGCTTGAGCAGCACCTGCATGGAAATTTGCGTTTTGCCCACGTCGTGAAGCAATGCGCCAATCCCCAGCGTTACAAGCTCGTCGTGACTATAGCCGTGGGCCATGCCGAGCAAAGTCGTATACACGCACACGTTCATCGAATGCATGTACAAGTAATGATCCACTGTATGCAAATTCATTAGCATGATCATCGCGTCCTGGTTTCTGTCCAAGTCTTCCATGATCAGCTTCATGACTTCTTTCATTTTGCGTCCGACGTAAGGATACGTGCTGTTTTTGCTTTTCGAGGTCGAATTGCCGAATTCCCGAAACACCGTGCGGATCGTCTGCAGCGTTCGTCGCTGCGTCTCGTCGCTGAGCAGTTCGGGGATGGACAGGTCGTCCGTTCGTGAATCCTGAATATATACAAAACTGACCCCGCATTCTCCCAGTCGCCGGATGAGTGTGGAAGTGAGCTCGACGCCTTCGGCCAGCAGCACGATGCCGTCATCGGAATAAATTCTTTTCGCCAGTCTCATCCCCGGCCGACATAGAGAAATCGGCATCATGCGCATTTCGTGATTTTCCTCCTTCGCGACGGAATCTGGCAGACAAAAGTTCCCTTATGATTACATCGGAATTCAACTTCGTTTATTGAATAGCCCTTCGAGGAGAATTTTGATTATTCTCCATGATTCGACATTATTCCACCCTGATTAAAGCAGCGCTATCGCATAATGAAGAAATAAAACAAAGCGGCCAGAACGAAACGATACCACGCGAAATATTTCAATTTGAATTTCTGCAGCGCCCTCAGAAACGCGACGACGACGATCCAGGCAACAAGAAAAGAGACGATAAATCCGGTAAGCAGGAAACCCAGGTCGATGTCGCCGGAACGGAAATTGTCAATGTTGCTGAGCAGCTCGTAGCCGGTCGCCGCCGTCATGATCGGGATAGCGATGAAGAAACTGAAGTCGGCGGAAGCCCGGTAGCTGACGCCGCCGAGCATGCCGGCCGCGATCGTCGATCCGGAGCGGGAGAAGCCGGGCCATACGGCCGAAATGCATTGGAGAACGCCGATAAGCAGAGCCTGCTTGTAGGAAATGTCGTCCATAGTTTCCGCCGTTCTCTTAATTTTTCCCGCATCGTATAGCGCCTCGGCCGCCCACATGTAGATGCCGCCCGCGACCAGCGCCCATAACACCGGAGCGGGGTGAAACCCGATTTCCTTAATCGTGTCCCGAAACAGATAAGCAATGCCTAACGGCGGGACGATGCCGAGCGCGACGTGGATCAGGTTCAACCCGCGCTTCGGAAAGGCGTCTACCGAGAGCCCGCGAATCGACTGTGCCTTGCCCAGGCCGAGCACTTGCAAAATCTTGTCCCGGTAGACGAGCGCAATCGCCAAAATCGCCGCGAACTGAATGACGATTTCGAACGTCTTGAGCTGCTCCGGAGCTTCCTCGTAGCCAAGAAGCTTGTTCGTCAAAATCATATGCCCCGTCGAGGATACCGGCAGAAACTCCGTCAGACCTTCCACAATTCCCAGAATGATAGAATCGAACCAATGCAGCACTGGCCTTTCACTCCCCCGGAACTAAAGTTCATTGCGGCGGTACAGCCGGTCCGCGGAAGCCGATCAGGGTTCGTCGAAATATCGCCATCTCGGCTCCTTGGACCGCGCGATCAGCAAGCTGTCGTTAAGCGAACGGACAAGCACGTCCCGGATAAACTCCGGCAAGTAGTAGCGAATGTCCCGGCCTTCCTTTAATCCGATGTACCCGACGCCGAAGGTGAACATATCCAGCGTCGCCACCGTGTATTCCCTGTGTTTGTCCAGGGCCGTCCCGCCCACTCTGGCCTCCACAATGCGATGATAAGGAGGCCGGGCAAGATCCGCGCTCACCTCTATGCCGTCCAGGCACAGCGTTCCGAGCACCCGGCCGCGAAAGCCGAAACCGCGTATTTCCAGGTTCTGAAATTCCGGCAGCAGACTCTCTTCGAGCGACCTTAGAATTAATTCCCCGTTCAAGCGCACCGAGCACGGGTTGATCGGAGACGGACAAATCCCGTGAATCCTCTCTTCCGTGACGCCTCCGGCCGCCAACCCTTCGAGCAGTTGTCCGGCGTTCACCAAGGCGAGCTCCGCCCCGGTCATCGTCCGAATCGCTGCGGACAGCAGCGTTGGCAGCGGAGATTCCCGATCGTACCTCAGCGAGAGCGGCTCGCTGAGACGAGCGATCTTCCGGCCCATCTTGAGCTTGGCCTGCTCGCGATGCGCCGCAATCAGAGCGTCGATGTCCTCGCTAGCCGCCATATCTTCGGTCGGCCTGCTGCCGCCGGACACTTTCACCAGTCTGCGGTCTGCTCCGAATTCCAGTTGCAGATGGCCGACATACGCGCCGAACTTGCCGGCGGCGCATATCGCGGTATCGCCTACGAGCAACGGAACCTCCAGCAGATGGTGGGTATGGCCGCCAAGAATAAGATCTACGCCCGGCACGGTCGCGGCGATCCTCTCGTCGCTGCGCAGCCCGAGATGGGAGAGCACGACGATTGCATCGGTCTGCGGCTTCAACCTTGCGACCTCAGCCTCCAGCACGGCGATCGGCTCGCCGGCTTCCCAGCCGAGCAGGTCGTAGTACTCGGCGTAAGGAACCGTCAAGCCAATCAGTCCGATGCGCATGCCGGCCCGCTCCAGCACAAGGGACGGAATCATCCAGGATGGCGGGCGCCCGGTGGCGGACAACGCCATGTTCGCACATACGAACGGAACGGTCGTTCCCGTGAATATCCGATCCAGTTCATCCGGCGTGTAGCTCAGTCCTTCGTTATTGCCGGGCAGCGCCGCGTCGTAGCCGATCCGCTCCATGAGCTCCCGGTTGACTGCGGCCATCGTTCCCTCCGTCTCCATACGCGCCCGATCCAGAAAGTCGCCGCAGTCGACGACGATCAGCTCGTTCCGCTCCGTCCGCTCACGCACCCCGTCAATATAGCCCGCGATCTTCGATGTCTCTTCCAAATGGCTGTGCAAATCATTTGTATGCAGCAATGTGACCGTTACATTCTTGATCATCGGACAATCTCCTAACCGCCAATCTGCGACATTCTCCGCTCGGTCGGCGCGTGGCTCAGCGAAGTGCCTGCCAGCACGGCGGCCATCTCGTGGTTTTCCGGCTTTACGTCCATCGCTTTCAGGAACAGACTCTCCATCGCTTCGGGAGAACCCAGCGCAGGCTTGACGCTTAATTCGTCCATCCAGTACAGGCAGGGCTTTAAATGGCCGTCGGCGGTCAAGCGAAGCCGATTGCAGCTTTGGCAGAAGTGATCGCTGACCGGGTGAATTAATCCGAACGTTCCGACTCCGCCCGCGATACGCCAGTTTTCCGATGGCCCGCTGCCCTGCGGTCCCTCTTCGCGCTGCAATGAGAAACCGAGACGAGCTGCTTCCTCTATAACGGCCGACAATGGAAGATAGCGGCTGCGCCATCCGGCATCGTCGTGCCCGATCGGCATATATTCGATGAAACGCACATGGATCGGCCTCTCCATCGACAGCTTCAGAAAACGTCCGATTTCATCTTCGTTAACGCCCTTCAGCAGCACGCAGTTCAGCTTAATCGGTCCAAGCCCCGCTTCCGCAGCCGCTTCAATGCCTTCCCACACCCGGTTTAGCTCTCCGCGGCGGGCAATAAATTTGAAACGGACGTCGTCCATCGTGTCCAAGCTGATATTGACCCGCTTAAGGCCCGCTTCCTTCAGCTTGCGCGCCTGCTGCTTAAGCAGCAGACCGTTAGTCGTCAAGGAGATGTCCTCGACGCCTGGCAGAGCGGAGAGGCCCGCAATCAGCTCGTCGAGGCCCTGCCGCACAAGCGGCTCCCCTCCGGTAATGCGGAATTTGCGGATTCCGAGCTTCACTGCCGATTCCGCGACTTCGACGATCTGCGGGTAGGTCAGCAGACGGTCCTGGTCCATGAACTGCACGCCTTCTTCAGGCATGCAATACAGGCAGCGCAGATTGCACCTGTCGGTCACGGATATGCGCAAATAGGTGTGCTTCCTTCCGAATCTGTCCAACAATTCCGCCACTGCCGATCCCCCTTTTCGCCACTCTCGTATCCTTCTAGCATAACATTTTCACAAGGGATATGGTATGCTTGCGGAAGCGAATGTTAGCGATCCGAGGGGGAAAACCAACGATGAATTCTGCATGGAACATCCAATTATTCGCGGGACTGGCGGAAAGATTGGGTCAGCGCTCGCTGCAGATCGATTGGGAAGAAGACGAGTTAAGCGCAGGGCAGCTCAAACGGCGGCTAGCAGATCGGCATCCGGAGCATGCCGATCTGCTGTCCGTCTGCTTTCTGGCATGCAACCGCGCCTACGCCCACGATTCTGCGACCGTAAAACGAAGCGACGAGCTTGCCCTTCTGCCTCCGGTATCCGGAGGCCTATCCGATGCCGAAGCCGCAGCTGAGAACGGTGCAAGCAACCAGCAGAGATACGGAATTACCGAGCTTCCGCTTGATGTCGAACGGACGATAGCCGCCGTATACCACCCCGATCACGGCGCAGCCATCGCCTTCGTCGGAACGACGCGCGAATGGACTGCGGGCAAGCGAACGGTCACGCTCGAATACGAAGCTTACAAACCGATGGCCGAAGCCTCCCTCGCATCGATCGGAGATGAAATAGCCGCCCGCTGGCCGGGTACGCTCACCGCGATCGCCCATCGGATCGGAACGGTCGGCATCGGGGAGATCAGCGTCGTCATCGCCGTCTCTTCCGCTCATCGGGCCGATGCCTATGAAGCAAGCCGTTACGCGATCGAACGACTGAAGCAGGTCGTGCCGATCTGGAAAAAAGAAATCTACGAGGATGGCACAGAGTGGAAGGGGCATCAGCTAGGGCCTTGGAATCCGCTGGCTGCGCCAGGCGGCTCGGAACGACCGGAAGAAGGGGCCGGGCGATGACAAACGTCGAGCTCGATACCCGCTACGCACGGCAAGCGCGCTTCTCCGGGATCGGATCGGACGGTCAGCAGCGGCTGCTGCAAGCCCATGCCGCCATTGTTGGCGTCGGCGCGCTCGGCTGCGCGATCGCCAACCATTTGGCGCGCGCCGGAGTAGGCAGCCTGATCCTGATCGACCGCGACATTGTCGATCGCAGCAATCTGCAGCGCCAAATGCTGTTTGACGAAGCGGACGCCGCTGCCGGAACGCCGAAAGCGGTTGCTGCAGCGGCCCGGCTATCCGCCGTTAACAGCGGCATCTCGATTGCGGCCCGCGTGGCGGATTTGAACGCGTATAACGTCGAGCGATTGCTCAATGACGCCGATATCGTGCTGGACGGAACGGACAACTTCAGCGTACGGTATTTAATTAACGAATACTGCGTGAAGAACGGCATTCCATGGGTGTACGGCGGAGCGGTTGGCGCGTCCGGCATGTCGTTGACGGTCATTCCGGGAACGACGCCCTGCCTCCGCTGTCTGTTTCCCTCCATGCCGCCGGGCGGTTCCCTGGATACGTGCGAGACGGCCGGCGTGCTCGCCCCCATCGTGGACACGATCGCCTCCGTACAAGCGATGGAAGCGATCAAGCTGCTGACAGGTCGCACCGAAGCCTTGCACGGCTCGCTGCTGCAGATCGATCTATGGCAGAGTCAGTGGCAATCGCTTGCCGTCGGCGGGGCTCGTAATCCGGAATGCCCCGTATGCGGCCGCCGCCATTTCGAAGCGCTTGAGGGAAACGAGGAGGCCGATGGAACGATGACCGTCTCCTTATGCGGACGCAGCACCGTTCAGGTCATGCCTGGAAGACCGCTGACGCTCGACCTGCAAGCGCTCGAGCCTCGGCTGGCCCGAGCAGGCAGCGCCGAGCTGACCGCTTACTCGCTAAGGCTGCAGCTGCCCGGCGGCGTAACGTTCGTACTGTTCGACGACGGACGCGCGCTCGTTATGGGAACGGAAGAAGCCCAGACCGCCCGGCGCATTTATGCCGAGCTTCTGGGCGAATAGAAAAGCGAATCTGATGCAAGCGAAGCTGTCTCATAAGTAAAAAGAGTCGTACAAAAAGGTGATCGATAGAGAAGGTTGTCGTGCATGTATCTCCCTACGAGGCTATAGCCATTCCTCGACGGCAATTTCGCGAAGCAGCCTGGCGTGCTCCCTCGGATCGACGTCTCCGGTCGTCTCGGACAGCGCGTTGGCGCTGCCCGCCGCCGCCGCATACCGCAGGCACTCCTCGATCGGCCAGCCTCTGACGTGGCCGTAAGCGTATCCCGCGACAAACGAATCGCCGCTGCCCACAGTATTGACCGGCTCGATCTTCGGAATGCGGACGCGGTAGATCCGTCCGCCGGCTCCGGCTACGGCTCCCTCCGCTCCCAGCGTCGCCGCTACGATCGGAATCCCCTGCGCCATCAGCTTGCGAATACCTTCGCGCAGATCGCCGTCGTGCGAATCAGGCAGCAGGGAGACAATCTCGTCCTCGTTCGGCTTGATAAAGGACGGCAGAGCCGTCACGCCCCTCACGAGCGATTCCCCGCTCGTATCCAAGAACACGTCTGCTCCCGCGGCACGGGAGAGAGCGATCAGCTCCGCGTACAGCGCCGGAGCTGTTCCGCCCGGCAGACTGCCGGAGAAGACGACAAGCGCCGACTCCGCGCTCAGCCGCTGCAGTTCGCGTTTGAACCGTTCAAGCTGATCTTCGCCGATGACCGGTCCCGGCTCCAGCACTTCAGTGGACGAGCCGTCGCCTTCATCGATAAAGTTCATGCATAGGCGCGACTCGCCCGGAATCGCGACAAACTCCGAGCGAATGCCGGCCTCCTTCACCCCGTTCACAATGAACTGGCCGTTATAGCCGCCCGCGAAGCCGGTCGCGGCCACCTCGGCGTGCCCGAGCTGCTTCAGCACCCGGGCTACGTTCAGCCCTTTGCCTCCCGCCGTGGACACGACTTTGGCCGCGCGCGACACTTTGCCTTTAACGAAAGCGGGCATATAGTACGTCTTGTCGATCGCCGCGTTCAGCGTTACAGTCGTAATCGTCGTTCTAGCATTCGCGTTCGTCACCGCTGTGCCTCCGCTTCGCTTATGCTTTGCCGATCGAGCCGCACAGACGCATTTTCTCGATGGCCGCCGCTTTCAACGCTTGCTTCGCCGGAACCATGTATTTACGCGGATCGTTCTCTTCGGGATTTTTGGCGAACACTTCCTTGATCGCGTCGGAGAAGACGATACGCAGCTCGGTCGCAACGTTCATCTTGGACATGCCGAGCGACACGGCCCGTCTCACCTGATCCTCGGGGATACCGGAGCCTCCGTGGAGAACGAGAGGCACAGATACTTTGGCGGCAATGCGTCCGATGCGATCGAAATCAATGTTCGGATCGCCTTTATAGATGCCATGAGCCGTACCGATCGCCGGAGCCAGCGTATGCACGCCCGTCAGCTCGACGAATTTGGCGCACTCGTCCGGATCGGCCAGCAGCGCGTCGCGCTCGTCGACGACGATGTCGTCTTCGACTCCGCCGACGCGGCCCAGCTCGGCTTCGACGTTAACGCCAACCGCGGAAGCCGCCTCGACGACTTTACGGGTTTGCTCGACGTTCTTCTCGAACGGATCGTGGGAAGCGTCGATCATAACCGACGTGTAGCCCGCGCGAATACATTGCATGATCGTGCCGAAATCGGAGCAGTGATCCAGATGCAGCGCAATCGGCACGGAGCTGCGGTTCGCCGCGACCGTAGCCGCAGCCGCAATGTAGTCGGGTCCCAGATGCTTTACCGTGCCGACAGTCGATTGGATGATAAGCGGGGATCTGGTTTCCTCCGCCGCTTCGACGACCGCCTGCAGCATTTCCAACGTGTGGACGTTAAACGCCCCGATACAATATCCGCCTTCTTTTGCCGCTTGCAGCAGCGGCGTTGACGATACAAGTGCCATGATGAGTTCCTCCGATTCAATTTATAAATGCTTATATCGATTTGCTGCGATGCGCGGCATACAGCGAGCTGCCGATAATTCCGGCATCGTCGTTTTGCTCCGCCGTCACGACCTTCAGCTCTTCGCGAAAATCCGGCAGCAGCAGGCGATACAGTTCATCGCGAAGAGGGGCTAGCAGACGTTCGCCCGCCAACGCTCCGCCTCCGCCGACCACGATAACGTCAGGGCTGAGCACCATCGCCGCCGCGGCCAACGCGCGGCCGTTCAACTCGCCGGCACGGACGATAATTTCCGAGGCCAATGCATCGCCAGCATCCATCGCCTTGGACAAGTCCGCTGCGCTAAGCCGCTCCAGCTCATCGCCCGGGAACCAGTCGTTCAGCACGCTTGCCCGGCCCTCGCGCAGCAGCTTCTTCGCCTGCCGTACCATGCCGGACGCCGATGCCACCGTCTCCAAGCAGCCGCTGAGCCCGCAGGCGCAATCCTCGTCGACGCCATCCATGCGGACATGACCGATCTCTCCGGCCATTGCCTTGTGTCCGTAGTACAGCTCGCCGCCGTTCACAATTGCGGCCGCGATGCCGGTGCCGATCGTAATGCCCAGCACATGCTCATAGCCCCGTCCGGCTCCCGCTACCGCTTCTCCGTAAATGTACATGCGAACGTCGTTATCGATAAACACCGGCAAGCCGATCTGTTGTTCCAGCAGGCTGACTACCGGAATATCGCGCCACTTCAGGTTGCCGGCGAACTTCGACACGCCCGCGCGGGGATCGACTAGCCCGGGAACTCCCACTCCTACGCTTGTCGCTTCGTAATCCTCGCCCAAATCCTCGCGAATTTGCCGAACCATATCCGCGATCTTCCCGAGCACGGCTTCGTGACCGGTATGCGCTTCAGTCGAGCGCTTGAGCTTGCGCAGCACCCGTCCCGCTTCGTCCGTCGCCCCGCATACGATATTCGTTCCGCCTACGTCTACGCCGATTGTTATGTTCATGGCGTTCTACCTCTCTTCTCCCGAGACCGAATTGTCCTCTGCCGCATAGACTTTAATGCCCGCCAGCGCCGCTCCGCCTTCCGAGTTCTCGGTCGGCCTCTTGTCCGTAATGCAGGCGTGGAGCTCCTGCAGCTCGGACACATGGAATAACGAGGTTTTGCCGACCTTCGTATGATCGAACACGGCAATCGTCTGCTTGGAGCGCTGCATAAGCAATCTGGCGATGTTCGCCTCAAGCTCGGAGTAAGTGCTGACTCCTTGCTCCGATACGCCGTCGACGCCCATGAACATCTTCTGGATGTTCAGCGCCTTTACGGTCTGCTCGGCCAACGGTCCGCACAGCTCGAAGCTGCGGTTGCGCAGCACGCCTCCCGTCAGCACGATCTGCAGCTCCTCGCAATCGGCAAGCTCCATCGCGATGTTAACCGCATTGGTCACGACCGTAATGTTGCGGCGCTTCTTCAGCGCCTTGGCGATCAGGAATGTCGTCGTCCCCCCGGTCAAGCCGATGACGTCTCCTTCTTCGACGAGTGACGCGGCCAAGAGGGCAACCGCTTCCTTCTCCGGGTACAGAGCTTGCTGCTTCTCGCGGAAAGGCACTTCGCGAATCAGGCCGCTCGCCGCGTACGTCGCTCCGCCGCCCATCGTGCGGATCACCTTGCCGGCCTTCTCGAGATCGTCGAGATCCCGTCTGGCCGTCGCCTCCGAGCAATCGAAATTGTCGGTCATTTCCTGCAAAGAAATGCTTCCGTATCTTTCCAGATAGGCAAGCACCTGCTCCTGCCTCTCGGACTTGTTCCGCGCCATACGCCGGCTCCTCTGCTATATTAAATCTTTACAACTTGCGTCAAATTTCTCGGGTGGTCGGGATCGACGCCGCGCTTCATCGCCGTATAGAAGCCGAGATACTGCAGCAGCGGCAAGTAGGCTACCGCGCGCGCCTCATCGGACAGCGAACCGCCGCCGAGTTCGAATACCGCGTCCGCAAAGCTCGTATCTTCGCCTTTAGCCGTCGTCACCAGCAGCACGAACGCGCCATAGGCTTTCATTTCTTCCGCGACTTTCAGTTCATAGGAACGGGCTTGCTCGGAGACGAGCAAGCAGACAAGCGTTCCCGGCTCGACGACCGATTTCGGTCCGTGACGGAATTCCAGCGTTCCGTAGCTCTCCGTCCATACATAGGACATTTCTTTCAGCTTCAGACACACTTCCTGCGCCAGTCCGAAATACGCGCCCATTCCCAAATAAATATATTTATTGAAGTCGTTCGCTTCGACCAGGCTCTCCGCAAAAACGCGTCCCCGCTCGACAATATCTCCCTGCAGCTCCAGCGCGGACTCCATCTCGGCAGGCAGCGCGCCGCCCGCAGCAAGCGCGATTGCAGCCTGCATCATATAGGTCATGCTGCTGAAAGATTTGGTCATTACGGTGCTTTGTTCTTTGCCCAGAGGCGATACCAGACACTCTGTCATTCGGCCGAGACGGCTGTCCTCGTAGCATGTAATTCCGCAAGTGGTCCAGTTCGGCAAATCCTTCACCGAATCCAGCGCCAAAATGACCTCGGAAGACTCTCCCGAACGGGATACGCCGACGAGAAGCACTTTGCGGTTGCGGGCAACGGATTGATCGCGGAACAAGAAGATGTCCGAGGAAGGCAGCGCGCTTGCGCTCCGTCCAAGCCACAGCTTAAATGTCGAAGCCATCACCTGCGCTTGATAATAGGAAGAACCGGAACCGATAAATACGACTTCGTCGTATGCCGCGTTGCCGACAAACGTCTGCGCCCATTGCTCTTGCTTCTTTAATTGTTCCCAAGCCGCCTTCAATGCTTCCGCTTGACCGCCGATTTCCGGCAACGTCAATTTGCCTCTTGTCATTAAGACCACTCCTATTCATTTTCATTCAATGATATTATATTGCATTTCATATGAAAATTTCAATCATAATTGTGACAAAACATTTCATTTATAAGTTGGAAAATTTTATCTCGCCTTGATATTGCCAGAAAACGCTTTAATTGATAGCATAGATAGCAAGAGATTGGCGAAATTTCTCGAATTTAATCGAGGTTCTGTCGAGGTGCGATATGCGAGTACATATTACGGATGTGCGATCAGGCGATCGACTATCGGAAGATGTCTTTAATGCTTACGGCTTGCATGTTCTCTCCAAAGGCACGCCGTTAAACGAGAAGGAAATCTCACGAATTTTCCAACATCAGATTGATTATGTCAGCATAGAACATCGTGAGAGCCCTTCGGCAGCAATTGCCGTAATGGAGCCTGAAGTGAAAGCTCCGACAACGACCGTAAAAGCCCCCGAGTACAATCCGCTGTTAAGACCGCTTTACCACGATGCGGTCGCCGGCGCGGAGCAATTGTTCGAGAGAGCTTCCATTGAAGGCAGAATCTACGAAGACGATGTCAGGGAGAGCTTTCAGCCGCTTGTCGAAAATTTCCGCACGGAACGCGATGTCGTATCCCTGCTGCTGATGCTGAACACCCAGGACGATTACACCTACCAGCACTCCGTTCAGGTCGGCATGCTAAGCTACTACATCGCACGCTGGCTGGGCTGGAGCGAAGAAGATACGGTACGCGCGGGCAAGGCCGGTTTCTTGCACGACGTGGGCAAATGCAGAATCGCCGAGGTGATTCTCAACAAGCCAGCCAAGCTTAACGATGAAGAATACAAAGAAATCCAAAATCACCCGCAATACGGATATGAAATTTTAACCCGTTCCTTCAAGGACGAAGAAGTCGCGTTGGCCGCACTCCAGCACCACGAGAGAATCGACGGGACGGGCTACCCGCAAGGGTTGTCCGGAGAACAGATTCACCCGCTGGCCCGAATCGTAGCGGTCGCCGATGTCTACAGCGCGATGATTTCTTCGCGAGTGTACAGCGAGAAGAAAGATTTGCATTTCGTGCTGAAGGAGCTCTACGAGCTGAGCTTTAAGGAATTGGACCCGGACATCACGCATACGTTTATCCGGCATATGGTTCCCAACTTTATCGGCAAACGCGTGGAGCTGTCGAACGGGGTGCTAGGCGTTATCGTAATGACGAATCCAACGGATTTCTTCCGCCCTCTCGTTCAAGTTGGCGACGAATTTATCGATTTGTCTGTCGTTAGGGATATTTCCATCCTGGAAGTCAATATGTAAAAAAGGTGCATGCACTCCTCTTTGTAGGATTGCATGCACCTTTTTTTGTTCGGTAACGAGCGGTGAAGTCGCCTCGTCTGCCTTGGGCGGCTATCGATTCAATTGGCCGCTCACGAATAACGTTTCGCGTATAGATAGGTGTCTTTCCAATACTCCTTGTCGATCGGAGTGATCTGAACGCCGTCTTCAGGCTTCGGACTTGCATGAATCATATTGCCATTCCCCATATAGATCCCCACATGGCCGACCGTTTCGTTGCTCTTGAAACGACCCGGCACGTAGAAAAACAATAAATCACCCGCCCGCAGCTCGTCGCGGGACACGAACTTGCCCTGCTCCGCTTGCGCCCTTGCCACCCTGGGCAAATCGATCCCGAAGCGATCGAATACATATTGCGTGAACGAGGAGCAATCGAAGCTTTTGCTCTGCGCATAAGTTGTTGTGCCGAATTCATAAGGAACGCCCATAAATTTCTTCGCAAAGGTCAGCAAAGTCGATGCTGAGCTCTCTTCATTCGCCGCCGCTTTCATTCCCGATTGGGACGAAGGCTTCTCGGCAAATTCCGCGTTTTGCCCGTTTACGCCCGTCTCGCCAGGAGTCGGCTTCGGAAAAAAAGCAACCTCGTTCTCTTGCGTATGGAACACCGTCACGTCTCCGATCAGACGCTGCAGAGCGTTGACCGGTACGAACATCTCATTGCCTTCTTTCAGAGCCGGCGCGGGCATACTGGACGAACGTCCCGCAATAGACACCGCGCTCTCTCCCGTGCGGAACACCCATACCGCATCATTGTCCCCCATGCCATAGCTTCCATCCGGCAGCCACTGCGCTCTGTACCCCGTCGCCTGACCGATCGCTCCGAGCGAGACGTATGCCGCATTCTGCAGCTGTCGCACCGGCACGATATGCCGTCCTTCCTCCAACGTTGCAGGAGACTGGTTGCTCTGTATTTTCACCGGAGCCTGGTCGCTTTTAAGCTTCATCGGACTTGTTGCACAACCGACCGTCAGCAGCAGCGAGAGCAATACCATTGATTTGTAGCCCGTCTTCATCTTTTCGAGCCGCCTTCCCATTAAGGTTCATTCTCCATATAGGATGACGTAGCGTTCTCCCGATTATGCTCGCAAAAAAAACGACCCCGCAAGCGTTAAGCTAGCGGGATCGTGAAATCGACTTTAGAAGCGTCCGGCTTGGCTTGCTTGGCCTGCAAGTTGCTGTTCGGCAATTTGCACCAAGCGACGAGTGATGTTGCCGCCGATGCGGCCGGTATCCTTCGTCAGCATGTCCCCGTGATAGCCGTCGCGGGAAAATTGGATGCCAAGCTCTTGGGCTACTTCGTATTTCAGTTGATCCAGAGCTGCGCGAGCTTGCGGAGTTACGAGCTGATTGCTGCTGCGATTGTTCGCCATGTTTTCTCACCTCCATCATTTACCACGTATTATGTCTCTGCGGTCTCGGCTCTATGCATGAGTTATTGAGCTTTTCCCAATTTTTTTATGCCTTTGATTTGTTTGGATTCCTTTTTTTCTCGGGTGTCGATAAAGGAAATTTACTGGTATGATGGAGTTTGAGGAAAAAGTTGCCGTGTTCAAACGAGATAGCTCGGACACCTTATCCGGGAATTTGTATTTTCGAAAAATCAGAAACGAGGTCCAAACGGAATTATGATTGCTAAGCTTAAACGGTTAGATGTATCTCTGCTGCTGGTGGTTCTTTGTTTTATGGCCATCAGTACTCTGGTTATCTATAGCGCGACGAATGGTACGAAGTATGAAGGGCTGCATGTCAACAATCTGATTGCTTATGGCTGCATCTTTGTTCCCATGCTTCTTATTGCTTTCTTGGATTATCGTATCGCCGTGCGTTATCTGTCCTATGGTTTGTATGCGCTCGGTATCGTTTTGTTGATAATCGTATTGTTAAACGGAACGAACCTGAACGGCTCTACCCGCTGGATCAGCATCAAGTCGTTTCAGTTTCAGCCCTCGGAGTTGGCGAAAATTTTCCTAATTCTGCTTGTTGCCAAACGGCTAAGCAATCGGAACGGGGAACCGCTAAGACTGCTCAAAGACATTCTCCCTGTGTTGATTGCCACCTTCCTTCCCGTCGTCCTAATCTTAAAGCAGCCGGATTTGGGCACATCGATCGTGTTCGTCAGCATTATGCTCGGAATGCTCTGGATGGGGAACATGAAAAGGACTCATATCGCGATCGGGGTTGGCAGTATCGGAATTTTGGTTGCCTTTATCGTCACGCTTTACCTGACCGACAGCAGTCTTTTTCAAACCTTCGTCAAGCCGCATCAGCTCGCGAGAATTCAAACGTTTCTTGATCCCGCTTCCGATCCGGACAAAAGCTGGCATGTTCTGAACTCGATCAGAGCGATCGGCACGGGCGATATGTATGGAAAAGGCTTCGGGCAAGGCTTCCTGGTTCAAAACGGCTTTATCCCTTACGACTACGCCGATTCGATATTTGTCGTCATAGGAGAAGAATTCGGCTTTATCGGCAGCGCGGTATTGTTGTTTCTGTATTTCTTCATGATCTATCGTATGGTTCGCATCGCGTACGATAGCCCCGATCTGTCGGGGGCTTACATCGTGATCGGCGTCATCTCTATGTTGGTGTTGCAAGTGTTCGAAAATATCGCGATGCATCTCGGATTGATGCCGCTGACCGGTCTCGCGCTTCCTTTCGTCAGCTATGGAGGCAGTTCGCTATTAACGAATATGATTGCGGTCGGCCTTGTTCTGAGCGTTCAGGTTCATCATTCGAAGCGGGATTAACCGATATCAAATTCAGAAATAGATTATAAAGAAACAGCCCAAGAGTCTAAAGCTCCAGGGCTGTTTCGCATCTATAGGCCATTGCTCGTCCATCACTTAGGCAATTCCATTGTGATCTCCAACTCGTGAATGTAGTCGTTCTCGCTTTTGCCGTCTGGTCCCTTTATTCTTCTTGCAAAAGGCTTGATCGTGATCGACTTCGGCAAGGTTGAGGCTCCTACAAAGTTTTGCTTCCCTAAGAACATGTCCTGCTCTCCGAATCCGTTATAGCCGGCTAGGTCGACGTGCTTGATCTCGTTCCCGTTCTCGTCGAAAAGCGCAAATTGCAAGAACCTATTCCCGTAAAACCGGACTGGCGGCTCTATCTCCAAGTTTGCTGAGACGCCAAGAAGAGCGACCAGATTAATGGTGGCCGGGGTAATCACCAGCTTCTCGATTTGCAAGGTGACCCCTTCATAATTTTTGATCTCACTTTTCGTCAATTCGATCGCACCCGGTGCGTTTTTCTCGATTGGAACGACGAATTTGTACTCTTTTCCGGAACTCATCGCAATGGAAAACGTAAATTCGAAAGCGTCCGGGAACTCATAAGCTTGATCCATTCTTGCATCGTAGCCGGAGTGCCCGATATTAATAATTCGTACTGCCGTGCTCTCGTCTATCCATTGCGTATTTCCGATGCTATACGAGAGGGGGCCTTGCTCTCCGTTAACTCTGCCATCGACTTCGAACGCTTCAAGCTCCTCTTCCGACAGCTTCCCTTCTTCATGAACTTTAACAGCAACGGACAGTCTGGCCCCGTCGTACATTAGGTCGGATATCGTAACGGTTCGCCCGGCTTTCGTCTGGCTGTAAGGTTTATCTGTCACCATCCCGCTGCGAACAGCGGTTACAAGACCCGCATCCCCGAAATGTTCATAGAGACTATTGATCCAAGGGATCTGTTTTAGCGAATTAGCCATAGACGGAGAAATAAAACCCGATCCAATTAGAAGGATACCCGCTACCAGCACCGCAGCGAGCGACACACTAGCCCGCTTAAGAAGCTTGCGATTTCGCCGACGCTTGCGAATCGGAGTCAGATCGATATCCGGGAGCTGCTCGTAGGCATGATCCAGCGCTTCTCTGACGCGATCGGGAAGACGATCGGGCATGAAGACCCGGGTATCCCGCAACGCTCTCGTTAACTTATCTTGATTCATATTGGCTCTCGACTCCTCTCGACTTTTCCATCCACCGCAGCAGCTTTTCCCTTGCCCGATAAAGTCTGCTTTTGACCGTCCCCTCCGAAATCTCCAGCGTCCTCGCCACTTCTTTGATCGGCAAGTCTTGAATGTAATGCAAAACGACGACAAGCCGCATCGGCAGTTCCAGGCTGTCGATCGCTTCGCGCAGTTCCAGGCCGTCATCCTCTTCTGGGGACGGGGAAGGCTTGTCCGACAAATCCGTTAATGGAACTTGTTTATTTCTTTGTTTCAATAATCTACGACACTCGTTAATTAGAATTCGAATGATCCATGTTCGAAAATAGGCGGGCTCCCGCAGCGTATACATCGACTTATAGGCGATGAACACCGTTTCCTGCATTGCATCCGCGCAATCTTCGTCGCGTTGTACGATCTGTTTGGCGACGGCGTACATCGGTGTCTCCAATTGACGCATCAGTCGGGTGAACGCCTCCCGGTCTCCCTGTCGCGCTCGCATCACTTCCTGAATATCCAGACTATCCATCCTCTCTCGTCTCGTCTCCTCGCCTCGGACAACTTCACCGCACTATATTAGGTTGAACCAATGAAGATTGAGCCCATTGTATTCCGAAAGGGATGATTTTGCCGGCTTCAAACAGGTTGTTTTGAGTTGCTTGGAACGATAGGACCTTTATAGGTAAGCAACTCAAAGCCAAAACTCGCGGCAAAACCATTCCCTTTCTCCATTTCATTGGGTTATCTCTTCGATGTCTTTGGTTCAACTTATATAGAATCTGTCGGCATTGCCGATTCGGTTATGTAATTACTAATTAGATTGTTGAAACAGCCGGAAGGTTCCCGATAAAAAAAGTTTTTTGGCCAGCGTAATCCCAACCGTTCAACCCGCTCGCCGGAAATAGGGAGTAGGCTCAAAGCGAAGAGAATAAGAAAAGGGCACAAAACGGGAAATCCCGTCTTGCACCCTCTTTGGCTTTCTTCTAGACAGCAGTATTAACCAATACTGCCTTCCATTTCCATTTTAATCAAGCGATTCATCTCAACCGCATACTCCATCGGAAGTTCTTTGGTGAACGGCTCGATGAAGCCCATGACAATCATCTGCGTCGCGTCGGCATCAGACAGACCGCGGCTCATCAGGTAGAAGAGTTGGTCTTCGGATACCTTCGAGACTGTCGCTTCGTGCTCCAGCGTGATGTTGTCGTTCATAATTTCGTTGTATGGAATCGTATCGCTCGTCGATTCGTTGTCGAGGATGAGCGTGTCGCATTTGATGTTCGCTTTCGCGCCTTCGGCGTTGCGTCCGAACGAAGCGAGACCGCGATACGTCACTTTGCCGCCATGCTTGGAGATCGACTTGGAGACGATCGTCGAGCTTGTGTCGGGAGCAAGATGAATCATTTTCGCGCCTGCGTCCTGATGCTGGCCTTTGCCGGCGACCGCGATCGAGAGCACCATGCCCTTCGCGCCGCGGCCTTTCAGAATAACTGCTGGGTACTTCATCGTCAGCTTGGAGCCGATGTTGCCGTCGACCCACTCCATCGTCGCGTTCTCTTCGGCGACAGCGCGCTTCGTAACGAGGTTGTAGATGTTCGGCGCCCAGTTCTGGATCGTCGTGTAGCGAACGCGAGCGTCCTTCTTCGCGATGATCTCGACGACCGCGCTGTGCAGCGAGTTCGTGCTGTAGACAGGAGCCGTACAGCCTTCGACGTAGTGAACGGAGCTGCCTTCGTCCGCGATAATGAGCGTGCGCTCGAATTGGCCCATATTTTCCGAGTTGATCCGGAAATACGCTTGCAGCGGAACCGTACATTGCACGCCTTTAGGGACGTAGATGAAGCTGCCGCCCGACCAGACCGCGCTGTTCAGCGCTGCGAACTTGTTGTCCGCAGGCGGAATGACCGTGCCGAAATATTCTTTGAAAATTTCCGGATGCTCGCGCACGGCGGAATCGGTATCCATGAAAATAACGCCTTGCTTCTCAAGCTCCTCTTGCATGCTGTGGTAGACGACCTCGGACTCGTACTGCGCCGACACGCCGGCCAGAAACTTCTGCTCCGCTTCCGGAATACCGAGCTTGTCGAACGTCGCTTTGATCTCTTCCGGAACCTCTTCCCACGTTTTCCCTTGCTTCTCGGACGGTTTGACGTAATACTGGATGTCTTCGAAATCCAGGTCGTCCATGTTGCCGCCCCATGTCGGCATTTCCATCTTGCGGAATTGCTCCAGCGACTTCAGACGGAACTTCAGCATCCATTCCGGTTCGCCCTTCATTTCCGAGATCGTGCGGACGATCTCTTCGGTCAAGCCTTTACCGGATTGGAAAATCGCTTTATGCTCGTCGCGAAAACCGTATTTGTACTCTTCCATTTCGGGCATTTGCTTTGCCATGGCGATCAACCTCCTTGTTTATTTATTCTTCAATGCCTTCGTGCTTGCCAGAGCCTTGCTCTACGCCCTTGCGCAGGGCGTTCCAGGCTAGCGTCGCGCATTTGATTCTGGCCGGAAACTTATTAACGCCGGACAGCGCCTCGACATCTTCGTAGTCGTCGAATTGCACATCTTCGCCCTTCATCAGGGCGGAAAATTTGTCTGCGAGCGCCAGCGCCTCCTCGCCCGTCTTGCCCATCACCGCTTCCGTCATCATCGAAGCCGAGGACATGCTGATCGAGCAGCCTTCGCCCGTAAATTTCACATTGCGAACGATGCCGTCCTCAAGCTGGAGCTGAAGAGAAATACGGTCGCCGCATGTCGGGTTGTTCAGGTTGACGGTTACGGAGCCGTCTTCCAGTTCCCCGCGATTTCGCGGCGTTTTATAGTGATCCATAATGACGCGGCGGTACAAATCATCCAATTGACTCATAACCGAAAAACTCCTTTGTCTTAACCAGAGACTCGGCCAGCCGGTCGATATCTTGTTCGGTGTTGTACAGATAGAAGCTGGCCCGGGCCGTCGCGCTTGCTTTCAGCCATCTCATCAGCGGCTGGCAGCAGTGATGTCCTGCTCGCACGGCAATGCCTTCGGTGTCAAGCACCGTAGCCACATCGTGCGGGTGCACGTCGCCAAGATTAAAGGTGACGAGCCCTGCGCGCTGCTCCGCCGACGGACCGTAGATCGTAATGCCGTCGATCTCCGACAACCGCTCCATCGCATACTTGACCAGCTTATGCTCGTGCCGCTCGATGTTGTCCATGCCAATCTGCTCCAGAAAGTCGATTGCCGCACCCAGTCCGACAGCGCCAGCGATAATCGGCGTGCCGCCCTCGAACTTCCACGGCAGCTCCTTCCAGGTTGAATCGTGCAGCTCGACGAAATCAATCATCTCGCCGCCGAATTCGATCGGCTCCATCTGCTCTAACAGTTGCGCTTTTCCATACAATGCCCCAATGCCTGTCGGCGCACACATCTTGTGTCCGGAGAAAGCGTAGAAGTCCACATCCAGCGCCTGTACATCTACCTTCATATGAGGTGTGCTTTGCGCTCCGTCAACGACGAGAATCGCGCCTTTGCGGTGCGCGATCTTCGCGATTTCGGCAATTGGGTTGATCGTTCCGAGCACGTTAGAGACGTAGGTGATGGAGACGATTTTCGTCCGTTCCGTCACCGTCGCTTCCACGTCCTCCAGCGCAACCGTTCCGTTCGGCTGCAGCGGGATGTACTTCAGCGTCGCTCCCGTCGCCTTGGCGGCCTGCTGCCAAGGAATCAGGTTGCTGTGATGCTCCATCGGCGTAATGACGATCTCGTCGCCCTCGCGCAGCGTCTGACGGGCATAGCCGGAGGCGACCAGGTTCAGCGCCGTCGTCGTACCGCGGGTAAAAATAATCTGCCGCGAGCTCGCCGCGTTCAGAAACCGCGCCACCTTCTCGCGAGCGCCCTCGTAAGCGTCGGTCGCCCGCGAGCCCAAAGTATGCACGCCGCGATGCACGTTGGCGTTATCCCATTCGTAGTAACGTTTGACCGCCTCGATAACCGAGCGGGGCTTCTGCGTCGTCGCCCCGTTATCCAGGTATACGAGCGGATGTCCGTTAATATCCTGTTGAAGAATCGGAAATTCCGACTTCAATGCGATCGGGTCCATAATTAGCCCAGCTTTCTTTCAAGGATGCGGTGCAATTGCTCGCGCAGCCCTTCAAGCGGAATCTCGGAGACGACCGGATCGAGGAAGCCGTGAATAATCAGGCGCTCTGCCTCGGTGCGACTAATTCCGCGGGACATCAAGTAGTAAATTTGCTCGGCGTTCACTTGACCTACGCTCGCTGCGTGTCCGGCTTTAACGTCGTCCTCGTCGATCAGCAGAATCGGGTTCGCGTCGCCGCGAGCTTTCGGGCTGAGCATCAGCACCCGTTCTGTTTGCTGACCGTTCGCCTTCGTCGCGCCGTGCTCGATCTTCGTGATGCCGTTGATGATCGCCGTCGACTCTTCCTTCATAACGGCGCGAGTAATCATATCGCTCTCGCTCGAACGTCCGAAGTGAACGGCTTGCGTCGTCAGGCTCATGCGCTGGCTTTTCGTTCCGACGGAAATAATTTTTGAATCGGATGTCGAACCGTTGCCTCTGAGCACCGACTTCGTATCCGTAATGGCATTGCCGTTATGCAAATCGCCGACGATCCACTCGATGCGAGCGTCGTTGTCCAGCTCGACGCGGCGGTAGGCGATGTCGATCGCGCTCTCGTCCATATGATGGACGGCAGCATATTGCACGAATGCGCCGGCTTTGGCGAACACTTCTACGGCGCTGTTGTGCAGCAGCGTGGAAGTCGTCTCGCCGAGCGCGGAAGCGACTTGCTCTACGAACGTCACTCGACTGTTCGTATCTGCAACGACCAATACGTGCGGCATGAACGTTGCCGTCGCATCGTCCGCAAACAACAGCGCTTGAATGGGCTCTTCGATCTCCACATCGCGCGGCACGTACAGGAACACTCCGCCGTTCCAGAGCGCCGCGTGCACAGCGGCAAGCTTATGCTCTTCTTTCGTATAAATCGTCATAAAATACTTGCGGAACAGCTCTTCGTGATTGCGAGCCGCGTCCTCCAAGCTTGTTAAGACGACGCCTTTCGCTTTCAATTCATCCGAAAGCTCCGTGTAAATCACGGAAGAGTTATGCTGAACGATCAACGCGCTGCTTCTGTTTTCCGGCAGCAGCGCCGCGATCGGCGCGGGCAGGTCCGCAGCGGAAGCTGCCGGCTGACCCGGGCGGTTCGTTCCGTAATGATCCAGTGTCCAACGCGTCAGGGGAAGCTTCTCCGGCTTTGGCAATGCCAGCTCGGTCGCGAGCTGCCCCGCTTCTTCGCGCAGGGAGACGAGCCAAGCCGGCTCGTTCTTGCTGCGAGCGATCGCAGCAGCCGCTTCCCTGCCGAAGGAAGTAATCGGTGTACTCATCGATGCTTGCCTCCTTAAGCTTCTTGGCCGACGGTTTCGTCGACAATGCCCAATTCTTCTTTTACCCAATCGTAGCCTTCCGCTTCCAGACGCTGAGCCAGCTCAGGACCGCCGGATTTAACGATGCGGCCTTGCATCATCACGTGGACGTAATCGGGTTTGATATAGTTCAGCAAACGCTGGTAGTGAGTAATGATCAGGAAACCGCGATCTTCGGCGCGCATCGCGTTCACGCCTTCCGCAACAATGCGGAGCGCGTCGATGTCGAGACCGGAGTCGATTTCGTCAAGAATGACCAGTTTCGGCTCTAGCAGCATCATCTGCAGAATCTCGTTGCGCTTCTTCTCGCCGCCGGAGAAGCCTTCGTTCAGGTAACGATGCATGAACTCCGGGTTCATCTCCAACTCTTTCATCTTCGCTTCCATTTGGCGAACGAATTTGATCAAGGAAATCTCGTTGCCTTCCTCGCGGCGGGCATTGATCGCGCTGCGCAGGAAGTCGGCGTTCGTCACGCCCGTAATCTCGCTCGGATACTGCATCGCCAGGAACATGCCGGCGCGAGCGCGCTCATCCACGCCCATCTCAAGCACGTCTTCTCCATTCAACGTGACGGAACCGTCCGTCACTTCATACTTCGGATGACCCATCAACGCAGATGCGAGCGTACTTTTACCGGTACCGTTCGGTCCCATGATTGCGTGCACTTCGCCGCCGCCGATTTTCAGATCGATCCCTTTCAGAATCTCTTTGCCCTCTATGGACGACTTCAGACCTTGAATTTCGAATTGAGTAGACATTCCCTAACCTCCAAGTTCTTATGAGGACTTATTCATTTGGAATAAATCCTTATTTATAATTATTTTAATTTGATTCTCAGTGATTCTCAATAACAATTTTATGAAAGAACCGTCGAAAAAGCAAACCGCTCTTCGTTTTCGTCGGAAACGAAGCGACAGTTTGCCTGTAATATCAACGATGTATGCGTTTTCCTACTATTTCCGATTGCCGTCGGAATTGCTCGTCGTCAAGCACCGGAGTCATCGACGAAACGTTCAAATCCTGCAATTGAATCCAGGATTTGCACCCGCCGTACTCTTCGCGCAGCGGAATCGTTTGCGGTTCATCCAATCGATAAACGCGCAGAACGAGCACGTGTAGAGGCTTCGTTTTTTTCCACTTTAGCCGCTCTTCGGCGTAATCTTCCGTCCAGATGTGCAGTCCTTCCAGCCGTTTGAGCGTCTCCGCATCCGTCACTTCCAACTCTTCCGCGACCTCCGCGAACGAGGTGACCGTCACGAACCCAGGCGTCAACGCCGCTTCCGCTTGCGTCTCTTCCACCGCTCCGGAGGCTTCCGGAATAACCAGATTCGGACGCTGATGCTCAAACGACGGAAACAGGTAAAACTTCGGGCTTTCCAGCCGGAACTCCCTGGTCTCCTCCGCGATGCCGCCTTTGCGCAGCACGATGACCTGACGCCCCGTTTCCAGCGCCCTGACGGCGACGGCCCATTCTCTTAATGCGATCGTCGATTCCATTGCGTTGCTTCTCTCCTCTATGCCCTACGATGCTTTCATTATAGCATAGTCGGACTAGGGAAGATTGAGTTGAACCTCCAGTTCGGGAAGGTAGACCAACTTGCCATGGAATTCCGCTACGATCTGCAGCTTGGCGTCGGATGGGACCGGCTCGAAAACCATCCCACTCTCTTTGCCGAACAGTATATCGATTAAAGGCACCTTGCCGCGCTCTATGTCGTAAAGAGAAATGCCGATACTATCGCCAGGCGTAGGCAGCGAACGCACGACGGTTCTGTCGGGCCGTCTTTCGATCGCCGTGACGACCAGTTCCTTGTCTTGCCCGATCGGAACGATGAGCGGATCGTCCGGGGTAGGCAGACTCTCTACGTTCGCCCGTCCCTTAATGCTCGTGGACTTCATATCCCAATATAACGGTCTGATCAATAAGCTTTTTGCCTCGGGATTAAGCGAGGGGAAGCTCGCGTAGTTCATTTCTGAGTTTTCGGATGTACGGAGAGCCACTCCTCCATACCGATATCCTGTATCGTCCGTTAACTCGACTGCGAAAATCCGGTTTTTCTCGGAGTCAAACCGCTTGAAAGCGTACTCGAGTCCCGTGGATACCTTCGACAACGATATTTTGCTCAACTCGAAAACTCCCTGTTTGCTCGTCTTGGTCTCGTTGGAGTTCCGGATGATCAGCGAGGGTTCTTGCCTGCGCACCTCGGCATCGAAGATCCACTCTCCGTTGACGTTCCCGATTCGCGAAATATCCAGTTCGAAATCCGTATACTGCATCCGAGCGCCTTCGAAAGGATAGTATGTCGTGGACAGAATCCCTTCGTATTGAGTTGCGCTTACAATCGAAAATTCGTTCCGAAAAATGGCGCGTTTCCCGTCGTCTTCTTCCGCATTGCCCACGTATCCAACCGTCTGTCCGTCTACACGGATAGCTGCGTTCAGGTTAAAATCCTGGATCGGCCGATCTGCTGTAATCGAATAGCGGACGGACAATGCGTAGCCATCGTTGATGACATAACCGAGCCGCACATGAATCCCCTGATCCGATACGGCCGCACCTGACACTTCGGTCTCCTTCACACTCATTTTGCGAATAGAGTCTCGTAGTTCATTGATTGCCAGCAGCGACATTTTGCCCTCGACCTCAGTTCGAACATCCGATGAAAGCTCCGAAGAAGGCGCTGCCTGTTTGATTGGGGTCTCTCCCAAAATTTTTGGAGCATACGCCGAATAGCCCGCAATCCCCCCGCCGACAACGACCAAGGCAACGACTGCAACGGCCAGCGCCCTTGTTCTACCCGCCATCGATCTTTGCTTGCCGCGCTCCGGCAAAGCCGCCAGCGTCTGTTCAATTCTCTGCGCAACGGCTGTCGGAATGCTCGATTCTTCCCATTTTCCGACGCCTTGAAATCTCGTTTCCAGTTCCTCAACATTCATACCCGATCTCGCTCCTTTCGGATACATTCAGCCATTTGACCAGCTGCCGCCTGGCCCGGTGCAATCTCGATTTCAGCGTCCCCTCGGACACGTCCATAATTTCCGCAATTTGGGCCAAGGACAAATCCGCATAGTAGTGCAGCTTCACGAGCGTGCGAAGAGGCTCGTCCAATCGATTGACCGCATCCCGCAAATCAAGATCCGTCTCCCCTGTCGGAGCTTCGCGGTCGGGAAGAACGTCCATCGGGAGCATCCTCTTGTTTTTGTGATAGATTCGCCGGCACTCATGAATGAGAATCCGAAACATCCAGGTGCGAAAATAAGCCGGCTCCCGCAGCTTAGGGATGCTCCGATAAGCTTTCATAATCGCCTCCTGGATCGCGTCTGCGCAGTCCTCATCCCCGTGAAGCAGCGTTCGCGCCATTCTGTACAGCTCTCCCTGCATGTTCCGGACAAGCCTTGAGAACGCCTCGCGGTCGCCCGAGCAGGCAAGCTGAACATCCGTTTTCCATGCCAGTTCCGACAAAGCTTCTCCTCCGTTTCCAAGACGTTCCTCCGCCTTGTTTTTTATGTATCTATCCGTTAGATCGTTCAACTCGGCAAACGGTTCATTTTTATTTTTTATTCTAAAACAGCCGATCCGCGCGCGTCGAGACGACGATGGGCGGATCGGCTGCAGCTCTCTATACAAGGAACATCGCGACAATCGTCGTAACGGTCAGTCCGATCAGCACCGGCTTTAGGTTGCGGCGAGCCAGCTCGAACGGGCTGACGCCGCATATGGCCGCGGCGGGAATCAGCGCCCAAGGAATGAGCGTTCCGCCGCCGACCCAGATCGCCGCCACCTGGCCCAGAGCGGTCAGCGTCGCGGCGCCGCTACTAAGCGCGAGGGAAAACATGTGCGCGACCGAGCCGACGAGGGAGATGCCCGAGAAGCCAGAGCCGTCTAGCCCGGTAATGGCGCCGGTTGCGGTCAGCGTCACCGAAGCCACCGCTCCGTTCATCGGCACGGAGTTGGCCAGCGCAACGCCAAGATCGTTGACGATACCGTGCGAGCCGAGCAGAGCGCCGTCCCCGAACAGCTCCCGGAACGCCGAGTCGCCGAGATAGAAAAACGCGGCAATCGGAATGACCGGGCCGAACACCCGAAATCCGAACTGAAAGCCTTCTATTAAATATGAGGTCGTCTCTTCCAATCCCTTGTTTCGGTGCGCCACCATCGTCGTCACGATCAGGATGAGCACTGCCGTGCCGCCGATCAGTGCCGTCGCATCGCCCCCTTGCAGGTCGAAGGCGAACATGGCCGCGACATCGACGGCGAACAGAATCGGAATGGCGATGGCCAGCGATCTTTTAACCGAATCCGGCAGACTCACAGCCGTTTTTGCCCCCGCCTCCTCACGACTGGCGGCGACCAATCCGTCATTCCACTTCCCGTTTTTCATGTCGCGGCGCATCATCCAAAATGCGGCCACAGTCGTTACAAGCCCCATTACGATAACAAGCGGAATGCTGGCCGCCATCACCTCGGACACCGGCAGGCCCGCCGCATCCGCTGTCAGCTTCGGCGCACCTTGGATAATATAGTCGCCGGACAGCGCAATGCCATGGCCGAACAGATTCATCGCGACCGCCGCTCCGAGCGCGGGAAGGCCGACACGCAGCGCCACCGGCAGCAGCACCGCTCCGATCAGGGCGACGCCGGGAGAAGGCCAGAAGAAGAGCGAAGTCAGCAACATAATAATGCCGATGCCCCAGAACGCGAGGGTCGGCGTCCGAAGGAAGCCTGTAAGCGGTTTAATCATCGTTTCGTTGATGCCCGTAATGATGAGGACGCGACTCATCGCCACGATAATCGAGATGATGAAGATCGTGCTTAGCAGTTCCTTCGTCGCATAGATAAAGCTGTTGAAAATACCCGCCACCGAGCCGCCCAGACTTTCAGTTGCGATCAGGCCAAGCGTGAAAATTCCCGCAACGCAAACCAGCGTCGTATCTCTTCGCTTCACGAGCAAAGCGAGAATAAAAGCGATAAACGCCACATACACCCAGTGGATCGCCGATAATTGAATGTCCACCCGCACCACTCTCCAGTCATTCGTGTGAGTGGTTCATTGTATGTGGCCGGGGGGATAGGCGTTCGTGCCAACGCAAATAGAGGGCTGCCCCTAAGTAAATAAAAAAGTCGTACAAAAACATAATCGATTGAGAAGGTTATCGTGCATATATCTCCTTCCGATGCTATACGATCCTGAAACTTGAATGAGTAAACCCGTTAAGAGGTGGTTACAGGACCGTATGAGGCAGTCTCCAGGAGATATATGCACTTTTTCTTAATCGATTATTGTGTAGGACTTTACTTAGGGGCAGTCCCTTTTTTGCAAAAAGTTTCATTAAGGTATCAAAACAACGGTCGTGTAAGGAGGCAAAGAGATCGTCCGCCCATCCAGCGAAGCGGCGTCGTCAGTCGTCAACGTCAGCTTAGCGAAAGACGTCTGGCCCGCGTTACTTTCCGGCAGCGTTACGGCCTGCAACTGCTCGGACATATTGTGCAGCACCAGCGCCTTCTCGTCACCGCTCGCACGCAAGTAAGAGGTGACGTACTCATTGCCCGCATCGTAGGACGCAATTGTACCGAGACGCAGCGCAGGCAATTGCGCCCGCCAGGAGATCAGCTTTCGATAGTGGTTCAGCAGCGACTTCGGATCCGCCTCTTGGGCTTCGACAGACGCTTCCTCTGTACGGTAGGAAGAGTTCTGCCACGTCGTCTCCTCGGGAGAACCTCCCTTTCTCGTCCATGGAAACGGCTCACGCAGCTTCTCATCCGGCTTTATGCCGGCGACGCCTAGTTCCTCGCCGTAGTAAACAAAAGCGTTGCCCGGCATCGTCAGCAGCAACGAAGCCGCCAGCTTGGCGCGATCGACGCTGCCGCCGACCGCGTTCATGACGCGGGTCTGATCATGGTTGGACAGGAACGGCGCATCGACGAATCGTCCGCCGGACACTTTGCCGAAATAGCCGTGCATGCGGGACAGCGTAAAGCCGATGCCGGACGACTTTCCCGAAGCCGCGGCGCCAAGCAGCGTGCCCGCCAGGTCGAAGTTAAACGCCGAATCGAGCGCGTTGTCCAGATAAGGCGCGACGATTGCAGCGCCGTCCCACACCTCGCCGACAAGATAGGCATCGGGATTAACCGCGTTCAGGCCTTGCCGGAACTCTTGCCACCAGCTTTTGTTTTTTTGCTGCACGGTCGGCGTGGAGATCGTCGACTTAAAATCTCCGAAGATGTGCTTGGCCGCATCCAGGCGGAAGCCGTCCACGCCTTCCTTGAGCCAGTATTGGCCGATAGCGACCATTTCTTTACGCACTTCGGGATGGTCGAAGTTCAAATCCGGCATGCCGCCCCAGAATACGCCGAGGTAACTCCCGTGTGCGCCTTTATGCCACGGATCGGACCCCGTCGCCCCATCGGAGGGCGTCGCCTGCTCGGCATTTTCCGCCCAGGTATACCAATCCCGATACTTGCTGCCGGCACCCTGAGCCGAATCGACGAACCACGGATGCTCAGAGCTCGTATGGTTGACGACGAGGTCCATAATGACGCGGATGCCGCGGCGATGCGCTTCCTGCAGCAGCTTGCGAAAGTCGTCCATCGTGCCGTAATCCGGATGGATGCCGTAATAATCGGTGACATCGTAGCCATGATAGCTGGGCGAAGGCTGAATCGGCATCAGCCACAGGCCGTCCACTCCGAGCCGGTCCAGGTAATCGAGCTTGGCCGTCAAGCCGTTCAAATCGCCGATGCCGTCGCCGTTGGAATCGGCAAACGAGCGAACGAACACCTCGTAGAACACGCCCGAAGGTCCCTCTGCAGGAGCGACGGATTCCTCAGTGATGAAGGTTTCACTCGGGATAGCGGATTCCTTCGAGACTGCGGATTCCTTCGGAGCGGAAGTCGTGCAGCCGCCTAGCAGCAAAGCCGTGGCTGCGAGGAGCGCGAGCGAGCCCTTCGCCCCGCGCCTCATCCTTTGGACGCTCCGGCCGTCAGTCCGTCCACAAGGAAGCGCTGAGTGTACATAAACAGCAGCGTAATCGGCACGGCGACGAGCACGCAGCCTGCGGCGAACAGCGTAAATTCGGTACTGTTGTAGGAATCGATAATGCTCCACAGGCCGACGGCGAGCGTCCAGTTTTCCGGAGTCCGCAAAATCGCGCGCGCGAAAATAAAATCGACCCATGCGCCGGCAAACGTCGTGAGCGAAATGTACGTAATGATCGGTCGGGACAACGGCAAAATGATGCGCATGAAAATCGACATATGGCTTGCGCCGTCAATGCGAGCCGCCTCTTCCAGGCTTCGCGGAATCGTGTCGAAGAAGCCTTTGGCGACGAACATCCCGAGCGCGGCTCCGGCGGAATACACCAGAATAAGCGCCCAGATCGAATCGAGCAGGTTGATCGTATTCAGGATGATGAATACCGCCATAATGCTCAAGAAGCCAGGGAACATGCCCAGAATAAGAATAAGCATCATCATCGCCTTGCGTCCTTTGAAGCGAAAACGCGAGAACGCATACGCGGTCAACAGTTGGATAAGCGTCCCGAGCACCATGCTCGCCGTCGCCACCTTCAGCGTATTCCAGTACCAGTTGGCGTAAGGAATCGAGCGGTCGGCGCGCACCCGGAACAGGTCGCGGTAATGATCAAGCGTCCAAGCGGTCGGGATAAAATGATCGCTGAACAGCGAATTCCCGACGCGAAAGGAGGACAAAACCGTCCACAGAGCCGGATAGATGCAAGCCACGGCGATAAGCGCCAGCAGCACGTAACTGAACAACAGACGCGGTTTCATTGGATCATGTCCTCCTCGTTGAACGATCTCGTTCTCCTGAACATGACGATGGCCGCGGCCGCGATGAACAGGAAGATCAGAATCGACACGGCTGCCGCGATGTTGTACTGGTTGAAATCGAGCGTCAGCTTGTACAGCCAGGTCACGAGCAGGTCCGTTTCTCCGGCGTTGTTGTATTTCATCGTAGCCGGATTGCCCCCGGTCAGGAGGAAAATGACGTTAAAGTTGTTGATATTGCCAACGAACTGCGTAATGAGAATCGGCGCCGTCGCGAATAAAATATAAGGCATCGTAATGTTGCGGAACTTCGCCCAAGCGGTCGCTCCGTCCACCTCCGCCGCCTCGTACAAATCCTTCGGAATCGTCGTGAGAATGCCCATGACGAGAATCATCGACACAGGGATGCCGATCCACATATTAACGACGATGACGGACACCTTCGCCCAGAACGGATCGTTCAGCCACGGCAGACCTTCCATCCCGAAGTAGCGGAAATACTGGTTAATCGGACCGAACTTCTCGTTCAACAGGTTTTTCATAATGAGCAGCGAAACAAACTGCGGAATCGCATATGGAATAATGAACAGCATTCTCCAGATGCCTTTGAACCGAATACCGTGTTGACTGATCAAAAGCGCAACGAGAATGCCCCCGAAATAACAGGTCACCGTGGCCAGAATCGCCCATACGATCGTCCAGCTCAGAACGCCGACGAACGTATTGCTCCAGACGTTCATATTAAACAGCTTGTCGAAGGTGGCGAAGCCGACCCAATCGACCAGGTTTTTCGGCGGAATATGATTAGGCGACGCGTAGTTCGTAAAAGCGATCAGCGACGTGAATACAATCGGCATAACCGTGAAGAACAGCACGCCGAGCATCGGCACGGACAGAAGCAGCCAAGGGAAGACGCTGCTGTTCAGCGCCCGAAGCTCGGAGCCGCCTTGCATTCTCCGGCCGACGACGACCGCATCGCGAATATTCAAAACGTAGAACAGCAGTAGGATCAGAACGACGAGAATCGCCAATACCCCGTAAATCAACATGAAAATGGAATGGTCGCCGGGAACGTTTTTGAATACTTTGCCGACTTTTATCAGATGCTGCCCCTGCTCCCCGAGGGTAACGATGCCCTTTAAGTGGGGAGTAAGCTTAGCGACGATGGCATAAATGCCTGCCGCGTAAATCAGAATGAAAGTCAAACCTTTGAAATACTGCCGATTGTACAATTGGCCCAATCCCGCGCAAATTACGGAAAGCCAACCCGCCGTTGCAGCGCGATGCTTCAAGCTGAGCCCTCTCCTTCCTGTTAAGCCGTCTCACCCGCCGCGAGGCGGCGGGTGGATGGCGCATGGTTGCGTTGCTTTTGGCGTTATTGCGAGGAAGCGATCGCGTCCTTCACTTTCTTGGCCCAATCGTCCATTGTCGCTTGCGGGTCGGCTTTGTCGTTCCAGAGGGAAGCGAGAGCCGCTTCATGCGTCGACCAGAATGCGTTCATCTCGGCGATTTTAGGCATCGGCGTGGAATTGTCGAACTGCTTCAGGAACACGCTCGCGAACGGATCGCCGCTGACTTTGTCGCTTGCCGCCACGTTTTTGTTGGACGGCAGACTGCCGAACAGCTCAAAGTTCTTCGCCTGGAACTCCTCGGAGGATACCAGCTCCGCGAACAGCTTAGCTGCGATCGGATACTGAGAATACGCATTGACCAGGAAGCCTTTAACTCCGGAGAACGGCATCATCGGCTTGCCGTTCGGCAGCGTCGGATATTCCATGACGCCCAGGTTGGCCACCGATTTCTTGAACTCGCCCGTCTGCCATGGACCGCTGACGTTCATCGCCAGTTTGCCTTCGTTGAACAGACTTGTCTTGATATCCGCTTTAATGTCAGCTGCCGTAATCGGCAGAATCTGTTCCTTCAGGCTGCCGAAAAATTTCGCCGCTTCCACGGAACCTGCACTGTTCAGACCGATGTCGGAAGCGTCGGTGCCGTCCTTGCCGAACACGTAACCGTCGTAGCCGCCGAAGAAGCCCCAGCTCCAGTACCCGTTGCCGACTTCCCACATATAGGCGTATTTTTGCGCCTTTGCGTCGTTGAACTTTTTCGCGAATTCGATGACGCCGTTCCAATCCTTCGGCGCTTCGCCGTTTGTATCTGCGAAAAGGTCTTTGTTATAGAACACCGCCGTCGTCTCTACCGACATCGGATAGCCGTATAGCTGGCCGTCGATCGACCAAGCTTCGACGGATTTGTCGGAGTTGTTCGCTTTCGACTCTTCCTCGTGCAGGTCGTTCGGGAGCACGACGCCCGCTTGAACGGCCGAGCCGAGACGGTCGTGCACGGCGAGAAATACATCCGCGCCAACGCCGGCAGGAGCGTCTGTAATCATTTTTTCGATCGATTTGTCCGGGCCTACGTCCTGATATTCGATGTCGATGCCGTACTTCTCTTTAAATGCTTTAGCGGCTTCGTCGATCAACGCTTTCTCGCTCGCAGAGTACCAGACAACCAGCTTCGCTCCCTCTTCTGGAGCATACTCCTCTTCTCCGGCCTGCTCGGACGGAGCGGAGCTTGCGCTTTCCGTAGCGGCAGGAGCGCTCGAACTTGGGGAAGACGACGCATCGCTTCCGCCGTTATTGCCATTGTTCGCCCCGCAAGCGGACAACAGAAGCGCCATCGTCAGCAGCGTGCTTGCATACACTTTTTTCATAGGTTTTTCGTACCCCTTTCAATGATTTCAATTGTCGCGCTTTACCTCTTTATCGCTCCTGCTTTTCCCTCCCTTGCAAAATCCACCGTTCTCCATGTGCAAACGTTTGAACTAAAGGGCAAAAAAATGACAAACAGCCCAGTAACCGAGCATATTTGTGCAGGTTCAATAAATGAAAGCGCTTATGGAACTACTTTATATCATAATCTTAAATCTCATTTTGTAAATCGTTTGCACATATCAAAAACAGAAGAAAAAACCTATAATACTGCTGTTTACTCAGGATATCTCCCCTATTTGAATTTTCTCCAAATTGCGATTGTGTGCAATTTGTGGCACAATCTTTGCGCCACAGCGCATAATAGGGTGCACAAAAAAAACCGCTTATCTCATGTACTCTTCGCACAGATCGGCTACAATAAAACTATTAGTTCGCGTTCACAAGGCCTGAGGCTTTTTGAACAACCTCTACTAAATTGTTCGCAAAGGAAGGCCAATGACATGACCGTCACGATCAAAGACGTAGCCAAGGCGGCCGGAGTATCGCCGTCCACCGTATCCAGAGTCATCTCCGAGCATCCCCGAATCAGCGCCGAGACGAGCCGAAAAGTCAAAAAAATTATGGAAGAGCTCGGGTACCATCCGAACCTGATGGCGAAAAGTCTCGTCTCCCGAACGACCCGGACGATTGCCGTCATCTTTCCGAAGCCGGCCGAAGAGCTGCTTCTCAACTTTTTCTTCTATGAATTGATCCGCGGAGTTCTGGCTCAGTTGACCCGCGCGGGCTACGATCTGCTGATGGCGGGAGGCAGCAACGAACAGGAGGAGCTGGACACCGTCGCCCGGCTCGTCAAAGGAGGCCGTATCGACGGCCTTATTTTGCTGTACTCCCGTTCCTCGGATCCGATTATTCATTTTTTGCGCAAGGAAAATATACCGTTTACACTCATCGGCAGAAGTCTCGATTACGTGGATGTGCCGTCGGTGGACAACGATAACGTACAGGCCGCCTATGATGCGACGAAGCACTTGATTGCGCAGGGACAGAAGCGGATCGGCTTCGTCAGCGGGCCGACAAAGCTGGCCATGACCCAGGATCGGATGAATGGCTATACGAAAGCGCTGGCGGAAGCGGGCCTTCCGTTTAAGCAAAGCTGGGTTGTCGAAGGAGAATTTCTCATCGAGAGCGGCTATCGGGCGATGGCTTCGATCATGTCGCAGCCGGAGCCTCCGACCGCGCTGGTCGTGATCGACGACGTCGTCGCTTTCGGCGTGCTTAAGGGCTTGTCCGAGCTCGGCATCCGCGTGCCGCAAGATGTCGCGATCGTCAGCTTTAACAATATCGCCTTGTCGGAGCTTACGATCCCTCCGATCAGCTCCGTGGACGTCGGAACCTATCAGCTCGGCTACACCGCCTCCCAAATGGTGCTTAATCTCATGAAGGATATTGAAATTACGACCCGCCAGATCATCCCGCATCGCCTAGTCGTGCGCGAATCTTCCCTCCGGGCGGAAAGTGATTTATACTAAAAAGCAGACTGTTCTCTATAAATACAACTGAACCTGTCGGATAACTATATGGAGGGAATATCGCATGAGCAATTATCATCCGTTAACCGAACAAGAAGCGATCGGGATCGCCCGAAGCGTCCCCGGCATATTCGGCCCGGAAGGCGAGCTGAGCTGCCGCGAGATCGGCGACGGCAACCTCAACCTGGTCTTCCATATCAGCCAAGCTTCCACAGGAGCCAGCCTAATCGTGAAGCAGGCGCTGCCGTACGCCAAGGTTGTCGGAGAATCTTGGCCGCTGTCGCTGGACCGTGCCCGCATCGAGAGTGAAGCGCTTATCCTTGAAGAGCGGTTTGCTCCGGGACTTGTGCCGAAAGTATACCATTCCGATAACGACATGGCGCTTACGGTCATGGAGGACCTGAGCAGCCACGTTATTATGCGCCAAGGACTGATCGAAGGCGGCGTCTACCCGCTGTTTGCCGAGCATATCTCGGACTTCCTCGCCAGAACGCTGTTTTTCACGTCCGACCTGGGCATGAACCAGCAGGAGAAGAAGCTGCTGACCCGTTCCTTCGTCAATCCCGACTTGTGCAAAATTACAGAGGACCTCATTTTCGACCATCCGTACACGAATGCGGACACGAACAGCTTCGATTCGCACCTGCAAGCGGACGCCGAACGGCTCTGGTCCGATCAAGAGCTGCATTTCGAGGTCGCGAGGCTGCGCGAGAAGTTTCTGACCCAAGCGCAAGCGCTGCTGCACGGCGATTTGCATACCGGCAGCATCTTTATTACCGAACAGTCGACCAAAGTCATCGATCCCGAGTTCGCCTACTTCGGGCCGATCGGCTTCGATATCGGCGCTGTGTTCGCTAACCTGCTGCTGCACTATGCGTCGCAGGAGCATTGGTCTGCGGACGAAGCTTCCCGCAAGGCGCGCAGGCAGTATTTGACCGATACGATCGGAGACATCTGGCACGGTTTCGAACGGAAATTCCGCGAGCTGTGGAACGAACACGGCACGGATCGCATCGCTCGAACGGCCGAATATCAGGACGATTATATGCTTCGGCTGCTTCAGGACGCCGCCGGATTCGCCGGGGCGAAAGCCGTCCGCCGAATCGTCGGTCTCGCTCATGTCGCCGACATTGACAAAATTCCGGATGCCGACGTTCGCGCCAAAGCGCAAAGGCTTGCGCTGACCATCGGCACAACCTTGATCAAACGCAATCGTCAATTGACCTCTATCGAGGAAATCATCCATATCGCCGATTCCGCCTCCCGGGCATAACGCACGACGTACAGCACAGAGCATACCAATCGAGAGGAGCAACGAAAGAATGACCAAGGAATCGCAACAACCCACACCTGAGGTGCTTCAGTCCCTCATCTGGGATAATGATGCGCTGTCGCTGCTGGATCAGCGCCTGCTTCCGGAAGAGACGGTTTATCTGCGGCTGACGACGACGCAGGACGTCTGGGAGGCTATCCGCGAGCTGAAGGTGCGCGGTGCGCCGGCCATCGGCATTGCCGCAGCCTACGGCGTTGTGCTGGGCGTGCAAGACTTCATCGGCAGCACCGCCGACTGGGCGGCCGAAGCGGAGCGCCAGGCCGAGCATTTGGCGACATCCCGGCCGACTGCAGTGAACTTGTTCTGGGCGCTGGATCGGATGAAGGCGCGCGCCCGGGCACTAGCAGAGCAAGGCGTGGCCTCCGCGGAGGCCACGCAAGCGCTGCTGGATGAAGCGAAGCAGATTCACGCCGAGGACGAAGCGACCAATCGGCTGATCGGCGAGCACGCGCTGACGCTGTTCAAGGACGGCATGGGCGTGCTGACGCACTGCAACGCAGGAGGCTTGGCGACGGCGAAATACGGAACGGCGCTCGCTCCGTTCTACCTCGCCCTAGAACAGGGAATTCAACTGAAAGTATTCGCGGACGAAACCCGTCCCGTACTCCAGGGCGCGCGTTTAACCGCGTTCGAGCTTCAACGCGCAGGCGTGGACGTCACGCTGATCTGCGACAATATGGCCGGACACGTCATGTCTAAAGGCTGGATACAAGCGGTAATCGTCGGCACGGATCGCGTCGCCGCCAATGGGGACGTGGCTAACAAGATTGGTACTTACAGCGTAGCCGTGCTCGCCAAGGCGCACGGCATTCCGTTTTACGTCGCTTGTCCGCTATCCACTATCGACTTATCGACGCCCACAGGCGCCGATATTCCGATCGAAGAGCGCCATTCCGACGAAGTCACGGTCGGCTTCGGCAAACGCACCGCTCCGGAAGGCATTGCCGTGTACAACCCGGCCTTCGATGTCACGCCCGCCGAGCTGGTCACGGCGATCGTGACCGAGAAGGGCATCGTGACCGCTCCTTACGAGGAAAACCTGCGCAAGCTGTTCGACTAACTCTCTGGTTTCGAGGTTATACGGCAGCTTGGGCCATCAGCTTAACCGCGTCCCGCCCGCGCATGCCGACAGTAATTCCGAGCGCCTGCGCGGCGTCGGTCACCGATTCGAGCGGTGCGTCAAGCAGCTGCTCGATCGTCTTCACCCCGACGGCTCGGCCCGCGATAATTGCGCGATCCTTCAACCTCTCATTGAGCAGTTGGACGTCCAGCGCACCGCACATAATGTACCCTTGACCTGCGGTAACCGCCAGAAGAGTCGTTTTCGGCAGCAGCACCTCGACGCCAATCGCGGTCCAATCCCCGATTTGCAGCGGCATCACGTTGACCATGCCTATTGCATCCCCTTTCATAGGTGTTCGGCTATAAGAGATCGTTTACGATAACATATGCGCATATATAAATTTTTTTCAGGGCATTTGAACCCTCACCCCTATATTAGGCGCCCTTCTCGTGGTATATTGGGAGTTAGGACATGGTTTTAATGAACTACGCATGGCGACGGAGGCATCTTCATGACTGACAATTCTACGAATATCGATGACTCCCATAAATTTCTCGTGGAGTTCAAGGTCTCTTCTCCGAACAGGGCGGAGGCTTTGAAACAACTGCTTTTACAATTAAAAAGCTCTGACCTGGACCACTATCGGCTTGTGACGGACCATTCGGCGTCTGCCTCCAGCGCGAAAGCGCGGCCTTCTCCGCCTCCACCGGCGAAAAAGGCCCCCGTCCACTCTCCCGACCCGAACCCGCTGGAGCTGCGCATCCGCTTCTTCATCGAAAGCGGCAAGCTGATTCGGCTGAACATTAACAAGGGTCTTGGAGTGAAGCTGAGCATCCCTTGCCGTATCCTCAACTATGACTCCGACAAGCGGCTCATCACCGCGTATCATGTGGACGAGAAGCAAGTGTACACGGTGGGATTAAACGAAATCGACGACTTCGTAGAATAAAAGGCTCACAAAATAAAACTCGCACAGAGGTTTTCCCCTTGTGCGAGTTTTTGTATGCACCGTTGCTTATTTATCGAAATCGAACACGAAATCGTCGTCCGTCATCGCTTCCACATGAATTGTCCGAACGTAGCCATTGCCCTTTTTCGAGAAAAAGTCATGCTGCTTCGTCTTCGTGCTGATGCCGTTGAATACGATCGGATTAACGTCCTCCTCCGGGAAGACCGGGGCGAAGCCCATGTTCATGAACGCTTTGTTGGCGTTATAGCGCACAAACTTCTTAACCTCTCCGGCGAGCCCGATTGCCGAGTAGAGCTGATCGGTGTAGTTCTCTTCATTCTGATGCAGGTGCATGAGAAGTCCGTACAACACCTCGTAAACTTCCTTCTGCTCGCTCTCGTCGAGCTTGGCGTACACTTCCTGCGCCAACACGCCGACGTACAGCCCGTGGATGCTCTCGTCGCGTAAAATAAGGTCGATGACCTCGCCGCTGCTCGTCATTTTCCCTTGCCCGGCCAAGTACAACGGATAGAAAAATCCACTGTAAAACAAATAGCTTTCCAGCAGCACGGAAGCGGCCATCGCCAGAAACAGGCTGCGCTGAGAATCGATGTTATTGTAGTATTGCACAATCGTATCGGCCTTCGTCTGCAAATACGGATTTGCTTCTACCCAGCGAAAAACGCCGTCAATCTCTTCAGTGGACGCCAGCGTCGTGAAGATGCTGCTGTAGGATTTGGCGTGAATCTGTTCCATCATCGCCATGAAGCCGAGTACGGCTTTGCGCTGCAACCCGTCGACATGCTCCAGAATGCGAGGCATCCCGACGCCGCCCTGCACTGTGTCGAGCAGCGTCAAACCGCCCAGCACCTTCATGTACAGATCTCGCTCTTGCGGGCTTAAGTTCATCCAATCCATTTTATCGTCCGAGAGCGGAATTTCCTCATCCGTCCAGAACTGCATAATGTTCTGATTCCAGAACGTAATCGTAAAATCGTCGTCAGGCCGGTTCCAGTTCACGGCTTTTAAGGCGCACATCGGCGTTCGTCCTCCTCGTTTCTATCGCTCGTTGCCTTGCCGCTCACTTACACCGAGCAGGTTACGCACTCTTCTACGGACAGACGGTTCGTACGCGTATAATAGAGCGATTTAAGGCCCTTCTTGGCCGCATAGACGTAATATCTGGACAGCTGACGAGTCGTCACGTCGCTGTTGACGTGCAGAACGGCAGAGATGCCTTGATCCACATGGGGCTGAATTTCCGCGATCATGTCGATCACTTTGAATTGGTCCATTTGATAAGCCGATTTATAGAAGAAAATATTGTCTTTGCTCAGGAACGGCATCGGGTAATACGTCGTCGAGTTGGCGTAGGTGCGCGTTTCGATCGGTTCGACGATCGGCATCACGCTCGAAGTCGCGTTCTGGATGTACGAGATGCTCTGCGTCGGCGCGATCGCCAGCCTGTATGCATGGTACAGCCCGTGCTCGGCCACGTCGATCTTCAGGCCCGCCCAATCCGCAGGCGACGGAATGTCGATGCCCGCAAACAGCTGCTTCACCCGCTCCGTCGTCGGACGGTAGTCGGTCGTCAAATAACGATCGAAATAAGTGCCTTTCGCATATTCGGAACGCTCGAAGCCATGGAAAGTAACGCCCGTGCTTTTTGCAATCTCCATGCTCTTCTCGATGGAATGGAAGTTCATCATCATGAAGAACGTGCGGACGAAGTCGCGGGCTTCCTTGCTTTCGTAAGCGATTTTATTCTTAGCCAGGTAGCCGTGCAGGTTCATGGCGCCCAATCCGACGGAGTGCAGCTCGGCGTTGGCTTTGGCGACGCCCGGGGCGTTGGCGACCGTCGTCATGTCGCTTACCGCCGTTAGACCGATAATGCCTTCATGCACGGATTCTTTGATTTTGCGCGTGTCCATTACATTGGCGATATTCAGCGAAGCCAGGTTGCAGCTAATGTCTCTACGAATCGTGTCCGGCTCGAAATAATCGCCGATCTCCGAAGTCTCCTGTAGCTGGAAAATCTCCGTGCACAGATTCGACATCTTAATGTCGCCGATATCTTTAAGAGCATGAGCGCGATTGGCGTTGGACTTGTTCATCATGTAAGGATAACCGGACTCGAGCTGCGTCGTGGCGATTTTGACGAGCATGTCGCGCGCGCTCATGACCGCTTTTTTCTTCACCCGGTCGTCGGCAAGCAGCGCATCGTACATTTCGTCCATATCCATGTCGTCCAGATGTTTGCCGTAGTGCTTAAACACCGTATACGGCGCGAATACGTGCAGCGGTTCGTTACGCTCGGCAAGCTGATAGAACTTGTCCGGCACGATCAGACCGATCGACAACGTCTTCAGACGAGTTTTCTCGTCCGCGTTAATCTTCTTGCTGTCGAGGAACTCGATGACGTCCCAGCCGAAAATATTGTAATAGCCTGCGCCCGACCCTTTGCGCTGTCCCATCTGGTCGGCGTACGAGAACGCGTCCTCCATCAGCTTCAGCACGGGCATAATGCCCTTGGCGGCGCCTTCGACGCCTTTGATTGCCTCGCCGCGCCCGCGAATCTTCGACAGGTTCACCGCTACGCCTCCGCCGATTTTGGAGAGCTGCATGCATGTGCCGATCACATAATTGATCGAATTGAGTGAATCGTCCATTTCCAGCAAGAAGCAGGATACCATCTCTCCGCGCCGGCTCTTGCCCGCGTTCAGGAACGTCGGCGTCGCCGGCTGCAGCCGCCGCTCCATCATCGAAGCCGCCAGAGAACGAGCAACGTTGAAATCCCCTCTGGCCAAATGCAGCGCCACAATTGAGACCCGGTCGGGGAAATGCTCAAGATATAGCGTTTTGTCGTCCGTCTTGACGGCATAGTCGGTATAAAACTTGGAGGCGGCCATATAGGATCTGAATTGAAAGCGATACTCGTGGGTTAGTTCGTAGATTTGTTTAACTTCCTCTTCCGTATAAAGCTTATACACATCTGCGTAGTAGTTATTATCCAGCATGTAGCGGACTTTCTCGAGGTGGGAGGCGAACTTCAAGCTTTTGCGATAGACATCCTCCATAAATTCCGAGACGGCTTCTCGGTCCTTATCCAGTTGGAAGAAGCCTTCCGTATCCCTTTGCATCAGCAAGTTGTTCAGTTCAATATGACGCAACTGCTTGCACCCCCTCTTCAAATCTTTCCACGTCTTTGGAAGTCCCGGACAGCTCGAACTTGCTGACAACAGGCACTCCGTACATCTCGGAGATGCGATCGGCGCTCAGCGCGAATCCGGTTCCCCAGTTACGATTGCCGCTTGCGGATACCCCGCGCAGCTTCTGATGGTTTTTCTTCAAAAATGCGACGACCTTCTCCGGAACTTGCCCGAAACCGGTCGTGTATGTAATGAGAACGAAGGGCTGATCGAGAGCCATAGATTCCTCGATTTGAACCGAAGGAAGCTTTAATTTCTCTACGAACCTCCGTACGTTACCCGTCCTCGAATCATAGGCGATCAGCATGCCATCCATTCTCCTTCCCGTGAACTCGACACAATATGTATAGCGACAAGATTCAATTTATATCAATATATTGTGTGTGTCAAGGTGAAAGTTGACCTATTGACAAATCCAGGGATCCTATTTTTCACACCCGAAAATAAAGAAAAAAAGCGCCGAAGCGCTTCTTTTCCGCTCTGTTTATGGGATGGAGGTCTAGTGATAATTGGGCAGTGCGGGACGGTTAAATTTCTCCGACAACAATTCTTTAAGCGCCGTGCTCGGCAGGGGGGGACTGCCATAGTAACCCTGCATTTCGTCGCAGCGATACGAACGAAGAAAATGAGCTTGATCCTTCGTCTCGACCCCTTCGGCAACGACCTGCATCTGCAAGCTGTGCGCCATCGATATAATGGCGGCAACGATCGCGGCATCGCTCGATCTCTGCTCAATGTCCCTAACGAAGGATCGGTCGATTTTCAGACGCGCGATCGGCAAATTTTTTAAATAATGAAACGAACTGTATCCCGTTCCGAAATCGTCAATGCTAATACTGACTCCCAATTCGGTCAGCTCTTTCAAATATTGCGACGCGCGCTCGACATCCATCGTCATACTTTCCGTAATTTCAAGCTCCAGATAACGAGGATGCAGCCCGGTTTTGCGCAAAATTTCGGAAATTTTGCTTGTCAGCTTTCGCTGCGTAAATTGTCGAAGAGATAGATTGACAGATACCGGTATGTTGAGCAAACCTTCATTCTGCCACTCCTTATTCTGTCTGCAGGCCTCCTCGATCACCCACTCGCCGAGCTGCACGATCAGTCCGCTTTCCTCCGCCGCAGGAATAAATTCGCCAGGAGGAACAAGCCCGCGTTCGGGATGCCGCCATCTCACCAGCGCCTCCATGCCGACGATTTGACCGGAAGCCAGGGCGTATTGGGGCTGGTAGTGCAAAATAAATTCCTTGTTTCTCAGCGCCCTGCGCATTTCGTGCTGAATCGTCAGCTTCTCCAGCGCAATATGATCCATGTCGCAGGAATGCAGCATATAGTCGTTCTTACCGTTAACCTTCACGCGGTGCAGAGCGGTATCCGCCCGTTTAAGCATCGTGGCGGCGTCACCGGTCCCGTCCGCGCTGACCGCAACGCCGATGCTTACCGTTACGTGAACCGGAACGCCGCTCAATTCGAACGGCTCCTTCATAACGGATATTAGACCGTCGAGACGTCCGGATATTTCGTCCGCGCTTTCCAGCGTATCCAGGCAAGCCGCGAACTCGTCTCCCTCCATGCGAGCCAAGTCTCCGGGCACGGATAAGCTACGACTGAGCCGTTCGGCGATTTGCAACAGCAGCATGTCGCCGAAATCCCGGCCGAACGACGCATTGATCAGCTTGAAATGGTCAACGTCAATATAACAGACGGCCAGAGGTCTTCCGCCCTCCTTGGCGGTTTGCAGCCTCTCTTCGAGCCTGTTCATAAAAAACTGTCTGTTCGGCAGTCCCGTCATATCGTCGTAATAGGCCATGTAGCGTATACGCTCAAGAGAGCGCTTTCGGTCGCTGATATCTTCAATGAATACGAGAAGGCCGATCGGCCTTTTTCTCCTGATCAACGGCGAAGTATGGATGTTGAGATCGATTGCGTGTCCCTGCTTATGTATGACCTTGATTTCCCTCGTGCAAGTTTCCCCTTGAAGCGTCCGTTGAAAAATAAGCTTGGTCTGCTCTCGGGACTCTTCCGCCAGCAGCGTCTCGAACGAAATGCCGTTGAGCTCTTCTTTGCCGTATCCGACCATATCGGACGGATCTCGGTTAATGTCCAGAAATCGCCCCTGCCGATCTATGACTGCAAAAGCGATCGGGCTGTGATTATAAAGCGAGTTCAACAATTCCCATTGGTAAGCAGGGCCAGATTGCCTGGCCCGATAACGTTTGCGCGAAAATATCCAGCCTAATGAAGCGGCGCTTGCGGTCAGTGCTGCGACGCCGGCGATACCCGCCAGCCAAAGTCCTTCGTCGGACCATCCGTTCACGAGGCTACATCCTTCCTCCGCCATGGGCAAATACTCATGAATAACATATCTATTATAGACCAATTAATAGAGATGTGTATCCTTTGTTTTCCTACTGCTTGCTCTTTCGGGAAGCCAAAGCCAGACAAATCCAGCCCGCGATAAACGCGACGCCTCCGAGTGGCGTAATCGCGCCAAGCACTTTGAGCCCGCTGAGAGCAAGAACGTACAAGCTGCCTGAAAACAACACGATACCGACGAGAAGCAATCTGGCCGCCCAAATTGCCATCTTGGGCGCAGGAAGGCGATCGATCAGCAAAGCGATTAGCAAAATGCCGACGGAGTGGAACATATGGTACTGGACCGCGGTGTCGTATACGTCAAGCGCGTCTGCCGTCAGCCTATCCTCCAACATATGCGCACCAAATGCACCGAGAACAACAGAAAACATAGCCGCAAGGGCCCCAATTTTTGTATACTTATTCATGTGAGGTTATCCTCCTTAGATTTTGGACAGCACTCCAACAACTATCATATCGTGAATGAGGTGGAAAGTCATGAACGAACCGTTCGAAAAAGATGAACAATTTGCGAACCGCGGCCCCTTTTCTCCAGCTCCGGGTCACGTCGCTCCGCTCAAGCATAGCGGACTAGGGATCGCATCCTTCGTGTTGTCGATTGTCGGCTTCTTGTCCTTCATCGTCCTGACAATCGTCATCATTAGCTTGTTGTTTCAAGCTATCGACATTACGCAGATTGTGGACGAATACGGCAATCGACTGATGAGCGACGAAGAGATCGTGGACAAAATCCAACCGTATATCGGTTACATGATCCTCTATCCGCTGCTGATCCTTCTCTCCATCGTGGGGCTCATCCTGGGCATCGTCGCCCTAACGCGCCCCGGCTACAAGAAAGTGTTCGCAATTCTCGGCACTATCTTCAACGGTTTGCCGCTCCTTTTTCTCGCGCTGCTTCTCCTTGCCGGCCTCGCTGGCGCCGGCGCATAAGCTCTCCCGCTCCGCACAGGCATTCTCATCTTGAGAATGCCTGTTTCTCTCTCCCTTCCTCTGCGACACTTCCTGCAACGCATCTGTATCTCATTTTGGCCCTCTTCCTGAGCAATGTGCAGCTACATTTTCTATTTTCCTCGACCTCTCAACTACCGACGCTCTTCCGAGTTTCGATGATGTATCTCATTTTGGCCCAACCTGAGTCATGTGCAGCTACATTTTCTATTTCCCTCTACCTCTCGACTTACCGACGCTCTCCCGTGTTTCGATGATGTATCTCATTTTGCTCCTACCTGAGTCATGTGCAGCTACATTTTCTACTTTCCTCGACCTTTCTACTACCGGCGCTCTCCCAAGTTTCGATGATGTGTCTCATTTTGACCCAACCTGAGTAATGTGCAGTTACATACTCGACATACTCTACATCCTCGACCTCACAATTACCGACAATCTCCCGAGTTTCGATGAAGTTTCTCGTTTTAGGCCAACCTGAGTAATATATTGTTCTAAGCCAGCCGTCCATGGTTTCTTGCCAGTGACTCTGCACACACAGTCGAGCCCCCTTTGCCATTAACTCAGGGAGGTTAAAATGGACATACAACATCGCAACGGAGTTCCACAAAAATCCAAAAATAGAGGCAAAATTTTAAAATTAATCATCGACAACAGAACGTATGTTTGGTAAAATGAAAATAGGAACAAACGTTCGTCCAGATGGATGAAGGAGGGGTTTGACTTGATGTCTATTCGTAAGTTTTTGGCTTGTTTTCCTGATGAGCAGACTTGCCGCAACTACTTGTTCTCCATCCGCTGGCCACGCGGTTTCATCTGTACGAAGTGCGGCGAAATGCGATATAGCGTGATCAAGACGAGAAACGTGTACGAATGCATCAATTGCAAGACGCAAACCTCCCTCACCTCCAACACTTTAATGCACCGCACCAAGCTACCCCTTCGTTATTGGATGGTTGCGTTGTATTGGGTCGCATCCGGACGCCGGTGTTCGGCGCGTAGGCTCGGCAATACGTTAAAGCTCCAATACCGCACTGCAAGACGGCTGCTTAACAAAATTAGATACGCTATGTACAATATTGAGTCCGGACCGCTATTCGATTTCTGGGATCGCCAAAAACGATCGGCCCAACAGCCGATCGTCAGACGAGCCATGCTATTGATGTTCAGAAGGGCTCGCACTTTCGTACGCAAGCATTACGGCCGAGTGCCTAAATGGAGACGGCCGTACTACTATTGCGAATATCGCTTCCGCAGCAACAACGTCCATAATCCTTCCCAGGCGCTTATGAAGCTGATCATAAACACCTGTACGACTATCTACACTCTGAACGAGTATGGAGGATTTCGCGAGCCCAGACGAAAGCCCCTCTCACCGGAGCCTTTGTCAGCTTGAATTTGCCGCAAATTGATTGATGGCAAACTCCGTCAGATCCGATTCTGCCCCAAGTTTCCTTGATGGCAAATTCTGTCCGATGATCTGATTCTGTCGCAAGCTACTTGACAATAAACTTCGTTCGGCTGTGTCCTTCTTTGGTTTTGCTGACTTCCAGAACGGCCGGGAACGCGGTCTTCAATTCCTGAACGTGCGAGATGACGCCGATCATGCGTCCAGCTCGCTGAAGATCGACAAGCGCGGCAATGGCCTTGTTTAGAGAGTCCTCGTCCAGCGAACCGAAGCCTTCGTCAATGAACATCATCTCAATCGAGACTCCGCCTTGATAAGCTTGGATGACGTCGGTCATTCCGAGGGCGAGACAGAGCGAGGCGTTGAACTTTTCGCCTCCTGACAGCGATTTGACGTCGCGGTTCTGCCCGGTATAGGCGTCGAAAACATCGAGTCCGAGTCCGCTTTGTTTGCCGCGCGATTCTAGCCGATCACTTCGTTCCAATCTGAATTGGCCGTTGGACAAGTCGGTTAATCTAACGTTGGCCGCGTGCAAAATTTGTTCAAGGAACTCAATCAATATGTAGCGCTCGAATGAAATTTTCTGCGAGTTGTCGCCTTTGAGCATCTGATAGATATCCGCCACCTGCTGCTGCCGCTGTTCGAGGTCGCGGAATTGCGCCTCAGCTTCGGCAATCGCGGCGAGCAGCCGTCGGGCTTCTCGTTCATGTCCGCCAACGGCGTGCAATTCGGCTACGATCTGCTCCAATCGCGCCTTTAATTCTTCCATCGCCGCTTGCAGAGCCGCCGTGTCCGGACGAATCTTATCGCTTAACTCATGTTCCAGTTCGGCAATATGCCGCGTTACGGTCGTCATTTGCAGCTTGAATTGCTCGATCAGAGCAGAGAGACGCTCGCGGTCCGCTTCGGCCATCTTGGCCGCGCGGTAGCTTTCAACCGTTCCGAAGCCCGCTTTCTCCAGCTCTTCGGCCAAGCGCTCCTCAGCCTGTTTCCGATGAAGCTCTGACTCCTGTCGCTGATTGGACAGCTGAACGAAGTTTGCTTTCTCTTCCACCAGTTGGTTTTGAGTGCTCTGCAGCCTGCGCTGCGCTTCCGCCCATAAAGCATTTAGCCGCTCGACAAGAGCGGATTGTTCTCGATTACGAATCTCGAGCTTGTCCGGCGAACGCAATGACTCCGGCACTCGTCCCAACTCATTCTCCAGTACAGACTGCTTGGCGCTCCGCTCCATCGACAGGCGGTGCTGTTCGGTCAGCAATTGCTCGCGCTCGGTTTGCAGCCGCTCAAGCTGTACATCCAACTTCTCAACTTCAAGCCGACGGCTACGAACCGCTTCAGCCTGCTGCTTGAGGCGATCGGTCTCCTGACGCACCTTCTTGCCTTCGGCTTCGGCACGGATCAACTGCTCGCTCAGCGGCTCGTCGGTAATTTCGTATTCGGCAATCAGCTCCGCTCGGCCGGATCGGCCTGCGCTCGCAGCCGCCGCCTGTGCTTGAGCATCGCCAAGCTCTCGTTCAACAGCGCGAAGCTTCTCCTTCACTTGCTGCAACTGCTCGCGCGTGGGGATGCTGGAAGCAGGAACGGCTTTGGCCGGGTGCGACTCGCTTCCACAGACGGGACAAGGCTTGCCGTCGTGCAAATGCTCGGCCAACAGACCCGCCTGTCCCTCTAGCCACAGCGTCTCGGCCCGATCATGCTCCTTTTTAAGCTCTGCCGCCGCGCTCTGCAATTCCCCCTCGTGCTTGGTCCAACTCTCCAATCGCCTATCCAACTCGTCCAGCTCTTTAAGCAGCTTGTACTTGCTTCTTAACCGCTCGTAACGTTCCGCCATTTCCGGCAGCTGGGCCGCTTCCGTCTCCGCAAGCTTTAAGTGGTCGGCGGAAACTCGGCGCTCTTCGCGCTGCGATTCAAGCTGTCGCTCAGCCGTCGTTCGCCGCTCGTTTACTGCCTTCTCCTGCGCCGTCAGACGCTCGACCTCAAGCCGACGCTCGTCGAGCGTCTGTACGAGAGGCTTCAGTTCCACCAAACGCGTCAGCTCTCGCTCAGCCTCTTTGCGTTCCTCGCTCCGGGCTTCCTCCCGCCGGTAGCTCAGCTCGGCATCGGCATGCGCCCGCTCTACTTCCGCCAGATCGCGCTGCTTGCGCTCGAGCGTCTCGCGCTTCTGCTCGGCCTGCCGAGCTGCTGCGAGCGACTGCTCCTCGTAAGGCAGCAGGCGCGCGGCCTTCTCGGCCAGCGTCAGCCGTCGCTCGCTTTCGTCCGCTTCGGCTTTGCGAGCCTCCAAATGCTGAAGCTGTTGGCGTTTCTCCGCTAACTGAGCAAACCTCGCCTCCAGCGTAAGCGCCTCTCGCAAAATCTGCTCGCTCTGCTGAAGCTGCCCTTCCAGATCGGCCTTGCCGCGGCCGATCTCCTTGGCAAGCGCTCCGTAATAGGCGATTTCCTGTGTTAATCCGTCCGACACTTGCGCCATGCTGCTATACTCCTGCAGAAGCGTTGCCGCAAGCGCGCTCCCTTCCCTTTGCGGAAGCGACTGCTGCGCCTGCTTGGCGTACACGTCCTGCTGCGTCTTGGCCTGCTTAAGCGCCTCCTGGAGCTCGCGATTTTGCCGCTGAAAACGATCTTCGACCTTATGATACAGCCCAGTCCGGAAAATGCGCCGCAAAATTTCCTCCTTATTTTCCGTATCGGAGGTGAGCAGCTTACGAAATTCCCCTTGCGGCAGCATCACGATCTGTCCAAATTGCTCCCGGGTTAATCCGAGCAGCGATTCGAGTTTAACGTTCACATCCGAGACGGTGAAGCGATCGATGCATGGAACCTCCTCGCCGCCGGTCGTCTCGTATAGCTCCGCTTTGCCGCCCGTCTCGCTCTTGTTTGCGCCTCGACGATGAGGCATTTGCCGGAATACGCGATAGGTTCGCGCACCGACCGCAAAATGATAATCCACCGACGTATGTATATCGTCATCTGCGAAATGGCTTCGCAGCATCCTCGGCTCCGCGCGATCCTCGCCGCTGGCGCTGCCGTACAGCGCAAAACAGATCGCATCGAAGATGGTTGTCTTACCCGCGCCGGTATTGCCGGAGATGACGAACAACCGCCGGTCCTCAAGCGCCTCGAAATCGATCGTCTCTATATCCCGATAAGGGCCGAAAGCGGTCATGCTGATTCGAATCGGCTTCATCCCGCTCCTCCTTCCTCGCGCAAGACGGCCGCGTACGTGTCCGCGAACAATTCCTGCTTGTCGGGCGACAGCGGCACGCCTTTCACCTCCTGATAAAACGCCGCGAACAGCGCCACCGGATCGGCCTCGCGTCTTGCCGATCTGCCAGCCGCCGCATCCGCGCCCTCCGCAAGCGGAGAAACCGTCACCTTGCGTTCCACGTGCAGCGCATTCGGATATACGGCGCGAACCTTCTCCATCGGGAATAGCACCGGATTGTCGTTCAGTAGCGTCACGAACACATAATCGTCGCATACCGGATGCCGCTCCAGCTCCTCGATCGGCGCGGCGATACGACGCATGTCGCGGCGGGGCTTCAGCTCCCTTTTCTCCACCGATACGTTCCCTGCTCCGTCCAGTTCAACGATGAAGAAGCCTTTGCGATGATTCTCCTCGGAGATTGAATATTTCAAAGGAGAGCCGGCGTAGCGAATCCGTTCGTCCGCCACATGATGCGCCTGGTGCAGATGGCCGAGCGCCGTGTAGTGGAAGCCTCCAAAATATTCGGCGTGCACATGCTCTGCCCCCCCGATCGCCAGCGGGCGCTCGGACTGGCTCGTATTTTCCTCCGGCCTAGCCCCCGGCGTCACGAACGCATGTCCGACAAACACGTGGCGAGCTTGGCGGTCCATTCCCGCTTCAATTCGGTCGACGATCGCTTTCATCGCGTCGTCGTGAGTGCGAATATTTTCATCTTCGAGTATGTAACGAACTTGAGCGGGATCGGCGTAGGGTACAAGGTGAAAATAAACCTCTCCGTCGCCGTCTCTCAGCAAGACCGGCTTATGCTCGGCTTTGAGTTGGCCGATCAGATGCAGCCCTCTCGCCTCCATAATGGCCGTCCCGAACGACAACCTGTCCGGACTGTCATGGTTGCCCGCGATGGCCAGCAACGGCATGTTAAGTCCGATGACAATGCGTTCGAACAACTCGTCCAGCAGTTCGACGGCTTCGGTCGGCGGAATGGCCCGATCGTACAAATCTCCGGCAACGACGACCGCATCCGGGCGCTCCTTTTCTATCGTTTCTACTAATTGCTCCAGCACGTAACGTTGATCGTCCGTCATATAGACGCCCTGAACCAGCTTGCCCAAATGCCAGTCGGCAGTATGTATGAACTTCATGGGGCACAATCCCTCCCATTTCCCTCTTTGTCGCGACAAGTCGCGCCAGCTACTATTATTGTAATCTATCGCCGACCCAATTGCAGTTGGTAAAATGAGCTTTCTGCCCCAAAATCGGCTTGTCCGAGATATGCATACACATCGTTTAGCCGAACTTGAATATATTGAGTAATACATCCTTAAACAACGAAGCGATAGGGGGTTGCCCATGAATCATCCCTCGTTTATTTTATCCCGGGAAGACTGGTCGCTGCATCGCAAAGGTTATCAGGATCAGGCACGTCATCAGCAGAAGGTTCGGGACGCGATCAAGCAGAATTTGCCGGATCTCGTCTCCGAAGAGAATATCGTCATGTCCGATGGGCGCCAAATTATTAAAATTCCGATTCGCAGTCTGGACGAATACCGCTTCGTCTTCAACACGAACAAGAAGAAGCATGTCGGACAGGGAGACGGGGACAGCCAGGTCGGCGACGTGCTCGGCGTCGATCCGACGCCGGCCGGCGGCAAGGGAGAAGGCGCAGGTTCCGATCCGGGAGACGACGTCGTCGAAGCGGAGATTTCCATCGCCGAGCTGGAGTCGATGCTGTTCGAAGAGCTGGAGCTGCCTTATCTGAAGAAAAAAGACAAACAGCAGATCGAAGTCAAAGATGTGCGGTTTACAGACGTCAGGCGTAAAGGCATCATGTCCAACATCGACAAGAAGCGGACGATTCTCGAAAATCTGCGCCGCAACTCGCGGGACGGCCGTGCCGAAATCGGAGGCATCTCCCCAGACGATCTGCGGTTCAAGACATGGGAGGAAATCGTTAAGCCGCAAAACAACGCGGTCATTCTGGCGATGATGGACACTTCCGGTTCAATGGGCTCGTTCGAAAAATATTGCGCGAGGTCGTTCTTCTTCTGGATGTCCCGCTTTCTGCGCCGCCAGTACGAGAAGGTGGATATCGTGTTTATCGCGCACCATACGGAGGCGAAAGAGGTAACGGAGGAGGAGTTTTTCACCCGTGGCGAAAGCGGCGGCACGATCTGCTCTTCCGCTTACGTCAAGGCGCTGGAAATTATCGACAGCCGTTATCCTCCGTCGTTGTACAACATTTATCCGTTCCACTTCTCGGACGGGGATAACCTGACGAGCGACAATGAGCGGTGCGTGCGGCTGATCAAGGAGCTGCTGGAGCGGTCTAACATGTTCGGCTACGGAGAAGTCAATCAGTACAATCGAAGCAGCACGCTTATGTCGGCTTACAAGCATTTGGAGCACCAGCAATTTTTCTATTACATCATTAAAGAGAAGGGCGAGATTTACAACGCGCTCAAGACGTTTTTTCGGAAACGGGAAACTGTGGGTTAATTGCAACAAAAAGCGATCGTCTCCCGGAGGGACGGTCGCTTTCCAACTGAAAGGGGCGGTAAGGATGACTTTGGCGAAAATCATGCGCTGCGTGACGGCCGGCCTATTCTTGGCGGTGTTCGCGATCGGCTTGCTGCCGTTTCTGCTCGTCTTCTTCCTGACTGACGTGAGCGGCTTAAGCGATTTGGACCCGACTCCGATCTACACGCTCGTAAACAAGTTTATCGGAGGGTCGAAGTAGGAATGCATGCCAAAACGAAAGAACCTCAATTTCCACTGCATAATGGAGATTGAGGTTCTTTCGAGATTTCACTTCTTATGTTGGGAAATCAGCTTGCTTCGAGCTTTCGTCATTTTCCAAGCAAATTGAAGATCGCTTGGGCGGCTTCCGCTCTCGTGCCTGGCTTTGCGGGTGCGAATATCCCGCTGCCGCGTCCGGCCATCAGTCCGGAGGCGATCGCTTTGTTCACCGCGCTCTTGGCCCACCCGGAGACGAATGCCGCATCAACCGGGATTGTCGTGCCGGAGGCTGGCTGTTCAATGCCCCCGTTTCTTTCATAGGCGCGGACGAGGATAACGGCCATTTCTTCCCGTGTAATCGCCCTGTCCGGCGCGAAGCGACTATCGTCAACGCCTTGGATAAGACCGGCTTGAATAGCCGTAGCGACGGCTTTGTCGTACCAGACGCCTCCGTCTACATCGTCGAAAACTTTGCCGGAATCGAGAGGCTCCGGCAAACGCAGCGCTCTGCCGAGTAACGCCGCGAACTCTGCTCGCGTGACAGGCCGCTGCGGATCGAAGCTGTCGCCCGTTCCTTCCGCAATGTGCTTGGCTCCCAAAATTCGAATCGCTTCATTTCCCCAGAAACTTGCGGGCACATCGGAATATTTTTTGTTCCATCCAAGCGCCGCATAGGCAGAGCCGCGTAGCAACTGAGCTGCAATTTGCCCGTTTTGGACGTCTCCGCCCGAGTACTCCCATTTTTTCAACTCTTCGTTTAAGCGATATACGCCGGCGATTCGCGCATCGATCCCTTTCGGCAGAGGCAGCGATAAAACGACGGGTTCGCCGAAGCGATCCAGCTTGAATATTCGTCCCGCTCCGGTAATGGCCCGCAATTCCAAAACGAACAACGCGCCGTCTCCCTGCAGTACCGAGCCTTCCGCTTCATCGGCAATACGTCTGCTTTCGCCCGTCTCCTTCGTTCCGGCAGCTCGCAGGACGATTTCGATTGCCGCTCCTTCCCGCTCCTCCGCGCTCAAGCTTGCATGAAGCTGAGCCAGTACGGATGCGGGAATTACGACTGATCCCCCCTCTTCCGATGTTACCTGCAGCGCTTTCCTCGCTTTTTGCAACTGACCTCCCGCATTTACCGGGAGCTTCAAGACGCCATCGGTACCGATCGGCGTCGAGACTGTCGCGTCCGGCGAAGCAAGCAGATTGTCCAGTAGTTGTTCGGCCGCAAGTAAATCGTCGCCTCCGGAACCGGCCTCGCCGGCCGAATTTCCCTGGTTATTTCCGCTGTTGCTGCCAGTGTTTCCGTTGTTGCCGTTGTTACCCCCATTTTCGCTGCCATTGCCGCCGCAATCGGCGGTGCATGTCGGGGATTGCCCGTTGCGCAATTGCCGTTCCGCAAGCGGGAGCTGTTCGATCTCTTCGATCGACATGGAGCCGAACCGATCCTCGAGCAGCGACAACGGCTCCAACTGCGCGACGGAGTTCCATACGAGCCATGCGCCGATACCGGAGTAGACCAGCTCGGTGACGTTGCCCCCTTCTTCGACGAGTCCCGGATAGGCGTAGCCCCACGATCCTTTCCAGTCCGTCGTATAGTTCGCGTTATTCTGCAGCAGCTTGGCGAAACGCAAGTAGGCTTCGTCGTTCGTAAGCAAATACAGCCTGTAATAGGCGGAGCCCATATACGCCATAAATTGATCGACATAAGAATGGCCCGTCGCCACGAAGCTCTGGCCGATCAAGCCGGCCTCCGGGAACGGCGATAGCGGCGAGCTGTCGATATTGCCGTCGGTGGCGAATTTCGGCGATTTGGCGCTCGAGGATGCCGTCGTCGGCTTATGGAGCGCCAAATTATTGCCGTCCGCGTCTTTGACTACGAACTCCCATACGCTGACCCAGGCGCCGGCGGCTTCGGTTCCCGTTACGTTAAGCCGCACATAACGAGCGTCCGCGTTGCCGGAATCGACGTAGCTCGGATTGCCGTAGCTCACATTGTTGGACCGATCCGCATAGCGAGTCCACGTATGGCCGTCCTCCGAAATATCGATCGTATACTGGTAGCCCATCGCCCGGTACTCCATGTAAGTTTCGACGCTGCTAATCGCCTTGACTTCGCCCAGGTCGACCTGCAGCCACTGCGGCTTGGAATCGCCGTTGGCCGCCCATCTCGTACCGCCCGCCGGCGTCTCGTACGTCCAAGCGAACGTCCAGGTCGCGGTATAATCGGCCGCCCCTCGCAGAGCTTCCACCCATTTGGCATCTTTCGTCGCATCGTATAGGGACAGAAAAGCGTTCATCGCCATGACGCCGGCTTCCTTGTCGATGGTATTGTTGTTGTCCGACGTGCCCCCGACGTATAGCGACGGCTCGTAGATGTTGGCGTAAGCATAGTCTCCGGCCTTCTCGGCGGCATCGAGGTACTTCCGCTCCCCGGTTGCTCCGTATAGCTTGATCAGAAAGCGAATCGGATTCGTCGTATTAAATTTGCCCGTGTGCACCGGCTTGCTGTCAAAGCCGTAGATTCGGTAATACGAACCGTCGTCATTCTGATTGGCGACGAGCCAGTCCCCGAAACTCGCTGCAAAATCGAGCCACTCCGACTTGGTTACCCCATGCTCCTGCATGACCCGGTAAGCGTCGACGGCGCCTTCCATGCCGTCCGACATCGTTCTCATATCCGCGTCGCCGCTCGTAAACGTCCCTTCGCTTCCCCAGAACGGCTCGAACCATGTTTTCGGCAATCCAGACGGAGTCATTGAGCGCGATGCCCAGAAATCGACCATCCGAACGCCTTTGTCCAGCAGATTGTCATCGTCGGCGTTTAATGCATAGCGAATCATCTGGTAGGCCGCCGGGAGCTGCTGTCCGACGAAACCCATCACCATCGCATAGCCACCGATCTCTCCGTCCGGGACGTCTGCTTTAAACGGCAGCCCCATAATGCCGTTATACTCTCTGGCGTACTCGTCAAGCAGATCGATCGCGTTGTCGTACACGGCCTGCACGTTCACCTGCTGAAGCTGCGGATTCAAAAGCTCGAGAAAAGCATGCCATTCCTTGTTCAACGCTTCCGGATAGCTGTCGGTCTGACTGAATCTCAGCGTCAGCTCATACTGCTGCTCCGCTCCCGTCGTCACGGGATGGCTGCGATATACCCATGGCTTGCCGTGGTTGACGTAGTTAATTTCTCCTTCCAGCCCAGGGAAAACAAAATCTAGCGATGGTTGAGCTTGCTTATGAATGCCCAAGCTTCCGTAATTCAAGCTGTCGTCCACCAGCCAGCTCCCGACCGTCTCGTCCACGCCGGAAGTTGGGCTTGCTTCCGGACGCCCAATCGACAGCGTCTCGCCGGTCAGATCGTTGCGCATCGTAAAAAACGGCAGCGCCAGCCGCATTTCGCGAATGTAGAAGTAGTCGTGGCTGTAGTCGGAAGCGATCGCGGAGTTTACGACGTTATCGTTTTTGCCGTACCAGTTGCCCGGAGCCAGCATATCGAATTGTTCCATGTTTTGCTCGGCGTCCGGCATCAAGCCGAATACCGTGTTATAGCCTTGATCTCCTTCTTCGCCCTTAACGACGGTCACGCTGCGCAATACGTCGAACGCCCCCGGTTCAGCTCCGGGTCGGTAAGTATCCTCGAACGCAACGAGGCTTCGATAGTTCGTGCCGACGATGCCGCGCAGAATCAGCGCCCCTCCGACCGCTTCGACGCTGTCATAAGCGGCCTCGTAGCGAACCGGCTGCTCCTGCTCTTCTTTAACGAGCAGCTGTTGGGGATGGCGTTGCCCGTACATACGCTCTCCGCCCTTGTAAACGCCGATTCCGAATTTTCCGCCAGGGAGAGCTTCGGCCTTTAACTCATAAGCGCCTGAAACCAGCGCTGCCTCATACGAATCCGCAGCTGGCGCATAGACGCGAAGCTCTCTCACGCCAATCTGGTCAAGAGGCTGCCCCGATTCCTCGAACGTAAGTCGAACATAGCGAGCGGTTGCGATGCCTTTATCGGTATATCCGGGATTGCCTGCAACCGTATTGCCGCTGCGATCGGCGTATGCGCTCCAATTCGTCTCGTCGTCGGATATGTCCAGCCGGTAACGATAAGGCTCTTCCTTGCTGTCCAAATAGGTTTCGATCCGTCCGATCTCCGCGCTCTCGCCCAGATCGACCTGCAGCCATTGCGGCCCGGCTTCCCCTTCCGCGGCGCTCCATCCCGTTTCCCGGCTGCCGTCGAACGCAAGCGCTGCTGCATGACCCCCGTCTTGTTCCGAAGACGCGGTCGCCGGTCGGCCCGCCGCCAGATTGTCCGTTCCGAACACCTGGAATTCGAACAAGCTCTTCCAATTGTCGTCCGTTCCGGTAATGCGAACATGCCGCGCCCAAACTCCGCCCTCGTCGATGTATCCGGCCGGCCCGGATAAAGCGTTCGCCGTTTTGTCCGCAAACGTCGACCATTGCTCCCCGTCCAGAGACGTTTCTATGCGATATTGATAGACGACGTCCGGCCATTCGAAGATCGCAAGCGTTCGCTGAATATAATATTCGCGACCGAGATCCACTTGCAGCCAGTGCTGCCCTTCACGGTCGGCGGGAGACCATCTGGTCGTGCCCGTATTCCCGTCCATGGCGTAAGCCGGCGCAAACTCCTCGCTCATCGTCGACGAAGCGGTGGCTGTTTTACCGAGAGCCACGTTATAAAGATCGTCATTTTCCGCCTTGGCGGCCGATGCCGGATTGATCTTGAATTCCCGGATGCTCACCCACATTCCTTCATGCTGCACGCCGGTTACGGTAATTCTGACATACCTGGCGTCCATGAATCCCCGATCCGTATAACCGTACACGCCGGGCGCTTGCGTCTGAGTCGAACGATCGGTAAAAGTCGTCCAAGCGACTTGGTCGTCGGACCCTTCTATCCGGTATTGATAATAGGAGTCGTTGAATTCGAATTCCGTATTTATCGCCCGGATCGGCTGTACGCTGCCCAGATCGACCAGCAGCCACTGGGGCTTGGAGCTGTCCGCGGGCGACCATCTTGTCGACGAGCTGCCGTCGATCGCCTTGGCCGCGCTATGGGTCGCGTCCATCTCCGAAGATGCCGTTGCGGTCGGACCGTCGGCCGGATTAATCGTCAGCTCCCAGATCGACGCCCACAGCTCCGGGCTTTCCGCTCCCGTAACCGTAATCCGCACATATTTCGCCATAACGTTGCCCTCATCCCAGTAAGCGCCGTTTCTGTCTGGCGGCGCGGCATTGGCCGTCCGATCCGCGAACGTCTGCCAATCGCTGCCATCCCACGACGTTTCGAGCAAGTACTGCATCGCTGCCGTATTCGCTTCGAAAGCCGTGGCAATGGTCCGTATTTGCTGCGCATCGGCCAGTCGCACCATCAGCCACTGCGGTTTTTCGTTTCCGTCCGCCGCCCAGCGGGTCGCCGGGTCCCCATCGAAAGCCATGGAAGCGGCATAAGCCGGGCCGAATTCCGATGAAGCGCTTACAACATCGTTCATCTGCGGATTGATCCTAAACTCGCGAATGCTTACCCACACCGGATACTGCGTGTCGGTTACAGTAATTCGCACATATCGCGCATTCGTCTCCGCTTCGTCCACGTAGCCCTGCGTTCCGGGCTGCTCCGTGCTGGCCGAACGGTCTGCGATCTTCGTCCAGTCCTCGTCATTATCCGACACCTCGATAACGTATTGATAATACGAGTTGTTGAACTCGAAGGCGGTCAGCACGGAACGAATCTCATATTGCGCCCCCAGATCGACCTTGAGCCATTGCGGCTTGTCCGGACCGCCCGCAGCCCATCTCGTCGCGGCGTCTCCGTCGATCGCCTTGCCCGGCGCGTAGCTGTCTCCCTCTGCCTGACTCGACGATGCGGTCGCCTGCTTGCCCGACTGCAGATCGTATTCCACAGACTCGGGATCGGCGGCTGCGGCACGATTTTCATAGAGAGAAACCGGGCTTAGCAGCAGCGCGAAAATCAACAGATAAGCTAACGACTTGAATACGTAACGACCTTTCCTCAACGTAAATGCCACCTCCGATTGGAATATTTTTCGCTTACGTATCCGAATATAGGCCGAATCGGCTCTCGGAACCATTCAAAATCTACGAAAATCCCGTCTAAAAATTCATCAAATAGAAAAGCGCCGGAGCTGCTCCGCCCAACAAACGTCCCCGCGCATACAAAAATCCCCGCGAAGCGCAGCGCTGCGTTTCGGGGGGATTTTTCACCTATTAAAGATACGCCTTCTCCTGAATCAATGCCTCTCGCAGACGCGCGACGTTCACTTCGGCCGGCGTTACGCCGTCGAGAACGGCCAGAGCGGCGGCCGTACCGGCAGCCTGACCGGTCGCCATGCAGCTCGGCGTAAGCCGCGTTGTGGCAAGCGCTTCGTGCGTCGTGGAAATGCATCTGCCCGCCGCCAGCAAATTGCTGGCGTTCCGCGACACTAGACAGCGATACGGAATGTCGTAGGTACCGTCGCCCGCGATCCAGGAGGCGGTCACGCCTTTCCCGGATGGATCGTGGATGTCGATCGGATAGCCGCTGCGAGCGATCGCATCCTCGAATTTCCTGCCGGCGACGACGTCCTCCTTCGTTAGCGCGTACAGACCGACGATGCGCCGCGTCTCGCGGATGCCGATCTGCGTGCCGACGGCCGATACGGACGCGCGAGCGAAGCCCGGCACGTCCCGCTTCAGAAACTCGGCCATCAGCAGCACCTGCTTGCGCCCTTCCTCCTCCGCGCGGGTCAAATCTTCCACCTGCGTGCCGTCGAGTCCCTGCACTCTCGTGCAGTTGACAAGCACCTCGTCGTCCGCCGGACCGGTAAACAGCAGCACCTGATCGCGGTTGATCGGGACGCCCGACGCCTGCCACTCGGAGTAAAAACCGCTGATGCCCGTCAAGGGCAAGCCGGGCAGCTCGTCGATCGGCGTCTTCTTATAGAAGTTATCGGGATTCGCCAGCATATACGCCTTGATCTGCTCCAGATCGACGCCCCGCATGCGGAATTTCATCGTCATCGGCTGCGCTTGGGAGTCGCCGTCGCGCCCCTTCAACGTCTCGGCGCCGGACAAATACGCGACGTCCGCGTCTCCGCTCGCATCCACGAATATCCGTCCCGCCAGCTCTATTTTCCCCGACTTCGTCGTAATCCGCACCGAGCGGATCGTGCCGTCCGCTGCCTCCACCTCGTCCACGAAGCTGTGCAGATACAGCTCGACGCCGGCTTCCCGCAGCATCTCTACCGCCACGACCTGATAGATTTCGGGATGATACGGCGTGACCGTATGCACGAAGCCGACCGTATCCCGAAGGTGGCCGGGCGAACCGCCGCGCTCGATCAGCCGATCGACGATCTCCTGCGCGATGCCGCGAATGACCTGCTCCCCGCTGTCCGCGTGGAACGTCATCCACGGATATACCATCGCCGCCGTGGACATGCCGCCGACAAAGCCGTACCTCTCCACGAGCACCGTCTTTATGCCTTGCCGCCCGGCGGCGATCGCCGCGACGATTCCCGCAGGTCCTCCGCCGACGACGATCACGTCCGCCTCAATCTTCTTCATCACCTGATGCCAACTCCGTTCCTTCTATTCTTTTAATCCTGTCATGGCTACGCCTTCGATGAATTGACGCTGCGCCAGGAAGAAAATAATCAGCAGCGGCACCGTCGCCATCACCGTCGCGCTCATCAGATGATGCCACGCCGTCCCGACCTCGTCCGTGAACAGCGACAAGCCAAGCGGAAGCGTCATCAGGCTGCGCGTATTAATGAAGATAAGCGGATCGAAAAATTCGTTCCAGTTGGTCACGAACGTAAAAATCGTCAGCGTCGCCAGTCCCGGCTTGGCGATTGGCAGCATAATCCGCGCGTAAATGCGCAGCCGGCTGCAGCCGTCGATCATCGCGGCTTCCTCCAGCTCCTTCGGAACCGTGATGAAAAACTGCCGCATCACGAAGATGCCGAACACTCCGCCCGCCCCGAAGATCGGCAGCAGGATCAACGGCAAATGCGTATCGATCCATCCGATCTCGCGCATAAACAGGAACATCGGAATCGCCGTTACCTCGTGCGGAATCATCATCGCGCTGAGCAGCACGAGGAATACGGCGTTCCTGCCCGTAAACGGGATTCTTGCGAAAGCGTAGCCTGCCAAGGACGCAAACAGCACCGTGCCGCCCACGACAAGCGCGGCGATATAGACGCTGTTGAAGTAAAACCATTCGAACGGGATCAGCTTGAACACATCCGCGTAGTTCTCGAATCGGAACGTCGAAGGGATCAGCTGCGGCGGGTATTTGAACACCTCATTCGGCTCCTTGAAGGAGGTCGAGATCATCCATATGAACGGAACCATCATCACGAGTGAGATTGCGCCGAGAGCCGCATAGATGCCCGCCGTGCCAAGCGATTTGCGCCAAATCCCCGCGGAACCGTTATGCGTCGCTTTCATTAAATACCCACCTCTTTCTAAGCTGCCACTGCACCAACGTCAGCACGAGCACGACGAAGAACAGGACGAAGGCAAGCGCCGACGCGTAGCCGAGCTGGAACAGCTTAAACGCCTTCTCCCAAATGTAGTAGACAAGCACCTTCGTGCTATTGCTCGGTCCGCCCTGTGTCATGACGAAAATTTGCCCGAACACCTTCAGCGAGCCGATGACGGTCATCACGACCGTAAGAAAAATCGTAGGCGTAATCATCGGCAGCGTTACGTTGAAAAAGGACCGCGTCCGGCTTGCGCCGTCCAGCTTGGCTGCTTCGTAGAGCGATGCGGGCACCTGCTGAAGCGCCGCGATGAAGAGCACCATGTTCAGGCCGACGTTTTTCAGCACGCTTGTCACGATCACGGCCGGCATCGCCAGCTTCGTGTCGTACAGCCAGGCGGGGCCTTGAATGTGCAGCGCGGTCAGAAGCTGGTTGATCAAGCCCGAGTCGGTCGCGAACATGTATTTCCACACAATCGACCAGACGATCAGCGAGGTCATGACCGGAACGAAAATCGCGGTGCGAAACAGCCCGATGCCCCGCATGCTTCTGGCCAGCAGCAGCGCGAGCAATAGCGCGAGCACAATATTCAGCGGCACAAGTCCGACCGTAAAATAGACGGTATTGCCGAGCACCTGCCAGAACAGGGCGTCGTTCATAATGTGCCGGTAGTTGTCGATACCGATGTAGTTATGGCTGCCTAGCAGCGGCCAATCCGTAAAGCTCATATACAGCGCCAGCCCCATCGGGAACAGCAGCAGAAGCGTAAAACCGATTACCATCGGAGAAATAAACAGCCATCCGGTAATTTGCGCTTCGCGGGCCAACGGCCCTTTTATTTTCTTTGTTTTTTTCCCGCTCATCGGTTCACCGCCTGTCAGTTCCATCTGTCGATCGCGGCGCGGAAATCCGCCACCGCTCTGCGCATCGTTTCCTCCGTCTTGCCGACAACGATCGCCCCGAGCATAATCGCCTTGATACCTGTGTCTCCCAGCACGCGAACGTCGTCCGGAACAAGCTTGCGCTGCGAGGGCAGCAACACCGGAATTCCCGCCCGCTCAACGACGCTCCGATATTTCAGCACGTCCGCGAAGGTTAGCGGAGTCCCGTACTCGTCGCCCGGAACAATCGAAGCTTCGACCGCAGTAAAGCCGTAACGGCTTGCCGAAGACAACAGGGCGAGATCGGAAAACTCGTTCACCGCAAACGTCCGATCCAATCCGGTTTCGTGCAGCATGAAGGACGGAAGATGGTGCGCATAGATCGAATAGAAGTCGAAGCCTAGCGGAGACAGTCGCCCAATCTCCTCCGGCTTCGCCTCTTCAGCGCCTCCGGCCGGGACGATGCCGAGCGGCCCTTCGAACAGCGACCGAATTTCGCGAAACGTATTCTCGTATTCGTCCAGCGAGCCGAAGCGGTTGCCGCTGGCCCGATGTCCGACGTTCATATGCACCTTCAAGCCGTCGGCGCCTTCCTCCAGCGCCGCGCGGGCCAACTTAGCGTCATTGGCGGGGAGGCTTACGACGAGCGTAAGCTTCCGCGCCTGCAAACTGTTCTGCAGTCCTGCCATCTTTAATTCACCATCAGCGCATTGACTTCTTCGGCGATTTTCTTCAAATTCTCCTCCGCCGGCATCACTTTGCCGAACAGACGATCGAAGCCCTGCAGAATCGCGTTGTCGATGTTCGTCCAGCGGACGTGTCCCGGAAGAATGCGCGCCTTCGGCATCTCGTCGATAACGGCTTGAAGAATGTGCTCCTTGCTCGGGTTGTTCGGCTGGTTGATGAACTCGTCGGAGTTCAGCACCGTTGTGCGCGGAGGCACGAAATAAGTCGAGGTCGCCTGGATGCCTTCCTGGCTGGCGAAATATTTCAGCAGCTTCTTCGCTTCCTCCGGATGCTTGCTGTCCGTGAACATCGCGTAGCCGGCCTGGCCCAGCATCGGCACACTTCCCTGCGAACCGGACGGCGTCGGCGCGATGCTCCATTCGAAATCTTTGATCTCTCTCGCCTTGGACACGTAGCTATACACGTCGAAGAACATGGCTACGTTGCCGGCGTCGAAGCTGACCTGCTCGCCCGCCTTCGGATGCGATTCGTCCGTAAACATCATCCGCTCCAGCATCTGGAACGTCTCCACCCCATATTGGTCGTTCCACGTGAATTCCGTAATCTCTTTGTTAAACGGACCGCTGCCGTTGGACCAGGAGTAGGAGGACAGCGTCACCCACGTTTTCCAATCGCGGAAGAAGTTCGCGCCGTATACGCGGTTTTGCGCATCCTTGCTGGCGACAGCCTGCGCGGATTTCTCGAACTCCGCCCATGTCCATTTCCCTTCCTTGGCCAGCGTGTTCGGATCGGTCAGCCCGGCCTTGTCGAACAGCGTCTTGTTGTAGAACATAACGACCGGCGGCGTGGAGAACGGCAGCCCTAGCAGCTTGTCGCCTTCGCGGAACAAATCGAGCGTGCTCGGAATGTAGTCGTCCAGCTTAAACTCCGCGTCGTCCTTGAATTCCGATACGTCGCCGAGAATGCCGTTTTCCTTGAATTGCGGAACCATCCGCTCGGACACCCAAGCGACGTCCGGCAGCGATTTCCCTGCGGCAAGCACCGATATTTTCTGTTGATAGTCGGCAAAAGGAACCGATTCCATCGTGACGCGGATACCCGGATTGTCCTTCTGAAAGCCGTCGATCAGCTTGTTATATACGTCCATATGGGCCTGGTTGCCCCACATCATGAACTTCAGCTCGACTTCTCCTTTTTGCTCCGGACTGCCGCTTGCTCCGCCCTCCGAGACGGTGCCCGAACCCGAATTGCTGCAGCCGACTGCAAACGCAGCCAATAGTGCCAACGAAATCGGCAGCTTTGCTCTTTTCATATAAATCCCCCTTGGAATGAGTAATGAACCGATCGTTCACCATGAGTATAACGGGGGACCCCCCTCGGCAAAAATCACGCCCGTTTAAGAAAAAGTACGTTTTCTTTATACATTGTCGTTCTCGTCCGAACTCCGCTGACCGTACCGGTCCCGGTACTCCCCCGCCGTCCATCCGGTCTGCTGTTTAAACACGAGCATAAAATGCTTCGGACTTTGATGGCCGGACAGACGCGCTACATCGTATATTTTCAGACGCGTATGAGCCAGCAGCCATTTGGCGCGCTCCATACGGGCGTCCGACACGTACTCCGAATAGTTCATTCCGGTTTCCGCTTTGAACAGCTGGCTTAAGTAGGTCGCGTTAAGATGAACTTTGCCGGCCACGGTTTGCAGCCGGAGATCGCCGTCGATGTGCAGCTTGACGAATTCCTTGACGTCGCGGATGAGCTTTCGGGCATCGCCGCCGGTATGGGCCTCCTCGGCTGCGCCTCCCGCAGCTGGTGCGGAGGATATACCGCGCTCGCGGTCTAGCGCCAGCTTGATTTTGTCCAGCGTCGCGACCAGCTCCAGCCGCTCGATCGGCTTCAGCATATAGTTGCACACGCCGTAAGCGATCGCCTTTTTCGCATATTCGAATTCGCCGTAGCCGCTAATGATGACGACGGGCAGGCTCGGATAAATCTCCCGAACCCGGGCCACCATCGTCAGCCCGTCCATCTCCCTCATACGAATGTCGGTAATGAGCAGATCCGGCAGCTCGCACTTCAAATACTCCAGCGCTTCTACGCCGTTCGCCGCTTCTCCCGTCACCTCGAAATGTCCGGTCGACTTGCCGATCAGTTCCCTCAGCCCTTGACGGATGACCGTTTCATCCTCTACGAGCAGCACTTTATACATGCTTGTCCCCCCCCTGTCCCTTCAAGCTTGATCGCAATCGTGACGGCCAATCCTTGGCCGAGGCTGCCGTCCACCGTCACTTCGCCTCTATCCCCGTAGATCAGCATAATCCTCTGAGCGATGTTGGACAGCCCCAATCCGCCCCGCTCGCCCCCGCTCTGCAGCCCTTGATAGGACGGCGTCGCGCGCAGCCGCTCGTTCAGCGCCTCGATCTCCGGCTCCGCCAGCCCTTTGCCGTCGTCCCGTACCGTAATCAGCAGCTCGTCTTCGAACCGCAGCGCCGAGATCCAGATCGTTCCTCCCTGCTCGGCCTCGTCGATGCCGTGGTACACGGCGTTTTCCACAAGCGGCTGAAGAATCAGCTTCGGAATCACGATCAGGTTGGCCTCCTCGGCAATGTCATACTCCACCCTTAGCCGTTCTCCGTAACGAAGCTGCTGAATCCGGACGTAGGATTGGACAAAGCGAATTTCTTCAAATAGCGGCACAAGACGGTCGACCTTGTCGATCGTATATCGAAGCAGCTTGCCGAGCGCGGATACCATGTCGGACACCTCGGCGTTGTTGCCGCGAATCGCCATCATGCTGATCGATTCCAGCGTATTGTAGATAAAGTGCGGATTGATCTGGCTCTGCAGCGCGGACAGCTCCGCTTCCTTCTCGCGGATGCCGAGAATAAACACCTCATTAAACAGCCGGTCGATTTCCTCCGTCATTTTGTTGAAGCCCCGTCCCAGTTGACCGAACTCGTCACGGCCGTAGACCGCGATTCTCCTGTCGAAATTTCCTTGCTCGACGCGGATCATGCTTTTCTTCAGCTCAATCAATGGACGGGTAAGCCGATAGGACACGATAACCGCAAGCAGCGTAACGACGGCGACGCAGAGCGCGGCGAACCACAACGTAAACGTGCCTAGCTCCCGCGATTCTTTCCGAATGACTTTGATCGGCGTCAGGCTAATGACGGACAGCCCCGAATAATTGGAGTGGTGCTGAACGTACAAATAGGACTGGCCTCCCAGAACGATTTTCTGATTGCTTCCGTATGGCTGCGGTTCGGCATGCTGCAGCAGATCGCCGTATACCGACTGCTCGCCGGCGGAATTGCGTTCGAAGAGCAATCTGCGCCTGCTGTCCGTCACGATAACGTTAGCGTCCTGTTCGAAATTCAAATTGGACAAAATGTTGCGAAAAGCATCCAGCTTAATATCGATCAAAATATAGCCAAGCGTACGCAGCGTGTCGGGGTCGCGAATCGTTCTGCCCACCGAAATGTAGGCGTCGCCCGTGTTGACGGTATAATAGGAAGGCGAATGCGGCGGAATCAGCACCCAAGCTCCGCCGGACTGTTCAACCTCCGCGAACCATTCGTCCTGCCGGCTGTCCCATACCGAATCGACTGCCATCGAATCGACGTTGGAGAAAAAAATGCCGCTGTTGCTGATCAGATGAATGCCGCGTATTTCCGCTCTATCATAGGCGTTGGCCGAGGTGTACAGCTTCATTTTCATATAGTCGTCCGACGAAGCCCACGCGCCTGTGCCCATTTCTCCGTCATACTTGCTCAATATCGTCAGCACCACCTGATCGTACAGCGGCATCATCGACAACCTCTCGAAATCCTTCAATAGCCGATCGAGATTGGCGTTGATCTGCCGCACGATGTCGACGGTGAACTGCTCCGTCTTCTCGTCGACGGTCGCCGAGAAGTGCCTGTAGGTGACAATTCCCTGCAAACTGAGCGGAAACAAAATAAGCAGCGTGAACAGGAGCAACAGCTTCGTGCGCAAGTTCAAATCTTTAGACAATCCCAATAGCCGCCGAACCATATTCTCTCTCCTTTTTCTATATAGGTTGAACCAACGAGAAGTCATTGCATTGCGAAAGGGATGACTTCTCCATCTTTTTGTATGCGCTTTCATTAAGGTTTCGCCAGAGAACTTTATTATAACGAGGTACGGTAGAAAAGCTATCCCTTGCGCGCAGGAAAAGGTACGTAATATTGGGAAAAGCACGAAAAAAAGAAAACGTGAAGGACCGACGGCTTATCGTCGGCTTCACGCCTTCCTGTTCGAGATTATCTTACTAACCAGTGATAATCTTGTCTGCAGTTTTATAATTTAGGGAAACTCATTCCAGACCGTCGTGCAGCGCATCCAGAAGCCGGTGCGTCTTGTCGCAGCTGTATTCCCAGAACATGACGCCGGCCAGCCCTTCGCTGCGGATATATTCACACTTATGACGGAGCGATTGCTCGTCGTCGTAGGTGATGAAGCTATCCCCGTCGAACAGGTACGGAGCCTTCGCTTCTTCGTCCCAATAGCGGACAAAACCGTTTCGACCGATGTAGTCGGCATGCAGCCGGGTATAATCCGGGCCGTAGCCTCCCGATGAGGCGGTCATCTGATGCAGCCCTGCATGGCGATTGGGTACGTTCCGCCACATGCGGGAATAGAAGGCCGCTCCGATGACGATTTTTTCCGGCGGCACGCCGGCATCGCGGAACATCCGAACGGAGGCGTCCACACTGATTCGGAACAAATCGCCAGTCGGCGTATACAGGTTCGTATGGTGGCCGGTCAACGTCTGAAAACCTCCGCGCATGTCGTACGTCATCAACTGTACGAAATCCAAATACGGATGTACCCGGTCCATCTCGGTTCCGTCGATATAATATCGATCCGCGCCCGCTGCGATCGTCAATAAATAATGCCGTCCTTGCTCGGCCCCCTCAAGGTCAAGCGCCTCTCTCATTTCGCGCAGCAGCAGCGTAAAGTTCGTCTTGTCCGCAGGAGATGCGGCAATATCCGCTTCGGCGTAGCACGGGTACTCCCAATCGAGGTCGATGCCGTCCAGCGGCAAGTTGCGCAGCATGCGCACGGCCGATTGCGCCATGCTGGCACGTCCTTCTGCCGTGGCGGCCGCTTCGGAGAACCCGCCCGCGCCCCAGCCGCCGACGGACAGCAGAATCAGTAGCTCGGGATTCATTGCCTTCAGCTCCGGCAGCCTATCTAAATGCCGCAGATGATCGACGCGAATTTCATCGCCTCGCACATGACCGAACGCAATATTCAGGTGGGTTAGCTTTCTCGCGTCTTCGTCGGTGATCGTCGGCAGCGCCTCGTCTCCGGCATAACCGGCCAAAATCCACTGTCGCTTCATCGCGTTCACGTTCCTTTCCTTAATCGGGTAGTTGCGGCGTAATCGCCAGCGTCACGATCCGGTGCGGACCAACGGGAATACCGCCGCCCGAATCCGATTCCAGCTTCTCTCCGCACCGCTCCAGCACGTCGCTCATCGCCATTCGCTCATGCGCGAAGGCCGGGATCGCGGCAAGCTCGGTGGCTTCGCCGCTCCAATTAAACCATCTGACGATCACGTCCCCGGTATCCTCGGCGACCTTAAACGCCGACAGAGCCAGATCGCGGCCGCTCCAATTCAGCCAGCTATGGCACGGCGGAACCTCTCCGCCATGGACGCCCGTTGTGCCGACATATAGCGGTGTCTGAAACTGATAGGCTTCGGCGTAAGCGTCCGTTCGCTGACCTCCGCCTCCATGCGGAATAATCATCAGCTCTGCGCCATGCATACCGGGACACTGGGCTTCTGGCGTCGGGAACAAGCCCCAGTCGCCCAGCTCGCCGACCGATCGCAGCAGCGTAACGGCAATCGTGTTGCGGCCGTCGCGCAGCACCTCGTATTCGTTCAACCCTTTGTTGGCGATCGTCAGACCGGCCGTCTCGTCGTGCAGGCTGACAAAAGCCTGTTGATGATGACAATAGCTCGGATTGCGCCATTCCGCAGCCGGCTCGTTGTCCCGCCGCGCCGCCTCGAAAATCGAATCGGCGTAATGAACGTCAGTGCGCAGATCGGTCGGGAACAGCATGCGGATGCGATGGTCCCTCGCCGTATTGTTAAGTTCGACGTTTACTTGAAGTCCGCGGCCGCCGCGCTGCAAGCGAACGACGGTGCGGATGCGCAGCGCGACAGTTTGCTCTGTGCGCACAGAGCGGCGACCGGTGAACCAGATCAACTCATCGCGTTCCCGCGCAAGCGAAGCCTCTGCCTCCTCCGGGATCTGCCACTCCTGCACGATTTCCAGCGCCGCCTCATAAGGCGTATCGGTCAGCACCTTCACCTGGGCCTGCAAAAGCTCAGTCGTCTGCGCCGTCTCGCCGTTCGGCTGTCGGTACATGTATTCGTTGCCGACATCCCCGGCATTCTCGTAGATGCACAATCCCCGGAACGTTCGACCGCCGGCTTTGTCGGTCAGCGTCACCGACCCGTTGTCTTCGACGGTAGCTTTGATCCGGTCGTTCTCCAGCGTTCGTCCATCGTCCGCGAGCAAGGAGCCTTCGCTTGCAAACCGTGGCTCTGGCAGTTCCCCCAACTCCTGACCGAAAGGGATATAGGCAAAAGCCCGATGACCGCAAGTCGGAACGTCGTCCGCTTCGAACTCGACGCGCAGCGTACGGGCGAAGTACGGTTGGCGGAAGCGGTCGTCCGGAAGATCGTAACCGAAGCGCAGGCCCAAGTCGGTCACAATGCACGCCAACTGACGGCCTTCCGCGTCCACGATCGTCCCCCCGTTCACTGGCAGCGTTTTCAATCGTGCCTTCATTTCGCCGAACTCCACACCCTCGCGGAAATAGATGCGGCTGACGTCCAACTCCGTTGACACGATGCCGCCGCGCTTCCAGCCTGTCGTATTGAATACGATAAAAGGCAACGCCTGCTCGCCATAACCTCCGAATGCGGACGTATCCACGCGCTTGACGATGTGCGCAACGCTGTCGGCGATAATGCACTCGGCAGTTTGGCTGCTCTTCTCGAAGCGAGTAACCATCTCGCGGTGTACCTCGTCGACGCTGCAGCCGCAGATGCTGTCGTGCGGATGGTTCTGCATCAGCGTTTTCCAAGCATGCAGCAACTGATGATGCGGATAGTCCAGGCCAAGCAGGTGCGCGTAAGCGGCTAACGGTTCAGCGCCCTTCTCCAGCATCGTCTGCCCTCTCTCATTCCTCTGCTTTAAGTAGATGCGGGCGGAAGCCGTATTGACGAGCGTTCCCCAGCCGTCCGTGCGCTGGCTGCGCAGCTCGCCGCGAATAACGCTGAGGTCGTCCGGCATCGATTGCTTAAGCGCTTTCACATAAGCGTTAAAATCGGAATGGATGAACTCAATGTCCGGATATAGCTCGGCGGCTGTCCGCAAAGCCTGCGGCAAATCGGTCTGAACCGGCTGATGGTCGCAGCCGTTCATAAACAGCAGGTGCGGCGTCGAAGCGTACTTCTCCGCGGCGGCCAGTCGCTCGTCCCAGAAGCTCAGGGCCTGCTCCGAATCCGTCGGAACCTCGTTGCCGTTGCTGTACCAGTTCGCAAACAGAATGCCGAGCACCTGCGAGCCGTCCGGCGCTTCCCAGAGCAGTTCGGAGTAAGGGGATTCGTAGGCGGCCTGTTCCGTGACCTCGTTGTTGAATCCGGTTGGCTTGACGCCGCGTCCGAACGCCGCGACATCGATATCCGCCTGCTGCAAGATTTGCGGAGCTTGGCCGATATGGCCGAACGAATCGGGAAAGTAGCCGAGCTTGGAGACGGCCCCGAACTCTCTGGCGTCGCGCAAACCGGCCAGCAAATTGCGGATGTTGGCTTCGCCGCTCGTCAGAAATTCGTCCTGCAGCACATACCAGGGTCCGATATGAAGACGGCCTTCCCTAATCAGCCGCTGCAGACTCTCTCTCCGTTCCGGTCTTACGGTCAAATAATCTTCAAGAAGAATCGTCTGTCCGTCCAGATGAAAGCTTCTGTATGCAGGGTCGCGTTCCATCGTCTCCACCAAGCGATCCATCAGCTTGATCAGATGGTAGCGATGCTTCTCGAACGGCAAGTACCATTCCCGATCCCAATGCGAGTGGGATATGACATGGGCCGTTTTGCCGCCTCTCGTTCCGGTCATCTCGTGTCCTCCCCACTATTTTCTCTCTACTATTATATACCTTAATCGAAGTTCGGTAAATATTAGTTATATCTTTTCAGGGGGATAATCAAAATATTTGGTATACCAAAAGAAAGAAAACCATTCTACGATATGCGCAATCGTAAAATGGTTTTCAACAGCATGCCCCGGCTCCCCGCTCAACGCGCCTCCTGCTCCTCTTCGTCGGAGTCGGCGTCGGCCTCCGGCCCCGGGCCTGTCGATTGCCGCGCGATCCAAACAATCGGCACCTCGACGCGGTTCGTCTGCCGTTCGCCGCTCTCAAGCTGATCGACAATCATCTCCGCCGCCCTCCTGCCGATTTCCCGGTACTCCTGCTCCACCGTCGTGATTGGCGGCACATCGGAATGCAGCGCGAAGTCGAGATTGTTGTCGAAGCCGACGACCGACAGTTCCTCGGGCACGCGCACGCCCATGTCCGCCGCCGCCTTGACGATCTCGAAGGCGACCAGATCGTGCTCCGCCTGAATGGCGGTGACCTGCTGCTCCAGCATTTGCGCAAGCAGCGACTTGTAAAATTGCCTGCGGCTCGGCGGATCGCTCTCGGCCTGGTCGGTCATCCCGCTGTACACGAGATCGATATCGACGGGAAGCCCATTGTCGCTGAGCGCCTTGCAGTAGCCGAAGAAGCGGTCGCGAACCGTGCTGCGGTACTGAATGTCGATCGTCGACAGGAAGGCGATGCGCGTGTGTCCAAGCTCGATCAGCTGCGCCGCGCTCGTATAGCCGCCGCCGAAGTTGTCGGAGACGACGCTGCCCATCGACAGCAGGCTGTAATACTGGTCAATGGTTACGATCGGATAACCGGTAGCGTGCAGCGCATGAACGATGTCCAAATTGCGCTGGGTGCTGACCGGATACAGAATAATGCCGGACGTCCCCCGCTTCGGCAGGGAGCGCAGCAGCTCCCGTTCCTGCGCGCTGCTCCAGTCGCTGTTATGAATGCTCAAATAATAGCCGCGCGACTCCAAATAAGCGGAGATACCGGGAATGTAGCCAAACATGTTGTTGGAAGCGACATAGGGAATAATCATCGACACGATGCGATTCGCAGCGGCTCCGCCCTGCTCCTCCTGCGGTCTGCGGACGCCTTCCTTCTTCTTCACGAAGCTGCCGCTGCCGCGCCTGCGGTAGATCAGGCCCTCCCGCTCCAGTTCGATCAAGGCGCGCTTGGACGTAATCCGGCTGACGCCGAATTGCTCGGCCAGCTCCACCTCGGTCGGAAGCTGCTGGTCGGGCACGTATTCGCCGCGTTCGATGCGACCTCGCAAAATTTCAATGATTTGACTATATAACGGCTTATCTCCGCTTAACAAATGGACTCACACCCCAGATTCTCGAATCTGTTACAATTATAGCCTTGTTTATTGGTATATCCAATAGTTTGTTCCGCACCGCGTCTTTACCCGACGATCCCCGTACGCTCCACGCTTTCGACAAAATACCGCTGAACAAACAGATACATCAGAATAAGAGGCGCAATCGCCAGCAGCACGCCGGTATTGAGCAGCATCGACGTATAGACCGGATCGGGCTCTCGCAGCCCTACTCCCATATCCATCAGACTGGTGGACAGCACCTTGACCTGCTTCAGGAACAGGCTGACATAGTAGCTGTCGTTCCATTGCCAGACGAACGAGAACAGCAGCACGGTGACGATCGCGGGCACCGCATTCGGCACCATAATGCGCAGGAACGTTCGGAATACGCCGGCCCCGTCCACGAGGGCGGCTTCTCCGATCTCCTTTGGAATGCCGCGGAAAAACTGCCGGAAAATATAAATGTACAGCCCGTTCTTCAGTCCCATCGCCGTGCTCGACGATAGAATAAACGGCCAGAACGTATCGATCAGGTTCAGACTGTCCTTACTTGAGAACAAGCCGACGAGACCGAACAAGTCGAAGTAGCGGTACGTCAAGTACAGCGGAATCATAATCGTCTGCGGCGGCACGATAATCGTAAAAATGACGAGGCCGAACAGCAGCCCGCTGCCTCTGAATTGCAGTCTGGCGAAGGCGTAGGCCGCCAGCGCGCACGAGACGAGCTGAATCAGCGTTGTGCTGGCCGAGATAAGCGCCGTATTGCCGAGCGCCTCGAAGTAGTTCGTCGTCTCGATGGCGATTCGCAGATTGTCGAACGTAAAATTGCGCGGAATCCAGAGCACCGTCGGATCGTAGATGTCGGCCTTGCTCCGGAAGGCGATCGACAGTCGCTGGAACAGCGGGAACAAAATAATGAAGCAGAAGCCGACGACAAGCACAGTGCGAATTAGCACCCATGCCCAGCGCTTGCCCTTCTCCACGGGCTGGTACCGGCTGACGAACAATTCCGTATATGCGGTCTTCGAGCTCATCGCTCCGCCACCCCCATTAATCGTAGTAAAACACCTTGCGCGAGATCAGGCCGACGGATATGGCGAGAATAAGCGCGACGGACAGGAAGTATACCCAGGACATCGCGGCGCTGAGACCGAAGTCGAACACCTTAAACGCCGTCTCCGATACGAGCTTGTTGATCGGGCTGTCGCTGAACGAATCGATGATCGAATATACCGTATTCGTTAGAATCAGCGGCGACATCATTGGGAACGTCACCTTCCAGAAGCTCTCGTACCCGGTCGCCCCTTCGATTTTCGCCGCTTCGTAGAGCGAAGGCGGAATCGACTGCAGTCCGGCCAGGAAAATCAAAATCTGCACGCCCGACGAGCTGATAATCTCGTAAATCCGGTCTACCGCCCCGGTCAGATAGTCGACGAATATCGGCGAGATGCCGGATTCGAGCATCATTTTCTTCAGCTCGAAGCTTTGCAGCAGGTTCGATTCCGCATCCCCTCCGCCGGCCGAGAGCGATCCGCTTCCGACGAAGCTGCCAATATCGAGATTGGCGATCACGCTGGAGGCGAGAATGACCGGGAGAAAAAATACCGCCCTGGCGAACGGCCGCCCTTTGAACCTCTGGTTGAGCAGCACCGCCGCGAACAGACCGAAGACGAGAATGAGCGGCACGTTGACGGCCATGCCCGCGATAGACTCGGCCAGACTTCGCGGGTAATCCGGATTCGACGTAAACAGGCTCGTAAAGTTGGAAATTCCTTCGTATTCGACGGAGAACCCGCCTTCGACGAGTTGAATCGAGCTTAGACTGTAGCGCAGCGATTGGATCAAGGGCAAAATAAACAGCATAATCATGCCGAAAATAAGCGGCGAAGCGAACAGGACGCCGAACCAGGCGTTTTTTTGCTTCAGGGTCAGCTTCTTTTTGCGTTTGAGCGTAAGTTTCATCTGGTGGCTTCACCGCCTATCCGGTAGCTTTCTGCCGGGATCGTCAGCCCGTCGACCCGCTCGTCGGCGTCGCCGTAGTTGACGATAACCGTCGTTCCGTTGCCGAACGTCGTTTCCGTCACGTTCGCGGACAACTTGCGATGTCCGGTAATCGGCTGGTCGCGAACCTGCTTCAGCACCTCGTCCGCTTCCTTGTACAGCGCGATCGCCTCGTCCAGCCAATCTTGATAATGGAGCGCGTACAGACCGTTGTACCGCGTATCCTTCACCGCCGACGACGGACTGTAAAACCATTGATAGAACACGTTGGAGCCGGTTTCCAGCGCCTTGAGCATCGACCTGCGCGGGTTCTGGCCGCGATCCGCGTTAAACGGCGCGCCTGCCAATTCCACATAGCCGTGCAGGGCGATTTGGAAGAACGGAACGTCCTCGTCGGTTAAGCTCATCCCGCTGGCGGATGTCGGCGCGTTGACGACAATATCAGCGTATGGCAGCGTATAAGCGTTGCCGCCGCTGACCATAACGGAGCCAAGCTCGTCTTTGAGCCTGCCCATCTCCGCCGCGATCATCTCCCGCGCCTGCTCGCGGGTCAGCGGAGCGGACGGAGCGAAATCGGAGTTGACCTCCTCGCCCATATCCCGCAGCGACACGCCGGACACGCCCAGCTTGGCGTAATCGGACAGAAAGCCGCGAACGACGTCCGGCAGCTTGGAGGCGGACAGCACGTAATGCGAGAAGCGCGAGCCGAGCTTGTGGTACGTGACCGGATCGTACTCGTAGATCGCCGCATTGCGGCGGTCGAGGAAGTCGGCGCTGCCGCTCGAGCCCTTGAACTTCCGCAGGAAGGCGACGTCGGGATACAGCCGGATTCCTTCAGCCGCCGCGAATTCGGCCAGCTTGCGGAAGCCCTTCTTCCCGCCGAGCGCACTGACGAACCCGATGTCGTCCGGAGAGCTATGGCGAATGCCTCCGTTAAACCAGCCGACATACCGCAGCGCGATGTCGTCGACGCCGCGTTCCTTGAGCAGCGCAAGCAGCTCGGCCGCCTGCTCGTACGTCGTCAGCGCCTCCGTCGAGTCGTACGGAATGCCGAGGAAGGAGCTGCGGCGCTGGAACGCGCCTTCCACCTCAAGCACGAACGGCGCGTTCTCTCTTGGCGTCAGCCGTTGCATATTGTGCTTAGCGACGAAGTAATCGCGATAGGCCGCCGCCATGCCGGCGTAATCGGCCGCTTCGTCGGAGAGGAAAGCGTATCGCAGCCGAATGTCGCCTTGATACGACGGCGTCTGGAACATCGGCACGGAGCTGCTCTTGCTTCCCGAGCTTAACGTATACAAGTCCATCGCCGTAAAGCGGAAGCTGCCGTTCACGCTGTTGTAGGACGTAAAGCGTCCGCCGATATCGGCCAGGACGCTCCCCATCGCCGCTCCGTCCTCCATCATGCCGATAAACGCATGATCGTTCTTCTTCAGTCCGAATACGGGCAGACGCGCTTTCTCATTCGACAGAAACCGTTCCTGTACGTCGAACGTGCCGTCCTCCCCGTAAATCGGCATCTGATACGGCTCGGCGCTCAGCTTGCCGTTGTTCAGCCGGATCAGCGCTCCCGAGCCGTCGGGAACGAGCATGTAGCCTTCCCGGTCGTCGCCCGCCGCGCCGAAATACGGCAGCACCTGCAAGCTGGCCATCGGAAACGTCGGACGGCTCTCTACCTCGCCGCCCTTGACGGCGACGGACAAATACTGGCCATCGAGCGTATATTCGACGGGGACCGCGAATTGCGCCTGATCCTCCGACTCTTGCCGTCCAGCCCCGTTTTCGCTGTTGTCCCGCTCCGCATCCTCCGCCGTGTAGCCTGCGGAATCGAGCAGCGCCGACAGCTCGGCGGCGACGTTGTCCTGCAGCTTGCGCACCTCGTAGATTTGCTTCTCATTATTGAGCCGGTACTTGTAGGTGACCTGCTTGCGCGCCTCGTCGTCGGCCAGCTTGCTCAGAATCGCCTGCTCGAAGCGCTCCTTGCCGATCACCGACGGAATGTTGGCCCAGGCGACGTCCGGCTGGTTCCCGAAGCGATAGACGATGCGAACGCCGTTATCGATTGCGGCAATGTCGAACTGCCCCTTTTGTACGCTATCGGTAAAGCTGTTGTACCGCGATAGCTGGCCTTTGGCATTGTAATAAGACAAAATCAGCTGCGATTGCAGCTCGGCCTTGTACAACGGCGAGGCGATCGGATCGCTCGCGGCTTCGACAGGATTGGAGAACCAGACGTAGCCGCCCTGTTTCTGCTGAACGGCGATGCCCGCGCCGGCCCGCTGCACGTACAGAATGAGCTTTTCGTTCTCCGCGACCCGCTCCGTCCCGGCCAGAGCGGAACGCTCCGCCGCCGTGTTGGCCGCGCTCGGCGTCAGAGCCGCTCCCATCGCCAGCACCGCCGGAAGCGCGCTCCGACCTCCGGCAGCCGCCTGCACCGCAGACCCGCCTTGAGCCGCAGCAGGTCCGCCGCTTGCCGCCGCGGCCCTTGCCGGGGCGCCTGCCTGCGCCTGCTCGCCGCTGCGTTCGCCTCCCCAGCCGACGATGATGCCTCCGACCGCCAAGGCGGCGCAAACCGCGATCGCCAGCGCTTTATTTTTTCCGTTCATGGCCGCCCCTCCTTCCCTACCATCTGAAAGACATTTCCCGGATCAGCGACTCGGCGAAGCTGACCATCTGTTGAACCATGCTGAACAGCAGCACTCCGATGAACAAAATGATTCCGATGACGACAAGCGTCAGCAGCATCGTCGCGATCGTTTTGCCGGCCGTGTATTGGTGAATCGTCATCGTCCCGACAAACAGCAGCCAGACGAACCAGAGATACGCCACCGTGTCGATCAAATAATAAAAAGAACTTTCGTCCGCCGTAATGACGTTGCTGTACAAAATTTGCGGCACGTACAAAATGACGAACGGCATTAGCGAATAGCCGGCAGCCATCATGATGTCCTTGAACTTGCCGATGCCGTCCATCAACGTCGTCAGCGACCAGTTGGCCACGCACCACAGCAGCAGCGGCAGCACGATGAACTTCAGCTCGTCGAGGCTGTTCAGCTCAGTCGGGTTGTTGTAGTTGACGACGAAGCCGCTGAACTGTCGCTTCACAATGGTTAGCAACACGAACAATAGCGCGATCGCGGCGGCAATCGATACTCTGCCCTTGCCCTCGAACTTCATCTCCCAAAACCCGGCGAACGGATGGAGCATCGTGTGCAGCGGATGCTTCAGCGCTCCGGTGTCCTTGTAGCGGACGCCGGCGTTGCGGCGGCCGGCCCGCTTCGCCGCAAACACGACGATGCCGAGAGCCAGCGCGATCACAAGCACGATTTTGCCGAAATGCTCCATTACAATGTCTTTGCGGTACAGCTTAAACGCCTCGGAATAATACTCCCGGCTGCTGCCGAGCTTGAAGTAGCTCATCGCCTCACGGTGGTCTCCCTGCTGCAGCAGCGACTTGCCGATGCCGATATACGCGACGTCGAAGTTGCCGTTCAGCTGCAGCACCTGGCGCCAGGCGGCGGTCGATTCCTCCATCCGGCCGTCGTACAGCGCGTTTACCGCTTCGCGGATCAGGCTCCCGTACCGCGTCGGCGCGAATACGGTCAGCCGATTGTAGTCCTGATCGAGCACCAGCGTCCGCTCGCCAAGCAGGGCGATCGCCGACGGGTTGCGGAACCGATCCTGCCGGCTGCCGAGCCCGCCGAAGACATACAGCAGGTTGCCGTCCTTGTCGTAGGAGAAGACGCGGCCGCGCTTGGAATCGAGCGCGCTGTACATGCCCCCGCGGTCGGAGGCAATGTCGACGAAGATCGAGCTCCCGCGCACGCTGCCCGTCTCCGCCGTGCCGATATCTCCCTTGGGCGGGAAATAGCCCTTGCTGCGCAAAATGTCCGTGCCCGACGGGTTCAGCTTCTTGATCGGGCTGTCCGAGCCTTCCTCGGACGTCGTCGTGAACAGGAAGCCGTCCTCGTTCAGATCGATATTGTTGAATTCCAGCGGTATGAACTGCTGCATCTGATCGCGCTGCTTTTTCGTGGAAATCTGCTTCCAGAGCAGATCGATCGGCTTGAACTTGACCCGGTTCGTCCCCAGAAACCCGGTGAACTCGCCGTCGGCCGAGAACTCCATAATGCCTTCGTACGAGCCGCGCCCGACAACGTAAATTCGCTGCGTCCGGTCGACGACAACCTTGCTCGGCGCGTATTGGAAGCCTTCGCGAATCAGCGACGACTTCGGCTCGCCGACCTCGCGCACGAACGCGCCTTCCGCGGTGAGCTCGACCAATCTGCGATTGCGCGTATCGGCGACGTAAATGCCGCCCTCGGCGGTGGCGAACACGCCTTCCGGCTGGTTGAACGCGTCCTTCTCGCCGCCGCGCTCGAACTCCGTAATCACCTTTTCCACCTTTAGCTCGCCGCTTAGAACGACGATCCGGTTGTTGCCCGTATCGGCGATGTACACTTTATTTTCCGGACCTACGAATAGATCCTGAGGCGATGACAGAGGACTGATCCCCAGGTCGTTCCCATACACAATTCGCTCCGGAGCGTAAGCGTCCGGCGCAGGCACGGCGTCTCCCCAATAAGAGTAGCTGTACCCGTCGGCCGAAGCGGCGGCGGGAGCCGCCAGCGCGAGCAGACCGAGAACGAGAAGTTGAACTGCGATACGTATGACGTTCACCGTCCTGCCCCCCTTAATCCTTCAGCCCCGACGAGGACATCGTCTGAATGATGTTGCTTTGCGTTACGATAAATACGGTGATCGGCACAAGCATCATCAGCAGCGTGACGGCCGCGACCGGCCCCGTCCTGGCGATGCCGCCGCTCGCGATCTGTCCGAATACCGCGTCGACCGTACGAAGCTGCTCGCTGTAAATGTATTTGTGGCTCGTGACCGAGCCGTTCGTCCACAGGTTCTGGAGCGAGAAAATAATGAGCGTCAGCCATGCGGGTTTAACGATGGGCATGACGATGGTCCAGAAAATCCGGTATTCGCTCGCTCCGTCTATTTTCGCCGCCTCGATCAGCGCGTCCGGAATCTGCTCCATAAATTGCTTCATTAAATACAGTCCGAGCGTCATGCCGAAGACGGGAATCAGAATCGCCCAATACGAGTTGATCATGCCGAGCCACGAAATTGTCATATAGTTCGGCACCTGCGTAATGTACGGGGTGAACATAAGCGACAGCACGACGATATTGAACAGCAGACCGCGCAGCGGGAACTTGACCTTGGCCAGCGGATAAGCCGCCGCCGAGGCGATGATAACATGTCCGACCGTTCCGACGATTGCGATAAAAAACGTGTTGAACACATATCGGGAGAACGGCACCCATGAATCCGAGAAAATGCCGAGCAAATCCTTGAAGTTCTGCACTGTCGGATTCCGAACGATAAACCGGGGCGGGAACGCGAATATTTCGTCCAGCGGCATGAACGCCCTGTTCACCGTGTAGACGAGCGGGGCCGACATGAAGACGGCCACTCCCGCCAGCAGCAGGAACAGCAAAATATCGACGGACCAGGAACGGTTAAGGCGTCTGCGCAAAAGCTGCTTCACTCTGATCACCGTTCTACTCACCCACTTTTTTGAGCAATTTCTGCGTCAGCAAATTCGTGCCCAGCATAATCGCGAACAGAATGGTCGCAATCGCCGAGGCGTAGCCCATCTGAAAACGGATCGTGCCATAGTCGACCAGATGCGTGACGATCGTATGCGCCGCGTAATCGACGCTCGGGAACCCGATCATATAGATGGAAATCTCCGCGACCGAGAACGCGGTCGTAATCTGAATGACGGCTCCGAACATCAGCTGCGGCCGCATCGTCGGCAGCGTAATAAACCACAGCTCCTGCCAGCGGTTGCGGACGCCGTCGAGCGCGCCGGCTTCGTACAGCGTGCGGTCGACGTTCTGCAGCCCGGCGATAAACGCCAGGAACGACGTGCCGAGACTAAGCCACAGCTGCACCAGAATTAAAATGCCGAGCATATAGCGCGGGTCCTGCAGCCATTGGATCGGCTCCATAATGAGGCCCCAGCGCATCAAAAAAGAGTTCATATAGCCGTACGAATCGCTGGAGAACAGCGTCTGCCAGATCAGATACGTGTTGCCGGCTATCGACGGCGCATACAGAATCAGCGTGAGCAGCGCGCGTAATTTGGGCGGCAGCTCGTTGATCAGCCAGGCGAACAGGAAGCAGGCGACGTAGCTGATCGGCCCGGTGATAAAGGCGAACAGAAAAGTGTTTTTGAGCGCGATCAGAAAGACGTCGTCCTGAACGAACAGTCTGGCGTAATTGTCCCAGCCGACCCAGCGCGGCGGCTCCAGCATGTTGAAATAGGTGAAGCTAAGCGCCAGCGACATCAGGACGGGAACGACGGTGAACGTAAAGAAAATCAGGAAATAGGGCGCCATCAGGACAAAGGCCTGCCGATTCTTGCGAACTTCCGCCGCCGTATTGATTAGCTTTTTGCGAATGATCGGATAGATGGGTCAACCCTCATTTCTCCTAGGGAAGATTAAATTCTTTCCGCCTGGCGGCAATTTCTTCATTCATATAACGGACGTAATAGGCCATCGTCTCGCGCGGGTCTTCGCCTTGGACGACAACTCGGCGGAAAGCGTTGTCAATGTGCCTGCCGGTCAAGTAACCGCCCGGAACCTCGGGAACGCCGCGCACCCAGCGCATCTGCTCCATCAGCTTCGCCAGATCGGCGGTTGGCCACGGCAGCTTCGTCAACGCCGCGACGTTCGCCGTCGGGTAGCGGGCCGAAGCTCCGAGACGCACTTCCATCTCGCGCCCGAAGGCGAGCTGGGTTTCTTCGCTTGTCCACCACTTCAGAAACTGCCACGCCGCGTCCTTGTCGTCGGTGTGCTGGAACATGACGGCCGCGGAGCCGCCCCCTCCGACATCCCGGCGAATCGTGCCGTCCGCCGTCGCCGTGCCGGGCACGGGAACGAAATCCCACAGCCCTTTGATCTCCGGCGCGAATACGACCAGCTTGTTGTACATCGTGTAATCGATAATCCCGATCGGCATCTCCCCGGTGCGGAAGCGGTTCGCGAAGTCGACCTGGATCGGCAGCTTGTAGTTGACGTACAGATCGGTCCACTTCTTGAACTGCCCGATGGCGACCTCCTCATCCAGGCCGCTGGCCGTGTCGCCGTTCTTATAAAACTGCCCGTCGTGCTGGTACAACAGCATCGCGAACGTCGGGCTCGGAGGCAGCGTAATGATGTCCGTCGTCACCAGGTCGTTGCCCTGCGCGTTCAGCCCTTTCTGCGGCAGTCCGAATTGCAGGTTGCGCTTCTGCAGCTCCGGCACGAGGGCGTACACGTCCTCCCACGTCTGCGGCACCTTCAGCTTCAGTTCGTCTTCGATAATATCTTTGCGATAGAACATGACCGGAAAGTTGAGCTGCTCCGGCAGCCCGTAGTAGCCGTCAGTATAAGCGAACGGCACCATCGCGCTATCCTCGAACCGCGTCCGCACCTCGTCGAAATCGGGGAATACGGACAAATCCTGCAACGCGTTGCGCGTCGCGAAGTTGACCGGCACCTCGTTGCCGACCTGCAGCGCAACGTCGGGCCCTTCCCCGGATACGGTCGACGGCAGCAAAATGTCCGCCGATACGAGCTTCAAATTGACCGAAATGCCCGTCTGTCTCGTGAACGAGTCGTCGATCAGCCGCTTCACGATCTGCGCCTGGTCTCGCGCCGACGTGATCCATACCGACACTGAACGCCCGGTTCCTTCCTCGCCTCCGAAATCGTCATAGTTTTCGTAGAACGACGCCGCGAACGAAGCGGTCTCCGCGCGCACCTTCTCCCATCTCGTCGCGTCCGGGTCCGGCAGCTTCGCGCCGGGCGTCGAGACGAGCAAATAGTCGACCGCCAGCGGCTGCTCGGTCATCATTAACAGCCATGCGCCGAGCGCGCCTACGTTGTTTTTGAACGAATCGAGCCGGCTCGGAACGGTGTCGGGCCGTTCCGCCATGTCCTTCAGTTGGTAGGCCAGCGTATTTAGCAAGGCCGAGCGGTCGTTGCTGCCGCCGTCCGGACCTTCGATAATCGCCGCGATCGTCTGCAGGCGATCGCTGTGCTCGCGAAATACGCCCGCCATCTCGGGAATGCGCTTCTCCAGCGCGTAATCGCGGAATGCATCCGGCACGACGCCGGTGTAGCTAATGATTTTGCGATAAATCGAGTTTAGCTCCAGAATGCTGTTTTCCGCCGTGCGCACGACGGGCGCGATCTCGCCAAGCGTCACTTCAAGGCGCACCGAATGACGGCCTTTCTTCAGGTAGAACAGATAAGGGTCGTCTTCGCCGCGTCCCAGCACTTTCGTCTGCCAAGCGCTGTCGAAGGCGAAACCGATTCGTTTCGCCTCGCGGAACGGGATTTCGTCGTCGATGTACAGCGTCCGCAGCGACGACATGCCGGTCAAATAGTTTTGCCGGTTTTTGAACGCGATCTGATAGAGCCCGTCCTCTGGCGTCTCGAATTCCCATTCGATCCACTGTCCGGGCATGCGCCATGCCCAGCCGCCGGCCGCGTTGATACGCAGCTTGGACGCATGGTACGGCTCGACGGCCGGACTGGAGCGGTCGTTGTACGGCGCCAGCATCGAGTCCGATTTATAGACCGCCGCTTCGCCCTGCACGGTGATCAGCACCCCTTCGGCGTTGCGGTAGCCCTGTTCCTTATATCGATTCGCCAGCTCATCGTAAGACGGCGCAATATCCGGATTCGTCAGCTTCAGCTCGGCGATGACAAGCGGCTCTTTAATGGAAGAGAGCGTTAGCTCGTGCTTGCCTGCGGAAAAATAAAATAAGTAAGGCTCCTCGTAATAGCCCGTCGCATCCTTTAACCAAGCTTCGCGCCACATCGGCGCTTCCGCCTGCTTCGGCGTCAGGTCGTTGCCCCTGCCGTCGCGTTCGAGCTTGCTGCTCTCATCCTTCCATACGCGGTTGAAAATGAGGCTTTTCGCTTCTCTGAACGGAGCTTCCCCGTCGATCGTCAGCTCCCGCTCGATATCGGAATCTTTGCCTTTAACCGTGTAATACTTGAGACCGATCTGATATAAGCCGGGCTGCCCGACGTCGACCTCCCACGTCATCGAGCCCTCGTCTCCGGTTTGCGCCAATTGGCCGCTCACGCCCTCGAACTCGTCCAACACTTTGGCGGTCATTCCTTCCGTCCGGCTGAAGCTGCCTCCGGAGATACGGATGTCCGCGCTCGGTCGGTCGGCGTCGGCGTGCTTGGTCAAATACTCGTCATATCCGCCTTGCTTAAAGGAGACGTAGCTTCCGAGGCCCGAGACGTCGAACGGGCGATCCTCCGCGGCCGCACGGCCGCGGGATCCGTCCGAGATTAGAACGACGAGCAAGACGGCCGCAGCCGCGGCAAGGGCCGAATACGTTATCCATTTTCGTTGTGCTCTCCGCATAGTTCCCCTCACAAGACGTACCCCTACTCGTCATGGCCGGTAATCACCAATCCCGAAATAGGGGTACCCGTTCAGAATAAAAGCCGGAATTGCCGATTTTACTGGTTACTCGCCCAGCATCTTCTGAATGTTGGCGTCGAATTGATTTTTCACTTTTTCCGCGGCTGTAGCCGGAGCTACCTTACCCTCGGTAATGTCCTTAACAACCTGGTCGACCAGTTGGTCGCCTTCCGGAACGGCGATAAAGCTGCCGCTGTAATCGATTTTGTCGTACATCTGCACGCGCGTCTCGTACGCTTCCGGCGGCCAGGAGTTTTTCCAGCTCTCCATCGCCAGCTCTTTGTTTTTGCCGTGCAGGCTGATTTCGTCCATGATCTTGACCGCGATCTCCGGATGCTTGGAATACTTCGACAGCATATACATGTTGCCGTACGGCGTAAAGGCGGTGTAGTCGGTCGCGTTCGGCGCTTTCGGGAAGAAGACGTACCCGAGCTCGACGCCCGGCATATTGTCCTTCAGCCCGGAATACTCCCAGTTAAAGCCGCCGTACATGACGCTTCTGCCGGCGATAAACGCTTTGTCGTTGCCTTCCTCCGGCGCCGGCTGCACGATCGACTTGTCGACGTTGTACATGTCGTACATGAGCTGCAAGCCTTGAATGGAGTTGGCGCTGTCCATCGAGAACTTCATGTTTCCGCTTTCATCTTTGTCAAACGCGCCCTTATTGCCGTACACGAACTGCTCAAGGCTCGTTTTCATGTCGCCGATGAAACCGAACACGTCGGTTTTGCCGTCGCCGCTCGTATCCTGCGTCGACTTCTTCGCCAGCTCGCGGAATTTGTCCCATGTCCAAGAGCCGCTTTGCTGCAGTTGGAACGGATCCTCCAGCCCCATCTCCTGAACGAGCTTCTTATTGTAGAAAATGCCGTAAGGAGACGGCGGGGAATCGATAAAGCCGTACTGCTTGCCGTCGAACTTGCCTCCGTTGGTCATCCAGGAAATATATTTCGTATCGCTCAAATCGAGATAATCGTCCAACGGAGCGATAAACCCTTTGTTCACCAGCTGCGGGAACGACCAGAACAGCTCCAGCACGACGATGTCGGCGAACGGCTCTCCGGCGAGCGACGTTGTCGTGAAGTTCTCTACGTATTTGCCGTAGTCGCCGAACTTGACGTATTCGATCTTGCCGTTGTATTTCTTCTCGGCCGCTTCGATTAACGCGATCACCTCGTCGTCCGCGGGCGTGCGATCGGCTTCCGCGATGCTCCGCGGATCGGCGCCGTCCCACCATAGTCCGATTTTGACGGTTGCGCCTTGCAGGTCCAGAGCCGGCTCGGCGGATTCGGACGGAGACGCGGACGGCGTTTCCGATGCCGACGGGCTCGGGCTTGCGGATGGAGACGGCGATGCGCTTGGCGACGATTCCGAATTGGATTTGGAGCCTCCGCATCCGGCCAACGAAACGGCTAGCAGCGCCGCCACCGCGGCGACCATAAATTTGCGTGGATTGTAGAACTGCATGTAGATGAGTCCTCCCCTTGAATCTCAAAGTTAATGAACAGCAAATTCGCAACTGCTTCTGGCTTAACTGCCGATTGCTTCGCGCAACCTCCCCTCGTCCGATTACACCCTCAAAACGATTTGGTATACCCAAATTCTTCACTTTCATGCCCACACCTAGATGATTACGTTTTCATTTTATATTCTGAAGAAGTTTTTGTAAATAGTGATTATATCTTTTTATTTAAAAACCGCCAAAACCGCCAATTTACATGTATTTTATCTACAATTCATCAATATGGTATATCTTATTTGCAGGGAAATGGCCATTTTTCTCGCATGACTATACCTTTTTTATATGTAAGTAAATACGCCCTTGGCGTCCCCAGGACAGAGGATTGCATTCGAAAGGCGATCTGATCGTTCCTGCGATAGGAGCATTTGCCACATGCCAGCTTTAGATGGAATTTCGTACAAAACTTCACCCTCTACCTCTAATTGAGATCAGATTGTACTACTTATCGTACAAAATCTACCAACCAGCCTTTCTAACGTCCAATTTTGTACGATAAATCTGATAAAATGGAAAAAGAACGCATCAACCAACAAAACCGCAGAGTTTGACTCAAGTTCTGATCATTGCAAAAAAAGCCGTCTCCCGATCACTACTCGGGAAACGGCCCATTAAAAATAGAGGTTATGCTAATCTGCCAGCCCTAAGCGTTCAAGCTGTTCGGACGGCGCATGGAGCCGGGTTAATGTCTCTTTGAGAGCCTGCCGTATTTTCGCGAGCTGCCCCCGTTCACGATCGGCCAGGTTGACGAGCTCGCCAGGGTCGTCGGCCTTGTCGCTCAGCCAGGTAGGCGTCGGCCAAGAAGCGCAGTCGAACACCTCTCTCCGTCCGTCCCGATAAGGACCGAGGTCGTAGGGAATGAACTTGGCCAAGCAGGTTCCGTACCAATTCAGCGGCTGATTGTCCGCGACCGGAGATTGATGCAACGCCCAGCGGCCGTCGGTAATCGTGACGCTCTTGCCGAACATCCCGCTGATCGCGTATTCGCGGAATCGGGCATGCTCGTTCTCCAGCACCGGTGTGAGATCGAGCCCGTGACGGTCGTCCGGACAGCGTTTGCCCGCTGCGCGCAGAACGGTCGGATAAATGTCGACGAGCTGGGCCAACTGCTGTCTTCGGGTCCCCTGTCCGCCATGCGGATAGGCGACGATAAACGGGATATGCGAGACGGCGTCGTATTGATGCGTCTGCAGCTTGCCCGTACGGCCAAGGTCGCCGTTGTACGTACCGTGGTCTGTCGTAAAAATGAGCATCGTGTTGCGCCACAGATCGAGCTCGTCCATTTTGTCGAGCAGCTTGCCTAGCCATTTGTCGACGAGTACGACGTTGGCCGCGTAGCAAGCCTGCACATGCTTGAGCTGGTCCTCGGTCATATGCTTGCGCCACTCGTCGTAAGGCGCCTGCGGGATAAAGCGTTCGACGTCGTAGCCCCGCGGATCGAACATTTTGACGTATTCCTCCGGAGGATCCCAAGGCTCGTGCGGATCGAAGCAGTCCAGATGCAGGTAGAAATTGTCGTGCGTATGGTTCGCTTCCAGCCACTCCGCCGCCTTGGTGAAAATTTGGGCGGCGAAATAATCGGCCTCCGATTTGCGCGTCAGATGAACGTTGCGGAAATGCCGCTCCAGCTTCGTGCCCCGTTCCGAGTCCGGACAAGGAAACTCCACCGGGTCCGTTCTCCAGGCGTCCGCCTCGTGCCCGCGCACGAATTCGAAGCCTGTATAGCCCATATGATAGTTGCCGGCTCCCTGCTCCCACATATGAAAATGATCGGTAATAAAGTAGCTGACGGGATTGCCCTCTCTCAGCTGTTCGGTCAACGAACGGTTCGGCGGACCGGAGATTTGCCGGGGCAGGTCGAGGTCGTCCTCCTCTAGCGGGCCCCAGCCGCGCTCCAGAAATTCGTACCTTCCCGTATAGATATCCCGGCGCGCCGGCATGCATGGCGTCGAACCGCAGTAAGCGTGGTCGAACACGATTCCCTTCTCGGCAAGGCGGTCCATATTCGGCGTCGGGACGACCCACGGCTGCTGCGCGTCTCCCGTAACCCGGTCAAGCGGACGCCCGTGATGATAAGGACCGCAATGATCCCGTCTTAACGTATCGCATACGATAACAATGCTGTTCATGAACGTTCACCTCGGATTTGCAATCATTCGTTGTCGCTCAGTTCGACGATCGTGTGGATATGAACCTTAGGAACGGTAAACCGGATGCCTCGCTCCGTCGCCACTGTCTCCAGCTTTAGTCCGTCCGGACGCGTCGTTGCCGAACGGATGAGCGGATCGTTGATGCGCACTTCAATGTCATGCACCGGCGTAATGCTCTCGATCGGGTCGTAGAACGAGCTGCTCTTCTCGCCCGCATGGATGTTCTGGAAATTGATCAGGTGCAAAAACTTCTTGCCGTCCTTCTCCATCAGGTTTGCTTCGACGTGCACCGGGGCGTCGGTTTCGAACGTTTTGCCCGTATCGTACTGGTCCAGCAAATTCGTCACGATCCGCCTTACCCAGAAGTGATTGCTGTTCCAGTACGTGCGGAACACCGGGGCCGCGATATAGAGCGCCGTGCCTTGGCCGTACCGGTTAGCGCTGATCGCGGGAAAATCGCTGACCAGCCCGGCCGGCGGCATCGGATGGCGGAAGGCGCGATTGACCGCCGGCACCGTGAGCGGCCATTGGATCAGGCTGAGCGTCTCGGCCGTCGTCGGGACGGTTTTGATAAATTCTCCTTCTACCAATTGAGGAATGCGAGCAACGCCCTTCCATAGCTCCTCGCGTTCCGTCAAATAAGCGAACGAATAAGGCGTGCGCTCCAAATAATCCAGGCCGAGTACGTCGGCCAGCGCGAAGTTTTTCGCTTCCCTGGAGTATGTCGCCGATCCTTCGGCCAGCAGCAAGCCGCCGCCTTGCACGAATGCTCTCAGCCGTTCGGCCGACTCCGGCGACAGCTTGACGTTCTCCGGCAGCACGACCGCTCGATAGCCCGTCAAATCCGGAAAATCGTTATTATAGTAGAGATCGAATTGATGATGGCCCTCGATCAGCATTTTCGCCGAGCCGAACGTCGCCGCATCGTCCTTGTCGTGATACCAGTTGTTCGTGTTGTCGGCGATTACGGCGATGCCGCGAACGCTCTTCGCGCCGATGCAGAACGCCTCCCGCTCCTCCACGAAGGAGAACGCTTCGCCGATGATGTCGTACACGCCGCTCTGCAGCGTGCCGTTGGGCAGCACCTGGTCGCCGATGTTGATGATGCCGCCGTTGGCCATAATGCAGGCGAACTCGAACTTGAGCTGCTCGGCCGTCTTGCAGGACATAAGCCCCCAGCCTTCCGTGAAGCGGACCGTCATGATCTGAACCGGTACGTCCAGCGTGCGAATGTGGCGGGCGCGGATCGAGTGGCCGAGGAACGAGCCGGTCGCGGATGGCTGCGACTCCCACAAGCCGTAGTCGCTCGTCGCGTTAACCGATGCAGGCTCGCCCATTCGCCAAGCTCCGTTGCAATTGACGAGTACCTCCGGACGAATTTTCCGAATCACGTCGTAAATTTCCTTCATGCAGCGGGCGGCGGTATCGATGCCGAAGCCGACGACCAGCTCGCGGTTCGTCTTCAGCAGCTCCGGCGTCAGCTCCTGCCCGTGTTCCTCGTAAAATTTCTTTTTGCAATAATTGCAGAAGCAATAGTGGTTATGAAGATAAGGGATATCGAACAGATAGCCGTCCATCTCGTATTTCTCGGTAATTTCCTTCACCTGGGGAATGACAAGCTCTTCCCGGTAGGGGCTGTTGAGGCACGGCAGCTCCCATACGGTGCCTTCGCTGCCCCGGACCTTGCCGAATTCGTCGACTTGATACCAGTCGGGGTTGTTCAGCACCGCATGCGCGTCGGTCCCGAGCGAATAGTAGGCGATTACTTTGATATCGTGCTTCTTCGCCTCCGCGAGCACCTCGCCGAAGAAATCCTCCTTCAGCCCGCTGTGTCTGTGTCCGACCGCATTGTCATAAAACGCGTTGCCGAAATGGCATTTCGTAAATACGCCGATGACGTTTGCCTTGGCCCGGACAAACTCGGAGACAAACTCTTGCGCGTTGAAATTATGGATCGCGTCGCGCGGAAATTCCGGCATGTGAAAATCGATATGAACCTGTCTGATATTTTCGCGAAACCATTGATCGTTCTTTTTCATGAATTGCGCTCCTCCTGTTGCCGTATGGAAAAATCCCCGCATATGGGAAGGAGGAACCGCCCTTGCGGGCGCTCCTCCTGTCGATCACCCGGCCTTCCCTCGGCGCGAAGCCTATTGCTGCTTCGTTCCGTAGCCGTTTTCCTTGGTCCAGTCGTTCGTTTTCAGCACCAGGCCCATATCCGCTTTCAACGTTTTCTGCAGCTCGGTTCTGTACTTCTCTTCCGTTATCGTGCCTTCCAAATACAGCTGGCCGATCTTCACCAGATCCTCGTTCAACTTCTTGTCGATATGCGCAGCGTAGAAATTGACGAGAATCCGTTCGCCGACAAACTGGAAGCCGCTCAGGTTGGACGGCAAGTCGACTCCGGCCAGCGTTGTCGCGACGTACATCTTGTTGCCCATAATCGTGGCGACCTCCGGCGAAGACAGGTACATGAAGAAGTCTACTGCCGCCGCCAGCTTGTCCCCCGTCACCTTCTTCGGAATTGCGAAGACCAGATCAGGGTAGCCGCCGAGCTCGTAGTTTTTCTCAGCCGCGTTCGGGTTTTGCTCCTTGGTCAGGTAAGGCAGTGCAAAAGTTCCGTATTCGAATTTGCGAGCCTTGGAATCCTGGATCGTCTTCAGTTCGAAGTTGCCGGCCATGACCATCGCCGCGTCGCCGCGCAGGAACATTTCCTTGGCCGCGTCGCCGTTCATCGCGTTGTAGCCCTTCGCCCAATATTGCGACCAATCCTTGATGATCGGCATATAGCCCGTCCAATCCGGCGACTCCAGATCGACCGCGCCTTCGTCGACGGAAGCGGCGATCTCGTTGAGCTCAAGCTGACGGTTGCCGTTGAAGTCGAAGCTTCTGACCTTCTCGGCCGCAAGCTGGTTGGTCATCATATTGACGGCCCACAGGTAATGGTTGTCGCCCGGCTTGGAGTTCGCGAAAGCGAACGGCGTTACGCCGGCTTCCTTGAGCTTCGCCTGCACGTCGAGGAATTCCGTCCACGTCTTCGGAATCGACAGATTGTGCTGCTTGAACAGGTCCTGATTGTAGAACACCCGAATGGACAGCGTTTGCAGCGTAATGCCGGCGAGGCTGCCGGAGGTCGGGTTTTTCATTTCGTTCAGAATCGAAGGATTAAACGTATCCTTCCACACCTTGTTGCCCGCGTACGGGTTCGGCTTGTCATACTCTGCCGTCAGATCGACGAGCAGATCCTTGTTCAAGTCCTCGTGCGTCCATGTATAACGGCTGGGAATGATGTCGGGCGACGTGCCGCCGATCAGTCCCGTCGTCAGCCAGGTCCGGAACGCGTCTCCGTCGTTAGGCGCATAATCGAGCTTGATGCTGACGTTGTCGTGCTTGCTCGTATAGCCGTCGACGATTTCCTGCCACACCTGCTTTGTCTCTTCGTCCTTCGGCGTCTCTACCGCAAACGTCAGGCTAACGGATTTGGCCCCCGGCTCGCCGGACGCGCCCTGGCTTTCCTTGGAATTCGAATTTCCCGACGTGCAGCCGCTAAGCAGCGCAACCCCCATGCTTAAAATAAGACCTGCGGATAATAAAGCCTTTTTGTTCTTCAACACGCGAACCACCTCTTTGTCTTTGTTTTTCTATCCTAACCCTTTACGGCCCCGGAGGTCACTCCGGAGATGAAAGGTTTGGTAGCGACGATGAACAGCAGCAGCAGCGGGATCGAGGAAATGATGTAGCCCGCGAGCTTGACGCCGACGCCCTGGTCCATGTTCCCCGTAATCGTGCTGAGCGCAAGGATGACCGGCTTGACGGCGTCGCCGTTGGTAGCGACGAGCGGCCAGATGTAGTTGTTCCAGCCGGCGAGAAAGTTGATGATCGCGACGGTGGCGATAATCGGCAGCGACAGCGGAATAACGATCCGGAGAAAAATTTGCCGTTCTCCGGCGCCCTCCATGTCTGCCGCTTCGAGCAGACTTTTGGGCAGCCCCTCGAAAAAGGTTTTCATCAGAAACGTCGCCATCGCCGCGCCGAAAGCCATCGGAGGGAAAATCTGCCCCTGATACGTATTTAACATGTCCAGTTTCTGAACGAGCAGAAACTGAGGGATAAGAATCAAGTAACCGGGAATCATCATAAGCGACAGGATCAGCACAAAAAAGAGCTGCTTCCCCGGATAGTCGAACCGGACGAACGAATAGGCGGCCAGCGAGGAGATGATAACGACTCCGACGACGATGGCCGAGGAGATCAGCACCGTATTGCCGATAAATGGCGCGATCTGCTTAAAGGCGACCGAGTAATTGTCCAGGTGCAGCGGGAACGCCAGCCCCCAGAAGTTGTGGATCGCCTGCTCCGTATATTTCAACGAGCTGACGAGCAGCATGTAGAACGGGAACAGCGTCAGCGCAAGCAGAAGGGCCAAAGTTCCGAAATGCGGAACGGCTATCAGCTTCTTGTTCATCTCATTTTCACCTTCTTAGTCGATTTTATCTGTATTCTTGACGAACTTATTGTTGATGAGAGTGAGCAGCAGCAGGATGACGAACAGCACAAGGCCGATGGCGGAGGCATAGCCCATCTCGCTGTAAGAGAAGCCTTTGGTGTACAGATACAGCGCCGGCGTAATCGTCTTGTCTCCCGGTCCTCCGTTCGTCAGCACGAGCACGTTCTCGAAGCTTTGAATCTGGTTGATAATTGTCAGCACCATGACGAGCTTAACCTGACTTCTCACGAGCGGCAGCTCCAGCTGAATAAACCGCTGCCAGGCGTTCATGCCGTCCAGCTTGGCCACCTCGAACAATTCGCTCGGGATCGACATGAGCCCCGCCAGATAGAGCAGGAACGTAATGCCGCCGATCCACGGAAAGTTGACGAACACGATCGACCAGATCGCCGTCTTGCTCTCCCCGAGCCAAGCGTGAGTCCAAGATTCCAGTCCGAGCTGCTCAAGCAGTTGGTTCAGCACTCCGTACTCCCCTGCGAAAATCCATTGCCAGGTCAAGTAGATGACGATGCTTGGAATGACGAGCGGGACGACGAACCATACTTTTAATAAGTTCTGCAATTTCAGCTGCTTGACGTGAAAAACGAGCACGGCCGCAAGCAGCGGAACCGTAAGCTGAATCAGCACTCCGCTCGCCGTGAAAATTCCGATGTTCTTCAGCGAAGTATAGAACGTATCGTCCTGAAACAGGCGCACAAAGTTGTCGAAGCCGACAAACTCTTTCACGTTCGCGCCGTTCCAATTGTAGAACGACATCTTCACGGCATTGAAGAACGGGATGTACTTGAACGTTCCGAGCACGAGGAAGATCGGGATAAGAAAGATGTAGCCCTTCCACTGCCTGCGGAAAAATCTAGCCGTATTTGTCATAACGTGACCTCCAATCGATAATCTAAACTGTAATTGAAACCGCTTTACCCGTATAGGACGCTTTCTTTTTTCATGAGGGGGGTCATTTTTCGATGTGTTTCGTCTCCGCTTTTTCCCGCGAAAATGTATGCTATACTATTCCGTATCTTTAATAGCGCCGGGGAATATCGGTCAAAAGGTGGGGACAACATGAACGTGCTGATCGTGGACGATCAAAGACTGTCGCGTGCGGGTATTGTGAAAATGATCGCGTGGGAGGCGCTGGGCCTGCGCCTTGCGGGAGAATGCGCGAACGGATACGAGGCTCTGAGGATGCTGGACGAGCTTGAGATCGATCTGGTCATTACCGACGTTCGGATGCCGCTTCTGGACGGGCTCGGCCTGATCGAACAGGCAAAGGAGCTGTATCCGAATATTGCCTTTCTCGTCATCAGCGGCTACGACGATTACGCCTATGTGCGCAAATCGATTCAGCTTGCCGTGGCCGACTATTTGTTGAAGCCGGCGGACGCGGACGAGCTGAACGCCCAGTTGGGGCTGCTAATCGGAAAAACGCGGAGCGCTCGGGAAAAGGCGGAGACGCAGCTGCGCAAGACGCGGGAGCAGTTTATTCATCTGCTGCTTGAAGGCGCTTACGATCGAAACGAGCTGCTGCTGGAGGATTGGACGGACATTCGTCCGGAAGAGGGCGAGGACGCTTTCGCTGCAGCCATGTTCGACTGCTCGGAGGATAAGGCGTTGCTGGAAGCGAGATTCCGAACGCTGGCGGACGGCTGCGAGACGTTCCTTATCCGAATGAGGGGCGATTGCTATACGCTCGTCGCGATGGGGCGAGCCGAAGCGATCGAAGCGCTCCTCCCCGTTCTCCGCGCCGAGCTGGAAGATAGAGGGAGCTATCGCTTCGCGGGCATCGGGGCCGCGGTTCGCGGCATCGAAGCGTTAGCCGGGACGGCGAAAGAAGCCAGCGACGCCTATCTGCTTCAGGCCAGCCTGCCGGACGGCGGACAAGAGCGGCTGACGTCTCCTGCTTCCGAAGGAGCGTCCTCCGAGATGGGAGCATTCCCCCTTAACTCCTCTTGGGAGCGGGATTGGCTGCTGCTGCTGAAGAAGGGCAACGCGAAGGCAATCGTCGGCAAGCTGGACGAACTGAGCGGCGCGGGCGAACCGTCCGCCGGCGGACAAGACTGGCTGGAGGGCGTGTATCCTTACCTCCAGCTGCGCGGCGCACGGGAAATGTACGAGGCCGGGCTCATTGACGAGCAAACCTACGAGGAGGCTTTCGTCATCGCCAGAAAGCTGCCGTATATCGCCGGCCTGGAGCGCAAGCGCGACGTTGTGGCGGACTATTTCTCCCGCTGCCTGGATTCGGAAAACCGGCTGCAGACCAAGCAGCTGAAGGAAGCGGTGGAGAACGCCAAAGCGTTCATCGACGCCAATTACCGTCTGCCGATCAACTTGACGGATTTGGCGCTGACCTCCTATATGAGCCCGGGCTATTTCAGCACGCTGTTCCGACAGCATACCGGGCGAAACTTTCTTGAATATGTGACTCAGCTACGGATCGAGCATGCGAAGAAGCTGATCGCGGACGATCCGGACGCTAAGATCGGCGATGTCGCCGTTCAATGCGGCTATCAGGATCTCAAGCATTTCCGCAAGCTGTTCAAACGCTATACCGGAGTAACTCCGCTTCAGTACAAGGAGGGAACCGGCGTTGATTAGAGCGAGGCTGTCGGCGTTCAACAACAGCTTGCACAACAAGCTGTTTTTCTCGTACGCGGTCGTCATCGTCATTCCCCTGCTCATTCTGGGCGGCATACTGTATATGACGACAATCGGCCTGACGCAGCGGCAAACTCAGGAGAACCGGCTGCTGGAGATGAAGGTTCTGTCGCAAAATTTGCAGGAGTACTTCAATTCGCTGGAACTGTACAGCAGAGCCATCTACACGGGGGAAATTCAGCAATTGCTGAACCGGGGATTGCCCGAGGACATGATCGAGCAAACCCGCTGGAAAACAAGCCTGTTCCAGCAGTTCGCGGAATGGTACGGATACATGGGCGTCAAGGGAGAAATCCACAACGTGACGATCGTGATGCCCGACGGCACGATGATTCAGCGCGACCCGCTGTACATCGACGAATCTTTCGCGGACCAGTCCTGGTATACGCAGACGCTCGCCCTTCAGGGGGAAGTGCGCGTAGCCGGACCGTTCAAGCGGTCCTATTACCTTCCGCCTTCTGCTGCCTCTCCCTATACGTTCTCGCTGGTCCGAAAAATCAACAATACGACGGGAAGCGCCGCTCTCGGCGGCCTTGTCGTCGACGTGAGCGTGATGGATATTTATAGAATGCTGGGGGGCTTGGAGCTGAAGGATGTGCTCATCCTGAACGCGGACAACGAGATCGTCTACAGCAGCGCCGTGGAGCAGATCGGACAGCGCTGGGAGGATGGCAGCAAGATCGGCGCTAACTTCTCCGGGTGGATGGACATCGGGGGCGAGCGGATGTTCGTCGGCTCCGCCTACTCGGACGTCACAGGCTGGCGCTTCGTGACGCTGGATCCGCTCAGCAGCATTCAGAGCAACTCCATTCGGTACCGGGACATTACGTTCGGCATCGGCGCATTCGCGCTTGTCGTCGCGCTCGTCATTTCGACCTTCGTCTCCCGGAGAATTACGAGACCGCTGCGAAGCCTGCAGCAGAAAATGAAAAAGGTGCAAGCCGGCGACTTCAACATCCAGCTCGACGTGGCCAGCTCGGACGAGGTCGGGCAATTGACGCGCAGCTTTAACCGGATGACCGAGGAAATCCATACGCTTGTCCACCATGTGTACAAATCGGAGCTCGCCCGCAAGGAGGCGCAGCTTAAAGCGCTGCACTCGCAGATCAATCCGCATTTTCTGTACAACACGCTCGATTCGATGAACGCGATTGCCGTCATCGAAGAAGTTCCCTTACTCTCCCGAATGGCGAAGATGCTCTCGGAAATGTTCCGCTACAGCATCTCGTCGGGAGAACAGATCGTGCCTCTGCGCGAGGAATTAAAGCAGGTCGTGCGTTACGTGGAAATCCAGCAGATCCGCTACGACGATAAATTCAGTCTCGTCGTGAACATTCCCGAGGGGCTGCTCGATTACCGGATTCCGAAGCTGACGCTGCAGCCGATCGTCGAGAACGCCATCTATCACGGCTTGGAGATGATTCCCGGAGAAGGGCGCATCTCGATCGTCGGACGCGAGACGGACGACTGTACGATCTTGGAGGTGTCCGACAACGGCAAAGGCATTCCTCCGGAGGAGCTGGCGGACATCCAGGGCCGATTGCGGCAGCGCGGCGCTCCTTCGTCCGTCGAGCATATCGGTCTGGCCAACGTTCAGGAGAGGCTGGAGCTCCACTACGGAGCCGATTGCGGCATCTCCGTCGTCAGCGAGCCGGGCCAAGGCACTACGGTCGCCTATCGGCTTCCCAGGGCCGGAGCCTCTTCCGTTGCTGTCCCATAATATTTGCTCGATTAGGTTTTTAGCGGGGATGTATCTCCTTCCGGTTGCTGTTGGACTCGTGAAATCTGAATAGGTAAACTCGTAACAAGGAGATTTCACGATTCCAAAGGCAAACGCTCCGCTCCTCCAGGAGATACATCCCCTCTTTTTACATCGAGCTTTGCTGCGGTTATTCCTACCATTACCCGACCGTCTCCAGCCGGAAAACCGCCTTGTTCGTGCCAACAATTGTGCCGCTGCCGTTAGCGAATTGGCGGGGGCACAGCTCGTATAGACTGTCGATCGTCCGCTGGTTGTCGTAGCCGATCTGCTCCAGAATGGACGCGACGATAATCGGCCATTTGTCCTCCGAGCCGTCCATTACCTTAAGCGCGAAAGCGAGTCTCTCCTTGCGCAGGCCGAAGCAGTAGATGCCCTTGGCCCCGCCCTTGGCGACGATATTGTCGTCCTTGAGCAGCGTGGAGCAGATCAGTCCCGTGCCCGACACCATCTCGGCGTTGGCGTTCATCAGATTGCCGATCCGCTCGACGGCCCGACGCGTCGGCTCGTCTTCGATGAGCTCCGGACAGGCGAATTTCAAATAAGCTTTCGCCATATGCAGCAGCGGCAGCCCGAACACGGGGAAGCCGCAGCCGTCGATGCCGATCTCGATCCGATCGGCCGGGTACTCCGCCAGCAGGGCAAGCGTCTCCAGCACTTCCCGCTGCGCGGGATGGCCCGGATCGGCGTAGCCTTCCGTAGGGTAGCCTTTGCTCCGGCAGTAGGACAGCAAACCCAGATGCTTGCCGGAGCAATTGTGATAGAGACGGCGCTCCGGCTTGCCCTGCGCGACCAGCCCGTGTCTGGCGGCGGCGTTAAGCGGGTACGTCGAACCGCAGACGAGCTCGTCCTCGCCGATGCCGACTTTGTCCAGCATCGCTTCCAGCGCTTGTACGTGGAACGGCTCGGCGCGGTGCGAAGCGGTCATGATCGTCAGCTCTTTATCGTTAAACGGATACCGTTCCTCGATCCCGTGGCGGAACGCCGGTATCGCCTGAATCGGCTTGGCGGCCGAGCGCATGTATGTCACGTGCCGCGGATCGCCGAACCTGTATTTGATCTCTCCCGAATAAGAAACTCCGCAAATATGTCCCTCGTATTCGCATTCCACCAGTTCGCCTCTAAGCTCCTGCACGAGCAATTTGTCCATTGCGCAATCCCTCCGCCGTATGTCATTCTATGCTGTCGTTATTTATATCGGGCTACGATGTCCGCCGCCGTCCTCAGTTTGTCGGGATCGATCGGCTCAAGCGCCCGGCCGTTCCTTCTTACGCCGGTGCCCATATGCACTTCTCTGACTTGCGTCTTCCGAATAAACTCGTCCAGCGTCTCGACCCCGAGCCCGCTGCCGGCGAGAATAGCCAAGGATCTGCCCTCGCTGAGCTTCGCCAGCTCCGCGATTTCCTCCTTGGCGTCCAGCACGCTGGGCTTGCCGCCGGAGGTCAAGATTTTGCGGATTGCCGGATAACGGCTTAACAGTTCCAACGCGGAGCGACGATCTTGCAACTCGTCGAAAGCGCGATGAAAGGTGACGGCCAGCTTCCCCGTTTCGTTTAACAGCATTTCCAATGCGGACGTATCGATCTCGCCCCGCTCGTCCAGCATGCCCATGACGATGCCCGCCGCTCCGCTCTCGCGAATGATCCCGGCGTCCCGCGCCATAACCCCCAAATCGTCCCCGTCGTAGCGGAAGCCGTTCGCATGCGGCCGCAGCATGACGTTCACGGGAATGTCGACCGCCTTCACGACTTGCTCGATCAAGCCGATACTGGGCGTAACCCCGCCTTCGACGATGCCCGAGATCAGCTCGATTCGGTCCGCGCCGTGTTCCTGAGCCAGCTTGGCGTCCAATACGCTTGTTGCAATTACTTCCAATATCACGGCGTGCCCCTCCCCGTCATTACAATTCAAACAATGAAATTACCATATCAGAGATCGTCCGCCCCGTCCATGTCCGCCATCATGAAAAAACAATGTAAAAAAATCGCCCCCCGTCAGGTCCAAAAAGACCATCCAAGAGACGATTGTTCGTTCGCTAGATTTGCAGCATCATTTTCGCAATTGCGCCGGGATTGCCGAGCAGTTGCTCGAAGCATTCTCCGCCTTGATCGAGCGGACGGATTTCCGTCCAGGGAGCCAAGTCGACCAGGCCGTCGGACAGCCATTGCAGAGCTGCGTCGAAGTCGATCGGGTTGTAGCCGAACGACCCAAGCAGCGTAAGCTCGTTGCGGATCGCCGCGTTGACGGGCAGCGAGCTGTCCGCCGAATGAAGACCGGAGAGGACGACTCTGCCGCCCGGGCGAGTCGACAGCATGCAGGTCTGCCGCGTCGCGTCCAAGCCGACGGCGTCGACCGCCTTGTCGAAGCCGCGCGGAGGCTTCAACCGCTCCAGCGTCTGAGCGTCGGGGAGCGCGATGCCGCCCAACTGCTCGACGATAGACAATCTGTCCGCGTTAAGATCCATGACCGCGACGCTGCGAACGCCGTGAATGCGAGCCGCGATCAGCGTCAGCAGGCCGATCGGTCCCGCCCCGACGACGAGCAGCGAATCCTCCGGCGAAACCCGGGCCAGGCGGGCGATTCGTACGGCGCAAGCGAGCGGCTCGGCCAACGCTCCCTCCTCGAACGACAGGCTGTCGGGCAGCGCGTACAAATTCCCTTCCGGCACGGCGACGTATTCCGCGAACGCTCCGGGGCGGCCGGCGCCGATCAGCGACCGCGCCGCGCACAGGTTCGCGTGCCCCGCCCTGCAGTCGGAACAGCTTCCGCACGAGACGAGCGGGTTGGCGGTAACGCGATCCCCGACCGCGAACTTGCTAACCCGCGCGCCGACCGCCGCAATCGTTCCCGCAAACTCGTGTCCCATCACAAGAGGCGGCTTGCGCAGCGAATTGTGGCCGAGGTACCCGCTCAGCTCGGACCCGCAAATGCCCGCCGCGGCCACGCGTATAAGCACTTCGTCCTCCGCCGGCCGCGGAACGTCCACTTCCCTCATCTTCATCGTCTTCGGTCCCTCGTACACCAGGGCTTTCATTTTTCCTTCGATCATGCTCTCATTTCCTCCTTTTCCACCGACCATCGCGTTCCTCCCCTTCATCCCCGCACTTTACCACTCCGTTTTTTTCGCCGATCGCAGACCCATTCCCTCACTTCCTCCTTCTACCATTCCGCGTACGAACCGTCCTCATTGCGCCAGACCGGCGCGTGCCATTCGTGTCCGATCGCCGCCGCTTCCCTGACTTTATCCTCGTTGATCTCGATGCCGAGACCGGGTCCCTTGGGAATGGCCACATAGCCGTTGCCGTCATAGCCGAACACGCCCGGATCGGCCAAGTAGTCGAGCAGATCGCTGCCCTGATTGTAATGAATGCCCAGGCTCTGCTCCTGAATGATGAAGTTTGGCGTGCAGCTGTCTAGCTGGAAGCAGGAGGCGAGCGCGATCGGACCGAGCGGACAGTGCGGCGCGATGCTGACGTCGTAGGCTTCCGCCATCGCCGCGATCTTCAAACATTCGTAGATGCCGCCCGCATGGGACAGGTCCGGCTGGATAATGTCCGCGTATCCCTGCTGCAGCAGCTCCTTAAAGCCCCACCGCGTATACATCCGCTCGCCCGTCGCGATCGGCACCGTCGTATGTCTGGCGACCTCGCGAAGCGCGTCGTTATGCTCGGCCAGCACCGGCTCCTCGATAAACATCGGCCGGAACGGCTCCAACTCCTTAACGAGTATTTTCGCCATCGCCTTGTGCACGCGCCCGTGGAAATCGACGGCGATGCCAACGTCCGGGCCGACCGCCTCGCGAGCAGCCGCCATCCGGGCGACCGCTTCGTCGATCTTGGAATACGAGTCGATATAGTTCATTTCGCCCGTTCCGTTCATTTTGAGGGCGGTGAAGCCGGCTTCGACCTGCTTCTTCGCCTGCTCGCCGACGTCGTCCGGCCGGTCGCCGCCGATCCAGACGTACACCCGCAGCTTGTCGCGCACCGCGCCGCCCAATAGCTCATGAACGGGGGCATTGTAATATTTGCCCTTGATGTCCCACAGCGCCTGCTCGATTCCGGAAATCGCGCTCATCAAGATCGGCCCGCCTCGGTAAAACCCGCCCCGGTACAGCACTTGAAAATGATCCTCGATGCGCAGAGGGTCCTTGCCGATCAAATAATCCTTCAGCTCGTTCACCGCCGCGCGCACGGTCGACGCCCGGCCTTCGAGAATCGGCTCGCCCCAGCCGGCGATTCCGGCGTCCGTGCTCACTTTCAGAAACAGCCATCTCGGCGCAACCTGAAATAGCTCCAAATCGGTAATCTTCATCGTCCGAACCTCCCCGCGAACGCCCGGTCGCCGCCGAACGCGCCTTCAAGCGCTTCGTGAATCCGCCATAGCTGATTGTACTTCGCGTTGCGGGACGAGCCCGCCACCGAGCCGATCTTGATCTGTCCGCCGCGCAGCCCGACGGCAAGATCGGCCAGCGTCGTATCTTCGGTCTCGCCGGAGCGCGCCGAGATAACGGTCAACAGGTCGGCCTCTTTGGACAGCTTAACCGCATCGGCGGTTTCGGTCAGCGTGCCGATCTGATTCATCTTCACGAGCACGGCGTTGGCCGCCCCGTCCCGGATACCGCGCCGAATTCTTCCTTCGTTCGTCGTGAACAGGTCGTCTCCGACCAACTGTACTTTGCTGCCGAGACGGCGGGTCAGTTCGGCCCAGCCGGCCCAATCTTCCTCCGCCAGACCGTCTTCGATCGATAGAATCGGATATTTGCTTACCCACTTCTCGAGCAAGTCGATCATATCGCCCGAGCTGAGTTCCCGCTCGTCCGCTCCAAGCCGATAAAGTCCGCTCGCTTCGTCGTAGAAGTGCGAGGAAGCGACGTCCAGCGCAATCGTGACCTCTTCCCCCGGACGCCAGCCGGCTCCGGCGATCGCCTCGCACAGAATGTCCAACGCCTCTTCGTTGGAGCCGAGAGCCGGCCCGAAGCCGCCTTCGTCGGCCAGCAGCCTCGATTGATAGCCTCTTGCGGCCAGCTCCTTCTGCGTGCGGAAGTAGACGGAGGAGATCATCTCCAGCGCCTGCGGATACGACTTCGCTCCGACGGGCTGGATGAGGAAATCCTGCAAATCGAGATTGCGCCCTGCGTGCAGCCCGCCGCTGATGATGTTCACCATCGGCAGCGGAATTTCCAGATCGGCGTCTCCACCCGCATACCGCTCCGCAAGGTAGCGGAACAGCGGCTTGCCCGCCGCGGCCGCGGCCGCATGCGCAGCGGCGAAGGAAACGCCGAGAATGGCGTTGGCTCCGAGCCGCGACTTGTTCTCCGTGCCGTCCAGCTCCCGCAGCGTCGCGTCCAGCTTCTCCTGATCGAACGGGTCGAGCCCGGTAACCGCCGCAGCGATTTCCCCGCCGACATGGGCTGCCGCGCGGCTGACACCTTTCCCCTGGAACCGAGCTGGATCGCCGTCACGCAGCTCCCACGCTTCGAATTTGCCCGTAGACGCGCCCGACGGCGCCATCATTCGGCCCATATGACCGGATTCCAAATGGACGTCGACCTCGACGGTCGGATACCCTCGCGAATCGAGAATTTCCCGTCCGACGACTTTAGCGATTTTGTTCATTTCTTATGGCCTCCTTGTAGCATCGTCGCGATCGCCGCCAGCGGCTCCCCGGAAAGCTCCTCCCGGATCAGCGGATACGCCAGCGAGCGAATGCGTTCTTTCGTTTGTTCGTTGCGGATATAGGATACCGGCGACTTGCCGTCCACTCTGGCCAGCAGCATTAATCCAAGATGCGGGAGCAGGCGCGCAGGCGCTTCCCCGTAAGCGGCGCAGAAGGCTTCGACAAGTGCATAAGCGTCCGCCTCGCGGCCCAGTTGCAGCCCCTTCAGAACGAGATGGCCGATGCAGAACGCCAAGTCGTAAACCGGATTGCCCCAGTGGCACACCTCGAAATCCAGCAGAACGGGCGCGCCGTCCGGATCGATCAAAATGTTTTTCGGGGAAAAGTCCCCATGCACAACACATTTCCGCACGTCCGGCGTTTCTTCGGTCAACTCGTCCGCCAAGGCGCAAATACGTCCGGACAGCTTCGGATAACGGATGGCAACGGCGGCATAAAACGGTTCAATGCGCAGCTCGCGGAAAAAAGTCAAATCCGCCATCCGCGCCTTTTCCGCTTCGCCGATCCCTCGGCTCGCCTCATGCATCGTCCGCAGCAGCAAGCCTACCCGTCCGGCGATGTCCGCGTCGAATTGCCCCTGCATAAGCCGATCCTTCCAAGACTCGCTGCCTTCCGGCGCACAGCTCATCGCGAACGCATAGCCGTCGGCATCGTAATCCAGCACACGCGGGATCCGGCCTACCGGCAGCAGCGGCGACAGCAGCGCCATCGCCTCCTGCTCGCGCTCCACGCGCCGCACGTCCGAAAACCAATCCGCCTCCACCTTCAGCTTGGCTAGCGCGCGCTTCAAGACACAGGCGCCTTGCGGTCCGCTCACCTTCCACACTTCGCCGGACACGCCTCCGCTCAGCGCTTCCGCTTCCAATGGGGCGTCACCGGGAACAAGGCCGCGGGAAACGGCGTATTCCAGCACCTCCTCCGCGCTATGCCAATCGTTCATCGGGCTTTCCCTCCCCGTGGACCATGACGACTTTGGCCGTAACGCCGCTCTTGCGGCGGATCGATTCGAAGGCTTGCTCGTATTCCTCCAGCTTGAACCGGTGCGTAACGAGCGATTCAAAATCGAGCAGCCCGGCCGCCAGCAGCTGCAATACCTTGCTCCAGCTTTGCGTCGTGTACGAGAAAATGCCATGCACCGTCAAATCCTGCAGCATGATCAGATCGCTCGGCAGCGTCAACTGCTTGTCGGAGCCGGCCACCCCTTCCAGGACGACGTGGCCGCCCGGCTTGCATAGCCCAAAGCAGCTTGCCACCGCCTCGACGCTTCCCGACGTTTCGACGACCAAGTCTACCCCCTGGCCGTTCGTCCAGGCTTTGATCCGCTCCTGCGGATCGTCCGTCCTGTTGTTGATCCAGCGGGTCGCTCCGAGCGTCCGGCCGAATTCCAGCTGGTTGTCGCGTGTCCCGATCAGGATAATCTCCGCCGCTCCGAACGCTTGGAGCACTTGAACGGTCAGCAGGCCCAGCGTGCCCGGACCGATCACCGCCGCCGTCATACCCGGCTTAAACGGCGTCCGCATCACGCCGCGCAGCACGGTCGCGGCCGGCTCGACCAGCACCGCCGCCTCGAAGGACAGCGAGTCCGGAATCCGGTGAATCCCCGACGCGGGAGCGACGACCTGCTCTGCCGCCCCTCCGCGGCGAGTAAAGCCGAGCTGATCGTAATTCAGACATAGATTCGTTAAGCCGCTCCGGCACGATTCGCAGCGGCCGCAGGCGACAATGCCTTCGGAGATAACCCGGTCGCCCGGCTTGACATGGGCGACCGCCGAGCCGACCGCTTCCACCACGCCGCTCCATTCGTGGCCCGGAACGACCGGATAGGTGACATATTGCTCGGATACTTGCCCGTTCAGAATTTCCAGATCCGTGCCGCAGATGCCTACGGCCATCGACCGCACCCTCACCTCGTCGGCGCCCGGCTCCAGCGGCTCAAGCTCCTCGATGCCAAGCTCTCCCGGCCCTCTGATGACCAATCCCCTCATGCTTATTCCCCCTTGAACACAGTCTCCAGAGTGCCCAGCTTCTCAATCGTCACCGCCGTCCGGTCGCCCGGCTTAAGCCAGTCTCTCTCTTCCGGCGGGTATCCGGCAACAACGCCTTCGGGCGTACCCGTCAGCAAAAGGTCTCCCGGCTCAAGCGTCATATACCGGGACACATAAGCGATAATCTCGTCCACGCGAAAAATCATGTCTCTCGTATTGGAGTTTTGCTTTAACTCGCCGTTGCGCGTCAGACTGATTTGCAGCTCGTTCGGATCACCCACCTCGTCCGCTGTGACGAGGTACGGCCCCGCGGGACAGAAGCCGTCCATGATTTTGCCGAGCATCCACTGCGATGTGCGATTCTGCAAGTCTCTCGCCGACAGATCGTTAATGCTGCAGTAGCCGAAGACGTACCCAAGCGCCTCGTCTTTGGACACGTTTTTCGCCCGCTTGCCGATTACGACGCCCAATTCCGCTTCATAATCGTATTCCGCTGCCGCAGTGCCAAGGGTCACTTCCTCGCCGTGAGCCGCCAGCGCGTTCTCGAACTTATTGAACAGGATCGGCGTCGCCGGCACCGGCAGCCCTGCCTCCTCCGCATGCTTTTTATAGTTCAGCCCGACGCAAATGATTTTTCCGCCCCCGGGAATGCAAGGCAGCCAGCGGACTTCCGTCTCCTTGACGCCTTCTGCGGAAGCTTGAGCGGGCTCGATCCGCTTGTCTCCGCGAATGATCTCGGCCAGGTCGGCCTGGACCGGGTAAATGCTGCCATCGATCGCCAAGCCGGTTAACGTTTGTCCTTCATGTAAGTAACGAACGAATTTCATGTGTACAGCCTCCTACCATCGTTTGATGCGCTTATTCTAGCACCGCCCGCAGCGGATTGATTTAGCCTGAAGCAGAAACTTGTTGCACGATTCCGAAATAAATCAAAACGCCTTATCCAGTTTATTTGATAAGGCGTTCTCCGAATGATACGATATCTATAAGTTTATTTTGCACAATTCCGATTGGCGGTGATCCGATATGACGCTTGCTCTGGGCAAGCCCGCTTCCGCTTTGGAGCTGTCGCCAAGCGTGCATTGGGCTCAGCGGCATTATCGTTCCCCTTCGTTTCAATGGCGCAGACGCATCTACGATTATGAGCTGCTCTTCGTCGTGAGGGGAGAGCTGCTCGTGACGCTGCGCGATGAAGGGATTTCGTTTCCGGTTCAGGCCAACGCCTTCCTGTTTCTTCAAGCCGGCTCTCATCATGAAATCCAGGTGCGCTCGGAGCCCGATGCGGAGCTGCTCGGCATTCACTTCGATTTCTTCGACGAGTTGGAGGTTCGGCAGGACAGAGACATTATCGTCGACGAGCAGGACGTCAGATCGGCTTCATTCTGCGCCCTTCCGCTGATCGACGGCGCCCCTGCGCTTCCGTCGGATCGCGCGATCGCCGCTCCCGGACACGTCGCGTCTCTGATGGAATTCATCATTCAGGAATGGAACGGCCGCCTGCCCGGCTACGAGCTGCTCTGCAAATCGCTGCTGCTGCAGGCCATCGGCCTGCTGATGCGCCATAAAGACGCGGAAAGCCGGGCTCCGCATCCGAAATACGAAGCCCGGCTCAGGACGCTTGTCCAACAGCTGGAGGAACAATATGCGCGCAGATGGACCAACGCGGAGATGGCCGCTTACCTGAACGTTCACGAAGATTATATGAGCCGACTGTTCAAGGACTTGCTCGGGCGAAGTCCGGGCAGCTATCTTCAATCGATCCGCCACCATCACGCGAAACGTCTGCTGCGGGAGACGGAGGACAAAATCGAAGCGGTCGCGCTGCAGGTCGGCTACGAGGACATCCACTATTTCAGCCGGCAATTCAAGAAATGGGAAGGCATGTCCGCGCAGCAATACCGCAGATTCGCCCGGCTCGTATAGCGGGCCCGCCCCTTCCCGAAGCGATCCCCGACGCGTCTCGTTAAGACCGGACCGTTCTCAAGCCGTTCACAGCGCAACCCGCCGCATAATCGGACTCGACGCCGCTCACAGCGCGGCGTCGGACACGAATACGTACCGTTCTCCCCGGGCCATCACATGCGTGCGCAGCCGCGGAAAGCGCTCATACACATAATCCACGAAATAACCGGGCCGTTCAGTGTTGCCCGCGAACAGATCGTAATGCATCGGCACGGTCAGCCCGAAGCCCGCCAGATGGGCCAGCTCCGCCGCTTCGCGGTAATCCATATTGCCGATGATGCCTCTCCCGGTGCGGAAAGCGTCGCGCCCGTTAATGGGCAGCAACGCCAGATCGATGCGCTCTGCGGCCAGCCTTTCGACCAATCCGTCGTAAACGATCGTATCTCCCGCATGATACCAGGTCACTCCGTTGAGCCTGACAACGTAGCCCACATATTTGCAGAAGCCTTCCTCGTCCCGTTCCAACTGCTCATGCGCCGCTGGAATCGGCTTGACGGACAGCCGCTCCCCTTCGATGACGGCCTCTTCCGTCTCTGCGCGGTACAGCCGCGCTTCGGATACGCCGCACTCCCTCATCGCGTCCAGGCAGCAGTTGGGGGCGACGAACAGCGTCCGCGCATTGGCGGCGGCCATCGCCGTAATCGTATCCGGGTCGAGATGGTCGGCATGCTCATGCGTAATCAGACAGCAATCCGCATTCGTCATCTGCTCCGGCCCCGCAGGCGACGGGAACAGACGCTTTAAGCCGTACCGCCTCTCCACCTCCTCGTCGGACAGCGCGAACGGATCGACGTAGACGACCGTATCGCCTCCCTTGACGATAAAGCTTGCCTGTCCGAGACTCCACATCGCCAGCATGCCGTACGGAACCTTCGTGTCCGCAATCTCCCGAATCAACTGCCGATCCGCATCGGGACGGCCGTTCAAATTCGCGTTGCTCATCGCTAAATCACCTCGTCGTTTGGCCGCAGCCGCTTACGATGGAAGCTTGAAGCGCAGCACGTTCCAGGAATGTTTCGGCAGACGCACCGTCAGCTTGCCGTCCGACAGCGCGGCTCCGCTGCCTTGGCGCGGCGCGACCTCGTTCGGGCTGCCGGCCGAATTGCCCGCCTTGGAATTGTCGTGATCCATAACGATATATTCCAGCAGCGCAATGCCTTCGAAGCTTCGCAGATCGCAATCGAGCTCAAGCGCTTCCTCCAGGTGACGGTTCACGGCAAAGACGATCACTTCTCCCGCTTCCTCGTTCAGCACGGCAACCGATTCCAAGTAAGGCACGTCGGTAAAATCCTTGCTATCGTACTTGGCGGACGTCACCTGCGATTGCAGCACCGTACCGCGTCCGAAGACGGAAACGTGCATGTAAGGATAGAAAATCGTTTGTTTCCAAGCCGCTCCGCCCTTCTCCGTCATAATCGGAGCGATGACGTTAACAAGCTGCGCCTGGCAGGCGATCTTCACGCGGTCGGCATGCTTAAGCAGCGTAATGAGCAGCGTGCCGACGACAAGCGCATCTTCGAGATTGTACACATCCTCAAGAATATGCGGAGCGACGGCCCAGCGGTTCGGGTTGTCCGCGCCGGTATGGTACCAGACGTTCCACTCGTCGAAGCTGAGCATAATCTTCTTCTTGCTTCTCTTCTTCGCTTTCATATAATCGCAGATCGAGATAACGGAAGAGATGAAGGAATCCATATCGAGCGACTTGGCCAGGAAGTTCGCCGAATCCCCGGAGCGGTTGCCGTAATAGCTGTGCAGCGACAAGTAATCCACGTAATCGTACGTATGGTCGAGCACGGTCGCTTCCCAATCGGCGAATGTGTCCATGGTCTGGCTGGAGCTGCCGCAAGCGACCAGCTCGATCGACGGATCGACCCATCGCATCGCCTTCGCCGCTTCCGCCGCAAGGCGTCCGTACTCGGTCGCCGTCTTCCTGCCGATCTGCCACGGCCCGTCCATTTCGTTGCCCAGACACCACGTTTTGATATTATGCGGGTCCTTCCATCCGTGGGCGATCCGCATGTCGCTATAATAGGAGCCGCCGGGATGATTGCAGTATTCCACCAGATTGCGCGCCGCGTCCACGCCTCTCGTGCCCAGATTAACGGCCATGTTCACTTCCGCGCCGACCGCTTTGCACCATTCCATAAATTCGTTCGTGCCGATCTCGTTCGTCTCCGTCGACAACCAGGCCAAATCCAGCTTGCGCGGACGCTCCGACACGGGGCCGACGCCGTCCTCCCAATTGTAGCCGGATACGAAGTTGCCGCCCGGATAACGGATGAGCGGCACCTGCAGCTCCCGCACCATCTCCATGACATCCTTGCGGAAGCCGCGCTCGTCCGCCAGCGGATGCCCCGGCTCATAGATGCCCTCGTACACCGCGCGTCCCAGATGCTCCACGAAGGAGCCGTACAGCCTGTTGTCTATCTCTCCTGCCACATAACGGCGATCGATCGCCATCGTTGCTTTATTTGCTTGATTCGTCATTGGAATTCCTCTTTTCCTGCATGATTTTGCGATAGTCGCCCGGATTCATCCCGGTCAAGTTTTTGAAATTCAAGTACAGATGGTTCGTATTTTTATAGCCGACCTTCTCGGAAATTTCGGCGATCGACAGCCGCGGGTCCTTCAGCAGCCTGGTCGCTTCGTCCACGCGAATCCGGTTCATATAATCGTTAAAATATTGGCCGGTCTCTTTCTTGAACAGTTGGCCCAAATACCCCGAGTTGATATAGAACAAATTCGCCAGCTTCTTGAGATTGATTTCCTCCCAATAATGGTCGCGAATATAAGCGACGATGCGCTCGATGCCCGATTCGGGCGGCTCGTTCCTCGTTCGCTCCAGAAACAGCGCAATCGTGTCGACCAGCTCGCCCAGTCTCCGTCTAAGCTCGGCCTCGCTGCGAGTCTGCGCGATCCAGTCGGCATCGGGAAACAGATTGCCGTACAGCCCTTTCCAATCCCCGCCCGCTTCAACCACGACGTCCGACAGCCGGATCGTGGCCTGAAGCAGTGCCAAGCGCACTGTCGCAGGCGTTGCGGAACGACGGCTCAGTTCTGCCAGCAAGCGTTCAAGCTCGGCGGCGGCCTGCGCTTTATCGAGCTCCTTGACGGCCGCGCACAGCCGGTCCGGATTCCATTCGAGCGACCAGGCGTCCAAGGAGCCGTTCACCTCGTAGCCGGAGTAGATGCGCTCGGCGCCGCCGAAAAAGCGCAGCCCCAGCGCTTCGCGCGCATTGTCGTAAGACTGCGGAATACGCTCAATCTGTCCGACCGTCCGGCCGATGCCGATATGGATCGATTCCTTCGTGTACAGCTCCGTACATTCCACCATACGGCGGCAGAGCGCCTCCACCGATTTTTCCGACAGCTGAATATCGTCCCCGGCAAGCAGCACGCCGAACTGGTCGTCGCTCACCTCGAACAATGCCCCGACCCCGGAATCGCGCAGCATTTCCTCCAAAATATTGCGCACCGCAAACTTCTTCAGCCGAATTTCGCTTTCGGGCAGCTCAAGCAGCTGTTCTCCGTATTCGCTCAGCTCTACTAGCAGCACGGCGAAATAATGGCGCTGGAGCAACGTGTGCCACCTCGTCGACTTGGACATATCCTCCTGCACGGACTCGCCCTTCACGAGCTTGCGAAAGAAATAGTCGTGAATCCATTCCGACTTCTTGCGCTCTTCGTAGCTGGCGTTCAGCTCCTCTTGCAGATCCGTTTTGACGTCGGCCAGCTCCGCGATCAACTCGGCCGGATCGATCGGCTTAAGCAAATAGCTGTTCACGCCGTAACGAATCGCGTCTCGCGCATATCCGAAATCGTCGTACCCGCTTAAAATAATGATTTTCGCGTCCGGATTGCGCTCCTTGACTTTTCGCGTCAGCTCCAGTCCGTTCATGGCCGGCATCTTGATGTCGGTAATGAGCAGATTCGGCTTCTCGGCCAAATACAGCTCCAGCGCTTCCTCCCCGTCGCCGGCTTCCCCGACGATCACGAAGCCGTGCTCCTTCCAATCGATAATCCGCTTCAATCCGGCGCGAATGTCGTATTCGTCGTCGGCGATGATCACTCTAAACATGCGGCTCCTCCTTTCCGGACGCCCGTTCCGCATCCGCCGGAATTTCCAGAACGACGGTCGTCCCCAGGTTGACCGCGCTCTCGATGCTCAGTCCGTAATCTTTGCCGTACTGCAGAACGATGCGCTCGTGAACGTTGCGAAGCCCGATCGAGCGGCCTTCGACGCGGATGGCGTCTTTCATCGTCAAGGACGCCCGGATGGACGATAGCCGCTGTTCGTCGATTCCGACGCCGTCGTCTTCAACTGCGATCCGCACCCTGTCTCCTTGCCTGCGAATTCGCAGCGCGATGCTGCCGGAGCCTTTCTTGTTCTCGATCCCGTGCTTGATCGCGTTCTCCACGATCGGTTGAATGATCAGCTTCGGGATGCTCATCTCCGCCAGCTCCTCGGGAATGTCCAGCTCGTCGGATATTTTGTTGCGGAAGCGGTATTTTTGAATATCCAGATAACAGCGTACGAGTTCGATCTCTTCTCGAACCGACACGATGTTGCCGTGCCAATTGAGCGACTTCCGCAAAATTTTGGACAAATTCAGCACCATATCGGACGCTTCGCGCGGATCGTCCGAAGCGATCAGCTTCATGCGAATCGACTCCAGGGTGTTGAACAGAAAATGCGGGTTGATCTGGCTCTGCAGCGCGTACAGCTCGGCCTCCCGTTTTTTCAATTCCGCGTCCTTCAAGGAGAGCCCGGTTACGTAATTGTCTTCGATAGAACGCTCAAGGCCGGCGACCATCAGGTTAAAGCTGCGCGTCAATTGACTGATCTCGTCGCCGGAATCGCGTTCGGGCGCCCGGATGAACAAGCCCTGTTTCACTTTGCCCATCGTGCTGACGAGTTGGCGAACCCGGCTCGTGATCCTTCCGAGCAGCAGAGTAAACAGCAGGAACGAGACGAGCAGCGTCGATCCGAGCACGATCAGTCCGACATTGCGGACATATCGCGCCTCCGTCAGCAAGCTGTCGATCGGCACTTGCGTAATTAGCGTCCATGCAGGCATATTCTTGCCGTCGATCGGAACGGCGATCGTCTTGAATTGTCCGGGAGATTCGCCGACGATCGGCTTGCCCGAAGCGCCGCCGGCGCTTGCGAACTCATCCGGCACTTTCTTGCCGATCAGTTGGCGGTCGTTCGAGGAAATAATGCTTCCGTTAACGTCCGCCAGAGCGATCGTCTTCTCCTTCGGATCGCTCTCGCGAATGAGCGCGTACAGCCTATCCTCGGGAAACTTCAGCTCGATGACGCCGTAGAGGTCTCCGCTTGCGTTGCGAATCGTGCGGCTGACGTAAATCTCGTCCGCTTCCTTGCCCCACACGACCTCCCTGCCGGCTTCTACGGCGCGGCGATACGGGTGAAACAATTCGACAACGTCGTCCACCTTGCGGTAAATGCCCAAGCCGGGAAGCAGCGTGTCGTTGAGGAAATAAATCGACAGCTTGGCCGTAGCCGCATCCAGCGTAAAATTGTACGTAATCGGCTTCAAATAATATTGGTAAGCTTCAATACTGTCGATATAATCGCTGTAGTCCATCGCCGGGTTCAAATATTCCTGCAGCTGCCGATCGAAGCTGTAATGCGTGGCCAGGTCGGCGTACTGCTTCAATAAGTCCTGCACGTTGTTGGCGCTCTGCCGCGACGATTCCTTCGTCAGCTCCGTCGTTTGCCGGATAATCTGATTCTCGGATACTTTGAGCAGCACTTGGGCGATCAGCAGCAGAGGCAGCATAATGGCGAACAGGTATAAGAGGATGAGCTTCGCCCTCAAGTTGTAAGATTTGAAATGAAACAGCGATCGCAGATTCATCCGGACCTTCCCCCATCGCAAGCTATGATGCCTCCTATGTTAACATATCGTCCTAGCTCGCCCCAGACGCTTCCTCCGGCGGGAGCAGACGGAAGTCAAACGGTTCGTTGCGCCGGCAAACCAATTCGCCGTTCTCGACCGTCAGCTTGGCCACTTGAATCGACGTCCTTCGATATTTGTACGGCTCCATATCCTCCAACGTATAGCCGATTCCGGCATATTCCTCGTCCCGCTCCGGATGCGTAAAGTAGAAAATAAACGCCTCGTCGCCTTGCACGAGCACCTTCGGATGCCCGCCCTTCGCTCCGTCTTCGTTGCGTGTGCCGCGATCGCGCAAAATGTTGTTCGCCTGTCTCGTCCACGTCTCCAGATCGTCGGAGCGATAGACGGCGAGACCGTCCCACGGATCGGTGACCATCCAGTAGGAGCCTTGAAAATGAAACACGTTCGGTCCTTCATGGTGGCAATCGGTAATGACGGGACCGACGCGCGTCCAGCTGTACAGATCGTCGCTGTCCGCCGCATACGTGTGCGCGCCTCCGGAATCGAATCTGTACCACATTCTCCATTTTCCGCCGGGCAACCGATGAACGCAGGCATCGATGGAATTGACGCCCAGATCGAGAATCGACTGATACGTCCAATCGAACAGATTGTCGCTCGTATAGTGAGCGATATAGCTGGGTCCGATGAACGCGCTGGGAACGCCGCGAATATACGTCAAATACATATGGTATTTGCCCTCGTGCCAGATGACCTCCGGCGCCCAGAACGTATTTCTTCCTTTTTCGAACTCCACTCCTTGCATAATTCCCCGATAGATCCAGGTCCGGCCTTCGTCCGGCGTCGAAGCGAGCCCGATATCGAGGCCGTGGCACCAGGATACGGCTTGCGCGTCCACATTGGCGCGCCTGTTCGTGTAGATCAGCCACCAGCATTGCTCCTGACGGTTCCAGATCACCGTCGGGTCCGCCGCTCCGTCATGTATCGGATCGCGGAACATCGGCGCTTTGGGCGGCCTCATCGTCTTCGTCGTTGTCATTCTGTCCGTCTCCTTCACGACGCCCGTCGCACCAATAATGGAACAGGGGGTCTCATAAATAAAAAGAGTCGTATGAAAGATGATCGATAGAGAATTGTCGTGCATGTATCCCGCATTTTAAGGAGATACACGCACTTTTTTTCATCGATCATCTTCCATGACTCTACTTATGAGACAGTACCTGTCTTAGGCTGCAAGCGCCGGTTTTCGTTATTGCTGCAATTCGGCAAGCTTCGCTTTATTGGCTTCCATGCCCGCCTTGTAGAACTCCATGACTTCATCGATGCCCAGCTTCTTCAGATCGTCGATGAACTTCTCCTTCGCCGCCGCGAAGTCGGCGTCGTTCTTGGAGTAAATCACCTTGGCGACATTCGTATTCAAGTAGTTGGAAATTTTCGTTTCGTTCGTTGCCAAGCTGTTGCTCGAATCCATGACGACCGGATCGATCAGCGACGTATCGGCGATCACGACTTCGGTTTGATCGAAGATTTGCGTCGGGTATTCCAGATTGTTCTCTTTGATATACTCTTTCTCCGGCTCGCTGTAGCCCTTAGTCCACAGTTCAGGAGAATTGTCTCCGTAACGGGTAAACCAGCCGTTCGGATTTTTCCGATGTCCGTTAACGATCATAAGCGGCGCCAGGTAGTTTTTGCCGATGATTTTCTTCTCTTCCTCGGTCAGCTCCTCGGCCTTCACAACCGGCTTGCCGTCGACCATATTCCAGGTGTAGCCTTCCGGCCCGTTCCACATCAGCTCTGCGCCTTCGAACGAAGCGGCCATATTCAGGAAGTCCATCGCCTTGTCGGCATGCTTGGACGTTTTCGGAATCGAAATTTTCATCGAGCCGCCTACCGGCTGGGAGAAGCGCAGCTGCGCGTAATCTTTGCGCACGTTCAGCATCGCCGGAATGAAGCCTCTGACCATGTCCTTCTTGTCGACGATCTCGTTGTTCGGCCAGCCGATCTGCCAGTTGGCGATTCCGAGATGGTAGCGGAGCGCTTTGCCTTTATCCTGAACCTGCTGGCCTTTCATCGTAGCGGATTCCGGATCGAGCAAGCCGGCTTGGAACACTTTATTGTAGAACGCCATCGACTGCCAGAACTCGTTGTCCGGATCGGAAAACCGCGGCTTGAGCGTATTCGTCTCCATATCGAAATAGCTGAAGCCTTTGACAAGCGCTTTGCCCTGATAATGCGCCTGGTTCCAATCGACATAGTCGAATCCGTTCAGATCGGCGAACGGAATGCCCGTCAAATACGTCTTCTGGCCGTCTTCGGTCTGAGGCTCCAGTTTGTTCGCTTCGATGCCGTATTGCAGCAGCTCGTCAAAGCTCTTCGGATCGCTCAGTCCCGATTTCTTAAGCAGGTCCCCCCGGAGCTGGAACACAAGATCGTAGCCGGAAGGATACACGTTCTCGTCTCCGACGATATTCGGGACAAAATAAATTTGCTTCGTGTCGTTGGAGAACATGGCGCGACTGTAGTCCAAGCCTTGCTTGATGTTCTTATCCAGCTCCTGGCCGCGCGTCTTGATCAGCTCGTCAAGCGGCAGGATCAAGTCGTTCTTAAGCAGCAGATTGTTCGTCTCCGCATCGTCGTTGTAGATCAAATCCGGAAGCTCGTTGGCCGCGATCAGCGTTCCGAGCTTTTGCTTGGCGTCGCCGCCCCCCGTATAAGGAGAGAAATCCAGCTTTACGCCGATCCGCTTCTCGATTTCTTTCATCTGCGGATTGTCGATAATGTTCGTCGGCACGTTGGCCGTGCTGATGAACACTTTAAGCGTGACGACTTCCTGCGATTCGCCGCTTCCGGAAGCTGCGCCCGAAGCCGGAGCGGAGGCTTGGCCCCCGTTCGACGAATTGTCGGACGAGCAAGCCGCGGTAAAGACGAGAGCGGAAGCCGCCAGCACGGTAACCGATTTTCTAAGTTTCTTCTTCAATCTGAACCCTCCCATGATGAATAATGATGTGCTTCTATCTATTCGGCCTCAAGGACCGGAATAGCCCGAAATGGCTTAGCCTTTGACCGCGCCGATCATAATGCCTTTTACAAAATACCGCTGCAGGAACGGATACACGGCCAGCACAGGGAAAATGACGATGACGGTAATGGCCATCCGAATCGACTGCGGCGTAATGTTGAACGCCTCGTTGCCCAGCGCAGCCATCATTGCAGCGTCCTTCATGCTGTAGGACTGGGTCTGCAGAAACTTCAGCAGCATAAATTGCAGCGTGAGCAGAGACTGGCTGCTGTTGTACAGCAAATTATCCATCCAGTTGTTCCATTGCCCGACCGCGGCGAATATGGCGATCGTAGCCAAAATCGGTTTGGACAGCGGCACGACCAGACTCCAGAAAATGCGGAAGTATCCGGCCCCTTCTATCAATGCCGCTTCTTCCAGTTCGGCGGGAAGCTGCTCGAAAAACGTTTTGATCAAAATCAGAAAAAACGCGTTGATCATGCCCGGAATGATGTACACCCAGAACGTATTGAGCATGTGCAGCTCTTTAATGAGCAAGTAGCCGGGGATCAGTCCCGCGCTGATGTACATCGTGAACACAAGCACGACGTACATGAACTTGCGCATCGGCGTATCCTTCTTGGTCAAGCCGTAAGCGAACATTGCGCAGCCGATCAGCGTCAGCGCCGTTCCCGACACCGTTCGGGCTACCGAGACGAAGAAGGGACGAAGCACGTCGTTCTGAGTAAAAATCGTCTCGTAATTGACCAGCGTGAATCCTTTCGGAAACAAATAGCCGGGACTGCTCAGCACTGCCTTCGGATCGGAGAACGAATATACGATGATAAAGTAGAACGGGTAAAAGCATAATATCCCTAGTATCGCTAGAAAAACGTAATTGAGTACCGAAAATGTTTTTTCCGAGAGCGAGCTCATGTCATCCCATCCTTTCCGCGCCTACAGCACCGAGCTGCCGTTGATACGTTTGCTGATCGCGTTCGCGCCCAGCAGCAGCAAAATGCTGACGAGCGATTTGGCCAGCCCGACCGCCGTTGCGTACGAGAAGGCGATGCCTTGCAATCCCGTCCGATAGACGTAGGTGTCCAGGTTGTCCAGCTTCTCGACGACCATCGGGTTGCTGAACGTAAACATCTGTTCGAATCCGCCGCCGCTTAGCATGCCGCCGATTCCCAATATGAACAGTACGACAAACGTCGGAAGCATGCCCGGAAGCGAGATGTGCCAAGCTTCCCGGAAGCGGTTCGCTCCGTCGACGCGGGCGGCCTCGTACAGCTCCTGGTCGATGCCGGCCAATGCAGCCAAATAGATGATCGCTCCCCAGCCGAGCCCCTTCCACATGCCGACCAGCGTCTGGAAAACCCAGGCCGCGCTCGGATCGGCGAGAATGTTGCTCGGCGTTTTCCAAATGCCCAGCTCCAGAAACAGCTTGTTGATGACGCCATCTTCCACGGAGAAGAATGCGAAGAAAACGGAGAAAACGATAATCCACGAAATGAAGTTCGGGAACGACGTTATAATCTGAATCGTCTTGCGGAACCACTTTCTGCGAACCTCGTTCAGCAACAGCGCCAGCGCCATAGGCGCGGGTGAAACGAGCAGACCGAGGAAACTAAGTACGAGCGTATTGCGCAGCGCGCGATAAAACTCGTCGTCCGCGAACATTCTCTCGAAGTGCTTAAAGCCGACGAACGACTGCGATAGCATGCCTTTGCCGGGAAAGTAGTCCTGAAAGGCCATAACCCATCCAAATATCGGAACATAAGCAAATACTAATACGAGCAGGAAAAATGGAACGGTCATCAGCATCAGCGGCAGCTTCACGCTTCTGAAACGGCTCCAGTCGGCGGGTCGGCTTCGGACTTGACGCTTGTCGCCCGCTTGAGCTGCTGGTTGATTCATAGCGGTGTATCCCTCCTTGGCAGGCTCCAAGCGAGCTTACGAGCCTTTCCCGAATTGACCGGACATCACGGCCTTGATCTTATCCAAATCCGCTTTAGGACGGCGATCGTAGGTGAGCAAGCCGTTGATCTCCTGCTCGACGTCCGTCAATTGCGTGTAGCAGAAGCCCTGAACGACCGGAGAGTGCAGCAGCGGTCTGACGACGGCTTCAAGCTTCGCGAGGAAATCGTCCGCGTTTTCCGCGCCCGAATATCCCCAGCCTTCCCAGTCGCTCATCTTGAACGCGATGCCTCCGAACTCGGAGACGAGAATCGGCTGATCTTCGTATACGGTATCCCCGACGAGCAGACAGCGCCCCGCAGGACGGGAGGCGACGGCTGTGGCAGTGTCGGAGTACCGCTGCTCCAGCACGCTTTCCTGCCATTCGTAGTCGTGAATCGTCAGCAGGTCGGTGCGCATCTGCTCCCAGCCGTCGTTCGACACGACCAGCCGCGTGCGATCCAGCGATTTGACCAAATGATACATGGCAAGCGCGTGATGCCGCTCCTTCGCATCGTCCAAAATGTTTGGCACGCCCCAGCTCTCGTTCAGCGGCACCCAGGCGACGATACAAGGATGGTTGTAATCCCGCGCGATCGACTCCTGCCATTCGGCGGTAAACCTGCGGATGTAAGTTTCGTTCATCTCGTAGGCGTTCGCCGCTTCTCCCCAGACGAGCAAGCCGAGCTTATCGCACCAGTAGAGATACAGCGGGTCCTCCAGCTTCTGGTGCTTGCGCGCTCCGTTAAAGCCCATCGCCTTCGTATATTCCACGTCCCGCTTAAGCGCTTCGTCCGTTGGGGCGGTGAGCAGTCCGTCCGGAAAATAACCCTGGTCCAACACGAGCTTCATAAAATAAGGCCGGTGGTTGAGGCAGAGCTTGCCATTGTCGACGGAAATCTTGCGCATGCCGAAGTAGCTTTCCGCGCGATCCGTCTCTACGCCGTCCACCGTTAGCGACAGCGTCAGATCGTACAAGTTCGGATGCTCCGGCGTCCACCAGCGTCGCCAAGGGCTGTCGTGGTAATTGAAGTCGTTCAGGCTGAGCGTGTACGTTTCGATCGACTTGCCGATACGAAACGTTTGTTCCGCCACCGTCTGTCCGTCGAACCGGGCCGTCGCCTTCAGCTCGACTTGTCCCTCTGCCGTCTCCAAGCCGCTCGCGAACGCTCTCAGCTCGACCGTGTTCGTCACAATGTCGGGCGTAAGCAGCACACGGTCCAGCCTCGTGCCGGATACCGGCTCCAACCAGACGGTCTGCCAGATGCCCGTCGTCCGCGTATAGAAAATCGATTCCGATTTGTACTTCCAATACTGCTTGCCTCGCGGCAGCGAGATGTCGCGTGAATCGTCCTCGGCCCGCACGACAAGCAGGTTATCCCCGTCGATCAGTTCGTTCGTGATGTCCGCGCTGAACGGGGTATGCCCGCCTTCGTGCTCGGCGACTTTGCGTCCGTTCACCCATACCGTCGCGCGATAATCGACAGCTCCGAAATGCAGCAGCGTATGGCGTCCGGCAAAAGCGTCGGCCAGCCGAAATGTCCTTCGATACCAGACAACGTCGTGACGCTCCTGAGACGCGATGCCGCTAAGCTTGCTCTCATAACAGAAAGGAACGTTGATCTCTAAGGCGAACGGCCGCTCCCCTTCCTGCCAGCGCTCCCGCAAGCCTATGCGGGCGTCGTCGAATTCGAAATCCCACTTCCCGTTCAAATTCATCCAGTCCGCCCGCACGAATTGGGGCCTTGGATAATGCTGTCGCTCCATGCCGATTGCTCCTTGCTTCTTGTTGTCTTCCGGCCGTGTCGGCCGATCGCTTACAGAGGTTGTTCAAAAGTCCAATTTTGATCACGAAGTATCCCTTGAAGCATACTCGACATCGAATCTTGAATTCAGCCGGTCCTTCCGGTGCTCACGTAGCTTCTACTACGCTCCGCTCCTCATTCCCTGTCTTCATCCAACCTTCCAGGATGCATGGGCGAGCAGTTCGCCGAAGGCGAACGACCAGCCTCGGTGCTGAAAATCGGACTTTTTGAACTTTCGCTTGAATTCATCATAACGGAGCGGCCAAGAACGGACATTTCATAAATTCATGGTCACTTAGTCAAAAATTTATAGAATTTAAGCGAATTCGCTCCGCGAGCGGCAATCGCTCGATCTCGTCGATCGCAAGCCGGCCGAAGCGCTCCTCCAGCTCGGACAGCGGCTCAAGCTGCGCTATCGTGCACCAGGTCAGCCAGACGCCGATCGGACGGTAGACCATTTCGGCGACGCCGGCCCCTTCTTCGATAAAGCCCCGATGCGAGTAGCCCTTGCCGCCGTCCCAGTCCGCAGGCCGGTTGGCGTTATGCTGCAGCAGCAGCGCCACCTGCAAATAATGCTCGTCTCCCGTGAACAGGTACAGCCGATAATACTGCGCCGGCTTGTACGCCATGTACATATCGACGTAGGAATGGCCGGTCGCGACCAGACTTCTGCCGATCAGGCCGTCGGTCAGCGGCGTTCCGGATTGGCGGTCGGCGGCGACCGGATACGACCAGGCGAATACCCATGTCTCCGTGTAGTCCGCCGCGGCTCGGAACGCTTCCAGCCATCTCGATTCCCCGGTCGCCTCGTATAAGGCGAGGAACGCGTTCATCGCCATCGTGCCCGCTTCCTTATCCACCGTGTTGTCGTTATCCGACGTCCCGCCCACGTACTGGAACTTGGCGTAAACATGCTCGTAGCAAAACTCTCCAGCAGCGACCGCCGCCGCCAAATAACGCTCGTCTCCCGTTACGCGATGCAGACGAAGCAGGAAGCGGATCGGGTTGGACGTATTGAACTTTCCTTCGTGCGCCGGCTTGCCTTCCAGATCGTACAACCGGAAGTAGCTGCCGTCCTCGTTCTGGTTGTCCGCCAAGAAGTCGCCAAAGCGAACGGCGAAGCCTAGCCAAGCGTCGCGCCGCTCGCCCGCGTCCGCCAGGACGTTGTAGGCATCGAGCGCGCCTTCCATGCCGTCCGACATCGTCCTGAGATCGACGTCGCGGTTCGTGAAAATGCCGGTTTCTTCCCAATACGGCTCATACCAAGTTTTCGGCAGGCCGCAATCCGTCATTGACCGGTTAACCCAGAAATCGACGATTGCGCTTCCTTGATCGACCAAGGTTTGATCGCTTGAACGGAGCCCATGGCGGATCATCTGGTAAGCCGCCGGCAACTGCTGGCCGACGAAGCCCATTACCATCGCGTTGCCGGTAATTTCTCCGTCCGGCAGCGAGGTTTTGAACGGCAGGCCGACGACTCCATTATAATCTTGGCAATAATCGCCGAGCAGCTTGAGTCCGTTGTCGTATAGGGCTTGAACGTCGAGCCGTTCGACCTGCGGGCGGAATCGGGCGAATACGGATCGCCATTCCCGCGTGATCGCTTCGGAGAATGTGGACGCTCCGTCGTCGAAGCGAATGACGATGGAAAAACGGTGGGAGAAACCGGCGCGAACCGGATGGCTTCTCCGTACCCACGGCACGCTGCGGGAGACGTAATTGATCTCCCCCTCCCACCCGGGGTACAAGTAGTCGAGCCTCACCCGTCCCTCGGGGGTCGGTCTATGCACGCCAAAGCTGCCGAAGCGGACCGATTCGTCCACGAGCCACTCCGGGTCGGTCTCGTCGGCTCCCGAAGACGGTTGGCCACCGGCGCGACTGATGGAGACCGTAGCCCCGGTATGCTTATCCCTGAGCATCAGGAGCGGCAGCGGCAGCCGCATTTCGCGGATATGAATGTCGCAATGTCCGTAATTGCTCGCAATGGCGCCGCCCACGACGTTGCCTCCGCCCCCGTACCATACGCCCGGCGCGAACGCGTCGTATTCGTGCAGCGACTGCTCCGATTGAGGATAGAAAGAAAGCCGGGACGTAAAGCCTTCCGCATCCTCTCCCGCCGTTTCCACATGCACCTCCCGGCTCCATTCAAAGGACAACCCGTCCGGGTCGCGGGAGAAAGGCAAGATCGTATCCTCGATGCGGAACGTTGCACCTGAATCCGAACACAGCGTGCCGCTCAGCCGCAAACAGCCGTCCGCCGCTTCGGCTCTGTCGTAGCCTCCCGTCAATTCCGCAGCCGTGCCGTCCTGCCGTTTGATCCATAAGCTCAGCGGCTCAGGCTGAAATCCGAGCCGTTCCTCCGCCTCGTCGTCAAGCGCTCTATAACACGCCAATAGAAGGCCGCGCGATCCCTCCTCGACTCGCCAGATCGTTTGCCGCGCTTGAATTGCCGCTTTCGTATGAAGCTGATTCATTTGTACTCCTCCTTTCGCTGTTATTCGAATCATAGTCGGAGGAGTTCGCGGCAGCTATTCAAAAACTGATGAGATTCCGGTCAAAAATTAAGGATAAGCCGAATCGCACGCAAAAATCGCCGGCGATGAGCAATCGGCCGGCGATAACAGCAATATTTAGTTTTCCGGGCGCAGTACGCGAATGCCGAACACTCTGGCGATTTTGCGGTCCGTCCTGGATTGGAAGCGTAAAGTCATGCGGCTCTTGCCTGCCGTCCATTCCGCAGGAATCGGATAACGCACCTGTACGAAGCGGTTGACCTCGTCCTCAAGCGTCTCGATCGGCTCTCCGAGCGCGCGACCGTCCAGCAGCACATCGTAGCGGTTGACAGGCTCGACGATCGTCGCCAAGGTGAGAACCAGCTCGGCCGGCTCGTCGGGCAGAACGTCAATTCGGCACGAAAACCAGCCGTTCAGCCACGCTTCCCTGAACTTTCGTCCGAACATTTCTCCAACATGGCTATTTTCGCCCTGGAATTCGTAATCGCGCTCCGGCTGCATTTCTCCCGGTTGAATGAATACGACCGTACGATGATCCCATTTCCGATTCGTGGCAAGCGCTTCGATGTACCGCCGCTTCTCCTGATCCCACTGTTCGGGAGTGAACAGGTCCCAATAAACCGTATAACGCCGATCGTACAGCCGATAGAACGGAACGAGCCGGACATCCCCCTCCTCATTCGCGCCCGTCAGCCGATAAACTCCCGGTTCGTCCGCCAGCTCTTGAAAGCTTTGCAGCAGCTCGTTCTCCCCTTGCTTGATGAGAACGGTCGTCGGCGCGCCCGCATCCGCCGCAAGCTCGCCCAAATCTCCCGCTAATACGAGCGGTCCGCGCAATAGAGCGATTCTGCTCGCATTATCGGGCATCGCTTCCGTACGGATAGACATCGGCAGCTCGATTTCCACGCAGTCGCCGTCCTTCCATTTTCTGCGCAGCGGCACAAAGCTTGAAGGTTGGCGCCCCGACACCGCTTCCTCATTTCCGTTTATGCGAATGGAGATGCCTTGCGACGCCCAATACGGGTAGCGGACGTGCAGCGTAAACTCCGCATCGGCAGCTGCGCGTACGGTAAGACGGATGCGGCCGTCCAGCGGATACGCCGTTTCCTGAACGATTGTAGCTCCATGACGCTCCCAATGCAGCTCGGAAGGCGCATATTGCGCAACGAACAGATCATTTTCTCCTTCGTAATATATGCCTCCGCCGTAAGAGGCGTGGTTCTCCATTCCCGTGCCGTAGCAGCAGGTAAAATCCTCAAGCAGCGTCTGGAACCGCTTATGCCCGCCCATTTCCAGAGAGAGACAGTACACGACGCGGCCGTCCTGCTTATGCTGGGAAGCAAGAATATGGTTGTACATCGCTTTCTCATAGTAATCGGCCTGTTCCGCCAATGCGTGCCAGCCGAACAAATGCTTGGTCAGCTTTAGCATGTTGTAGGTGTTGCACGTTTCGCAGGTGCCTTCGGACAAGCACAGATTAAGCTGCCCCGGGTCGCCGAAGTGCTCGTTCAGGCTGTTGCCGCCGATGACATAAGAATGATCGTGTACGACAAAATCCCAGAAATGCTCGGCTATCCGTTTGTATTTCGGTTCTCCGGCGATCTCGAACTGCCGCGCGGCGCCGATAATTTTCGGAATTTGCGTATTGGCGTGAAAGCCGCTCAGCTCGTCGCGTCCTTCCGTGAGCGGATCGAGCAGCAGCCTGTGATACATCCTGTCGGCAAGCTCGCCGAAGACGGCGTCTCCCGTGTCCGCGGCCAAATCCGCCAGCACCTCGTTAATGCCGCCGTATTCGCATCGCAGCACAAGCTGCATCTGTTCGTCGTTCAAAGCCGCGAAGACGTCGACCAGCCACCTTCCCAGCTTCTCCTCGACAACCAGCGCTTGCCCGTTGCCTGTTAGCCGATAGGCGTCGCGCAAGCCTGCATACAGCTTGTGCATCGTATAGAGCGGCGCCCAACCGCCGTTCAAATCGAAGCCCAGCGTGCGGATGTCGCCGGACTTCACTTCCTGGAAAATCTTTTTACCGCGAGGGATTGCCGATAGGAATCCGTCCCCGTGCGCGTTCTGACATTCCGCCAGTTCTTCCACGATGTAGTCGACGATTGGCTTAAATCTCTCGTCTCCCGACGCCGCCATCATCGAACAAGCGGACAGATAATGACCTAACGAGTGACCGGCAACGCCTGCGTTCTCCCAGCCCTTCTCGTAGATCGGCGCTTTCGGAGTCAAGCCCGCGTATTCGCGAAAGCGGGACAGCAGCTTGTCGGGCTCCAGCAGCAGCAATACCTCCGCATTCAAATCCATTGCTTCTTTCAGCGGGCCTCCGGTCAATTTGACGTGTTTCATTGTAACTGCGGTTAAGCTCATCCTCTCGTCCTCCTCGGCGGGTTGCGCATGCGCTTCTTCACTCTTAACGCTACAGCATATATAATCGTGAAGTAAGATCGAGAACGGACGTTCATTCGTACGATTTGAACCAATTGCCGCAAGGAGGCATGGCCATGCTGATTTTCCCCGCGCCGCCTTTCCCCTATGTTCTGCATTCGGGATTTGCCGCGCTCGAAGTCGGAGAACGTCATCTGTCCAGAAGAAATCTCGATTGCTTCGATCTGATCGTCGTATTTCGGGGGCGTCTATATATGGGAGAGGAATCGTCCGTCTGGACCGTGGAGGCAGGCGAATATTTGATTTTGCGGCCCGATCTGTACCATTACGGAGCCGATGTCTGCGAGGAGCGAACCGAGTTCGGCTGGGTGCATTTTCGCGCGGCGGGGGAATGGCACGACGAGATGCCGAAGCGCCTGCCGGCGGAAGAACGCGCGCTGCTCGCCCTCCCGCAGAAAGGAACGGTTCGCACCCTGCAGCATACGATCGAGACCTTAACGGAAATCGACGAGCTGCAGCATCGGGGGGAAAAACTGCGCAGAACGCTGCGCCGACAGCACGCGTTTCAAGAGATGCTGATGCTTTTCGAGCCGGCCGGCCTTGAGGATCAATCGCCATTGCAAGCGCAGCGAGTAGCCGCCAACGCCGCGAATTGGATCGAGGAGCATTATTCGCTGCCGCTGACGGCCGCCGCAATCGGCAAGGCGCTTAATTTTCACCCTGCATACGTTGCCAGATGCATGAAAACGACATACGGCCTGACCCCTCTCGACTATGTCAAGCAGGTCAGGCTTCGCAATGCCCAAAGGCTATTGATGGCGACGGACGAATCGATCGACGGCATCTCCGAACGGGTCGGATACGGGAGCAATACGTATTTCGCGCGGCTATTCGTCCGCCAGTACGGAATGACGCCTTCCGAATTCAGGCGGTCCTATCGTTAAACGAGGGAACGGCGATCACGACGGGAAATTCCTCGGAACACCCCGTTAACGGCCGTCCTTTTCCCCGATCCTTTCATACAGATAGTCTACGATATGCATCGCTTCCATCCGGTCTTTCGCGCCGTGCTTCTCGATTCCGTGTTTCATCTGCAGCAGGCAGCCCGGATTGCTCGTCAACAGGTAACGGGCGTTCGTCGCATTGGCGTGCTCCATTTTATGCTCGAGAATTTGCCCCGCCATCTCCGGCTGGGTAACGTTGTAGATGCCCGCCGAGCCGCAGCAGCGGTCCGAATCCTTCATCTCGCAGAAATGGGCGCCCGTCACTTGGTTCATCAGTTCTCTCGGCGCAGTCGAGCTCTTCATGACGTTGCGCAGATGACAAGAGTCCTGGTAGGTGATCGTCACCGGAGCCGCGGCCGCGGCGGCATCCGCTTCGGCAAACTCGGGAATGCGGCCTTTCTCCACAAGCAGCTTGCTGACGTCGACGACGCGCGGAGCGAACCATTCGCCAAGCTCGCGATATTCCGGGTCTCCGCTTAGCAGATGATCGTATTCGACGAGCAGAGCTCCGCACCCGCCGGCATTGGAGACGATGTACTCGACGCCCGCCTCGCGAAACGCCTTGACGTTGACGCGGGCCAAATCTCTCGCTTGATCCATCTCGCCGCTATGGGCATGAAGAGCGCCGCAGCACACCTGAGTCTCGGGGATCACGACCTCGAAGCCGGCCTCGGACAGCAGCTTAACCGTATTGACGTTCGTGTCCGCGAACATGACGTCCATAATGCAGCCGCGGAACAGCGCAACGCGAGCGACCTTCTCCCCCTTCGCCGGATAGACTGTGCCGAGCCGCTCGACGACGCCTTTGCCGGTGGCGTCGGGCAAAATTTGCTCCATCTCGCGCAGATGCTTCGGAAACAGCTTCATGATGCCGGTTCCCCGGGCGATCTTGCGCAGGCCGGACTTCTGATAGAGTGCAAGCGATCGCCCCAACCACTTGAGCCTGTTCTGATGAGGGAACACGCCTTTGAACATCAGCTTGCGAATGCCTTTGATCGGCGCGCTGTGTTCGGCATGGTCCTCGATCGCGTCGCGGGCCTGTTCGATCAGTTGGCCGTATTTCACGTCCGCCGGACACGCCGGCTCGCAGGCCCGGCAGCCGAGGCAGTGGTTCATCTGGTCCTGGAACGCCTGATCGGGGTCCATCAGTCCGTCGGCCACCGCTTTCATGAGCGCGATGCGGCCGCGCGGCGATTCCGGCTCCAGTCCGGTCTCCCGGAACGTCGGACAGGCGGGCAGACAGAACCCGCAGCGCATGCAGTTCGTCAGTTGGTCGTAATCCAGCTTGGCGAGCAGCGTCTGCGCCATCGGGTTGGCATGCTGAATGTCCGGCTTCCGCTTAATTGTCGTAGATGCGCCTGGATTAGCCATGCTGAATGACCACCCTTTTTCTCGTTTCCTTGGCGAAAATTTTGCCCGGATTGAGCAGATTGTCCGGATCGAACGCCCGCTTGATGCCTTTCATAACCTCGATGCCCGCACTGCCGATCTTCCATTCCAGGAACGGCGCCTTGACCAGCCCGACGCCGTGCTCGCCGGTAATCGTGCCGCCCAGATCGATCGCCGCCTCGAAAATTTCCTCGAACGCCTGCTCCACGCGATGAACCTCTTCCTGATCCCTGGCGTCCGTCGTCGCCGTAGGGTGCAGATTGCCGTCTCCGGCATGGCCGAACGTGGCGATCGAAACATTGTATTTGCGGGCGATATCGTTGATTCGCAGCACCATGTCGGCGATGCGCGAGCGCGGTACGGTCGCGTCCTCCAATATCGTCGTTGGCCGAAGTCGCGCGAGCGCGGTGAAGGCGCTGCGGCGCGCCGTCAGCAGCTTCTCCGCCTGCTCCCTCGTCTCCGCCACTTCAAGCCGGTCCGCCTGCTCCGATACGCAAATTTCCCTGATCAGATCGATGTCGCGTTCCACTGCCTCCGGATCTCCGTCCTGTTCGATCAGCAATATCGCTTCCATATCTCTCGGCAGTCCCAGCTTGGCGAAATCGTCGACGACGCGAATCGTCGGATTGTCCATAAACTCCAGCGTCGCGGGGATGATCTTCGCCTCGATGATTCGGGACACCGTTCTTGCCGCTCCGTACAGGTCCTTGTACATCGCCAGCATCGTTTTTTTGCTTTTCGGCGGCGGGACAAGCTTCAGCGTCGCTTCGGTAATGATCGCCAGCGTGCCTTCCGAGCCGACGAGCAGCTTGGTCAGATCGTAGCCGGCGACGTCCTTCATCAACTTGCCTCCGGTGCGGATGATCTCGCCGTTAGCGAGCACCGCTTCCAGTCCGATGACGTAATCCTTGGTCGTCCCGTATTTTAGTCCGCGCAGCCCTCCCGAGCATTCGGCGATATTGCCGCCGAGCGTCGAAATTTTCATGCTGCTCGGATCGGGCGGGTAGAACAGTCCGAGCGATTCGATATGCGCGGTAAATTCCGCCGTAATGATGCCCGTCTGCGCAGTCGCCGTCAAATTTTCCATGTCGACTTCCAGAATGCGGTTCATCCGGTGCATAACCATGACGATTCCGCCTTCAACGGGCACTGTGCCTCCGCACAAATTGGAGCCGGATCCCCGAGAGACGATGGGAATGCGATATTCGGCCAGCACCTTCATAATTTCGGACACTTGCTTCGTGCTTTCGGGATAAATGACGCCGTCGGGCAAGCTTTGCAGCATCGGCGTTCCGTCGTAGGAGTGGGCTACGAGCGATTGCCGGTCGTCTTTGAAATGTTGGTCCCCTACGATCTGCCTCAAACGTCGGGTAACGGCAGCATCCAGCATGCGGGAATCCTCCTTAAATGATCGAAAATTAGTCAGGTCATCTGATGACTTTGTGTTCATTATATTTCAATTTTGTAGTATTGTATAGACTGTAGAGCATTGAAGTTTCGTTGGGCGAGACCGTGGCCCGATCATCCCATATCCAAGAGAGATCAATTTGCGGCGATAGAGGAGACTTGAGCATGCGGCAGATGAAAATAGAAACGCCCAAGGGGCATGAACTGGTTGCAGAGGATATTTTGCGCCGCATTCGAGAAGGAGAGTGGCAGCCGGGGCTGCGCCTTCCTTCGGTGGTCGAGCTGGCGGAGGCTTACGGCGTCGGCCGATCCACGATAAGGGAGGCGGCCAGCGCGCTTAAGGCGATGGGCTGGCTGGACGTAAGACACGGGGGCGGCACATTCGTTAAGGAGGAGCTTCCGAACGAAACGAAAAGCGGAGCGGAACGGCTGTTTCAAGGAGCCGATTCGCTGATCGAGCTGCTTGAGGTTCGCCGCACGCTGGAGATCGGAGCGGCTTCGCTGGCCGCGGAAAGACGGACGTCCGCAGACGTGGCCAAGCTGCGCAAGCTGATCGAGACGATGGAATCGTGCCTCGAGCGCAACGACACGGCCGAAGGCGAGCGCGCCGACGCGGAATTCCATATGGCGATCGCGGCTGCATCCGGCAACTCCTTGTTCGTACAACTGATGGAATCGCTGTCCGACCGCTTCGCCGGATCGATCCGTCAGACGCGCGAGCTGTGGTTTTATCGGGAGAAGGCGACCGCCTCGCGCCTGCTGGACGAGCATCGCTCCATCTTCGAAGCGATCGAAAAAGGCGACAAGCAGCGGGCGACCGAGCTTGTCTCCGCGCATCTGAGCAAAGTCGAGCATGTGCTTAGAGAAGCTTTATCGAAGTAGGCGAAAGCTAAGGATCGAGCCGCTTTTTCCTCCAATCGATCCTTTCCGTCTTCATTCGAGCAAAATAGTACTCTTTTCCCCCGACGATCCAACATCCTTTTCTTCGATAACTCTGTATGATGAAAATCGTTATGAAAATTCATTTGCAGAAGGAGCAAGAAGCCGTAAAAATGATGAGACACACGTATTTGGAGCCTGCCGTTTTGAATGTCGTGTTCGCGCTGCGGATCAAAGCCGCCAGTAAAGCAAAAGCTTTCGAGTCTGCCATGTGCCAATTGAGCGAAAGAAATCTGAGCCTGGACCGCATCCGGTTAACCGACGAGCAAGGCAAAAATATCTGGTTCGCGGTGGAAAGAATCGAAGCGATCCGTTGGACGGCCGTCGTCTCGACCGGCTTCAGCCACCAGTTCCAGGTACACGGCCAAATCCGGCTCGCAATCGTTCCTGAGCGGAGCGCCGCAATCCCACTGCCGCTTCCGCCGTCCAGCGAATATCGCCTTCCCGGCTCGAAGCTGTCGGATATGCCGGTATGGGTTATCCCGACCGTCGGAGAGCCGGCATTCGCGCACGTGCTCGGCCAATCGCTGGAGCGGCGTCTGCCTTGCAGCACCTTTTCCCTGACAAGCGCCGTTTGAAGAGCGAGGCTTTGAAGAACGACAAACAGAATAGTTTGCTATGATCATACAAAAGAATGGCGGAACAAGGAGATTCTCCCTGCTCCGCCGTTTTTAGTTTTTGAATGATCGAACTAGTTACTGCCGCCCTATTGCCCATTTGAGTTTATGCCCTACGAAGAGACCTCCGCGAGGAAAGTTAGTCGAAAAACATCCATGACAACAAAGAGCGTTGCCACCCCCTGGAATGAAAATTTTCCGTATGCATCCAATCGTAGCTTTTGAAAGCCGCTTATAC